>JAZNAS010000067.1:0-11560 GCA_045586625.1 Treponema sp.
AGGTATAACCACTGGCCGTGAAGAAGGTATTTCCATTGGGCTTGCAACTGGTAGGGAAGAAGGTATTTCCATTGGGCTGGAGCAAGGGCTGGAACGTGGAGCCCACCAAACTAAGCTGGAGACGGCAAAAAATCTCCTTGCCATGGGACTTTCCTCGGAGCAAGTAGCCCAAGGAACAAATCTTCCGCTGGATGTAGTGAAAGGTTTGATTCAAGGCCAGTAGCTCCCTACTTGTCCTGACTTTCCGCCCTCTTTTCCATTTAATTTCTCCATGCTATACTGCCACCATGAAGCATACAGCCACACTTACCGTGCGCTCCTACGAGTGCGATTCCTACAATCATGTAAATAATGCCGTCTATTTGAATTACCTTGAGTACGCCCGCATGGAATTTTTGCGGGCCATCAGCTTTGACTACGAGGGAGTTGTGGCGGCGGGCTACTATCTCTATGTCACCCACGTGGACATCTTCTACAAGGCCTCCGCCATATTGGGGGACAAGCTTTTCATCGATGTGGAGCCAATCAAGACAAAGGCGATTTCCGGCACCTTCCGCCAGCTGGTTCGCAAAGAAGATGGCACGGTTTGTGCAGAAGCTGAAGTAACTTGGGCCTGCGTCACAAAGGAAGGCCGCCCCGCACCTATCCCCAAGGAATTCATGGTGGAGGGAATGCTTGCAGGAAGGGAGTGAGGCCACCAGCTGATTCTCGCAGCCCATCCTGAATGAGATTAGAGCTAGAAAAGACTTTCCACCGGCACCAACCCGAACTGAGCCACATAGTCCCTGGCCAGCTGGGCATGAACTATGGTGTTCTGGCTCTGGTGGGCGTCGGAGTTGCAGATGACGGCCGCTCCAGATGCTGCCACCAGCTCCCAAAAACGATTATGGGGATACAATCGCCCTCCCTTTCCCACCTGCTGAGCCCTAGCCAAGCCAAGGCCATTTATTTCCAACGGCAGCTTGCAGTCAATGGCGGCCTGCAGAACCTCCTTCAAGCCGGACTCAATGTCAGCATCCCACTGGCGGCCAGTGGCCATAATCAAGTCGGGATGGGCAACAAAGGCAAAGAGGCCGCTGGCAATGGCTTCCACCACCCCATCAAAGTAACGGCGGATTTCTGCTTTGGATGTTACCCCAGGAATATAGGGCAAGTCTTGACCGCCAGCCACCCAGTGGGGGCCAAAGGCCAAGTAATCGGCTCCCCAGCGGCCAAGAAGCTCATCCTTGTACCAGCTGTAAAGCCGCTTGTCATACTCGCACTCAAAGCCCAGGTAGACGGGAAAGTCCACCGTCTCTGCGGCCTGCCGCACGGCGGCCACATAGTCCTCAGTGTCGGCCTCCGCCATCCTGATTTCAGGCCACAGATTCAGCCCCCGGGCGGCCCCGTTCCCGCCATCCATCAGCCAGAACCTGGAGTCCTGCTCAGGATAGGGGCAATGGTCGGAAAAGCCCAGGGCAGTACAGCCCGCTGACTGGGCCACCCGCACGTAGTCGGGAACCCAGCCCTCCGCATGACCGCACAGATAGGTATGAGTGTGGAAGTTGGAGATTCCTGCCAATTACACCTTCTCCAAAGCCTGCTGAATGTCGGTGACAATGTCCTCCACGTTCTCCAGCCCAACGGACAGGCGGATCATGCCGGCATTGATTCCGGCTGCCTCCAGCTGCTGGTCAGTGGCCTGACGATGGGTGGAGGAAGCGGGATGCAGCACGCAGGTGCGGATGTCCGCCACGTGGACAACACGGGAGGCAAGCTGCAGGGCATCCATAAAACGCACCGCCGCCTCACGTCCACCCTTGATAACAAAGGTAATGACACCGCTGCAGCCGTTCTGCAAATATTTTTTCACCAGCTTCTTGTCCTGGCTTTTTGGCAGGCCGGGATAAATAACAGACTCAATCTTGTCACTGCAATTCAGGAACTCAGACACGATTGAGGCGTTGAGGCTGTACTGGCGCATACGCACCGGCAGGGTTTCCAATCCCAGATTCAGCAGGAAGGCGGCGTGGGCAGACTGATAGATGCCCAAGTCCCGCATAATCTGCATCCTGGCCTTGATGATGAAGGCCAGATTGCCAAACTCACGGGTGTACACCACGCCGTGATAGCTCTCGTCGGGAGTGTTAAAGTCGCTGAACTTGTCGCCAACAGTCCAGTCAAAGCTGCCGCCGTCCACAATCACGCCACCCACCTGCAGGGCATGGCCGTCCATGTACTTGGTGGTGGAGTGAATCACAATGTCCGCACCCCACTTCAAGGGCTGGCACAGGGCTGGCGTGGCAAAGGTGTTGTCCACCACCAGGGGCACACCCTTCTCGTGGGCAGCCTTGGCAAAGCGCTCGATGTCCAGCACCCGCAGGGCAGGATTGGCGATGGTCTCGCCGAACACCAGCTTGGTGTTCTTGCGGATGGCCTTGCGAATCTGGCCGGGAGTGGCATCGGGAGAGACCCAGTGACACTCGATTCCCAGCCGCTTCAAGGTGACGGACAGCAGATTGATGACACCGCCATAGATGGTGGACACAGCCACAATGCTGTCCCCGGCCTTGCACAGGTTCAGGATGGTGCAAAGGACGGCGGACTGACCGCTGGAGGTGAGCATGGCTCCCACGCCACCCTCCAAGGCCGCAATCTTCTTCTCCACGGCGTCGCAGGTGGGATTGGCAAAGCGGGAATACATGAATTCGGTGGGCATGTCGAACAAGTCGGCGATATGCTCGGTGGAATCAAAGCAATAGGTGGTGCTCTGAACGATGGGAACCACCCTCGGCTCCCCGTTCTTGGGGGTGTAGCCTGCGTGGAGGCATTCTGTCTCGATCCTCATGCTCACTCCTTACACAACACCTTGGGCAATCATGGCCTGGGCAACCTTCAGGAAGCCAGCGATGTTAGCTCCCGCCACATAGTTGCCCTCCATGCCGAACTCCTTGGCGGCGGCATAGGCGTTGTCATGGATATTCTTCATGATACCCTTCAGCTTCTCGTCCACCTCCTCACGGCTCCAGGACATACGGATGGAGTTCTGGCTCATCTCCAGACCGGAGGTGGCCACACCACCTGCGTTGGAGGCCTTTCCTGGGGCGAACATGACACCAGCCGCCTGGAATGCAGCCACAGCGTCGGGTGTTGAGGGCATATTTGCACCCTCGGCCACCAGCTTCACGCCGTTGGCAATCAGAGCCTTGGCCTCATCACCATTCAACTCATTCTGGGTGGCGCAGGGGAAGGCGCAGTCGCACTTCACCGACCAAGGACGCTGGCCTGGGGTGTAGGTGGCTGAAGGATACTTGTCGGCATACTCCTTGATGCGTCCCCGCTTCACATTCTTCAGCTCCTTCACAAAGGCCAGCTTTTCGGCATCAATACCGTCTGGGTCGTAGATGAATCCAGCAGAATCAGACAGGGTCACGGGCTTGGCTCCCAGCTGAATCAGCTTTTCGGCACAGAACTGGGCCACGTTTCCGGAACCAGACACAGCGCAGACCTTTCCCTTGAAATCGTCTCCCTTGACGGCCAGCATGTTCTGGGCAAAGTAGACGCAGCCGTAGCCGGTAGCTTCAGGTCGAATCAGGGAGCCACCAAACTGCAAGCCCTTTCCAGTCAGCACACCGGTGAACTCGTTGCAAATCCGCTTGTACTGGCCGAACATATAGCCCACCTCACGGCCGCCAACACCGATGTCGCCAGCGGGAACATCAGTGTCGGCACCAATGTGGCGGTACAGCTCCGTCATAAAGGACTGGCAGAAGCGCATCACCTCTGCGTCGGACTTGCCGTGGGGGTCAAAGTCGGCCCCGCCCTTTCCGCCACCCATGGGCAGGGTGGTGAGGCTGTTCTTAAACACCTGCTCAAAGCCCAAAAACTTCAGGATGCTGAGATTCACGGAAGGATGGAAGCGGATTCCACCCTTGTAGGGACCGATGGCACTGTTGTACTGGACACGGAAGCCGCGGTTCACCTGCACCTTTCCAGAGTCATCCATCCAGGGCACCCGGAACATGATGACCCGCTCCGGCTCCACAATCCGCTCCAGAATGGAATTGGCCTCCAGCTCCGGCATCTTCTCCACCACTGGCTCCAGGGACTCCAGCACCTCCTGAACAGCCTGCAGGTACTCGCTCTCATGGCCATTTTTGGCCTGCACCTGCTCCCAAACCCGCTTCACGTACGCATTCTTCATTGTCATTACCCCCAAGGATATAAAATCTGTCTACATAAACTTTAGTGAAAGTTAAGCCATATTACCACAAAGGAGCCATTTTCTACAATACTACTAGGAAAAGAAATTGGAGATTGGGTGGCGGGGAAGGTATGGCAGCACGGGGATATTTTTCGTGGCATTGCTCCTGCTATTGCAAATCAGCTTGACACTGCGCACGTACGATACTTTCACAGCCATAAAAATTCTTGGCAAAGAAATTGGAGGAATGCTTCTCCGGTATTGAAACTTGTCGAGTATACTCGACAAGACTCGTCTGCTCACCCCAGCACCGGTATCCGTTCCAGCTTGATTTGATACCCAAGACACTTTAAGACTGAAGTCAAGGTTGTTAAATTCACTTTTCTTGCATCTTCGGAACGAAGTTTCTGTATGATTGTTGGTGAAACATCCGCCCTTCTAGCCAGTTCCCGAATGGAAATCTTTTCTTCTTTCATTTTTTCCACAATGAACTCTGAAAGAAGAAAATCATTATATTCTTTTTCATAGATTGCTTTCTGATCTGGATTTTCATGAAAGAACTGTTCAAATGTAGTCATATTTATTCCTCCTCTCCCAAATGACGTACCAAATAGTCAGCATATTTTTCAACGCCAGCTCCTTTTCATTTCTTGGCATCTTTCTCCCTCGTTTCCTGAATCCGTTGGTCACAATCACCTTCTTACCCCTTTGAAAAAAACACAAATATCTATCTGGCTGTGGCTTAAAAGCAAAAATCTTGTCACCTTCATTTCTAAATTTAGTTTCATCATGTATCTTTCCAAAATCACCCAATTTCTGACACAACAAAAGAAACTTTCGCTTTTGACTTACATTACATTCTTGAAAATATTCAAAGGCTTGACTATATCCCCTTGAATCAAAATACCATTCTATCTGGAAAAAAATTCCAGAATAGATTATACAATTTTCATTTGTCATAATTAAGTGTAACACAAAAATGTCACATAGTCAAACTTGAAATATCTACAATACAAGTAGGAAAAGAAATTGGAGATTGGGAAGCAGGGAAGAAAGGGCAGCACCCAACAACCCTAAATACATCAATTTTTTTTGACATTGACACCCTATAAAATAGGGTGTAGTATTAACTTATGGATATATTCACGAGGACTTTCATAGAAGTACCATTATTCACGAAGAGATGGATGGAAGGAAATTGGATTGAATGATGGAGACTTGCTAAATTTGCAGACAATGCTTCTAAAGAATCCTCAGTCAGGTCCCGTAATGGAAGGAACAGGAGGCATCAGAAAAGTACGCTTTCCACTCGAAAACAAATCGAAAACAAAGGAAAAAGTAGAAGTGTCCGTGTTTGTTATACAGATTTTGAGGAATATGAAGTGACATACCTTATTACTGCTTTTACAAAAAAAAGAGCAAGAGAATCTTTCTGCCGAAGAAAAGACTGTCTTGAAAAAGCTCGTAAAAGCACTAAAAAATGAAGCTGCCAACTCACGCAATATGTAGGAGAAAAATATGAGCTCTTTATTTGAAGACTTAAAAGAAGGTTTGCAAGAAGCAATCGAATTTGAAAAAGGAAGAATTTCCGCAAAGAAAACGACATACATGATTGCTCCCGTTAAAGAATTCAATCCTTCAGAAATCAGAACAATTCGCACCGAAGCTGGAATGACACAAACTATTTTTGCCTGCTATATGGGAGTGTCAAAAAAAACTGTGGAGGCATGGGAAGCGGGAAGAAGCCACCCCACAGGCTCAGCTTTCCGGTTGATGGGAATTCTTTCGGAGCACAAAGAACAAGCCATCTCATTTTTTACTGTTGAATAACGCACGAAGCACCTATACAATTCAGGCTAGAAAACAGGAGGTATGGCAGCATGGGTATATTTTTCGTGGCATTGCTCCTGCTATTGCAAATCAGCATGTCCCTGTGCAAGTATGATACTTTCACAGCCATAAAAATTCTTGGCAGAAAAATTGGAGGAATTAAACATAATTTCAATATACGATTTTACCTGATTGTTCCTGTATATACAATGCTGACGGTTCTTTTCCTCGTCGTTTTTACAACATCAACCAAGCAGCTTCTCTTGTGTACAATCATAAATTCCGGTCTTCTCATCTTTCTCGCATATTTTGAATACAAAATACTCAAGCTGATGAAATTGAGGGGATTCTATGAGAAGGGGATTTTGTATAGAAAAGGAGCATTTATATACACCGAAATTCCAGAAATTACCCTCACAGATACAGGAGTTGAAATCCTTGGTCAGAATGGAGTGAGAGAAAGGCTTGAAACTGATGCAGAGACTCTTGTGCATCTGAAAAAGCTCCTGTTCAGCACTGAAATGACCGTCCTCAATCCCGATTGGCAAGACAACAAAACCTACATCCCCAAGCCCTACATAATCAAAAGCGGTGGTGGAGGACCACTGTAGTCTCCACTATTTTTGGAGGGCAGCTCACACCTCCACGAAGGGCTCGCCTAGGTCCTCCTCCAGCCACCAGGCCAGCCACTCCGCCACGTTGGCAATCTTGTCTGCCCGCCGCCGCCCGGTGATGGAGCATTCCCACACCACCGCCACCCGCCAGCCCTCCGCAAGAAGCTGCTCCACCACCTCCCGATCACGCCGCCTGTTGTGCTCCAGCTTGCTCCGCCAGAACTCCGTGTTGGTGCGGGGCAGGCGGAACTTGGGACAGCTGCGGTGGGCATGCCAGAAGCAGCCGTTCACAAAGATGACGGCGTGGTAGCGGGGAAGCACAATGTCGGGGCTGCCAGCCAGTCGGCGGTCGTTCTTGCGGAAGCGGAAGCCGAACCGATGGAGCTGGGAGCGAATCTCCCGCTCAGGCCGGTTCCCGGTGCTGCGGATACGGGACATGGCGTAATGGCGTTGCTCAGGAGTCATGGTGTCCATGGGGATGAGTATACCACATTTGCCTTGCGGGAGGAATGGATTCCACTCCTCCTCCTGAAATGCCCCAGGATTGCAAGAAACTCCAAAACGTGGCATTATGGGGACATGAACATCTTGTTACAGATTGGTATTGTCACAGGAATTTGTCTGGTGGGAGAATGCATCTCCGCCCTGCTGCCCTTCATCCTTCCGGGAAACATCATCGGAATGATAGTGATTTTCATCCTGCTCTTGGTACGAGTGATGAAGATTGACCATATCCGGCAAAAGGCTCAGTTCCTAAAGCAGAACATGGCCTTCTTCTTGGTACCCTCCAGTGTCAGCATCATCCAGCATATAGAGCTGCTGAAAGAAATTTTGATTCCCCTGCTGGTTATCAGCATGGTTTCTACCATCCTTACCTTTCTCGCCACCGCCTTTGCGGTAAGTCTCACCATGAAGCTGACACAAAAGAAAAAAACAATCCCACAAGATTATTCCCAAGGAGCGGACAATGCATGAGAATTTTATGACACTGTACACAACCTTCATTAACTCTCCATTTTTTGGCATCTGTCTTTCCATCTTTTCCTACCAGCTGGGGCTTGTCATCTACAAAAAATGGAAGCACCCTATAACCCATCCCCTGCTGATAGCCATAGTAGTCTGCTGCCTCTTTTTGGGATTTACAAAAATTCCCTACGAAACCTACTATATCGGTGGCTATATGATAGCCATCTTCCTGTCTCCAGCCACCGCCATTCTGGCTGTATCCATGTACGAGCAGCTGGAAACCCTGAAAAAAAATATTCTTCCCATTCTGGTGGGAACCCTTGTAGGTTCTTTTACAGCCGTTGGGAGCATCATCTTGATGGGACGCTGGTTTAATCTTGATTGGACAGTAATACTCTCCTTAGTTCCCAAATCTGTTACTACCGCCATTGGTTGGAGTCTTGCAGAGGCCTTTGGGGGAATTCCCGCCATTACTGTGGCAGGCATTATCATTACCGGCAACTTTGGTGCCTTGGTTTGTCCTTCCCTTGCAAAGCTATTCAAGATAACCAATCCTGTTGCAGTGGGAGTCGCCATGGGAACCTGCAGCCACGTTACAGGCACTACCAAGGCCCTGGAAATCGGGGAGGTGGAAGGAGCCATGAGTGGCCTCGCCATTGGTTGTGCTGGAATCGCCACGGTGTTGTGGTGTGCTATCCTGCCTTTGAGTTGAGATTTCCATGAACCAGAATCAATCCTTGCCGACCTTGCCCAGTGTCAGCCTCAATTCTGAAGAAAATCCCGCCTATCTACAGGAGCAGCTGATAACCTACATCGGCAACAAGCGCTCCCTGCTGGGATTTATTGGCCAAGGGATTTCTATTGTTCAAAAGGAATTGAAAAAAGAGAAGCTTTCTGTCTTCGACTGCTTCTCTGGTTCTGGAGTCGTAGCTCGTTATTGCCGGCAGTTTGCCAAGGAAATGTGGGTAAATGACCTGGAGCGGTATTCTGCCGTCATCAATAGCTGCTACCAAACCAACAAGGAGGAGGCCGACACGGAGGAGCTGCGGCAGCTTCACAAAACCCTCACCCGCCAGCTGGAGGAAGGGCCGCTGGAGCCGGGCTTTATCTCAAAGCATTACGCACCTGCCGACGACACCAGCATCCAGCCTGGGGAACGGTGCTTCTACACCACCCGCAACGCCCGCTTTCTTGACACAGCTTGCAAGCTTATTGACCAGCAGGTGCCTCCTCACCTGCAAGCCTATTTTCTTGCCCCATTGCTTTCCCAAGCCTCCATCCATGCCAACACCTCTGGCGTGTTCAAGGGGTTCTACAAGAACAAGGAGGGACTGGGACAATTCGGCGGCACAGGACGGGATGCACTCCAACGGATTGCCGCCCCCATCACCCTGCCCTATCCCGTGTTCAGCAATTTTTCCTGCCAGGTGGAGGTGCTGCAAAAAGAAGCCCAGACTGCCGCAGAACAGTTGCCGCCGCTGGATTTGGCATATCTGGACCCTCCCTACAACCAGCATCCCTACGGCTCCAACTATTTTATGCTGAACCTCTTGGCCACAGGACGCCTTCCCGCTGCTGATGACCTTAGCCCCATCTCCGGCATTCCCAAGAATTGGAATCGTTCCCATTACAACAAGGCTCGTTACATCAAGCAAGCACTGGAAAGACTCATTGCCACCATTCCCGCCTCCTTCCTGCTGATTTCCTTCAACTCGGAGGGCTTTATCAAGCCAGATGAAATGGAAAGCCTCCTTACCGCCCAGGGGAAAATCCAGAGGCTGGAGTGTAATTATAATACCTTCCGTGGTTCCCGCAACCTGCAAAACAGAAATATCCATGTAACAGAATATTTGTATGTGGTGGACAAGCGGTAGCTGACCTGCACTTTTCCCACACTTTTCCCAAGATTCTTTCCATGGTATACTGGCACAGTGAAAAGAATTATCGTCATTACTGGAGCCAGCTCTGGAATTGGCAAGGAATTTGCCCGGCAAATCATGGATTTTCGGCAGGCACAGGAGCTTTGGCTGGTGGCACGGCGGGAGGAGCGGCTGAAGGAAGTGGCCGCTGCACTGACCCACAGCTGGAAGCAGATGGACGCTGAGCGCACCCCTTCCTGTCCTGCCGTCCGAATCATTCCCCAGGACATTGCCGGCCGGGGAGGCTACCAGCTTTTTTCCCAGCTTTTTGCAGAAGAAGCCAAGGCAGGAAGCTTTGTGGTAGATACCCTGGTGAACAACGCAGGCTTTGGCACCTACGGCCCCTTTGAAGAAACTCCAGTGGAGCGGGAGCTTGATATGGTGGAGTTGAACGTCACCTCCCTCACCGGAATCTGCGGGGCGGCCTTGCCCTATCTTGCCAGCGGCAGCAGCATCATCAATGTGGCAAGCCTTGCGGCCTACATTCCCCTGGGGAACTTTGCCGTCTACGCCGCCTCCAAGTCCTACGTCAGGAGCTTTTCTCTAGCCCTTGCCGCAGAGCTTAAAGACAAAGGCATTCACGTTCTTGCCCTCTGCCCCGGCTCCGTTTCCACAGAATTTGCCAATGTGGCCTCCAACGGCGCACGAAAAGAGGTTTTGGGAGGCAAGCCTGTGGACAAGGTTGTTCGCCACGCCCTCATCTGCCAGCAAAAGGGAAAGAAGATAGCGCTGTGGGCCTTCAAGTGGAAGTTCAACGCCTTTATGAGCCGCTTTGTTGGGCACTATCTCTTTGCCCGCCACACCTTCCTCCACGAGAAGCGGCCACATCAGTAAACACCAACATCATCCCGGGAGGCTGAATCCTCCGACTCCATTCCGGGGAGTAGGGGAACCAAATTTATCTTGGGGGACAGGGAAGCCCTACCCAGCCTTACGCTTCGCTAACGCGAGGAGGTAGGGAGCGACGGCTGCAAGCCGGAAAATCGCGATACATTGAGCGATTTTAGCGAGTCTCACTTTTGCCCCGCAAAAGTGCATGGGCAGGGAACTTCCCTGCTCCCCAGTATAATTTGCTTGGGGTTCCCCTGCTCCCCACATGGTGCTGGCGGGGCTTCAATCTTGCGGTCTACTGTTCGTGAATTGAATAGATGGGGCTGGTCCTAGAGGCTACACCTCAAAGGCCCCATCTCGGGAAACTTTTACAAAAACTCCCACGTTCCACCAAAAAAAACGCAGTTTTTTTCACCTCCAAGTCTATAATATATATGTAAAAAAAACTTGGAGGAAAAATGCTCACAGAAGAAGAATTACAAAAAAAATGGGAAAGTCTTACCTTTACCGATGACTTTATCTTTTCTCGGGTGATGCACAACGAAAATATTTGTCGGCAGGTAGTGGAGCTGATTCTTGGAGTGCGAATTGGAAAAATCAGCTACCTTTCTGCCCAAGATGAACACAAAACTGATCCAGATTCTATGCGAATCATTATGGATGTGTTTCTGCGAGATGAAAATCGCATTATCACGGTGGAAATGCAAACTGGACACAAGAAGGAGCTTCCCAAACGGAGCCGCTATTACCAAAGCGTTGCAGATGTCAGCACCACTCCCACAGGAGCAAAATATCGCAATTTGCCAGATAATATCCTCATCTTTATTTGTACTTTTGATCCCTTCAACAAAAATCTTCCCCGCTACACTTTTCAATACATCTGCAACGAAGAGCCTAAACTCAAGCTAAAAGACGGCTCCCTCCGCATCTTTTTGAACACCACTGCAAATCAGTTAGATAACCTTGACCAGAAACTTCAAGCATTTTATCATTACTTACAGATGGGTGTGGTGGAATCAGAGCTTGCTCAAACTATCTCAGCCAGCATCACCACCTTGAAAAATAACTCACTGGAAAGGAGGCATTACATGACTTGGGCGATAAAAATGGCAGATGCACGATACGACGGTTACGATGAAGGCTTTGAAAAAGGTATAACCACTGGCCGTGAAGAAGGTATTTCCATTGGGCTTGCAACTGGTAGGGAAGAAGGTATT
>JAZNAS010000068.1:0-15116 GCA_045586625.1 Treponema sp.
GCTTCTGGTGCGGCAATACTGTTACAATGTGCATGGGACACCCTGTTCTCATCTTCACCTCTGTTAAAATGTTGTTTTGCTTTTTTCATTCTAACACAGGTTTTGGACTCAGGGTGTCCTATTTGTTTCTTGGAATTAACAAAAGCGGTTATGATTTACGTACCGTTCAGGAGCTTTTAGGGCACAGCGATGTTCGCACGACAATGATTTACACTCATGTGTTGAACCGTGGGGCTAAGGAGATTGTTAGTCCGCTGGACGGGATTTTAGGCGGTACGGATGGTGAATTTTAGGCAGAAACCTTTTAAACACTGTCTTTTTGCCTGTTAAGAGGTTTATGGCGGATACGGAGAATATTTGTTAGGCGGACGGACCACTGGCCCGCTTGTGTTACAAGAAAAAAATCCTCCAACAAATTTTCTCGAAAAATGTTCAGTGTACACTGAACATAGGTATTGAAAAATACCTATGTTGCGAAACTTCGCTTTACGCTCGTTTCGCAACATAGGTAAAATCTAGGAGGATTTTATGAAAAAAATTAAATTTGGATTATTTATTTTATTATCAATGCTTGCATTTTTAAGCTGCCAGACACAAATGCGTTTGATAAATCAAGAAAAACCCATAGATGTGGAAAGTAGTTTTACAATTCCAGATATGGAATTTATAGGATTTAAAGGAAGTGGAAATTTCGGACAGTTAGTTAATAAAGATATAGAGGTAATTTTAAAGACAAAAGCCTTCAGCCGGTTAGGGGGTGATTTACAGCTGGCTGGTATTGCTGTAGACCAAAGGGAAGCATATTTTGGAATTTACTCATTGCAGGAAATAGAAACTTATAAAAATACAAAACGATATGTTACTTTTGTCGATATGAGTGATTTTTCCTTAACATATAAGGATAATTATATGTCCGGTTCAAGAGTTGCTGGTCAAGTTCTGACAGGTTTGGTAGTAACGGCTCCAATTGGTGTAATTTTGTGGGCTCAGCCTTATAAAACTGAATTGCATCTGGAAGCAACCTGTAAAATTATAGTTTATGATTCCCAGACAAAAACTGTTAAAGGAACGAGAAATGTGTATGTAAACAGAAGCGATACATATAAAGGTTTGTGGTGGAAAACCAGTGAGGAAAATAAACAGAATATTTACAACAACTATGGAACGGTTCTGGCAAACGAAATCTTGAAGGAATATTCAGGAATAAAGAAAACACTAGGCTTATAAGAAATCAAAACTTAAAAGGCGGGCTTTAGAGTTTTGAACCGCGTTGGTAAACTCACTTTTTTTAATGTAAAGTTGACGAAAATAATTTCTCAGTATACATTACAAATAAGCGGGGACGCAAAGCAATCGAGCGACCGCCTCCGTTAAGCTATTTTGAATAGCCCGCCGAAGTCGTCACACTTAAGGGCGGGCTTTTTCCACAATCTTGATGGTGGCGGCGGCTCCGTCAGCAATGTCTGCGATGTCGATTACAGCTGCGGCATAAAGCTGGGCATCAGCTGGAGCTTGAAGAGGTTGATTTTGTGCAGTTGGTCGATGCGGGCCTTGGTGCTCTGGTTTTCAATCTCACCGGTGCGGATGTACTTGTCCAGCTCGGCGTAGGTAAATCCCAGGTTGTCTTCGTCGGTCTTACCACAAAGTCCATCGATGGGAACCTTGTCCACCAGGTCGGCGGGGAGACCCAGTGCATGGCCGATTTCCTTCACCTCCTGCACTGTCAGGTTGCACAGGGGGCTGAAGTCCCCGGCCGCATCGCCGTAGCGGGTGGAATAGCCCACCCAGTCCTCCGACAGGTTGCAGGTGTTGGCCACCCGCCCATTGAAGCTTTGGGAGACGGCGTAAAGAGTTGTCATGCGGAGACGGGGAAGCAGGTTTACGTTGCTTTGCTGGGAAAGCTCGAAGGGAATGCTTCGTTTCATGGCTTCGGCTGCTTCTTGAATATTGATTTCAAAATGGCGGATTCCCAGATGCTGTACCAGCTTGTAGGCCATGTCAATGTCATGCTGGCTCCCGCAGGGCATGAGAACTCCCAGAACACGTTCCTTGCCAAGGGCTTCTACACAAAGAGCTGCCACTACGGAGCTGTCCTTGCCCCCGGAGATTCCAACCACTGCATTGCAATCCTTACCGTTTTCTTCAAAGAACTTGCGGATCCACGCCACACAGTCATCCTTGGTTTTTGTCGCATCAAACATCATTCTCCTCCCTGAGATTTTGTCATCTGCCCTTTTGTTTCCGGCTCCGTAGCCAGCAGGACAGCATCAATAAAAGTCCACCAGCAATCATCAGTAAACAAAGAATTTGCCCGGTGGAAATATTGAGCCAAGAGGTATTCATGTAGGTGGGTGTTCCAGTCACAGCTTGGATTCTGTAGCCAAGGTCAATGTCTGGTTCACGAAAATATTCGATGAAAAACCGAAACAAGCCGTAGCCGATGGTGTAGAGGGCCGTGGTAAAGCCTGCAAAAGGCTTGTGCTTTCTAAGGCTCCACAGGATGAATCCAAGGATAATTCCTTCAAACAGGGCCTCGTAGAGCTGGCTGGGATGGCGGGGCAGGTTCACCAGCTTTTGGCCTTCTTCTAGAACCATGCCAGCCTCGGCGGCGAATTCCTGTACCCAGGGAATGGTGGCGGAAAACTTCTGGGCATGGGGAAACACCATTCCCCAGGGCATGGTGGTGATGCGACCAAAAAGCTCTCCGTTCAAGAAATTTCCCAAACGGCCAAAGGTGTAACCAAAGGCAACTGCGATGGCCATGGCATCTGCCCACTGGAGAATAGGGCGTTTCTTCCGTAGGCACCAAAAAATCATGCCGATAAAACCACCAATAAAGCCACCATGGTAGGACATTCCTGCAAGACCTGTGAATTGTCCCGCCTCGTTAAAGGGCCAAAAGATAAGCCAAGGCTTTTTCCAATATAAGCCAGAGGTGTCATACACCAAGGTGGAAAAAACCCTTGCTCCAATCAGCAGGAAAACAATGCCGGTGGCGATGAAGCTAAATAAATCATCTTCATTGGCGGTGTAGTCTGGAGTATTTAAGGCACCTTCCTTCATAAGTCGCTTCAATATGAGAAAGGCTGTTGCAAAGGCAAAGATGTACATCAAGCCATACCAACGAATAAGGCCAAGAACAGGAACACCAGGAAAAATTTCTGGATGAATCCAAGAGGGATAGTTCAAGTAAAGTGGCATATACAAATCCTTTACAGTCTAAAGCCCTGGGCAGCTGCCTTCAGCAGCTTAGACTTCAGCAGCTGATTTTCCTTGCGAAGCTGAGTTAAATCATATTGCTGAGACTTGATGATTTCTGTTAAGTCTCCCGTGGTAAGGGCACCACTTCCCAATAGGTCTTCAACGTAGGACATCTTTGTTTCCAAATCCTCGGCGGCTTCTGCTTCCGCCTGCTCAAAGCTATCTGCAACACCATCAAAGGTCAGTGTTTGGGAGGCAATCACCTTGTCTGCGATTCGATAGATTGATTGGGCCAGCAATGATTGGGGCTTGTAGATGATGATGGGCAGCCGGGACTCCAGTGCCTTGTCTTGCAGGCTGTCACGATAGATAATGCCAAGATGCTCCAGCTCCAGTCCAAGATATTCGTTGCAGGAACGACGGATTTTCAGGGACTTGTCCGCATCCCGTGGCTCGTCAATCATGTTCAGCACCAGCCGTGGTCTAAATTGATTCATGCGATGCTTGAACAGGGCTGCACTTTGGGGATCAATGGCCGCTATATTCTCCACCAGCTTGGGAATGTAAAGCCGCTGCAGGGAGGTGGCATCCGATTTCAGCTGCTCCAAATAGTTGTAGGCCTTGGAATTCTTCTTGAAGGTGTTGTACATCATGCGGAATACAGCATTTTTCAGGAAAAGATACCCATTTAAGGTGGCGGTGACTGTTGGAGCTGTCACTACAATTCCCTGGGGAGAAAGAAGGAATAAATCCAAAATAGTAAGATGGGTTCCAGCTCCCAAGTCTAAAATCAAATAGTCTGCATCAAGTTTTTGGAGCTTTTTAATCAAGTCGTTCTTCTGGCTGATTTTCAGGGCGGTGAGGCCGGGAATCTCAGAGTCTCCGGGAATAAAACGTACGTTATTGTACTCCGACTCCAGGATAATATCCTCGAACTTTGCCTGTCCAGACAAATAGGTTCCTATACCTTGCTTGGGAGCCTGATGGCCAATAACAAGGTGCAGGTTTGAGGCTCCTAAATCCAAGTCTGCCAGAATAACCTTTTTATCGGCCTGGCCGAGGGCAATGGCTAAGTTTGCCGAGATAAGGCTTTTGCCCACACCACCTTTACCACTGGCTATTGGAATTATCTGCATGAATTTCATCTCCCTCGTCTTGCTGTGATTCTTCTTCCTTATCTTTATCTAAAAGGAAGATTAATCCTAGTATAACATCTATCAGTAAAAATATCAGTAAAATTCCCATTCGTTTCAAGGAATAATAACCGGTAAGCTTAGCATGTTCAAAGGCTGGAACAAGAGCCACCTTCATAAAGGGGAAAAAGCCCGCAACAGAAAGAAATTTGCTATAGGCATAGATTCTGCCGTAGACTTTTTTTTCTTCCGATTGTTGTGCTTGGTAGATAAAAAAGACCAAAACCAAGGGAAGAATCAACAAGGGGGCTGCCATATACCAAGAGGCAGGGAGCATGTCGATGTTGAATTCTGGACGAAAGGTAAAGATAAAAAAGAGTCTCAAGATTTCGTAACAAATGAACAGGAATCGTTTTGGAGGGATGGTTTCTTTCATATAAAAAGTGTACGGAAAGGAATCAGAATAGTCAAGGTAGCCTAATTGATGGTGATGATGCTTCGTGGCGGCACCGATTCCGTTACCCAGGTGTTGCCACCGATAATGCTGCCTTCACCAATGACAGTATCTCCTCCCAGAATGGTGGCTCCTGCATAGATGGTAACATTATCCTCAATGGTGGGGTGACGCTTGCAGCAGCGTTGCTCCTTGTGAACGCTCAATGCTCCCAGAGTAACTCCTTGGTACAGCTTTACCTTGTTGCCAATGACGGTGGTTTCTCCAATGACTACACCAGTACCGTGGTCAATAAAGAAGGCATCGCCGATGGTGGCTCCGGGATGGATGTCGATGCCAGTCTTGCCGTGGATGTATTCGCTCATGATGCGTGGAATGATGGGAACACCGTTTTGGTGCAGCTCGTGGGCGATGCGATGTACTGCGATGGCTTCGATTCCAGGGTAGGACAGGATAATCTCCTCTGTGGAACCAGCGGCGGGATCACCTTTGAGGGCTGAATCAATGTCAAGGATAATCTTGCGGCGGATTTCTGGAATCTGCTCAACTAAGGAGATGGCAGTTTTTTCTGCCAGCTTTGTGCAGGCAGACTGCTCCAAACCCCGCTGACGGCACAGGTACAGGGTTGCCTTTTTGATTTCTCCTGTAAGCCCTGTAATAATCCTGTTTACTCTGGCACCAGTTACATACCGAAGGTTGTCCTCTGCCAGCTGCTCCACGGTTCTAAAGCCGGGGAAAATCAGGGTAAGAATTTCCAGCAGCACATCAATGACATTCTGCCGATTGGGAAAGCTTTGGGCATTGCTCAGATTGATACAGCCGTACTCGCTGTATGAAGCCAATATATTAGAAATGAGATTGTCCATTGTCATAATCTGCTACAAATATAACGGATTTCGGGAAGTTGGACAATGAGCCTGTTGCAATCGGAAATTATTTTTCCCAAGGAGCAAAATCAGCTAGAGCTTGAAGCCTTGCACAGGCATCTTCGTAACCTGCTTGGTAGAGCCGCTGCAGGGTTTTCTGGTTTTTTGACAGGCGTCCAATTACCACCTCTGGTGCGGGGCGGAATACAAAGGCCTTTCCTTCCTGCTCCAGTTGTTGGACGTAGTCCAGGGTTTCGTTGTATTTTTGCCATCGCTGCAGGTTTGTCTCGATGAGGGCAGGGTATTTCTTGTACATGAACCACAGGGCCTTTTCCGTGGAGCTGGAAACAGGCTTTTTCCGGTAGCCTTCTGGCTGGGTCAAGATGATGATGTGCTTGGTGTGGTCGTCCCTTTCTGCCTGACGAACGGGAATTGAATCTGAAATGCCACCGTCGAACCAGTCAAAGCCGTCTATGGTGACTGGCTTGCCGATGATGGGGAGGGAGGATGAGGCTTCCAGCCATAAAAGGGCTGCTTTGGGGGAATCGGGGCAGATGTAATGAGCCTCACCAGTGGTGGCCTTGGTGGACACCACGTAAAACTTGCGATTTGCGTTTTGATTCTGGAAAAAGGTGTGCCAATCTACACAATCGTTGGCGGGAATGGTACGGAAGATGTAATCAAAGCCAAAATAGGTTCCATGACGAAGGAGACACCACAAACCCGAATAGCTTGATTTTTTTACGTGGTTTACATTTACCCGTCTGGCTCGGTCGAACTGGCGGGAAATATAAGACAAGGCGTGACAAGAGCCTGCACTAACACCATAGGTGTTGTTCCAGTACATGTTCCGCTGGATAAAGCAATCAAGGATTCCTGCGGCGTACATACCACGCATTCCGCCACCTTCTACAATCACCGAGATTTTTTCCATGGGAGGTATTGTATCACAGGAAGGGATTGTAGTCGAGAAGGTTCCTTCTCTAGGGGAAGGACAACCCTCTACTGGTCAGCAGGCAAGGGGCTACAATGTCTTGCCCCTTGTCCCCTAAAACCCTTTTCTTGCAGCAATCCTTGCACTACATCTAGCGGAGGCCCAGTACAACGAGCTACCATTTCTGGGTGTAATCCTTCTGCAAGTAAACTCTTAGCCGTCTCCAGCTTGGTTTCGTAGGCTCCACGCTCCAGCCCGATGGAAATGCCCTCTTCCCTGCCTTCCTCATAACCATCACGGCGGCACTCCATCATGCGGGATGTGTAGGTGAGATACATGTTCCGCTCCTCCTTTTCTTGCTTCATTCGAGCAATGGATTCATCTAGCTCCTTGGTGAAGGCTGTTTGTGCAGCTTTTCCTCTCACATAATCATAGAACAAGCATAGTTCACCGTCAAGGCCGCTGGTGTCTTTGGCTATGGTGTTCAGGAAAATCTTTTCCGTGCCGTCCGCTAGCGGGATGGGTGGTTTGCAATCGACGCAGTAGTTCTGGAAGGTATAAAATGGTTTGCCTTTGTGGAATGGGTCGAAGGTGCAGATAAAGATAACGTAATTCTGCTTCAAGTCGTTGTACTCGGAGCCTTTTGGTGTGGTGTCGATGTCGGCGGCGGCCTGGTAGTAGCGGGCTCTGCGGGGGAGGTCTCCGTGGTTTGAGGCTTGCATCTCCACATTGATGACTTTGTCTTCGTCCTTTAAGTACACGTCCATGATGATGCCCTTTGCGTTGGGGTCAATCTGGATGGCGTGGTGGCTGGTGAGGAACTTGATTTTCCCCACTTTAACCTTGAGAATCATCTCAAGCAGAGTACGGCAGAGTCTCTTGTTCCGCATGACTCGGGTGAAGATGAAGTCATCGGTGATGTCCAAATCTTCCCATCGTTTGAATTTGGTGGTGGTTTGATTTTCCATTCAATCTCCTGAAAAAAATTCTTCTCTACTATACTTATAGGGTTGAATATGAAGAATTTGTCTTTTTTGCGGGAGAAAGTTTGGATTTTTTTGTAAAAGTCTTCCGAGACCTGTGGCAATTTTTTCACAAAACTCTTCCAAAAACTGGACAAATATAAAATTTGTATGGTACTGTGGTTTTATGCGGGGCAATCAAATATGATTCTAATAATATGTATCTTTATTTTTAGTTTTATTGGCACGTTTATCTCAATATTGCAAGGCATTAAAGCCACTGCAGAAGAGTGGAGTAAAACACTCAATAAATATGAATACTTAAAAAATAGGAATCTAAATGATTGGGACATACGAGAAGGATTTCCAAAAGAATTTTATGGACTTACTCCCACAAAATACTGGAAAAAAACTCTTATCTTTTTTGGAATCATGGGAATATCTGGATCATTTTTGTTTTTTTAGGGGAAGGGCACCTACCACCGACGCCCTAGCACCAGCCCCATCGACCCAGAGTATAGCCCGATGAACGAAAGAGTGGGCAGAGGCGGCGGTGGGTTGCTGGAATCCTCCACCGCTTTTAATTTCATTGAACCTATGCTATACTCTATCTCGTGGCAGAAAAATGTCTTCAGTGTTTTAGACCCCTTTCCACCTGTTATTGTCCTTATATCACGGCAACAGATACTGGCATCAAGTTTGTTTTTCTTATGCATCCCAAGGAAGCCTATCATCAGCATACGGGAACAGGCCGGCTGGCAAGCTTGTCCTTGGTGGATTCAGAAATCATTGTAGGAATCGATTTTACCCAGAACAAGCGGCTCAATGTTTTGCTGGCCGATTCAGCTTATTTTCCTGTGGTGCTGTATCCTGCAGAAGATGCCTTTACCGCCCAGTCTCCTCAGTTAAAGGAGTCCTTGGAGCCTGCTTTGGGAGGCGGAAAACGAAGGCTTCTGGTGATTGTGGTGGATGCCACCTGGTTTTTTGCCAAGAAAATGCTCCGTCTTTCCCCAAATGTGCGGAATTTGCCCAAGCTTTCCTTTCAGCAGCTGTACACCTCGGAGTTTACCTTCAAAAAGCAGCCTGCAGAAGGATGTGTCTCCACCATCGAGTCCTGCTACCATCTGATTCGTGAGCTGCAAGGGGCTGGCCTGGTGGACTCCAAGATAGATGCCACGCCGCTGATGGCTGTGTTCCGCCGCATGGTGGATTTTCAGCTGGAGGCGGAGCAAAATCGTATTGCCTTGGGAATTCCTGGCCGTCACTCCTATGATGCGGAGCGAGATGCGAATAGAAAAAAGCGTCAGCGGCGGCAACGGGCTACGATGTCCTGCCCCTTGTCCCCCTAAGAACCCTGGTAGCAGAACAAGCTTGTACAAGTCACCTAGGAAAAGCGTCAAGTTTTTATGAAACCGCAAGTTTTCCAAGACCTGGGGCAATTTTTCTAAAAAACCGCTCCAAAACTGGACAAACCCTAGGAATGTGTTATAATGTGTAGGGTTGGTTTCGGGGTGCTGAGCTTGTCGAGGTAAACAGCGGACAATTGGGGGAAAAATGTATTTAAGAGCAAAAAAGTTCTGTTCTTCTGTTTTCAGTGTAATTTTTGTAATCTCATTGTGGGGCTGCGACCTGTGGATGAACGACTGGAAGGGCTACTTGGAGTACTGGTCACAAACCGTGCAGGTGGGGCGCTTGGACAAAAGTGGTGCTACCTTCCAAAAAAATGACTCCGGCATTGACACCATGCCTGTCACTACCACACCAACCTTTGTGGCAGCCCTCATCAATCCCAAAGGATACGGTCTTGAAGTGACAACCGGTACCAGCTCTGGTTCTTCCGTAATAATCGATAATCCTGCCGTTGCAAATCTGGTTGGAATTCCAAGTCTTTCGGACAACAACTCGCTCCTTTCAGTAAAGCTAGGGGCGGGGAGTGCCGATTTGGAGCATCAAACCTTTACCATCACCATTGCACCGGTGAGGACAGACAATCAGATTGCGGTGGCAGGTCAGTCCATAACCCTGCAATACAATACGCCACCGGCTGCACCAACTCGCATAAACAGGGCTGATGACGGTACTTTCAAGGTTGTGTTGGCGGGTGAGCTGTGGTTGCCCGATGCTGACGGATGGTTGTACTGGAGCTGGAATTATACCACTGGCGGTGGTACCGAGGCAAACGACATCAAGTGGTTCTCCGTAGATGGGCAACGGCTTGAAATTGATCGTTGCCAAGATTCAGCCCAAACGCAGGGACAAAACGGAGTGTATTGCTATAAAGCTGGCAACAAAAATGTAGGCCTTGCCGCCGTAGACAGTGAGGGAATAGCGAGTCCCACCATTGTCAGTGGTGTCAAGGTTCCTGAGGGAACCATAACTGACATGGTGAAGCCTGTCACCTTCAATCCCCTTGACGGAGCATATTTCAATGATAGTGAAACCATTTATGTAACGCTCTCCACAGATACTCCCGATGCCACCATACAGTATAAAGTCGATGGCGGAGATTGGCATGATTATGCTGATGGCTCTACCATTGGCATGACAATCACCCAGGATACTACCATCACTGCCAAAGCCACCAAGCCGGGCTTGCTGGATAGTAATGAGACAAGCGCCACCTACAGGGTTCGTAAGCTAAGTAGTATCGCTGTCTCCACCAAGCCAAAAAAAACTGCGTACAGCAAGGGCGAGACCGTCAGCTTCGACGGCATGAAAGTGACTGCCACATACAATGACGGAACAAAAAAGGAAGTGACAGGATGGAAGGTTACCACTGATGCAACTACACTAACCACTTCCGAGGGAATGAATAAAAAGGTCACTGTTAGTTACACCGAGCAATACACCGGTGATGCCGTTACGAAGGAAACAACCCTTACTGTGGACGTGGCAGCCTACGTATTCTCTGATGAAATAAAGGTAGAGGGTGGGGGCACTCCTAGTGTAGGAAGCATTATTGAGTTCGGATACTGGCCCCAGTCCCCGAGGTGGGATGGTCGAATTAAGGTTGGAGACAATTCCGTTGAGAAGGGTGGACTCACTTACTATGTGGGTAGTGATGGAAACTACTATGTGAAGCATTCTGGTAAGGAATACAAGGTGGAGCCCATCAAGTGGGAGGTGCTAGAGGTTGCCAATGGCACTCTTTTATTGCTGACAAAGGATATGCTTGTGGGTGGCATTCCCTACTACAAAGATAGGGGAGATCGAACCATCGGAGGTAAGGCTGTGAAGCCCAATAACTACAAGTACAGTACCATCCGGGCGTGGTTGAACGGAAAGTACGAGTCAGGTGACACACAGGGTACGGCTTACACAGACAAGGGCTTCCTTCAGACTGCCTTCTCTGATGTCGCTCAGGGTAAGATACAGTCAACCACCGTGGAAACTGGTGTCAATGACAAGGTGTTCCTGCTGGATCTGACTCAGGTTACCAGCTACTTCTCTGGCGACTCTGCTCGTATCCGGCCTCTTAAAGACTACGGTAGCAAGACTATCGGGACCGTCAGTTACCCCGGTGGTTCAGACATACCTACGCAAGTGTGGTTCTTGCGATCCTCTGGAGCTGCTGGTACAGGAAGTCAATATGTCTTGCCTTCTGGTTTTGTATCTCCTAATCAAACTAAAACTTTAGATGTCACTACCACGGAGATTGGCATTGTTCCGGCTATACGCATTACCTATCCGTAAAACCAACATCCTTGGGTACGTAATTCTGGCTATGGGTAGCTTTTGCCGCCCATAGCCAGAATTCACCCGGTTGGTGGAAGCTCCTGACTCCGCAAAATCTTAACTCGGCCTCAAAAAAACCGATAATCATGTATAGTCAGGAGAAATAAATTCGATGAAAAAATCTGAAAAGATAAATGCTGTTTCTGGGATGGCTCTGCTGATCATTGCGGCCTTGTTTCTTGTTGCCCTACTGCTTCAGTTGATTCCCTTTGGAAACAAGGCATCTGCTCCCTTGCTCAGCGGTTTGGGAGGGCTTTTGTATGGAGCCTATGGGTATTCTAGCCTTTTGATTCCTGTTTTTTTCTTTGCAGCTGGCTTGGGATGCTTTCTTTTCCCTTGGAACGAGAGAATTGGTATACTGTACGCCTCTTCCTGCATTCCCTTTTTTACCGTTGTTATTTGTGAAAAAGTTTGTGCTGAAATGTTGGCCCTCGGGAATAGCCCTTTGGTGGGCATTCAGGTGGCAGTTGCAATAATCGTTTGTATTCTGGTGCTGGCTATTGAATATTTTGCTGCTTCCTATGTGGGTGGGTTTATTCTGAATAAATTACGAGCAGGAAAGCCTGTTGCCCCAAAAACAGAAGCATATCCACCAATTTTCCCTGAAGGAATCATTCAAGAAAATATCGAGGACTTGGCTGAAGAAGACGAGCTTGCCTTTGAGGAAGGGGAGCGCAATGCAGAGGAGCAGCTTCAGTCAGAAGCGAAGTTTCTCCTAGAAGATGAGCTTCCCGTGGAAGATAAATTTCCAGAGGAAAATGAGTTTCCTCTGGATGACGAAATGCTGGAGGAAGAATATTTTCCTGTTGAAGCGACTTTAGACTCTGATTCTGAAGAGGCCTTGGCAATCGAAGGGGGCTATGTTCAGGATGAGGAGCCCATTGGTAAGATTTTATCCGTTCCAATACAATTGGAAGCTTTGCAGGATGAGAATGATTTGAAGCAAGCCGCTCAAAATCAGCTTGACCCAGAGGAGCCGGAGCAAATCTCTTCTACCGAATCAGCAACGGAAGCTGAGGTTAAGGCAGAATGTCAGGAAGAAGTGGTGGAGGATGTGTTTGGAGCGGATTTTTTTGCCACAGCTCCCATTCCTGAAGAAGATGTATTTTCTAAGGAGTACATTGAAGAATTTCAGCTACAAAAAAAAGCCTGTCAAAAGGAGAATCTGGAAGCGGTAGCCTGTGAAGCTGTTGCCCAGCTGCCAGAAAAGGAGGAGCATCAGGTTCAAGAAGTGACTGAAGCAGTATTTTCTAAGGAAAAAGATGTTTCTCCAGTTCATTTTCAACCAATTCCCCAATATTCCTTGGATCCTACGCCTCTTTCTGCTGGAAGGGAGCTGGAGCTTGATTCCCCAGAGCTAGAAAATCCTGGGGAGGCTGCTTTTTTTGAGGATCCCTTTGGAGATAATTCTGGCACCATGGATAGCTCTGTTGTTACCCAAGCTTCCCATTTGGAAGATGAGTCATTGCAACTGTCGGAGTCTGTCTTTGAAGATGAGCTTACCGTGGATGAGGAGCACCATGTTTTAGATGATTCCATTGTTCGACAGTCTCTTGAAGGAAAAGATTCTTCTGAGCATGATTTCTGTGAAAATCCTTCCCATAAGAACGATGATTTTGATATTCAGCTTGAGGATCAGGGGGATGATTCTAACGAGGAGCTCCTTATTGAAGATGAGTTTGAAGAAGAAGACTTAGACGATGATGAAGATCAAGAAATTTTCATGGAAGGGGAAGATATTCTTGATGATGAAGCTGAAGAAACAGAACCTTTCGTAGAAGCAGTTCAGGTACAGGAGCCTGTGGTGGAGCGTGCCGTGCCACACCCTGTGCGGGGCCTCTACAAGGTACCAGCGGAGGAGCTTTTGACCGCCTATCCCGATGGTGAGTATTGGGTTATCGATGACGAGACGGTGGCAGCCTCCCATCAGTTAAAGGCAACTCTCAGTGAGTTCAAGATTGAGGCGGAGGTGACTGGTATCCGAAAGGGGCCGGTAATTACCATGTTCGAGATTCTGCCCGCTCCCGGCGTGAAGCTCAGCAAGATTGTGGCCCTGCAGGACAATATTGCCCTGCGATTGGCTGCATCGAGCGTCCGTATCGTAGCCCCTATTCCCGGCAAGCATGCAGTAGGAATCGAAGTGCCCAATAAGGAGCGGGCCATCGTTAGCTTTAAGGAATTGATTGACACCGAGCATCCAGCCTTCCGCAAGCAGGCAGTGCCGGTGGTTCTTGGTAAGGACATTACTGGCGAAGCCCAAGTCATTGACTTGGCCAAGACACCCCACCTGCTGATTGCCGGTTCCACTGGTTCTGGAAAATCTGTCTGTGTCAACTCCCTGATTCTCTCAATCTTGTTCAAGCGTTCTCCCCAGGAGGTGCGTATGATTTTGATTGACCCGAAAATCGTGGAGCTCAAGCTCTACAACGACATTCCCCACCTGCTGACTCCAGTTATCACCGAGCCAAAGAAGGCGTTCCAGGCCCTGCAGTATTGCCTGTGCGAGATGGAGCGGCGTTATGCCCTGCTGGATGGCATGGGTGTGCGGGAAATCACCAGCTACAACAAGCGGATTGTTGAGCGGAACATTGCCACGGAAAAGCTGCCCTACATCGTGGTGATTATCGACGAGTTCGCAGACTTGATGGCCACTACTGGCAAGGAGCTGGAGTCCACTGTGGCTCGTCTTGCTGCCATGAGCCGTGCTGTGGGAATCCATCTGGTGCTGGCAACCCAGCGTCCTTCTATCGATGTAATCACTGGTCTTATCAAGGCGAACATTCCCTCCCGCATTGCCTTTATGGTGGCCTCCAAGATGGATAGCCGCATCATCATTGACCAGGTTGGTGCAGAAAAGCTTTTAGGCAAGGGTGATATGCTCTACGCCTCCGCCACAGATCCCTTCCCGGTACGTATCCAAGGAACCTTCGTGTCTGACAACGAGGTAGAGAATGTGGTGGATTTCGTAAAGCAATACGGAGAGCCAGATTATATCGACGATGAGATTTTCGTCGATGATGAGGAGCCAGAAATTGGTTCCAGTCTTTTTGGGGAAGGAGACGATCCTCTCTACGACCAGGCGGTGGAAATTGTCATGCAGGCAGGAAAGGCTTCTGCCTCCTACATCCAGCGACGGCTCAAGATTGGTTACAACCGTGCGGCTCGCCTGGTGGAAGAGATGGAAGAAAAGGGGCTGGTGGGGCCAGCTAATGGTTCCAAGCCCCGTGAAATCATTCACGTGCCCTAAGCAAGCTTGGTAGCTACCAAAAAGTCACCCTAAGCTTATTGGACAGGTGTGAGTTCCCGCACAATTAGGCATCAGTATGGAGTGAATTCAGCTCGCAAATATTTACCTTGAAGATGTTGTCATAGATTCTGTCTGTTGGTTCAAGGTTTTCAGTTGCATCTTCCAGACGTGTCTCTATGATGGCCGGCTCTCCGTTTATATTTGCACACACATCTTGATCCAACCCCAAGAAATGTAGGTAAATATGGGAGGATAATTCGGTTGGTATGATTTTCTCATCCCATGGTGTAATCCGTAAATAAAACTCCTCATAAAAGGGCAGTTCGCTGGTATCTTCAGTTACCTCCAGCAGTATTGTGGAAAAGCTTGGGTCGGTGGCAACCTCTATTTTATGTCCCAATCTCTTTACTATGTCATTCCTCACCAGTCCGACATTCGGCCAGGTCCCACTGATTGTCTGCACCTTGAGAATTACCTCCTTTTTCTCGTTGTCTGCATTGTGCAGATGGACGAGGCCGTCATTCGCAAGCTTGGATTCGGGGGCATCCTGGGGCTCACCCTTTTCGTCAACCTCCCAGATAAAA
>JAZNAS010000069.1:0-74591 GCA_045586625.1 Treponema sp.
AAACCCTTTCAAAATTGGTGGAGGTTTATTCTGTTATAGAATATGACAGAAACGGGAACGAGATTCATTCCAAATATAGCAACGGCGAGGAATATTGGTATGAATACGACAGAAATGGAAACAAGATTCATTCCAAAGACAACGACGGCGGGGAATACTGGCATGAATACGACGGCAACGGAAACCAAATTCATTTCAAAGAAAACGACGGCTATGAATACTGGTGTGAATACGACGGCAACGGAAACGAAATTCATTCCAAAGACAGCGACGGCAATGAAGAATGGTATGAATACGACAGCAACGGGAACGAGATTCATTTCAAAGAAAACGACGGCTATGAATACTGGTGTGAATACGACAGCAACGGAAACCGAATTCATTACAAAGACAGCGACGGCTATGAATACTGGTGTGAGCACGACAGCAACGGGAACGAGATTCATTTCAAAGACAACGACGGCCATGAAATATGGTATGAATACGACAGCAATGGCAACCAAATTCATTACAAAATTCATTACAAATACAACAAAGGCTATGAAGCATGGTTTGAGTACGACAGCAACGGAAACGAAATTCATTCCAAAGACAGCGACGGCAAGGAATCCTGGTATGAATATGACGGCAACGGAAACGAAATTCATTACAAAGACAGCTCCGGCGAGGAATACTGGCATGAATACACCTATTGGAAAAATGGAAAGGTGAAAACTAAGACAGAATACCATGCACTCTAAGAATACAAAGCCTGGGTAGCGGCCCCTTCCAAGACCGCGGCCCAGGCTTTTGGCATCATATAATAAGATGCCCGCAGTCAACCACCAGTTCGGTACCAGTAACACATCGTGCTTCGTCGCTCGCAAGATACAACACGTCCGCATCTTTCCACAGTTGAACGAATCACTGCCCCCAGTCTTCCCGAAGGCTCACATCTTGGTGCAGGGCCAGCACCTTACAATCCCCCTCCTTGCAGAGCTCGTCCACAACCTGCTGTACATTGCCCTCCCGTCGTGCCGTTCCCACCACCACAGCTCCTTCCCGCGCAAAGAGTCGCATGACAGCTGCGCCGAGTCCTAGCTGTCGCAAAAGTCTTGACAAGGCAGCCGCAAAGCGGTAATCTGGACTAAACAATTAAACACATATTTAATTGTTTAATTGATTCTATTTGGAGGAAGGCCATGAGTGGCAAGGAAAGGTCCTGTTGTGGTTCTGGCTGTGGCTGCACTTCCGCAAGGGAACAGCAAGCTTCTTCTGGCTGCGGATGTGACAAGGGCAAGGAGGAGCGGACGGAGGGCGGTGGGCTGAGCCGACACCAAAGAATCGTACTGGTGCGGATGGCCGCCACGGTCGCAATGCTCCTGGGGCTCCAGCTCGTTCCTGCCGTCGGGCTGGTGAAATTCTTCCTTTATTTGGTACCCTATCTGGTTATGGGCTATGACATCCTGCTGGAGGCTCTGGAGGGAATCCGGCGGCGGCAGGTATTTGACGTGAACTTCCTGATGGCGGTGGCAACAATCGGAGCGCTGGTCATCGGGCTTAGCTCCACGGGTGACTATACCGAGGCGGTGGCAGTCATGCTGTTTTACCAGCTGGGGGAATGGTTCGAGGGCTTTGCCGTTGCCCGCAGTCGCCGCAGCATCGCCCGACTGATGGACATTCGGCCCGACTACGCCAATGTCTTGGTGGACGGTAGCCTGCGTCGGGTTCCGCCGGAAAGTCTGGAGGTGGGAAACCTCATGGTGGTGCAGCCAGGAGAAAGGATTCCTCTGGATGGCGTGATTGTGGATGGCAGCTCCAGCCTAGACACCGTGGCCCTCACTGGAGAGAGCCTGCCACGGGATGTGGCAGCGGGCGACAGCGTTGCAAGCGGCTGCATCAATCTCAGCGGCAGGCTTACCATCAAAATCACCAAGGAATTCAGCCAGTCCACCGTGGCAAAAATCCTTGACCTTGTGGAGCAGGCCGGAGAGCGAAAGAGCCGCCCGGAAGCCTTCATCACAAAATTCGCCCGTATCTATACGCCCATCGTCTGTTATGGTGCCCTTGCCCTCTTTCTTTTGCCTCCAATGGTGGAATTCTTTTTACTCAAGATAAGTCCGCAATGGGGCCTGTGGCTCTACCGCTCCCTCACCTTTTTGGTCATCAGCTGTCCCTGCACCCTAGTCATCAGCATCCCCCTCACCTTCTTTGCCGGAATCGGCGGAGCCAGTCGGGAAGGAATTCTCATCAAGGGCTCCAACTTCATGGAAAGCCTGGCACAAGTCCGCACCGTGGCCTTTGACAAGACTGGCACCCTTACCCAGGGCAGCTTCCGGGTGGTGGCAGTCAGTCCGAATCCCGCCTCTCCCCTTCACCTCACAGAAGCGCAGCTTTTGGAGCTGGCCGCCCTGGTAGAATGCAGCTCCAGCCATCCTCTCAGCAGGAGCATCCTAGCTGCCTACGGGAAGGAGCCGAACAGGAGCCTAGTGACGGAGGTTTGGGAAAGGGCTGGCCTCGGCCTGATAGCCATGGTTGACGGAAGGCGGGTGGCGGCAGGCAACACAAAGCTGATGTCGGCAGAGGGTGCAGCTCTCACAGAAGGTGGCGCTCAAGCCGAAGGGAAAACCGCCGTCCACCTGGCGATAGACGGAAGCTATGGCGGGAGCATCATCCTGGCAGACACCATAAAGCCCACTACTGGGCCAGCCATTGCAAGACTAAGGCGACTGGGAATTCGGAAGACAGTACTGCTGACCGGGGACACCCCTGCGGTGGCAGAATCCGTTGCGAAGCAGCTGGACATTGACCTAGTGGAAAGCCAGCTCCTGCCTGCGGACAAGGTGATGCGGGTAGAGGAGCTATTAGCGGCGCAAGAAAACGGCGGCAAGCTGGCCTTTGTGGGCGACGGCATCAATGATGCCCCGGTGCTTTCCCGCAGCGACGTGGGCATCGCCATGGGAGGACTGGGCAGCGACGCCGCAATCGAAGCCGCCGACGTGGTTCTGATGGACGACAATCTGATGAAGCTGCCCAAGGCAATCCGCATTTCCCGCAGGACGCTGGGAATCGCAAACCAAAACATCGCCTTTGCCCTAGGCGTAAAATTCACCTGCATGGCACTGGGAGCCTTGGGCTACACTACGCTCTGGCTTGCCATCTTTGCCGACGTAGGCGTAATGCTGCTAGCAGTGCTGAACGCCATGCGAGCCCTAGCCGTCAAAAAACTGTAATTTTGGTCGGGATGATTTTGAAAGCCAGAACAGGTCAGGAGGAAAGCATGAAGAAAGAAGCTACCGATGAAGGGAAGAAGTCAATGGCGAAGGGATTTTTACGGGAAGAGCTCCCCTGTATGCCGGATAGCTCGGAGTTTGCCACCGTTGCGGACCTGTTCAAGCTTTTGGCGGACAGCAGCCGCATCAAGATTTTCTGGATTCTATGCCACTGGGAGGAATCTGTCACCAACCTGTCCGCCAGGGCCGGCATGACCAGCCCCGCAGTCTCCCACCACCTAAAATACCTCAAGGCCAGCCAACTCATCATCAGCCGTCGTCTCGGCAAGGAGGTCTTGTACCGAACGGCGGAGACTCCGCTGGCCTGCATGGTTCACCACATGATTAAGACCGTGCTGAGCCTCACCTGTCCCGGCCAGCACTGCCAGTACGAGGACTGCATCTACACCGACCAATGCGCTGCCCCCTAAGGTCAGCCCCTCCAGCCTACTTCTCGTCCCGCAGCCACATGCTCAGCACACGGGCAATATCCTCAGCCTTCATGTCGTTGCCCTTATCCTCCTGAACCGGCGGCTGGTACTGACCATGAGTTTCAAAGTAGCCCTTTTCATACCGCTGCTGCGGGAGGGGATTGTCTGGCCACAGGTTCGTAGCCAGCCCGTATCTTTGCAGGGATTCCAGCACGTCCACGTCATCCTCCACATTGATGCGGTCCTTGATGGACTTCATGGCCTTGCGGAGCTGTTGAATCTCCTTGTCCGTCAAATGCGGAATCAGACTTTCAAATCCGTCCCTCCCCAACAGCGAAAAGAGCAGGGAGCCCGCTGCAATCACCGCATATTCAGGTGCATCCTCACAAAAATATTTTAGCGACTCCACCACCGAAAAAATGTATTCATTACACAATAATTCTCCTGATGATACACGACCGTCTGCTCACAAAAGATTTGAATCTTGAATGAAGGTGGCATCTGTCTCGCATTCAAGATATTACACTGGAAGTCTGCCCCTAACCTCGCAAAAAAAGCCCCGCCTGCCAGGGAGCGGAATAGGATTTATTCACTAAATCTGTTATAATTAAAAAGGAAAGGAGGTATTCCATGTCATACGAAATGATAGCGGAGAGATTGCGGGATGTACCAGAAACAGCACTCGTAGAGATTTGGCATTATATAGAGTTCATTTGCAGCAAATATTCCGTCCCCACCGACTCTTGTAAGAAAGATACCTCCTTCATCGATGCCATGGGGGGGCTGCTTTCCCATGATGAAGCGGAGGAATTGAGGCAAAATCGCCACCTGAAATTTCAGGAAATTGATGTATGAAGTATTTTTTGGACACAAATATCATCATTGATTTGATGGATAACAAACCATTGGTAATGGATAAGTTAAAAAACTTGTGGCAAGAGCATGAGGTTTTCATAAGTGATATAGTGTATTATGAGATTTTACGTGGCTTTAAATATAAGGAAGCAGAAAGAAAATTAAAAGTTTTTCATGATTTTTGTAAACATATACCTGTTGTGTATCAATCCTATGAATCCATAGTGATAGCTGCTGAAAATTATGCTCTACTTAAACGGTCGGGTATTCTCATTGAGGATGATGACATATTGATTGGGGCTGTGGCAATTGCCCACAATGGGATTTTGGTTACAAATAATGCACGGCATCTGTCTCGCATTCAAGATATTATACTGGAAGTCTGGCAATAAGCCCTCCTCCACACACTGCTCCTTGTGCGGAGCTAGAACCTGCCGGAAAGCACGGCCTCCCGCAGACACTTGTTCATGCGGGTTTGGTAGCCCTTGCCAGTAGCCCGCATCATGGCCAGAATGTCCGCATCAATATTAAAGGAAATCAGGACTTTTTTAGGGGTTATGTCGTAGTACTCCTTGTGGTAGGGGACAAACTCCTGCAGCTCCTCCTGGGTGAACTGGGGCGAATCCTCGTCATATACAATGGGAACCTGTTCGATTTGGGCAATGCGTTCAGCCGTTAATTTTTTTGACGTAATCATAATACACCTCCTTCAGGTCATTGTCAGCCCGTTGGGCGGAAATAATTCTAGTACGCTGGCGCTCAGTGAAGGTTGTCACAAGAACCAGTAGGCCATTGATGCATCCCACTCCGTTGAATCGATCCTCTTCTACAGAATGAGACTTGTCATAACGGACCAGAAAATAAGGGTCGTCAAATACATCTATTATTTCTTCAAAGCTAATGCCATGCTTCCTTTTGTTCGCCTCATTTTTTTCTGAGTCCCATTCAAACCGGCCATCATCACTGACTACTGTTGTTCCCATGCTGATTCCTAATTATAGCATATATCTAAAAACATATATTGTCAAATAGATATATCAGGATGACTTGGTTGAGGATGATGACATATTGATTGGGGCTGTGGCAATTGCCCACAATGGGATTTTGGTTACAAATAATGCACGGCATCTGTCTCGCATTCAAGATATTACACTGGAAGTCTGGCAATAAGCTCTCCCCTGCACACTGCTCCTTGTGCGGAGCTAGAACCTGCCGGAAAGCACGGTCTCCCGCAGTTCCCCCTGCAAAAAGCCCCGCCTACTCGTTGGAGGATGGCAGGCGGGGCAAAAACTAAGAGCGATTCAGCCTAGAAGTGGTACACGGCACCAATGATAATGTCGTAGTCAACATGGAAGCGGTTAATGGCATCATTACCCTCTGTTTCATAAGGTATACTCCCAAAGCGCGCCGGACCTACCCCCGCCCTCTTCCATGTTAGGTCACCCTTGAACACTATAAGTGAGAGATTGAGGCCTACATTCAATTCAAAATTGGTGTTAGGAATGGCATATTTTGCGCCAGCAGTTAGCAGTGTATTGAAAGAAGGGTCTAGTTTCAGCGAATCATCTACATCAACCGTCTTACCGCCCGCATTCGGATCATCGTCAGTCCATGTTCTATCTTTTACGGCAAAGATGTTGACTCCAAATCCTAGTCCAGCATACGGCCGTATCATCCAGTCACTAAAGGTATAAGTGGCCAAAATAGTAGGGGAGAAGATGTTAATTTGCCAACCAGGATCAAGGTCTCTAGGGAATGTCTCAGTTTGATACTTCCCGCCCAGGTCTATTCCAAACAGGAATTCAAAGGCAAGCTTGGGCACCTTTTTAAAGGGGGCAATGCCAAATCTGGGTGCCATGTAAAAAGAATTGAAGTTAGTTCCTATGTCAAGTCCCGCATACATGGTATCCAGAATGGAGGAGCCACCACCGCTGCTTTCAGCTGCGGGAGCCTCGGCCTCCTGAGCAAAGGCTCCACCACACACAAACAGGGCCAGCACTGCGGCCACTGCCAATACTTTCTTCTGCATACAAAATCTCCTTTCAGCAGTAAAAATAATTGCCCTATTATACACTGTAGGTGGTATCAACTAATGATAGCATTGAAAAAAATTTGATTTTTTTTGCCATTTTTTCTCATTTACAATTACCTTTGTATAGTATGGGGGGGGGCATTTCACTATATGACTAGAGATAGCAGACATGAGTTTTTTTGAAAAAATGCAGAATTTGTGGGGTTCAGCTGGCAGGCAAACGTCTTGGAATGGGCAAGTGGCCAGGACTTCTGTCCTTTCACCCTGTACGAAAAAAGCCTGCCGGAATAGAATCCCGCTGCCGTCCACAGGATTTTGATTGACGGCAAATGCAATACACATTAGCATTGTAATTTGAGGTGTATTTTGAGCATATCAGACGAACGAATTGAACAGATTATGAGCTTTGCGGATGAATTTGACCCGGACTGTCCGCCACTGACTGAACGGCAGCTGTCACAGCTGCGGCCCTCCCATCTAGTGAACAGGGAGCTGTGGCGGCCACAAAAAAAGGTGCTGAATATACGCATAGACGCAGACCTGCTGGACAGCCTGCGGGCCAGTGGTGCAGGTTGGCAGAGCCGTCTAAACGAGTGGATACGCACCGGCATTGTAACCCATCAGCTGTAGCTGCGGAATCCCGCTACCCCACCGTGCCTGTCAGCCTACGGCAGTATTCGGGCGTTTTCCGCCATCTTCCTGACGGACTCTTTCCAGCCCTGCACAAACCAGTCCGGCTCCAGGGGGATGGCATCGCTGCCAAAGGAGAGGAGCCATTCTTGTATGGGAATCCACTGGGAGGAGGAAAATGAGAGGATGGTCTTTTCTTCCTTGGGGAATTCCTCCAGCTGCTGGTCGTCTGCCCAGATGTACCGGTGGATTCGTTTTCGGGCAACACGGCCGTAAAAGGCAATCTTGAAGTCGTAGGACTCGTCGTACTGGAAGGGGCCAAACCGTCCCTGCTCAAATTCCTCCACAAACTGCCAATTTTTAGGCAGGGTAAAGGTTCGGTTCATCACCTGGAGCTCGTAAATCTTGTGGACATCGTAGAGGCGGATGTGGTCATGGTTCTTTTCATCGGCGGCATACAGGAACACCTGGCCGTTGTCTACCACAATCTGGCAGGGCAGCACGGTCCGGTGGGACTGGTTCGGCTCCCAAAAGCTGCGGTAGATGAAGTCAATTACCTGATTGGTAGCTATGGCGTGGAGCAGGGTATTCAGAGTGTCTTGATTGAAAATCGGCATGGGACTACGGGCCACCACAATCCTGTCCAGCAGGGGAATGTGCTGGGTGGAGGGATAGAGACTGCTGATGAGACGGGCTGCATTCTTGTAGATGGGATTGGCATCGGCATATTTTGCAATGAGCTTCTGGATGATGCCCAGCAGGAAGATTTCCTCCTTCGTCAGGCTGCTGAGGGGAAAGTTGAAGGGGGCCGAATAGTAGTAGCCGTCCTTCTTGCTGTCATAGACGATTGGTGCCCCAAGACTTTTCCGCATGTACCGCAAATCCCGCCGCAAGGTGGGCTCGGAGAATTTTTCGTCCTTCAGCAGCTTGCGCAACTCCTCCAGAATGAAATAGAAGGAAGGATAGTCCTCCTCGCAGATGAGGCGGTCTATGAGCTGGAATCGGTGCATCTGGGGATTTGTCTTCTTTCGTGTCATGCCTCTTGTTCCTGCAAAAATTCCTTTGGGGTTTGAGTTGCTACAATGTGTGACCGAAAATCCTTCTGATTGCGGGTGATGATTCTGCTGATTTTATTTTCTATGGCAACCTGTAACTGCACTGCATCTTCATAGTCATCAAAATTGAGAAGAAAGGCATTGGAGACAGTGTGCTGTGTGGTGGGAAGAATCGCAACCAGTTTGAGAAAATCCTTAACTGTGTCAAGGAGCTTTTTTTTATCTGCAATATATTTTCTCAGTATATAAACGATGTCAGTTACGGCTGATGCACTGACGCAAGGGATGTGATTCTGGTCATAAATTGTATTCAAAAGATTGAAGCTGTCCTCAAAAAATGGACTTCTTTGGGAAAGGATATCCACAATGATATTTGTATCCAGGAGAATTTTCATTGACGTGCCAGCCGCTCTTCCCTAAGCAAATTTTCGTCAGTATCCTGTGGAATAATCCCCACCAAAGTACGCAGCAATTTTTTCTTTTCCAAAGATTCATCAGAAATTCTTTCCGCAGAACTCTCAAAAACATTCAAAAGCTCTGGTACTCCAGAGAAATCTGATATAAGGCCTTGATTTTTAGATATCAGAAAGTGAACAAAATCAAAGACTTCCTGTTGTTGCTCTGTTGTGAGGAGATTAATTTGTTTTTCCAACACATCGTAGGACATCAAGACACCTCCTAAAATGCATCCCGATTATAGCACAGACAGATTCAGGGAACAAGTGCAGGTATAGCTGACAGAGGTTTTCGTGTCACGGCTCCTGTTCCTTGGGCAGCTCAGGACTATCGTTTTTGGGTGTATCCAGCTCCAGGGCGGACTTGTGGGCGATGCTGTAGATGAGGACTCCGAGACACCAGCTGAAGGTGGCCAGGAAGTTGAACAGGATTGCCATCCGCAGGCTGGGAACATAAATCATGGAGATGAGGTAGCCGGAAAATCCAGTGATGCAGGCCACCATGTCCTCCAGATTGTCAAAGGAGGCCCTGTCTTCCGACTTCTTGAAAAACCATGCGCAGGCTCCCTCAAAGATTTTGTCCGCCAGCCCGCCAAAGAAGATTGCTGATGACCCAAAAGATGAACATGTTCAGGGTGGCCTCCGCATAGATGAAGTAGAGCACGCTGGCAATCATCTGGAGGGTGAAGATGGGAATCAACAGGGGAAACATTTTCTTGCCAAAGCGGGACCAGGCAATGCCCAGAGCAATGCCGCCACCCCAGCCGATGACGGTCTGGAGGGAAATGAGCCGGGGAGAAAGCAACTCGTACACGTGCTTTGCAATCACCGACTCGGACATTCCCGTGAACAGGTAGTAGAGGGCATTGGCCATGAGAAGGGGCCAGTATCGTTTTGCATCTGAAACTAAAGACATGAATACTCCTGCAAAACTATACCATGACCGACAACCTTTATCCAGTGGGGAAATCATCCTTCCAGATTGGGACAAGTCTGGACTCGGAAACGCCGTAAGGGATGGTGTAGCAGCTCACCCAATCAGCTGACGGATGATGTGGGAGGCCATCAAAAGACCGGCGGAAGCGGGGACAAAGGAGATGCTGGCGGGAGTCTGGCTGGGGAGCTCTGCGTGAGGCGGCTCCGTGGAAAACACCACGGTGTAGCCAGACCTAATTCCACGAGCTCTCAGCTCCCGCCGCATAACCCGTGCCAGAGGGCATACCGAAGTCTTTGAAATGTCTGCAATCTGGAAGCGGCTGGGGTCAAGCTTGTTGCCGGTGCCCATGGATGCGATTATGGGAATGCTGTGCTTCCGTGCAGCCTGGGCCAGCAGGATTTTTCCCGTCACATTGTCTATGGCATCGGCGATAAAGTGGCAGCCGGAAAAATCCACCTGGGCGGCGGTGTCCTTGCCATAAAACAGGGGAAGGCAAACAATCTGGGCTTGGGGGCTGACGACACGAATCCGCTCCGCCGCCACTTCAGTTTTCAGCTGGCCCAGAGTCTGGTAGCTTGCCACCAGCTGGCGGTTGATGTTGCTTTCCACCACCCTGTCCTTGTCCAAAAGCACAAAGCTTCCCACTCCCGCCCGTGCCAAGGCCTCCACCACATAGGAGCCAACGCCCCCCAGCCCCGCCACAAAGACCTTGCTTTTCCACAGCTTTTCCACCACTTCTTCCCCCACCAGACGGATGGTGCGGGAGTGGCGGCCGTCGTACAATTCCTGCGATGACTCCGGTCTTTCAGCCTTCTCACCGGCAAGCAATTCCATCTCCACCAGCCCTCAGTCAGCCTTGCGGCCATGGCTACTTTTGGCCACAGCCTTCTCGTAGGCTTTTAGCTCCTCCAGCTCCGCCGCAAAGGTTGCAATGCCGGCCGCCCAGAATTCCCTTGTCTCGATGTCGAATCCAGCACGGCGGCACACCTCCTCGCAGGAAAAGCTGCCGGTATCCCTCAGCAGCTGCTGGTACTTCTCGCTAAAGCCTGCTCCCTCCTTCTGGTACTGGGCGTGGAGTCCCAAGGCAAACAGCAGTCCAAAGGCGTAGGGGAAATTATAGAAATCCAAGTCAGGGCTGTAGTAATGGGTCTTTACTGCCCACATATATTCGTGGCGTTCTGAAGAAAGACCATTGCCGTAGGATTTTTCCTGAGCTTGAGCCATCAGACGACAGAAGTCAGCGGAGGAAAGCTCAGACTGCTCCCGCTCCTCAAAAACGGACTGTTCAAAATAAAAGCGACTCAGAATATCCACCAGCACCTGGCAGCTGTCCTGCAAGTGCAGCTCCAGCAGCTGGAGCTTGTCAAAGCCCCGGCAGCGGGAAATCATATCCTTCATGACGATGTTCTCCGCAAAGATGCTTGCCGTCTCCGCCAAGGTCATGGGATAGTGGGTCAGCTGGTAATCCAAGCCTGCAATGCAGTGGTGGTGGTAGGCGTGTCCCAGCTCGTGGGCCAAGGTTGTCACGTCGGAGAAGCTGCCGGTAAAATTTGAAAGTACACGGGAAACCCCCTTGGAGGGAAAGTCGATGCAATAGGCTCCACCAACCTTTCCCTTGCGAACCTCTGCGTCAATCCAGTTGTTTGCAAAGGCGTTGGCAGCAAAATCCCCCATGTCCTGGGAAAAGCCACTAAAACGCTCCACGATGTAGTCCCTGGCCTCATCAAAGGTCCAGCCCTCCATCTTCACTCCATCCGCCCCAACAGAATCAGCTCCAGCAGAAGAGCTGCTTTGAGAGCAAGACTCGGCAAAACCAGCCGAAAGCCTCGGCAATGGGGCAAACAAATCATAAAAGGCACAGCCCAGAGAAGCAGCTCCAGAGGAAGAGCCAGAATCAGCTTTTCCAGCTTCAGCTGCCCTTGCGGCCTGCAGCAAACGCCCCTTCAGCTGCAAGTATTCCCTCCAGAAGGGCAAGGAATCCTCAATTGCACCAATGAGGGCAGCCAGGGTCTTTGCTCCCATGTTGGCAGAAGCCAAGGCCCCTAGCAATAGCCTCACTCCAGCCACGGCGACGATTCAGCGTAACGGTGGCTCCCTTCAGATTGTTCAAGGCGGCGGCAATGGGAATCTCCATAGACTTCAGCAAGGAAATTTCCGTCTCCCAAGCCTTTTTCCGCACCGCTGGGTCAGGACTGTAGGCCTCGTTACGAATCTCGTTAAAGGTTTTTCCCGTGGCTGTATCTGTCAAATTAGAAATTACCTGCTCATGAAGACGGCTCCAGGCTGCCCCGCCAGTTCTGCACAAATCAGCGGCAAGCTTTTCTTCTTCCCCGCTCATTCGATGTTTTCCATCTTCAATTATCTGTTCCAGCACATATTTGTACTGGCTAAATTGTGGAAAACTTGTGTAAAATGTGGATAAGTCCTGTGCATATTCAGTTAAAATCCCTTGGAAAACAAGAGCTTGAGCCTTTGACTGCAAGGCCATTTCTTCCAGCTTAGAAAGATTGTTCAAATAATCGGTATTGGTGGTATCTGTAGAATAAGATGAATATGCATAGGCATTCAAGCTTTCCTCCAAAGCTCCAATTCTATTGCTTGCAACAAGATAATCTGCCAACCACTGACAAAAATCTGCCTGACGCCCAGCAGCATCTGCCAATCGGCCATCAAGCTCCTTCATTCCTTCAGCATATTCAACAAGAGCCTGCTGATAATCGGCCCCATCAAAACAAGAAAAAATACTAGATAAATCCCAACGTGGAGGTATTCCGCTCATAAAATCACCTTTTACTCCCTTTTTGCACAAAGTTTTCCATACTTTTCCACAACTTTTCAACAAGAAATATATAATAAGTTTTCAACTGGAGCAACAACCTAGAAAAAGAAAATTTATTTCCTGCCGAAAATTATATAAAGGGGAATAAAATGAAACACCTTGCCGTAGCTTGTCTACTATTATTATTTACAACAACACTTTTTGCACAGGTATCTACAGGAGGGGCTATTGACGTTTCCATGGGTAGTGATCAAAAACCTCAAGGTACTGGCAGTTGGAACTTAGAATACAAATTCCTTTCTTTTGTAAGTACGGGAATAAAATTATCTGGTCAAACAGATTTTAAAACCAGCTACGCAGTCACCCCAAGCATATTTGCCCGCCTCTATCCCTTTTCTGGAGCCTTTGCAGAAGCAAACCTTGGCGGAAAATTCAACTGGACAAACAAGGTTTTTTCAAAGAATTTTACCATGGGCGGCTCCCTAGGCTGGAGAATTACCAGCGGAAACACTTATATTGAACCAAAACTAAGTTTTGATTATGTCTTTGGTGCAAAAGACCCCTTTAGCTGGTCTGGTGGAGTGGGAGCCGGATATAGTTTTTAGCTCCGTCTATTGCGGGAAATCAATAAAAGACGGACAAAGTTTCCGATGGCAGACAAGGCAGAAGCAACATAGGTCATGGCAGCAGCACTTAAAACCTTTTTCACACCCTTCAATTCTGCCTGACTCATGGTCCCTGAATGACCAAGAATCTCAATGGCACGACGAGAAGCATTGAACTCTACAGGTAATGTCACCACATAAAAGAGCACGGCACCTGCAAAAAGCAAAAGGCCAATATCTACCAAAAAACCAAAGCTCAAAACGAGACCAAGAATTGCCAAGGTTGGCCCGATTGCAGAACCGATATTCGCCACTGGAACTAAGGTACTTCTCAAAACCAAAGGCCCATACTTGGTGGCGTGCTGAATTGCATGGCCAGTTTCATGGGCAGCGACACCAACTGCTGCAATAGAAGCCTTGCCATACACAGGTTCAGAAAGACGAAGCACCTTATGAGATGGATCATAATGATCCGTAAGGCTACCAGCAACCTTTTCAATTTTTACATCCGTTATGTTATTTGCCTTCAGCAAGTAAGCTGCGGCCTGAGCACCAGTAATTCCCCTGGCAACAGCTTCCTTGGAAAATGCCTCAAAGGTAGATTTCACCTTTACCTGTGCCCACATAGACAATAACAAGGCAGGAACCACCAAAATAAGATAATATACATCAAACATCTTAAACACTCCAAAATTCTTCAAACTGACAATCCTGAAAGTTTGATAAAAATATAGTTTCCACTATAAATAAAATACTATTTTTTTACTAGCAGGAAAAATTTTATTCAATATAAACATACTTAGACCGTAAGGATCGGCGATTAAATCAATGGAAACTTATATAAATTGCCGATATACTAAGGGCTATGGAAAAACCATTTGGATATAAAAAAACCGCACCGCTAAAGGAGGAAGAAAACGCGGTACGGCTTTTATTATTGCTACTTAATTAGAGTATAATTTATCGGTAAAAAAATGTCAATAGATTTTTTCGCATTTATTACTTTTTTTTACGGTTTTTTTGCAAAGTCTAATACAAAAGGAGAAAAAAATGATACGAGTTGGAATTATTGGAGCCATGGATGTAGAGGTAGAACGAATTTGTCAAAATATTTCTGGCCCCATACTCCATCAGCTTTGCGGGCTGGACTTTCTGGAGGGTTTTTTGGCTGAGACTTCAGTAGTAGTTGTCCGTTCTGGAGTGGGAAAGGTAAATGCAGCCTTATGTGCCCAGTTACTGATTACAAAATTCAAGATTACCCATCTCATAAACACCGGTGTGGCAGGAGCACTTGCTTCTGGATTGAATGTGCTGGATTTAGTCATCTCTACAGAAGTAATGTATCACGATGTAGACGCAACAAACTGGGGATACGAAAGCTGTACCGTTCCTGGCATGACACGAACATTTACTGCAAGCCAAGAGCTGATAAACATTGCATCCCTTGCCTGCAAGAAATTATTCCCTAACAAAACAATTATTCAAGGAATAATTGCATCTGGCGACCAATTTATCGGATCAAATGAAATGAAGAGCAAGATAAAAGAGCTCTGCAATCCAGCCTGTGTAGAAATGGAAGGAGCTGCCATTGGTCACGTAGCTTCTGTGAATAAAATTCCCTTTGTAGTTATTCGGTGCATGTCAGATATGGCAGATGACAATGGAGAAAGCACCGCGCGGTTCAACGAGAAGGAGGGAGCCAACATCAGCGCCCAAGTTGTCTGTACCATTGTTCAAGAATTGGGCACTATCTAGACTATGGAAAATATTTCCCATGTAATAGATATAGACTCCTTGGCAGATGCATTTGTACATAAAATACAAAATCCTGCTGCTGGGGATAAATATTTCCCCAATAGTAGACAGACGACTTTATATTCAGCCTTTGGGTGGAAAAATAAAATTCATCTGTACCAAGAGGTAGAATCTACAAATATTCTTGCACGAGAGGCATTAGAAAAATCCATACAAGAAGCTCCCCTCCACCATCATAATGGGACTCTCACAAAGCATGGCATGGCAATTCATGGCTTCGTATTTTTAGCTGAAAAGCAAACTGGAGGAAGAGGTCGCCAAGGAAGAAGGTTCTACTCTCCCCAAGCTACTGGCTTGTATCTAAGCATGATTGTCATTCCCCCCAAGGGAGTCTCAAATCCTTCTAGCCTAACAGCTACTGCAGCGGTGGCCGTTACCAAGGCATTGGAAGAAGTATATAAAATTGAATCTGATATAAAATGGGTAAATGACATATTTTATCAAGGCAAAAAAATTGGGGGCATTCTTGCAGAAGGTGTAATGGATTCCACAACAGGAAATATTCCGGGTGCTGTAATAGGAATTGGCCTGAACATTATGCCTCCTCCCCAGGGATTTCCTCCAGAAATAGCTTCCGTTGCAGGGACCATATTCCCTGACTATGAACCAGGAAAAGAACTCCATAAAAAAGACTTGGTGGTAGCCCTTGTTTCCAAGCTTTTATATTTCGTAGAAAGTCTCTGGAATCAAGATTCTAAGCCCCATACAAGTGGAGACATTATGGAGGAGTACCGAAAACGGAGCCTTATAAAGCCTGGATCCAAGATACAAGTTTTTCCCATTGCTGGTTCCACAGAAAAATCCTACCTAGCCACCTGCTTGGGAATTGATCATCAGGCACGATTACAAGTAATGACGGAAGAGGGAAAACAAAAGCTCCTGGATTCAGGAGAAGTGAGCTTGCAAAGTATAAGCTTTACCAGCTCACTCTAAATGCAATGCTTTATACCCTTAGATTGTCACTAATTCGTAGGAGCCTGAACCAAGTCCGATTTTCTCCGCATGGGAAATCTGACTGCGCCAATCGGTGGCAGGGTGCATATCACAGAAATGATCTCCGTGGGAATGCTCCTTCTCCACCAAGCAGGAGCCAGCACTCACCGGCTGTTTGTTCACCGCATCGGCACAGGCCACGTCGATGGCCACCGGGTCAAATGAAGCAAACATTCCCACGTCCGGCACGATGGGGGCATCGTTCTCGGCATGGCAGTCGCAGTAGGGAGAAATATCCATAGCCAGGCTCACGTGGAAGTGGGGCCTACCGTGGAGGATTGCCAAGGTATACTCCGCCATCTTGTAGTTCAGCACGTCGTTGGAGTTGTCGGCACCAGGACGGATTGCATCGGTGGGACATACGCCAATGCAGCGGCCGCAGCCAGTGCAGGCATCTTCGTGGATAAAGGCCTTTTTATCTGTGATGGTAATACAATCGTGGGCGCAGTTGTTCTGGCATTGGGAGCAGCCGATGCATTTCTTGGTGTAGACGTAGGGCTTGCCCGCGGCATGCATCTCCATCTTGCCTGCACGGGAGCCGCAGCCCATACCGATATTCTTGATGGCACCACCAAAGCCGGTCGCCTCGTGGGCCTTGAAGTGGTTCAAGGAGATGATGATGTCAGCATCCATCACAGCACGACCCACCTTAGCCTCCTTTACGTACTCACCATTGGGAACCGGAACATAGGCCTCGTCGGTCCCCTTCAAACCATCCCCGATAATCACGTGACAACCAGTAGACAAGGGAGAAAACCCATTCAAATAGGCCGCATCCAGATGATCCAGGGCATTCTTGCGGCTTCCCACGTACAGGGTGTTACAGTCCACCAAAAACGGCTTGCCACCCAGTTCCTTCACCAAGTCCACCACCACCTTGGCGTAATTGGGCCGCAGGAAGGCCAGGTTTCCTGGCTCGCCGAAGTGCATCTTGATGGCCACATATTTTCCAGTAAAATCAATCTTCTCAATTCCAGCCGTAACCATGAGACGACGCATTTTTGGCAGCAAGCCTTCTCGGAAGGTTGTGCGAAAATTGGTGAAATACACCTTTGATGTGCCAGTGGCAATTCCTTTATCCATAAAATCCTCCCTGCTTTCCTAGAGATTTTTTGTAAATGCCTTGATTCTGATGTTGCCATAACCGCAACTGTGCATATCTGTCCAAGTTGAAGTTCCACCAGTTCTGTAGAAACTTTGTCCTACTAAAGAAACTCCATTTTCCTCATACTCTACCGTCGGATTTTGTCCCGGGTTAGTGGTGAAGGTAACAACCACAGAGAAAACCTCGTCTTTTTTCAGGCTGGGCTGCTTCAGAGGTATTGTCCCCATTCGTAGCACCAGCGTTCCTACTCTCAGAGGTATTGCTGGAAACAGTATCTTTACTTTCTTGAACAGAGAAGGTTGGTTCCAATCCATTGTCACAGCCTGCAAGAATCATCAGGCCAAGTATTGTCAACCAGAGACAAGCTTTTAGGATTTTCATTTTCCCTCCATGCTGCTATAGAAGAATATTTCTTATTAATTATTCTATATTTTTTTTACCTTTAATTCAACGTAATTCATCGATTTATGAAGCTTTGGCAAGATTTTTACCAGTTGACTGGGGAACAAGCCTTTGTCACACCCGCACCTTTCCACTCCGCCTTGTGCTAGAAAAATCAATCTGGTATACTGGAGAAATCTATACCAAAGGGGAAGTACATGGGAAAATCCAAGGTCAAGCGTTTCGGAATCCTCACATCAGGAGGAGATGCTCCTGGACTGAATACAGCCATCAGAGGTGTTGCCCGCTCGGCAATTGAACAATTCGGAATGGAGGTTGTGGGCATCCAAAATGGCTACCGTGGATTGATTCAAGGCAATGCAAAAGAAATGAGTGCTGCTGATTTTTCTGGAATCCTCACTCGTGGAGGCACGATTCTAGGAACTTCCCGGGAAAAACCCTTCAAAAATCCCCTTCCCGATAGAAATGGAATGCTTCCCATCGACCATATCAAAAAAAATTACAAAAAATGGGGATTAGATGCCCTAGTGGTATTGGGCGGAAATGGAACCAACACCACAGGAAGCCTCCTTGCTCAGGAAGGCTTGAATGTTATTGGTCTTCCTAAAACCATCGACAATGACCTGGTTCATACCGATGTGACCTTTGGATTCCACACCGCAGTTTCCATTGCCACAGAAGCTATTGACCGCATCCATACCACTGCCCATAGCCACAATCGCATTATGATTATGGAACTGATGGGGCATAAGGCTGGCTGGCTCGGTCTCTATGCTGGAGTCGCAGGTGGTGGCGACGTAATCCTCCTGCCAGAAATTCCCTATAATATCGATTCCATAGCAAAACACCTTAAAAAGCGGCGTGATGCTGGCAAGGAATTTTCCATTGTCGTAGTGGCAGAAGGAGCCTTGTCAGAAGCGGAAGCCCTCATGGATAAAAAAACTTTTAAGAAAAGTCGCCAAGCCATGCAAAATTCCATAGGATACCGAGTTGCCCATGAATTGGAATCCGCCACAGGACTAGAATCACGGGTAACAGTTTTAGGCTATGTTCAGCGTGGAGGAATTCCTGTTCCCTACGACAGAGCTTTGGCAACATTACTGGGAACAGAGGCTGTTCACATGATGGCCCGTGGGGAATTCGGCAAGATGGTGGCCCTGCAAAATGGCAAGGCTGTTGGAGTTCCACTGGAAGATGTAGCTGGAAAAATCAAGAAGGTTCCATTAGACAGCCAAATGATTCGGGCCGGACGGGAGGTAGGAACATGCTTCGGAGACTAGATTACAAATGTCACTTTTGTGCCTCCTGCGAAGGTAAAGGCTGCGTAGGAGAAATGCCCGGCATGGGAGGAGCCTTGAACAGCGCCAATTTTATAGAAAATGTTGCCGGCTGGAAAAAATTGGCGGCACAATTTCTTCATGGCAAATCCCAGCTTCCCGGCCAAGAACAAGCATTTTTGAACCAGCTCCAAGAGGAAGGACTGAATCTTCCCACCATTCGCTTAGCTCCTATGACAGGTGCAGTAGAAAATGTAGGCTATCAAGATGAGCGGAGCTTTTACTTTGATTTGATAATTGCATCCTGTGCTGCAGAGATTGAACTTTCCTTGGGAGACGGTTGTCCCGACGAAAAGCTCCTTTTCGGTATAGAAGCAGTAAAAGCTGCCACTCAATTTTTTCCCCAAGCAAAAGCAGCTGTTTTTATCAAGCCCTACGAGAACAAGAGAATCCTTGAACGCATGGAATGGAGCAAGGACGTAGCAGAAATTTACGGCGTGGACATTGATTCCTACAATATCATCACCATGAGGAACAAGGTTAATCTAGAAAAAAAGACAGCCAATACACTCAAAGAGCTTCAGGCTGCCTCTCACCTTCCCTTTGCGGTAAAAGGAGTTTTTACTCCGGAAGATGTGGAAATGGTCACTGAGCTTAAGCCAGACATTGTGGTGGTTTCAAATCATGGTGGCCGCATCGAAACACGGAAAGGAAGCACCGCGGAATTCCTGCAGGAATATGGAAGCATATTAAAATCCAACTGCCAGCAACTCTGGGTAGATAGCGGAATCAGAAGCCTCACAGACTTGATGGTGGCAGCAAAGCTTGGAGCCACTCAAGTGATGATTGGACGGCCCATTGTCACTGCATTATGCAAAGATGGAGTCAAAGGCGTCATTCACGCAGTGAATAACCTAAGAGCTCCATCTAAAAATTAACTTCTATAAAAGATTAGTTTACTCCATACTGAGAACGATATGCTCTCATAGCCTCAAGATGTTCACTGCCTTCAATCACCCCATCTTCAATGGCCTTGATGATATCGTTGATAGTAACAATGGAATGAACGGTAATGCCAAAATCCTTGTAAGCCTGCTGTACTGCGGAAAGCTCGCTATCCAAGGCTTTTTCCATTCTATCCACCGTAATAATCATAGCCGTGACCTGTATATCTCCTGCTGACTTCAGCTTAGGTAACACTTCTCTTAAAGCCTTTCCGCTGGTCATTACATCTTCAATAATAATAACACGGCTTCCAGACTGAGGCTGTTGACCTACAAAGAGACCACCCTCTCCATGATCCTTTGCTTCCTTGCGGTCAAAGCAATAGCCCATATCAATACCATACTTATTGTACAACGCCACAGCAGCACTTACCGCCAGAGGAACGCCCTTGTAGGCAGGACCAAAAAGAATATCAGCTTCAAGATTGTGTTCCTTTATGCAATCTGCATAAAAACCACCCAACCGTGCCAGGTGAGCTCCAGTCTTGTAATTACCAGTATTGATAAAATAAGGAGCCTTTCTTCCACTCTTCAAGGTGAAGTCTCCAAAGGTCAAGACTCCACTGTCACTCATAAATTTGATGAATTCTTCCTTGTACGTCATGGCTCCATTCTATCAGATTTGACATAAATCTTGAATAGTGGTGTAATGGAATGCAACCTTATTTATCGAATAAACTTATAGACAGGACAAGAACATGAAAATCAGGATTATAGAAATGCCCCTGGACTTTGGAGGAAACAGACACGGATCCGACATGGGGCCTTCCGCCATTCGGTTGGCAGGACTCAAGGAACGTCTGGCTACCTTGGAGCATGAAATCATCACCTCCTTTTCTCCCATCGACATTCATCCCCAGGAATATGAATCTCCCGGAAGAAGCGATGCAAAATATTTAAGCCAGATTGTAGCCGCCTGCCAGGTGCTGGCAAGTCAAACGGAAGGCTCCCTCAATCAAGAGGAATTTCCCCTGGTGCTTGGTGGAGACCATTCCATCGCCCTGGGAACTATTGCAGGAGTTTCCGCCGCCTGCAAAAAGCAAAACAAGGAGCTGGGAATTTTGTACGTAGATGCCCACGGAGATTTCAACACCCACGAAACTTCACCTTCTGGCAACATCCACGGAATGTGTCTGGCTGCCTCCTGTGGATATGGTTTGCCCCAGCTAACTCAGCTCTACACTGCAAACCAGAAAATCAATCCCAAAAATGTCTGCTACGTTGGATTGCGGGACATAGACCCAAGGGAAAAGCTTTTGATGAAGGAGGCAGGAGTTACAGCCTTTACCATGAGCGACATCGACCGGCAAGGCTTTGCTGCCATCCTGCAACAAGTCACAGCCTTTTTCAAATCAAAGGTGGATGCCGTTCACGTCAGCTTTGACATGGACGTCATTGATCCCATGTTTGCTCCCGGAGTTGGAATTCCCCTTCCCGGTGGACTAAACTATAGAGAGGCACTCCTGCTTATGGAAGAAATGGCCACTACCAATATGGTTGTTTCCGCTGAATTTGTAGAAGTGAATCCAGTCCTTGATGTACGAAGCCAAACTGCCCGAATGGCGGTAGAGCTTATGGCACGACTTTTGGGAGACACCATTTTTTAATGAAAAAATTTTTTTTTCTTGTCCTTATGATTTCCTTCTCTCTGGATTTTTTCGCAAACCAACCGAAACCAACTCCCTTACCCACTTTTCCAGAAAGAAAGGAAGCAATTCTTCGTCAAAAGGAAAAAACTAAAAAGCAAAGAGAAATCAATCCTATTATATGGACCATAAACTGGCATACAGGTATTCAGCAGATTACTATAAAACAGGGTACACCCATAGATGATGTTAATATGAATATGTCAGAAATTATTCTTACTTCTAACAAATATAAGGGAGCAAATATATCCTTAGATATAGCATCCTTATTTTCCATTTATTCAAATCTTTTCATTGGTTTTATAAAGGAAGATTTTCCAAAGGGTTTTTCAATCAATACTATTCCCTATCAGTATCCTCATCTAAACTCCATTGAATCAGATTCTTATGTTGCAAAGAAATTTTTTCCAAAAGCTAGTTTAACAGTGGCTCCCTATGCTGGATATTCTTTTTCCCGCTATAACCTCATCCCCTTAGAAGAAGGGATAGAGATAAGCAAAAAAATTTATCATTCCATTGTACTCGGGACTAAACTTATCTTCAAACCTCACAGAATATTTTTTTTTGAGACAGGTATTTCCATTTCTCCAATAACTGCCATAGACAGCAGCTTATTATCCATGTTTCAGATTAATTATGAGGGAAGCTTTAACCTTACAACAAATCTATTCAATTTTTCCCTACTCATAGCAAATAAAGATAATATTGAATATAAAAATATTCACCATGAAGCAAGCACTCTTTCCGTTTCTAAAATAGGCTTTCGATTCAAAATTTTACTCTAGCATCTAGTAATATTTAATAATATTAAATTTATTAAGTATTTATTAAAATAGATTTTATAACTGATTGAATTTCCCACAGTGATTCTATACAATGCTTTTATGAGCACTCATTCAATTTCTTCAAAGGCAGAAGATATTCGGGACGTACTCCGCTATATCAAAAAATTCAAGGCTGCCTCCCTAGTTATTTATATCGATGATAGACTTTTAGAGCATCCCTTGTTCACCAGCCATATTCGAGATATTGCCATGATTCACGAAGCAGGAATCCAAGTGGTAATTGTGCCTGGAGCACGCAAACGAATTGACGAGGTTCTAGAAACAAACTCAATCCCATGGAAGATGAAAAATGGAGTCCGCCTTGCAAAGGATGATGCTCTTCCTTTAATAAAAATGGCAGCCTTTGATGTGGCAAATCGAATTATGACTAGTCTTGCAGGTGAAGGAAAAACGGCCGTTATTGGAAACTGGGTTCGAGCAAGAAGCATGGGAATCCTTGACGGAATAGATTTTTCTGCAGCCGGAGATATTGATAAAATCCAGATTGATGCGGTAAAAACTATTTTGGAGGATAGATTTATTCCTATTTTTCCCTGCATTGGATGGAGTCTGGCAGGAAAACCTTACAATATTTCTTCCGTAGAATTAGCAGCAGAAATTGCTCGGCGACTCCAAGCGGACAAGCTCTTTTTCCTCCTTCCCGATGGAAACATAAGTGAACAAGACTTTTTCATTCCCTACTATATTTCCCGCTCACCAGAAAATAAAATTCCAGCTTTGAACATAACAGAAGCACAAGAATTGATAGAAATAAATACACGTCACCAAGAAAACATTTCTTCCCAGAATGAAGCTGCATCAAAAAAAGAAAAGCTTCTCCAGTTAATTCGTCTTGGAATACGAGCCTGTACCAATGGTGTTTCACGTGTACATATTCTCGATGGCCTTGTTGACGGAACAATTCCCTGCGAAATTTTCTCCAACCTAGGCTGTGGAACCATGATTTATGAAAGCGACTATGGTCGAATCCGAGAAATGACTACAGAGGATATTCCTGCCATACTAAATCTTATTCGTCCCTTTGTGGAAGAAGGTATTCTTTTACCACGAACAGAACAAAATATTGCAGCTACTTTTACCGATTACATCGTATATGAACTTGACGATGGAATCAAAGGATGTGCTGCACTTCATTTCTACAATGATTTTCAAGCAGAAATCGCTTCTGTTGCAGTAGACCCAGTATGCTCCCATCTTGGAATCGGCCCAAAAATGATGGAATATCTTTTGAACAGAGCTCAATCTCAGCAAGCAAAAAGTGTATTTATTCTTACCACAAGAACTGCCGACTGGTTTGAAATGCAAGGTTTTATTCCTGATGATATTTCCACTCTTCCAGCAAAACGGAAGGAAAAATGGTCTCCTTCCCGTGGTTCAAAGCTTTTTAGAAAGAAATTATAAATTAAATCAGTTTAAAATATTCTGTTTTTATAATGTTTCACGTGAAACAGTTTTTATGGGATTTAACCTGTAGAATTGTTTCACGTGAAACTTTTTTTAGTAATAAAACCTTTATTTTATAAATCAATTTGTTTCACGTGAAACAAAAATAGGGCAAGTTCCAATGACACCTAGGAACCTGCCCCAGCCTGATGTAAAAGAATGAAGCCTATCCCCTCATAGACAGCATTCTTACTTAATCCTCGTTATCGTCACTGGCCACCCTATCTAAGCCAATAACAATATCTGGTGGATCGATATTAAATACCTTTACGCCAGAAGCCGCTCTTCCCTGCTTAGCGACAGAATTTGATGTAACACGGAGAGACTTTCCTTGACTAGTGATACAAACAATTTCATCAGAATCTGCCACATTAATGGCACCGATAATTTCACCAGTCTTTTCTGAAATGCCATAAACTCGCTGACCACCAGTAGCTCGTCCATGAATAGAGAATTCCTCAAAGGCAACACGCTTTCCAGAACCCTTTTCTGTCAAAATCATCATGTTCTCATTTTCCACAACACGAAGAGCGGCAGCAAGCTCATCACCTTGAGACAACCGTAATCCAGTTACGCCACGACCAGCACGACCCATAGGACGCACAGAAGTTTCATTCATTCTCAAGGCTTGTCCCTGACGTGAAATCAAAACAAGCTCATCATTACCAGTAGAAAGCAAGGCTGTTACCAACTTGTCTCCTTCATCAAGCTTAATGGCAATAATACCTCTTGTTTTTGCATTGCTGAATTGGCTGGTTTGAACCTTCTTTACTACACCAGCTGCAGTAGCCATAAATACATATTGCTCGTCACTAAACTCCTTCAAGCCAACAACAGCTGTAATTTCCTCGTTGGGAGAAACGGTCAACAAGCCTTTGATATGAGCACCACGAGAAGCACGTCCAGCTTCTGGAATTTCGTGAACCTTGAGCCAGTAGCCCTTTCCCTCGTTAGTAATGAACATAATGTAGTCATGGGTGGAAGCAATAAAAATTTGGTTGATAAAGTCATCTTCTACCAGCTTGGCACTATTGCTACCCTTTCCACCCTTACCCTGAGTTTTATAAGCTGTAACAGGAAGCCGCTTGATATAGCCAAGATTAGAAATAAGGATGACCATCTCCTCTTCCTTAATCAAATCTTCAATATTAATTTGTTCAACTTCATCTGCTACAATATCAGTACGTCGATCATCCCCATACTTTTCTGAAAGCTCACGAGTTTCATCCTTGATAAGTCCAAGAATCTTTTCTGGGTGAGCCAACAAGTCTTTAAGATGAAGGATAAGAGCTTCTATTTCCTCCAATTCCTTGCGTAAGTCTTGAATCTCTAAATTTGTAAGACGTTTAAGCTGCATGTCTACAATGGCTTGGGCTTGAACATCATCAAATCCAAATCGTGCCATCAAGGCATTCTTTGCAGATTGTGTATCACGTGAACCACGAATAATTTGAATCACTTCATCAATATTATCAATGGCTACAATCAAAGCCCGCAGAATATGGGCCCGTTCTTCGGCCTTTCGTAATTCAAATTTTGTTCTTCGGGTCACCACATCCTGGCGATGCTCCACAAAGTAATGAATCAAGCTTTTTAGAGTGAGAACCTCTGGACGACCCTTCACAAGAGCAAGATTTATTACACCAAAGGAAGACTGCAATGCTGTCTTGGAAAAAAGCTGGTTCAAAACAACCTTTGCAATGGCTCCACGTTTAAGCCCAATTACAATTCTAACATCATCACCAGCAGAACCGTCATTTATAGAATCAATTCCTTCGATAACCTTATCACGTGCAAGCTCACCAATTCGCTTGCATAAATCGTCAGTTCGGACTTGGTAAGGAATCTCGGTAAAGACAATGGTTTCCTTTCCCTTCTTGTCTACTTCGATAGTAAAGCGACCACGAATAAGAACCTTTCCCCTACCCGTTTTGTAAGCCTGACGAATTCCTTTTTTACCAAAGATTATTCCACCAGTGGGAAAATCTGGACCTTTTACAATGCCACAAAGCTCATCGATGGAAATTTCAGGGTTATCGATATAAGCACAAATTGCAGAGCACACTTCACGCAAATTGTGAGGAGGCATATTTGTTGCCATACCAACGGCAATTCCACTGGAACCGTTTGTCAAAAGAAAGGGAAACTTACCCGGAAGGACTGTTGGCTCTTGGCGAGTATCATCAAAGTTGGGAATAAAATCTACCGTATCTTTCTTAATATCTGCCACCATTTCTTCTGCAATGGTAGACATCTTGGACTCAGTATATCGGTAAGCAGCAGCTGGGCTTCCATCTATTCCTCCAAAATTACCTTGCTTGTGAATGGGCATATAACGGATGGAAAAATACTGTCCCAGTCGAACAAGGGCATCGTAGACAGAGGCATCTCCGTGAGGATGATAACGTCCCAGCACATCACCAACAACGGTGGCACATTTGCGAGTTTTTCCATTGTAATGTAAACCTTCTTCACTCATGGCATAAAGAATACGTCGGTGAACTGGCTTGAGACCATCTCGCACGTCGGGCAAGGCTCGGCTTACAATTACGGACATTGAATAGTCGATATATGACTTCTTCATTTCCGATTCAATGGAAACTGGAATTAAGGTTCCACCTTCTGGTGTCTGTATTTCTTCCATAATCCTTCCTTACAACAAATTATTTGGACTATACATCCAAGGTGGCATAAATAGCATTTTCTTCTATAAACTTGCGACGAGGTTCAACCTCTTCTCCCATCAAGGTGCTAAAGATATGGTCAGCTTCTACAGCATCTATCAACTGAACCTTTTTCATCTTGCGATTGGCTGGATCCATGGTGGTTTCCTTCAATTCCTTCCATTCCATTTCACCGAGACCCTTGTATCGTTGAACATCCGCCTTACCTTCAATTCCAGCAAGCACAGCATCCCGTTCTTCATCAGAGAAAACAAAATACTCTTTCTTACCATGCTTGATTTTATACAATGGCGGCATGGCAATATATACATGACCATGCTCAATGAGCTGGGGCATGTAACGGAAGAAGAAGGTCAGCAACAAGGTTGAAATGTGGGAACCGTCCACGTCAGCATCAGCCATGATGATAATCTTGTGATAACGCAATTTTTCGATATTAAAATCCTTTCCAATACCCGTTCCCAAGGAGGCAATTACTGGCTGCAGCTTTTCGTTGTTAATTACCTTGTCAATGCGAGTGCGTTCTACGTTCAGCATTTTTCCCCACAAGGGAAGAATCGCCTGAATCTTTGGATTTCTACCCTGCTTGGCAGAACCACCCGCAGAGTCACCCTCTACAATGTAAACCTCACATTCTTCAGGATTTTTAGAGGAGCAATCTGCCAATTTTCCAGGAAGACCAAAGCTATCCATACCAGTCTTACGGCGAGTAGCTTCCTTGGCCTTGCGGGCAGCAATACGAGCAGCCGCTTCTGCCACAGCCTTCTCAAGAATTTGCTCTATAATCCTGGGATTCTGCTCAAAGAACAATGTCAGCTGTTCATTCATCATGGATTGGACAATTCCCCGTACCTCGGTGTTTCCCAGCTTTGTTTTTGTTTGTCCTTCAAACTGAGGCTCCGGCACCTTCACCGAAATGACAGCTGTCAAACCGGCACGAACATCCTCACCAGTAAGCTTTTCTTCCTTGTCCATTTTTTTCAGGAGCTTGGCATTGTTCTTGAGGAATTCATTCATCACCACTGTGAGGGCTGTTTTAAAGCCTTCCAGGTGGGTTCCGCCTTCCTTGGTGTTAATGTCATTTACAAAGGTAAGAATATTTTCGTTATAGCCATCATTGTATTGAAGGGAAACCTCTGTTTGTACATCATCTCTTTCACCAGAAATAAAAATGGGAGCTTCTGGAATTACCTTCCTTCCCTCATTCAGATAGGTAACAAACTGCTTTATTCCTCCTTCAAATTGAAAGAGAATTTCCTTTGGATTGGTAAGCCGCTCATCACGGAAAAAAATCTTGATGCCGCTATTCAAAAAGGCCAATTCCCGCAGGCGGCCACAAAGAACATCGAAATTATATGTTGTTGTTTCTGTAAAGATTGTGGGGTCGGCCTTCCATCGAATTGTTGTTCCTCGACGACTAGAAGCTCCCATCTCCTTTACTGGGGCAACAGACTCCCCTACTCGGAATTCCATAAAGTGCTTTTTTCCGTCTTTTTCTACAGTAGCCTCAAGCCAGGTAGAAAGAGCATTTACGCAGGAAACACCAACACCATGAAGACCACCAGAAACCTTGTAAGATCCCTTGTCAAATTTACCACCAGCATGAAGCCGAGTAAGAACAAGCTCAAGAGCACTAATGCCTTCTTCAGGGTGAATATCTACAGGAATACCACGTCCATTGTCTTCTACACGGACAATATCGTCTTTTTCCAATACCACATAGATGGTATCACAGAAACCTGCCATGGCCTCATCAATACAGTTGTCCACAACTTCATACACCAAGTGATGTAATCCATCAGGACCTGTAGATCCGATGTACATACCAGGGCGTTTTCTTACAGCCTCCAATCCCTTTAGAACAGTAATATTGGAAGCAGAATAATTCCCACTCATTTCTTTTCCTTAAAAGCAAATAGCCATGAAATAATTAAAGATTTCTATAGAGAAGTGTCGTTTTCTATGAATAGTATTATATCTATATTGCAGAAAAAAGTAAAGGCAGGTTATAATATCGGCATGAATTCACCAGACTATACACCTTTTTGGGAAGAAACTTTACGACAAATCAAACAAAATCTTACAGAAAATGGTAGAGCAAATGACTTCGTTCTTTGGTTCAACATTAACTATGTTGGTTCTCAAGAAGGTAAGCTTATAGTATCTGTGGCTTCTAATTATATTCGTAATGAAATGAAGAATAGAGGCTATTTAGCCATGATTCAGGAAACTTTCCTGGAAATTTCTGGATTAGAAATGGATTTAGAAGTGACGATACGGGATAGAAATGCTGAAAAATCTCGTTCTACAGTTTCTTTCTCTGAGCCTGCTCAAAATATTCCCCTGAAGCAAACAATCCAGCAGAATATACAAACTATTCCACAACAGCGTGAATTCGAATCAAAATCTTCTATTACAAATACACTATCTCAGAACAATCATAGTGAACCGATTTTTAAGGACGAATCTATTCCTGTTAAAAAAACTCATCCTGAATTATCAGAGCAATATTCATTTGAAAACTTTATTTCCAGTGACGAAAATGCCTACGTTTACAATGCAGCCCTAGCTGTTTCAAAGAATCCAGGAACAGCTTACAACCCACTTTTGATTTACGGTGGAGTTGGACTTGGAAAAACCCACCTGATGAAGGCCATCGGATACTCAATTTTTCAATCTACAAATTACAAAAATGTAATCTACATCAGTGCAGAAAATTTCACCAACGAATTCACCCAGTCAATTCGTGACCGCTCGGAGAAGAAATTCAAGGACAAGTACCGCAACGCAGATGTTCTTCTCATTGATGATATCCACTTTTTTGAAGATAAGGACAAGACACAGGAAGAACTTTTTCATACCTTCAATGCCCTGTATGACAAGCAAAAACAAATGGTCTTTACCTGTGACCGACCTGTTTCTGAACTGAAGCAAATTACAGAACGCCTAAAGTCACGCTTTACCCGTGGAGTTAGTGCAGATATTCACATGCCAAAATATGAGGTTCGTTCTGCCATTATCCAACATAAGCTTGAACAACAGAAAAAAAAACTTTCTGCAGAAATAATTGATTTAATAGCAAAGAACATACAATCAAATGTTCGTGACCTGGAGGCTTGTCTAAACAGCATCATTTTATATTCTGACATCACTGGAGGAAACCTCTCCCTTTCCCAAGCAAGAGACATCATTTCCAAGATGTTTGCCCAAGACACAACTCAGATTACAGCAGAAATAATACAACGTGCCGTAGCTGATTATTTCAACGTATCTTTTTCTGACATCAAGGGAAAAAAGCGTCATAAAAATATAGCCTTTGCCAGACACATTGCCGTCTATCTTATCCATGAATTAACGGAGCTTTCTTCTACAGAAATTGGACATGAATTTAGTGGACGAGATCATACTACAATCATGCATTCCTGTGAGGTCATTACAAAGCAGCTGCAAATCGATGAAAGCCTAAATGATACCCTTTCTATAATTAAAAGAGACATAAGGGAATATAAGAGGAACAGTTAGACAACTTGTTGATAATATGCTAGTATATTGTGGAAAAGTTGAAAGGCTTTTTCTACTTGTGGAAAATGTGGAAAACAAATAAAAATGCTCTCTGAGTTATTATAATTTTATTTCTTTATATTATTATGACTTAGATTATTTATTCCGTTTTCCACAGCCCTTATTATTACTATTATGAATTTATATAAATTTATAATAATACCAAAGAGGAGAACTATATGAGATTTACCTTTGATAGAGATGCAATGATAAAGGAAATTGCCATTGCACAAGAAATTATCTCAACAAAGAATGCCATGTCCATTCTTTCAAATATCCTTTTGATTGCAGAAAACAATACCTTATACATCAAAGCAACTGACATAAAAGTTAATTTTGAAACAAAAATTCCTGTTATAATTGATGAAGAAGGTAGTACAACAATTTTTTGTGATAAATTCATGAGCATTTTGTCCAACCTTCCTTCTGGTGAAGTTGAATTTATTCAGAACGATATAAAAGTTACTATCAAACCCATGACAAAGAAGGTTAAGTTTGACCTCAAAAGCATGGCTAGTGATAAATTCCCCGAATTTTCTTCTACAGAAAATGTTCCCTTCTTTGATGTGCCTGCAGACCAGTTAAAGCAGATGATTGAGCAAACAATATTTGCCATCTCCGATGATGAAACACGATATTTCTTGACTGGTGTTCTTTTTGAGAAACAAGGTGACAATTTGAATATGGTTGCAACTGACGGCCCACGCTTGGCCTTTGTTTCAAAGCCAATTTGTCAGGGAGTGGCTGATTTTGATTCAGTTATTGTTCCACCAAAAATTCTCACTATGATTTTAAAACGGGCTCCATCTGAAGGTATGATTTCCTTGGCAATTGTAGAACGAACAATCTACGTTAAATTTGGAAATTACAATTTTTCTTCTGTGTTGATTGACGGACAATACCCTAATTACAGTCGTGTAATTCCAGAAAACCAAAAGTTCTATTTTGAGCTGGAAAAAGCTGATTTTTTGGCGGCTATTAAACGTGTGACTCTCTTGGTAGATCAAAAGATTCGTCGTATCTATCTTGAGCTTTCTCCTGGAATGCTGGTAATTACTTCACAGGAATCGAATATTGGTGTGGCTCGTGAAGAGGTTCCCTGTCAATATGATGGAGAGACAGTAACTATCGCTATGGATTATACTCGCATTGAAGAACCATTAAAGGTAATGGATTCGGACAGGGTAAGATTTGAATTTACTGAAGTAATGAGACCGGTAACAGTAAAATCTGTTCCAGAAGCTGATTACTTTCACATTATCATGCCCATGCAAATGATGGGGTAAGGATAGGTGCCTTTTTTAAACTTGTCCTGCACAAATTTTAGAAATCTTCAGGATGCAACAATAGACCTTCTGGCAAAGGAGGTCTATTTTGTTGGAGAAAATGGACAAGGCAAGACAAATCTTTTGGAATCATTGTATTATTCAGCCTATGGTTCATCCTTTAGGACACGTACTGAGCAAGAAATTGTAAAGGAAGGAGAAACGGCCTTTAGTGTTAGAACCATGTTCAAGGATGACAATGATTCTGTTACATCCATTCATTCAGAATTTCAAAAGGGTAGAAAAAAAATCCTTAAAAATCAAAAGAAAGTAGCAGATAGAAAAGAGCTGGTAAATACCATTCCCTGTGTTTTGTTTTGTCATGATGACTTGGATTTTGCAGTGGGAGAGCCTGAGCGACGAAGATTTTTTATAGACCAATCTCTTTCCATGTATGATGTCCTCTACATTGATGAAATGAGAGCCTACAAAAAAATCCTAAAAAATAGGAACCTCGTTATAAAAAATAAAGATTATCAGATGTTGGATATGTATGACCAACAGCTATCTCAAAGAGGAATTTTTATACAAGATAAACGTAAAAAAATGATTTTTAAGTTCAACACCATTTTTACCCACTTGTATCAACAGGTTTCTGGCATTGAAAATGTTTCCATCTTGTATGAGCCTTCCTGGAAGGAAATTGATAATCTAACTCCATCTTATGAGCAGGTGATGGAAATACTTCTTTCAAAGCGAAAGGTGGATTTTGTGATGGAAACTACAATGTCTGGTCCCCATCGTGACAGAATTCGGTTTATGAAAGACGGAAAATCCTTTGTTCCAACTGCATCTACAGGTCAACGTCGTCTTATTTCTTTGTTGCTGAGGGCGGCTCAGGCAGTCCATTATTCAGAAGTTACTGGAAGAAAACCAGTTTTGCTCATGGATGATGTACTTTTGGAGTTGGATCCAGATAAACGTCAAAAATTTACCTCTGTCTTGCCGCCCTATAACCAGCTTTTTTGCACATTTCTTCCTGGAGAACCCTACGAAAGATATAAAACTCCAAACACAAAGGTGTATTTTGTGGAAGAAGGTTTTGTCCATGGATAAGATTTATTCTACTGCAGAAATTATGAGGGGAGTCCTAGAAGGAATACTTTCTGACATTGATAAAAAAAGGATGGAAGAAAGTTCTATTTTTATTTCCAAGTGGAAAAAAATTGTCACTTCAGTAAAAAGTGTGATAAATCCTAATTGTGGAAATACAATGTATTCTCATAGTCAAGTTATAGATGTTAAAAATGAAACACTTGTTCTACAGGTGGATCACCCAGGATTTATTCAGCTTTTTGAAGTCCACAAAAAATATATTCTGCGAGGACTTGAAATGCATGTTCCTCAAATGAAAATAAAAAATATTTCTTATTTGCTGGACAAGAAAAATGATTACAATACTCAGCGTGATATGACACGAGAAGAAATGAAGGTTGCAATAGAAAAGCAATCTTCAAAAGAAGAAGAAATTCTTGGAAATATTGATGATAAAAATAATTCTGATGAGTGCAGAAAATTTCCTCCAGAATTAGAGGCTATCTTTTCTAGAATGAGAAAATCAATATTGACTAATGATAAAAAAATATGATATTGTTCTTAAACTTATCATGTATATCCTAGGGCTTGATACATTTCTAGCCCTTATCAATAAAGGAGACGTGTTCAATGAAACGGACATACCAGCCCAGTAGAGTAAAGCGAAACAGAAAATTTGGTTTTCGTGCCCGCATGAAGACCCGTGGCGGTCGTATGATTCTCAAGCGCCGTCGAGCAAAGGGACGCTATAAGCTTACTGTTTCTGATGAGAAGAAGCCTTACTAATAGTTAGTTAGGTATGGGAACAGACTTGATAAGGACGGGAACTTTTACCCGCCAAGAGCGTGTTAAAAAGTACTCAGACATTCAAAATCTGTTTAAAAAGGGGAAACGGGTAAGTGTTCATGGGGCAAAGCTGTTTTATTTGCCTAATGATGCAAATATAAATCGTATTGCATTTACCCTACCCCGCGGTTATGGTAATGCTGTGGTAAGAAATTATTCCAAGCGACTAAGCCGCGAAGCCTATCGTTATTTCAAAGCATTCCTGAACACTGGATATGACATGGTTCTCTTAGTATATCCAGGAAATGATTCGTTCCTTACACGGTGTGCACAAATCCGCAATTTATGCCTTAAAGCTGGAATAATTTCGGTATGAAAAAACTTCTGGTTCGATTTTTGTGTGTACTCATTCGTTTTTATCAAATCTGTATTTCACCTCTTTTTCCTCCAAGCTGTAGATTCTATCCCACCTGTTCGTCTTATGCCTTGGAGGCAATTAAACGACATGGCCCTTTTAAAGGGTTTTATCTGGCAGTTAAACGTATATTGAGATGCAATCCTTTCTGTAAGGGAGGATATGATCCTGTTCCGTAAGTTTAAGCTGCCCTAGGAGTTTTATCTTTTATGGAAAAAAACACATTGATTGCAATAGTGCTTTCTACTATTGTACTTATTACCTTTACTGTATTACAGACAGTGGTTTTCCCTCCCCAGCCTGCAGAAGAAGTTGTAGTAGAACAAGAAGTTCCTCTGACAGCAGAGGTTGTCGCAAGTGAGGGAGTTTCTTCTGGAAGCCTTGCCATGGCATATCCTGACAGCGAGGAAGCAATCCAAGAGCAGGAGATTGTCATCAATACTGGCAAGGCGAGAATTACCCTCACAAATCGTGGTGGAGACATTATCGGCTATGAGTTGTTGGAACACCGTGACGGAGAATCTGGTGTAGAAATGGCTGATAATATTTCTGCCCAGAATAGAGCCTTTTCTATTGCTTTGGGTGGAGCTGAAAATGGAATTATCCAGGACTTGTTCCATGTGAAAAAAATTGATGATTATACTGTAGGCTTTTACAAAACCTTCCAGAATTCAAGAAGTACAGGAAAATATGTTTTGGCAAAGCAGTACACCTTTAAGCCAGATGACTATATGTTCCGATTGGATATAACCGTGGAAGGCTCTGACGGAATGAATAGGCTTTCCTTTGGTGACGCAGCTTACACCATCAGGACTTCTCCCCAGATTGGACCTTATTTCAATGCCAAGTCCAACCGCTATGAGAACCGTACCTTCATGTCCTTTGACGGTAGCAAGAAGAAGAAACAGATTCTTGGCGCTGGAAAGACAGAAATTGTTGATAGGGAATACACATGGACAGGTGTTGGTGGAAAATATTTCGAGATTCTGGGTATTCCTGTGAAGCCTGACACCATGCTGGATGTGGAATATTCCACAGAAATTGAAGTGGATGATTATGCCAATGCCCAGGTAATGATTACAAGAAAAACTATAATGGAATCTTTTACTCAGGATTCCTATTATTTTTATGTTGGTCCTCGTACAGAAAAGGACTTGAAGATTTACAATGATGCTCAAGATAATCCTTGGGGCTTATCTAACTTGAAGTTGAATGAAAGTCTTGAGTCCACTGGAATCTTGTCTTGGCTTGAATCAATTCTCAAATTCTGCATGGAGTTGATTTATAAGATTATTCCAAACTGGGGTGTTTCCATTATCATCCTGACCATCATAATCAAGATTCTCTTGTTCCCCCTTACAAAGAAAAGCTCTATGGGAACTTTGAAGATGCAGCAACTTCAGCCTAAAATTCAAGAAATTCAGGATAAATATCGGGATCAACCAGATAAATTGAATATGGAAATGTCTAAGCTCTACAAGGAGTCTGGATATAATCCTCTTTCTGGTTGTTTGCCTTTGTTGTTGCAGTTCCCATTGATTTTTGCAATGTACAACCTGTTCAACAACTACTTTGAGTTCCGTGGAGCAATGTTCATTCCTGGTTGGATTCCAGACCTTTCTATTGGAGATATTGTTCCCCTCCCAGTCGATTTGCCAGTTCTTGGAAATCAAGTCCATCTTTTGCCCATTATCTATTTGGCTTCACAGTTGATTTTTGGAAAAATTACACAATCAAGTGCTACCGCTGGAAGCAATAGTACCCAGATGAAGATTATGATGTATGGTATGCCCATTATGTTCTTCTTCATTTTTTACAATGCTCCAGCTGGACTTCTCTTGTACTGGACTGTAAGTAATATTTTGCAGCTTTTCCAGCAGATGATTATCAACAGGATGATGAAGGCAAAGCGTGCAGAAATGGAAATGAACAAGCCTGCTGAAAAGAAGGTATTTGTTCCCAGAAAGAAGAAGTAATTTGACCTTAGCTTAGAATAAAGGAGATATACTATGGTATACGAGTATGAAGGAAAGACTGAAAAAGAAGCCATTGAGCTGGCTGCAAATGAGCTTGGTTTGGAAAGAGACCAGTTTGACGTAGAAATTATTGAGTCTCAGAAAAACGGCTTTTTTAAGAAGGGATATGTAAAGATTCGAGTTCACACAGTGGATGTAGCTGAAGATACTGAGCCTGAATTTGAAGGTGGTATGCCAAAGGTTTCCAGAACTATCTTTGCAGATCCCCTTCCCCAGGATGATTTTGAAAAAAAATTAATTGATTTTACTGCTTCCATGATTCGCAAGATGGGATATGATGTTACAGTAGAAATCATGTTCCGGGAAGATCATAAGCTGGGAATTCGGCTTAATTCTTCAAAGTCTTCCATTCTGATTGGTCGAAAGGGAAAGAATCTGGATGCCTTGCAGCTGTTGGTAAATGTATATGCTGGTCGCCTTGGTCGGGAGGATATTCGTGTAATTCTTGATACAGAAAATTATCGTATCCGCCGAGAAGAATCCTTGGTTCGATTGGCATACAATACAGCAGATAAGGTTCGCATGAGTCGTAAGTCTGTGTTGCTGGAGCCAATGAATCCCTTTGAGCGAAGACTTATTCACACTACATTAAATGATATCAGTGATGTTGAAACAAAAAGTGAAGGAGATGGTTTATATAAACAGGTACGCATTATCTATAAAGGTTTGAGATAATAGCATATATTTTTTGAGGAGTAGAAAATGAAAAGTTTTTTTATGATGGCTGGACTTTTTGTAAGTGTCGCTGGGATTTTTGCACAAACTAGTAAGCTTGAGGATTATGTGGATGCTAAGTATCTTGCTGAATTAAGAAAGAATGGTAAGATAGAGATTATCCATGAGGAAAAGGATACAAATTTGAATCTTATTCCTAATACAAGCTTTAAGTCAAAGATTGTTTCTAGCAAAGTAGCTAAAGGGGAAAAAAAAGTTCCCTTTGTAGCTGAATTTTTGTATTTGGTTCCCAAAAGTGAGCTGAAAGAGAAAGGTTCCCGGAAATTGGATAATGTTACCATCGAGGAAGTTTCCAAAGTATTTCGCTCCATTAGCAAGATGCAGGGAATGGAGTATGATTTCAATAAAGATGGAAAGGGAAAAATTCTCTATGACAAGGCTTATATGATTTCTGATATTTCTTCTGATACACCGATTGCAGATCAAAATACAGGAAATTCAAATGGGCAGGTTTCTTATGCTTATCAAAATGATGATGTATATGGAGCATTAAAGTTCCAGTTGAATTATTATCAAGAGGGAAATGTGCTGTATTCTACATTCTTGCTGGGAGTTCACATGAACCGTCTTGGAGTAAAGGCTGTAGATCCTAATAACTTAAAAATCAGTATTATGGCTATTGACTTGGGAGATAGCTTACTCTTGTACTTGACTACTGATGTGGCAGCCAATAGCATTCCATTGGTAAATGTGAGAAAAGAAGTTCAGTCTTCTATGATTACAAGAATGGATGCAGTATATCGTTGGTTTTTGACACAGTTTTAATGAAGAGTAGAATTAAGAGGTTGTTTATTCTGTGAAAATATTGAACTGGTTCAGTAATCATAATCTGCTGTCTTGTTTATGTCTGGTGGTACTGTTTAGTGGAGCAGTTTTTTCTCAATCTGCTGAAAATATTCCACCTGAAATTGATGGTGGGATTTTTCAGCAGTTGTTGGAAAAGGGTGAGTATCGAACTCAGTATTTTAAGGAAAAAGACAGAGATTTCACCTTATATCCAAAAACTGAGTTAGGTTCTCTTTTAAAAGAAACCTGGACAGAAAAAAAAGATCCTGTTTTTGTTGCTGAATCTCTCTTTTTGATTGAAAAGCCAGCAGAAGCAAATTCTCCGGAATTGGATACAGAGCTGATTTCTCGGATTATGAGGTCAATTTCTTCCATGGAAGGTATTGAATATTATTCCAACAGTGAGAAGAAGATGAAGACCTTGTACATTCAGTCCTATACTGTGGATAATCTTGAGGATAAGAATAGGATTTCTGATAAGGTTGAAGGCTCGGCTGACAATCTTTCTATCTATGCATTCCAGGAAGACGGTTCCTTTGGTGACAATTATTATCAGATTGATTATCGTCAGCGGGAAAATGAAGTTTCCATGGTGATTAGATTGAAGGAGCCCTTGAAATATGGACTTATAACCGCAGTAAAGGCGAATAACCTTGTATTCAATATTGATGTGCTGGATAAGGGAGATTATCTTATCATGTATATTGGTGCAAAGGTTAAATTTCCAGCCATTAGTTTGTTAGAAAATAAATTGAACAAATCCTTTGGCTCGCGAATAACCGCTTTATATGATTGGTTTAAAATCAGTTATATTTCAGCAAAAGAAGCTGAGTTGAAATAGCAGAGAGGTATAAAATGACTAAAAATTTTGTGGCATTGATAAGTGCTTGTATGATTTTAATAGGAGGATGTTCGTCCATGGAAAAAAAATCGAAGGTGATTGAAGGAAAGAATGGGGTTTTTGCAATTATGGAAACCTCAAAGGGTGACATTGTTTTGGAGCTGCATTACAAGGAAACTCCCCTTACTGTAACCAACTTTGTTGGTTTGGCAGAGGGAACCTTGGATGCCACCAAGGGAAAGCCCTTTTATGATGGACTGAAATTCCATCGTGTTATCAGCGACTTTATGATTCAGGGTGGAGATCCTAAGGGCAACGGAACAGGTGGTCCTGGATATCGCTTTGAAGATGAGATTGTAGAAAGCTTGAAGCACGATGGTCCTGGCGTTCTTTCCATGGCAAATGCAGGTGCTGGAACAAATGGAAGTCAGTTCTTCATTACCCACGTGGAAACTCCTTGGTTAGACGGAAAGCACACTGTATTCGGTCGTGTTCTTGAGGGACAGGATGTTGTAAACAAGATTGTTCAGGGTGATAAAATCAACAAGGTGACTATTGTTCGTCAGGGTGATGAGGCAAGTAAATTTACTGCAACTCAGGCTGATTTTGATGGATTAAGAGAAAAGGTTGCAAAGGAAAATGCCGAAAAGAAAGCTAAGGAGCAGGAAGCAATTATTGCATCTATTGAAGCTTCTTTCCCTGATGCAACAAAGACTGCTGATGGAATCTACTACAAGGTTACAAAGGAAGGAAGCGGTATTACTTGTGGTACCAGAAAGAATGTTTCTGTTCACTACACAGGATATTTCTTGGACGGACAGGTATTTGATTCTTCCCAGGGTCGTGGAACCTTAGACTTCACGACTGGTGCCCATCAGATGATTCCTGGATTTGATGTAATGGTTCAGGAAATGAAGGTTGGGGAAAAGAGAACTGTTGTCCTTCCTCCTTCCATGGCCTATGGTGATGCAGGTGCCGGTGGAGTTATTCCTGGTGGTGCCTATATCGCCTTTGACATTGAACTTGTAAAGATTAAATAAATTTTTTGGGAGGCTCTATGAGAAGGGTCAAGGGATTTATATTTAAGCGTGTTTCGTTTGTGCTCTTAGTTTCTTCTCTTGGAGTCTCACTTATTTTTGCGCAGAATTCCAGTGCTGATTCTTTGGGTAGAAATTCTGTGGTAACAACTCCTTCTACGGGAGGGAGTGTTCAACTGGCTCATAGCTTTTCGGGAACCTATACCTTGGTGGAGCGTTCCAATTGGAGTCAGTATGTAAATGGTCGTTACATCGGTTTAACCAGCCGGGAAGCCCGTGGATTTATGAATCCAGTGGGCACTGGCTCTTGGCGTGGTCAATCAGGTACCGAATACACTGGGGATTTTTATGTTTTTCAGCAAACAAAGCGAGATAGTCGAATAGCTGCAGCTGGAATTGATGATATTGCTCCTTCTACCTTTGTAATGCTGCAGGATGGTAGCATTCAGTTTACAGAAATGTGCTTTTATCCCCAGCTGAGGAACTTTCCCGTTTTTCCTCAAGATAAAGTAAAAAAAGGGAGCCGTTGGCAGGGAACTGCGGAACGAGTTGTAGACCCTCGAAACAACAAGCAGTATACAGTTTTGGAGGTTCCCGTTGAATATGAATTTGTTGGAGAGGAGCTTTACGAAGGTGCTCCGGTTTATAGAATCAAGGCAAAATTTGCCACACGATTCAATCGGTATAATCCACCGAGAATAATTGACAGTGAACTGACTCAAGCTACAGGCACTCACGATGTGGATATTCTTGTGGACAAGGAAACTTGTGCGGTAATGATGATACTTGACCGTTTGGATGAGACCTTTACCTATCGTAACGGAGAAACCATTCGGTACAAGGGAACTACCTCGCTTTTTACAAAGATTCCGGTTCAGGTAGACAAACGGGATTTGTATGAGCGGGCAGTTTATATTGCACGTGGAGAAGAGCCTCCAGCAAGCTCCAGCCTTGCAAAGAAAGATGATTCTGGAAAAGGCGCTGGCTCTTCAAAAATAGGTTCTTCTGGAATTGGTTCTGGAGGGATGAGTTCTGCAGGAACTGGTTCAGGCGGAGCTGATGCTTCAGGGAATGCTTCCTCTAAATCAGGCTTATCTGGGGCTGGAACGTCTGGAGCAGGTTCAAGTGGTGGAAAAGCTTCTTCAGGACAATCTTCCACAGGAAAAGCTGCCACAGGACAATCTCCTTCAACTGACTCATCCAAGAAAACGGATAAAATAGAGAAAAAGCCTGCTTTGGATCTGTCTAGTTCCACTGAAGATGATGGAAAAAATATGTTTCAGGTGGAGGATACGGACAAGGGTGTGCGTCTTTCTGTGCGGGACTTGAAATTTGTGGCCGATAGTTCTCAGCTTTTGCCCCAGGAGAAGGCACGACTTGATGCTGTGGCTGAAGTACTAAAGTCTGTTCCTGGTGGAACCTTCTTGATAGAAGGTCATACTGCGGCAGTTGGACGAGCAGCTGGAGAACAGCAGCTTTCAGAGGAACGTGCTCAGTCGGTAATCAAGGAAATGGTAAAGCGTGGATTGAAAGAAGAACAATTTATGTTCAAGGGTTACGGTGGAACACGTCCAGTGGGAGATAATGCTACAGACGCAGGGCGAGCTGCAAACCGCCGTGTAGAAATTACTATTTTGCAGTAATAGGTGATTGAGTCATGAAGAACAAGAAAAATAACGAACTGGCAGTATGCGGTTTTGCAGCAGTAAAGGCTTTGGGAAAAGAGCATCCAGAGAGCATTCGCCGTTTTTATTATTCAGAGGAAAATTCCAAGAAATTTGGCGATTTGTGCCGATTCCTTGCTCAAAATAAGATTCCCTACAACATGGTTGAGTCTAAGGACTTGGAAAAATTGTGCGGTAGCGTTCATCATCAGGGTGTGGTGGCTATGATTGAAGAAAAGCTTCCTGTTCCTCTCACCGCTTCCATTACTGCCAGCTGGATTGAGTCTGGTGAGTCAGCTTTGCTGCTGGATAGAGTTGGTAATGCAAACAATTTGGGAGCAATAGCCCGCAGTGCAGCCTTCTTCGGCATAAAGAATATTATCCTTCCCATAAATGAATCCCAAAGCTTGATTACGACAAGCACCTATCGCATTGCGCAGGGCGGAATGGAATATGTGAATATGTATTCGATTCGCTCTGTTGTACGGCTTTTGCAGGATATGAAGGACAAGATGTACCGAATTGGAACAGATGTTCGTGCCTCCACTCCCCTATCCAAGGTAAACAAGGGGCGAAGCAACAAACCTGTTCTTGTGGTGCTTGGTAATGAGGAGCATGGAATTTCCCAAGTAGCAAAGGATAACTGCGATTGCTTGGTGGTGATTCCTTCTGCTTTCAGTATGAGACAAGCTCAGGGAAAGGCTGCTAATCCAGATGGATGGCCAGTGGAAAGTCTGAATGTTGCTCAGGCTTCTGCCATTATCCTGTACGAGATTACAAAAAAATAAGGAGATTCCATGAGTCTTTTGAGTAGAATCAAAGTGAAGGCAGTCCTTTGTTTAATGCTTCTTTGTGGAGCTTCATCTGCCTTTGCAGGAATCGATGATTTTTTTGAAGGAAAATCTGGTGTTTTTACCCTTGATCCAGTGTACGATGGAATTATCGGTGGTGGTGGTCTTGCCTTGACTGGAGGCTTGTTTATCTATGATTTTTTTGCACCAGTTCCTGAGTTTGATGGAGTTGTGCTAAACAAGGATGATGTAAATGCCTTTGACCGATGGGCCATGAAGCCTTATTCAAAGCCTTTGCACATTACAGGGACGGTAACGGAGATTTTATCCATGGCTGCTCCTCTGGCTCTTATTGCCACAGACAAAAGCGAGTGGGGAGTATGGGCGGTGATGTATGCAGAATCTATGCTGTGGGCAAATGGCTTGAAGGAAGCATTGAAATTCAGTGTACAGAGGGAGCGGCCCTATATGTATTTTGAGGGAGCACCGCAAGATAAAATAACCGATGGGGATTATTTGAAGTCCTTCCCATCTGGACACACCACCATGGCCTTTAACGGTGCGGTATTTGCAAGCTACACCTTTTCCAAATATTTTCCAGAGTCAAAGTGGAAGATTCCCGTTATTGGAGGAAGTCTTATCTTGGCTACCGCCACCGCCGTACAGCGAATTCTCAGCGGAAACCACTTCATCACTGACGTGCTGGCCGGAGCAGCTATCGGTAGCTTTACCGGCTTTATGGTACCCTTCCTGCACACATTACCAAAACGGGAAAATCTGGAGGTTGCCGTTGCTCCAACCGGCTTTTATCTTCAGTATCGGTACTAAAAGGTTGCGGGAGGAACTACAATTTACATATTGAGAACGGTATTTTAGAATAAACACCTTTCATAAATTTCATTTTATCTGCAAATAGCTTCAAATACAAATATTGATGACAATGGCCTCCCCTACTCCACCAAAGGCTCTTGATTTACCAAATCCTCCAAGGTGTAGTTGTCCACATACTCTTCAATCACCTTGTACAAGCCCTTCCAGAAGGGTAAGGTTTTACAAACGGTGAGCCGTTCACAGGGCATATCGGGATTTTCCAAGCAGGCAACGGGAGCCAGTGGTCCTTCTGTAAGACGCAATATTTCTCCTACAGAATATTTTTCTGGTGAGCGGGATAGCTTGTAGCCACCCTGCTGGCCACGAATGCTCATGAGCAGGCCATGCTTGCTTAAAAGAGAGGCGATTTGTTCCAAGTATTTTACAGAGATTTCCTGACGGGCAGAAATATCCTTTAGAGCTATATATTGATTTTGGCTGTGAATTGCCAAGTCTATCATAAATCGGAGGGCGTAACGACCGCGTGTTGATATTTTCATAGTATTCCTCTAGGAAAATATACCAAAGAAAATTCTTCTCGTCAATCTTACAAAGAAAATGAATAAGTGGAAAAGAAATAAAAAAGCTGTGGAAAAGTGGTAGTTTTTCCACAGCTTTTTTCATGTTATGTACAAGTTTTACCTATTTATCAACAAGTTTTCCACAAGAAAACTCGCAGCTAGGGAAAACTTTCCATTAAACTTATACCTTGTCAGCCAAAGACTGGATCAAGTCAAGCATTCCGTCCAGCTTTTCGTAGGTAACGCGAGGATTCAGCAGTGTAAACTTGAGGAAAACCTTTCCGTCAAACACGGTCTGTCCAATTACTACTCCTTCCTGATGAATCAATGCACGGCGAACCTTCTTGTTCAACTCATCAATTTCCTCGTCAGAAGCAGTTTTTCCCTCTGCTGGAAGCACACGGAATACCACAGAACTGATTTCTGGTTCTGTTACGGCCTGGAACCGCTTGGATCTAGAAAGAGCGTTGTACAAGTGGGTTGCGTTTTGAATGCAGGTGGAAATAATTTGAGACCAACCGTCCTGTCCCCGAGTTTGGAAAGAAAGCCACACCTTCAGGGCATCGAATCTACGGGTTGTCTGCATGGACTTTCCCACCAAGTTTGTATATCCGTCTTCCTCATCCTCTTCCCGGTTCAGGTAGTCGGCATGAAGGGTCAGGGTTTCAAAATTCTTTCCCTCCTTTACCAAGTAAGCACCACAGCTAATGGGCATCAGGAACATCTTGTGGAAATCTACCGTGATGGAGTCGCATAAATGAAGTGGACCGATTCTGCTCTTGTAGCCTAAGGACATGATAACGCCACTACCGTAGGCTGCATCTGCGTGAAGCCACATTCCGTGCTCTTGGCAGATTTTGTGCATCTCCACCACATCGTCAATACTTCCGTAGTCAGTGGTACCGATAGTGGCCACTGCACAGAAGGGAATATTTCCCCGAGCCAGGTCTTGCTCCACCAGCTTGCGGAAGGCTTCCATATCCATCTTCTGGCGTCTATCTACAGGAACCTTTACCACAGCGTCATATCCCAATCCCAGGATGTGGGAACCTTTTTCCATGGAAAAGTGAGAGATAGCAGAGGTATAGATCCTGAATTTGCGATAATTTTCCGGCAAGCCCAGCTTTTTCACGTCATAGTTCAGCTTTGCATTGCAGAACCAGTCACGGGCAAGCATAAGGCCCATCAAATTGGACTGGGAACCACCAGAAGTAAACACTCCGTCAGAAGCTGAGCCATATCCGTAGAGACGGCACAGCTCCTTGATAACCTCCACCTCAATCTCTGTGGCCACGGGAGACTGATCCCAAGAATCCATGGATTGATTAAAGGTAGAAAGCACCAATTCTCCTGCCAAGGTTTCCAGCAAGGAAGGACCGTGAAGATGTGCCATATAATCAGTGGAAGGTGTTCTCAAAAAATAAGGCAATATCTTTTCGGAAAGGAGGCTGGAAACTGATTCCAAGCCCCTTCCTCTTTCTGGAAGAATCTGCCCTACCTGAATCTTTTCCTTCAATTCCTGGGGAGAAAGACCCACGTAGGCTTTTGCCGTATCAATAGAAGCGGCAATATCAGCTGCAGTCTTGCTAATAAGGTCAACGTAGGTCTTTTTTGCCTCATCCTCTTCTGTCAAAAAAAGATATTCGCCACAAACCTGATTATTTTGCACTGGCGTCAATCTCCGTTACAACCTTTTCAAAGATGGAAAGGAAGGTGTTGATTTCATCCTTTGTAATGTTCAAGGCACAAAGACAGCGCATTACAGAACCAAAGCGCCCTCCCTTTTCCATTACCAGCTTATTTTCAAAGCATTTTTGCTGTACTTGCAGTGCAATGTCCCCGGAAGCGGGCAAGGAGCCGATTGCATCTGGCTTTCCCTTGGGATCAACGAATTCACAACCAATCATCAATCCAACACCACGAACATCACCAATGATGGAAACTTTTTCTTTGAGCTTCAAAAGTCCGGCTTTAAGAATTTCACCCTTTTCCTGAACTTCTTTTAGGAACTGAGGATTTGAAACTCTATTTATTACGATGGTTCCAGCCTTCATTGCCAACTGATTTCCTCGGAAGGTACCTGCATGGGCACCAGCTGTCCACTCATCCAGCTTTTTGTTGTAGATTACAACGGAAAGAGGCTGGGAGCCACCGATTCCCTTGGAGCAAAGGATTACATCAGGAACGATTCCAGCCTGCTCAAAGGCAAAGAAGGTTCCAGAGCGACCAACGCCACACTGAATTTCATCCACAATCATGGGTATATCCAGTTCTTGGGTAACTCTGCGTACCGTCTGGAGGAATTCAGCTGGAGCAGGAATTACTCCACCTTCACCCTGAATTGGCTCAAGGATAACGGCTGCAGGCTTGGTGATTCCACTTTCTGGATCCTTCATCAGTCGCTCAAAATAGGCACAAGCTGCCTTTACACCGGCCTCACCGCCCAATCCAAAGGGACAACGATATGAATAGGGAAATGGCATAAAATGAACGTCAGGAATCAATCCAGTGATTCTATTTTTTGCGTTTAAGTTTCCTGTAAGGGCCAAAGGTCCTTGACCCATTCCATGATAACCGCCGCTAAATGCGATAATAGAGGAACGTCCTGTAGCTGTTTTACAAAGCTTTAAGGCCGCATCAACAGCATCTGTTCCAGAGGGGCTACAGAATTGAATCTTTGCATTATTCTTCAACTCTTCTGGCAATATATTGAAAAGAGTGTGAACAAATTCGTCTTTTACGGGAGTTGTTAAATCGAGCGTGTGCAAGGGAGCGTTTTCAGAAATCATTTCGATCATAGCCTGATTGATTTCTGGATCGTTATGGCCCAAAACCAAGGTTCCTGCACCACAGAGGCAGTCGAGGTATTTATTTCCTTCAACATCCTCCATCCAAACGCCTTGTGCCTTCTTTAAGGCAAAGGGGAACTTTCGAGGGTAACTTCTCGCATTGGATTCAGTTGCTTCCTGGCGAGACACATAAAATTGGTTGGTAGCTTTTGACTCGTTTTGTACCATACTACATTCTCCATTACCGGTGGGGTTTACCGCTAAGCGGCAGTTTATCCTTTTAACCTCTCTTGCTTTTTAAGCAGAATAAGTAATGCAGTATAGGCATTTTTACCCTATAAAGTCCAGTACTTTTAGAAAAAAATATAGAAAGAAAATGTAGATTATGAACCGTTTTAGTGTACAAAAATACATACATTTTGCTGATAAATTTATGATTTAAAAATGAAAAACGGCTTGCATGATATGTACCCCTTTTACTGGACAAAAGTAAAAGGGGCTATTTTTATGCACTAAGGCTTTTTTATTTTACTAGAGTAGCTTTTAGAGCCACAATTTCTTCTGTGGAGAATACCTTATCTATATCCAGAATGATGATGAACTTGTTGTCCTTCTTGCCAATTCCACGGATATATTCTCCAGAAATATTGTTTCCAAACTTTGGAGCTGGTTCAATAGTGTTTTCTTCTAAATCTATGACTTCTTCCACACTGTCTGCAATGGCACCAAAGGTTACTACAGAGGTTTGCCCATTTTCTGTATGAGCAATTTCGATGATAATGATGCGGGTTTTCTTAGTTGGTTCTACCGTCTTTAGCTCGAACTTCTTGCGGAGATTTACCACAGAAATTCCTTGCTCACGAGAACTGATAAGACCTTCTACATAATCGATGGTACAAGGCAACCGAACAGGCTGGGTATATTCCAGAACCTCTTGAACCTGGGCAACCTCAACGGCATACAAAGCTCCGTCAAGGACAAAGGATAAAAATTGACGACTCATTCTTCCTCCCTAGCAAGATTTTCATCTGTTGGTGCTATTTTTTCTTGTTCTTCAAAGCTCAGAACCTTGTCCATATTCAAAATAATGATGAACTTACCGTCTACACTGCCAATTCCACTGATAAATTCAGAAGCGAGGCTATGTCCTACCTCTGGGGCATGTTCTTCTGCAGTAGCATCAAGATCCAATACCTCATTTACGGAGTCAGCAATGGCTCCAAAAACCATCTGTCCCTTTTCATTGCAGAATTCAGAGTCGCTGGGGACTTCAAGCACGATAATTCTAGTGTCATTTGATGGCTCAACGTCTTCAAAGCCAAACTTATGACGTAGATTGATTACGGAAATACTCTGTCCTCGAGAACGGATTAGTCCTGCAATAACAGGGTCTGGACAAGGTAATTCCTGTGGAGGGGTATACTCGAGAACCTCTCGTACTTGTAGAACTTCTACAGCATACAATGAATCATTTAATGTAAAAGTCAAGTATTGTGTTCCCATGGTAATTCCTCCTTAACCAATAATTTTCTTCACAACAGCTATAAGCTTTTCTGATGAGAAGGGCTTTACAATCCAACCAGTTGCACCAGCAGCCTTTCCTTCCTGCATTTTGGATTCCTGGTTTTCAGTAGTCAAAACAATGATAGGTGTAAACTTATGCTCAGCAGTATTTCTCAATTCCTTGATAAACTGAATTCCATCCATAATTGGCATATTAATATCAGTGATAATCAGTCCAAATTTATCAGCAGTTGCTTTTGACAGTCCATCAGCACCGTTTTCAGCCTCTACAACCTCAAAATTTTCCTGTCCCAAAATAAAAGAGATGCTTTTTCTAATGGATACTGAATCATCAACCGCAAGAATTTTTCTTGAAGCCATATATCCTCCTAATCTATTCTAGTATACCACGAAATCGATTGAAAAACAACCGAATGAGTATTTTTTTCCTTAATATACGCTATTTCCTCAGACCTGTTGCCTTCAAAACTGCTTCTGCAATGTTTTTGAGTGAAACACTTTCATCTACACCACCCAATTTAACTGCTTCGCAGGGCATTCCGTAGACAATACAACTAGCTTCATCCTGGGCAATAGTCCAAGAGCCAGTATCATGCATTTCCTTCATACCTTTGGCACCATCGTCGCCCATTCCAGTCATAATAACACCGACACAGTTTTTTCCTGCATAACGTGAAGCCGAACGGAACAGTACATCTACAGAGGGACGGTGACGAGAAACTAATGGACCGTCCTTTACTTCTACGTAATAGCGGGCTCCACTTCGCTTGATAAGGGTGTGCTTATTACCAGGGGCAATCAATACACGGCCACGAACAACTGTGTCATTATCCTCTGCTTCCTTTACTGTTACCTGACAAAGACGATTCAGTCGTTCTGCAAAGGATTTTGTAAAATGCTCGGGCATATGTTGAACGATTACCATTCCTGGTGAGTCAATGGGCATCATTTGCAAGAATGTTGCCAAGGCTTCTGTTCCACCAGTGCTTGCCCCTACAGCAATAATCTTTTCTGTTGTTTCCAAGGACATATGGGGTGATGCCTTGTCCAAAATTGCATCAGCTGTTAGTTTGGGCTGCACGTCAGATAACGGCAGCTTTGAACTGATGAGCTTGCGAATCTTGTTCTTGCTGCAGTAGGCCGATTTTACCGCATCACAAATACGAATTTGGGCTTCTTGCAAGAAAACCTTTGTTCCCATCTTTGGTTTTAGGATAAGCTCGGCGGCACCATACTCCAATGCTTTGAAGGCATTTTCGCTTCCTGCCTCTACCTTTGAGGAGCAAATAACTACAGGAATTGGCTGGGCAAGGCTGTTTATCTTTTTGAGGAAGGATAATCCATCCATACGAGGCATCTCTACGTCCAAGGTAATGACATCTGGACGTTCAGCCTGAATCTTCTTGATGGCAAACACAGGGTCAGAGGCAGTTCCCATGACTTCAATCTCTGGGTCTGAGTTCAAAATCTGAGTCATTGTTTCTCGAACAACGGCAGAGTCATCAATAACTAAAACTTTAATTTTCATAAAATCCTCCTGTGCTGCAAGGTCTAAACTCGCTGGAATACTGTCGGAGCTACGGTTTTAAAAGGTAGGCTCATGCCGAAGATTGTTTCGGAATGACCTAAAAACAGGTAGCCCCCTGGTTCCAAATATTTCAGGAACTGGTTTATAACCCTTTCTTGATTTGTCTTGTCAAAGTAGATAAGTACGTTTCTACAGAAAATAATCTGCAGGGTATCCCTGAATCCATAATCATTATCCATGAAGTTCAGTCGCATGAAATTCACGTGCTCTCTGATTTCTTGCTTGAGGCGAACCGCTGGATTAGAAGGATTCTTTCCCTTCAAAAAATACTGGTGCATGATTTCCGTGGGAATTCCCCTTACTGCATCCGTAGGATAGATGGCGGAGGCTGCCTTGTCCAGTACCTTTGTGGAAATATCGGTGGCAAGGACTGAGTAATCTCGGATAGGCGAGGTGGGATTCTTCCTGATGAATTCAGACATCACCATAGACAATGTATAGGGCTCCTGTCCAGTGGAACAGCCTGCTGACCAAAGCTTGATTTTTCCCCTTCCCTGTGCAGCGTATCCTGGCAATACCTCATTACGCATAAAGTCAAAATGCTGTGGCTCCCGGAAGAACTCTGTCAGGTTGGTGGTCATGGCATCAATCATCATGATGATTTCATGGTTGTCTGTATCCTTGCCTGAGAAAACATAGTCAATATATTGCTTGAAGGAATCCAGCTGTAATGCCTTTAGTCGGGAGGTAAGACGAGACTGCATCATAAGACGCTTTTCTGGAGGCATCTTAATACCCACATTCTTTTCAATGTAAGAGGCGATTTTTCTGAATTCTGCTTCTGATAAAGTCTTTTGATGAAGTGATACTGAGTCCATAATCGCTCTTTATACAGCCATCTCTGTTCTTTTGATGACATTGGACAGCTTGAATACGTCCAAAATCAGCGCAACGGATCCGTCACCCAAGACTGTGGCTCCGGAAAGGCCTTCTACGTTCTTGTATAAGTCTCCCAAGGGCTTGATTACTGTCTGATTGTTGCCAATAACCTTGTCTACAACTAAGCCCAGGCTTGAATCTTGGTCGTTTACGATAACAACCTGCTGGCTTGCTGGCATTGGGTCGGTAATCTCGAACCATTCTCTCAGGTTAATGTAGGGGAGGAATTCTCCACGAGCGGTAATGTGGGAACAAACCTTGCCATCATCTCCATGCTCTGGCTTGAATTCCATACATTCCTGAATATTGGACAATGGAATAACGAAGGTATTTGAACCAATCTGAACCAGCATACCTTCGATGATAGCCAAGGTAAGTGGAATCTTTAGGATAAAGTCTGTACCTTCTCCTGGGCGAGATTCTATGGAAACGGTTCCATTCAAGGCGGTAATGTCTTTCTTTACGACATCCATACCAACTCCACGACCAGATACAGATGAAACCTTATCTGCTGTGGAAAAGCCTGGAAGGAAAATCATGTTGTAGATTTCGTTGTCTGAGACATCGGCACCAGGGGCAACCAAACCCTTGTCGATGGCCTTCTTGTAAATCTTCTCCTTGTTCAAGCCGGCACCATCATCAGAAATGATGATGAGAACGAAGGCTCCGGCGTGTTGGGCAATGAGCTTGACGGTTCCTTGAGGATTCTTGCCCTTTGCAATGCGCTCCTCCCTCGTTTCTATTCCGTGGTCTACGGAATTTCGGATCATGTGGATGAGTGGGTCATTAAGCTTTTCGATGACGGTCTTGTCCAGCTCTGTTTCTGCACCCTCGGTAACCAGCTCGATGTTCTTGTGCATATCGGCGGACAGGTCATGAACCAAACGGCGGAATCGGGTGAAGATAGTTCCGATGGGAAGCATACGCATGTCCATGGCATTGTTCCGCAGGGCAATAATAAGGCGCTCACTTTGCTCGCTCAGCATAAGCAGTGTGGGATTGTTTGCCATCTGTGCATGTTGGCCAAGGCGGGCGTTAAAGGTAACTAGCTCTCCCACCAAATCAATCAGCTGGTCCAGCTTATCAGAGCTAACGCGAATACTTTGTTGCGTTGTAGACTGAGGTGCATTTGATTGAGCATTTTCCTTCTGCTTTGAAACCTTTTTGATGTGCTCCTGCTCTGCCAAAGCTGAATGGAGAGATTCGGTGGAAATAAGGTTCTTGTCTACCAGCTGCTGTCCAATAGGCTTTCGTTCAGAGAGGAAGTCATCCAATGCCTCTTGGGAAATATGCTTTCTGTTAACAAGGATTTCTCCCAGCTTCTGGGTAACATCTTCAGATACATTGATTGCCTCAATCTTGATAATGGAGGTTTCATCCAAGAAGATAAATACATCCTGAATTTCTTGCTGGCTCTGGGAAGTTGTTAAGATAATATCCCAAGCAAGATAACAGGTCGTGGGCTCTATTTGTGATAGAACAGGAATATTCTTGGTGAATAGGATTACCGTTGAATCACCCATCTCTGTAAGCTCTTTAATCATTAAAGAAGGACGGGTTCCATTGCAGAGGATTGAAGGAGATGGCGTAAATGAAATTCTCCATGTTGTAAGGGTATTAGAATCCTCCTGTGTCTTTTGAGAGGAAATAGAGGTCTTTCGAATAGGTACAGAATCATCTTGGGTGGTTTTTGCCTCACCAGAAAGGACTTCTTCAGGAGCTGCATTTGAAGAAGCCACCTTGCTGGCATTTTTGTAGGGTACCATCAGCTGCTTGAAGTCATCAATCAAGCGAGTAGATTCATCCTGAGAAATATTTCCACCAAGCATTTCCAGAATATGATCTCTGGATTGCAAGGTAAGCTTAATCAATTCTGGGGTAACAGGTGCAGCTCCATTACGAACCATGTCAAAGGCGCTTTCAACCTCGTGGGTGAAGCTGGAGATTGCATCAAAGCCAAACATACCGGAAGATCCCTTGATGGTATGCATGATGCGGAAAACTGCGGAGATAATCTCTTTGTCCGTGGGATTTTCTTCCAAAGAAAGGAGGTATCCTTCCAATGATTCCAGAAGCTCGTTTGCTTCTTCAAAAAATACTTCATTGATTTGGTCAAGCATCTTCATCTCCTGTTACAGTCTCAAGAATTTCTGTTGAGAATTCTTCACCGGTAGTAAGTTCATCTATAGGTATTCCTATGCGACAAAAAAAGTTAACAAAATTCTGTGGAATTTCTCCCACCAGCTTGAATTTCTTCTTTCGCATAAGGGCTTCTTTCTCAGATGCGAGGATAAGCTGCACTGCAGAAATGTCTAGATCCTCCAGGTTGGAGATATCCAGAAGAATCATATCGCTGGAGTTAAAGGCCTTCAGTAATTCCTGCTTCTTCTTTTGAGCGTTCTCAATGGAAACGGTGTCGCTCCATACCACTGTTGTTGCGGATTTCTTTGCTTGTTCTGCCATCTGTACCTCCAGTAAACTTATATATATTGAGGGTTTTCTGCTTTACTATCATCGGAAAGATGATGTATAATCATTACCATGGAAAACCAACTTATATCTGACGAACAATACTTTACTTTTATGCTGGCTGGTGGCAAATATGCCATTGAAGTAACGAAGGTTCGGGAAATCCTTGAGTATGAGTCTATTACTAAGGTTCCTAAAGCCCTGCCTTACATGAAGGGGGTTATGAACAATCGAGGTTCTGTCATCACCGTAATTGATTTGAGAATCCTCTTTGGATTTGAGGTTTCCAACGATTTGTCTGATACAGAAATTGTTATTACGGAGATTTCTGAGAACCGTGATCAGGCTATGACGGTTGGTGTTATTGCTGATAGCGTTGATGTTGTGACCAAGCTTGAGCTTGTCCATAGCGACAGCGTTTCCTTTGGTGCAACTCCTGCCCATGCAGACTTTGTTAAGGCTGTTGGAAAGATGGACAATACCTTTGTTCTCATTCTGGACTTGGAAAAGATTTTCCATGCCATTGAAGCGGAAGTTTCTGTATAATCGATTCAACCGATAATAACTACCGGCGGTGTTATTAAAACCATACAATATCGCCGGCATGTTCCTTCTTCTCCTGAACCTTGTGAATATATTCGGATTCCTTCTTCTTGATGTATTCTTGTTCGTGAATTGTCTTGCGAATATACTTGAGCCAAATCTTTGATGATTTTGGGTCGTAAAAAATCTTTCTTGGTCTATCTCCACCAGTGTTGGAGGAGATAACAGGTATTTGCTCCTGCTCAAGGTAGTCGAATACGAATTTGATGTTTGCCGCACCCACCAAGGGGGTTTTCTTTGATTCATCTGCTCCAAGTACATTGCTTCCACCAAAAACCTTTGCGGTAAGATTACACTTTGAGGCTCCATGCTTGAGCATGGTGTTGATGAGAAGCTCCATTGCGTATTCACCAAATCTTCCTGCCAGGGTATCATTTTCCTTTGAGCTGGTTTGATCGTAGGCCAGCATAAAGTGGTTTAACCCTCCATACTGAATTACCCTGTCATATAAGGCCACACTGATACAAGAGCCTAATACAGTGGAAATATATTCCTCTCCTCCACCGCAGTGATACTCTCCGGGATAAATGGTGACGATGTTCTTCCTGAATTGTGAATCAAAATATCTGTTCATGTTGCTCTTCTAAAAAAAGGTGATGTCTCCCGGTGCAGAACCAGATTCAACCTCGAATCCTCCAATTTTACCAGCAGCCTCCTTGTGGGCTGTAATGGTAAACCTCTTGATTAACTCCTTGAACTTATGATCCTTTATCTCGTAGTTATGGAGATTCATTTCATTCATAAAATCAGTTTTCTTGTTAGAAAGTCGTTGGATTTCGGTAGTAATCTGACTATGGATTCTATTGAAGTCCAACTGGATGGACTGGAGCTGGCCTAACATGGCGTTTACATTGTCGCACTGTTGCTTGAATTCAGGAGGATAAACGGTGAAGTGCTGCATCAAGGAATAAATCCTATCTTGAATGGCTTGCATGGAGTTGAAGAAGGCAACCTTTTCTGTCCGTACCTCTGTCATCTTTGCATTGTCATCAGCCATGGTTTTGGTGAATATAGAAATCATTTCGCCAATTTCTGCAATGAAGGCTTCGATGGTAACCTGCATAGCGTCCAAGGAATTGGATGAATCCATAATCAGGTTGTCCATGTCGGTAACCAGGTCTTTTACAGCCATGACGGCATCGTTTTTAGATACTTCTATCTGCTGGAGAATACGAACGTGCTGGAGTCTGCTGATAACTGGTCGCAGGCTTCCAAAGACATCGTACATTCCATGGGCTCTGTCGATGATGTTTCGACAAACGGTAACAACCTTTTTCTGAATGCCCTGGAATTGGGAGAAATACTTTAGAAGCTCCTGGAAGCCTTCTGTTGCAGACTCCAGCTGGGCTACGATGGACATTTCTCCTGTGGATGTGGCGCTGTGGGAAAAGTTGTGGACGTAATCGGTACGCCGCTCTTCAGTTTGATTCAGGATACTTTCCACAATGTCCCATTTTTGGCTGAAAATATCTGAAGCCCGTTTAAGATGGTCACCAATGTCCCTGAGAACGTCTTGGGCAATTTCTGACAAGGAAATATTGAAGGCGATGGTATCAAGCTTTTCCTCGTGGTCGCTTATGGAATCATCATCTACGAATTGGTCAAAGCACATGATGACGTGATCAAATGCCTGCTTGATGATGTCCTGTAGCTGCAAGCCCTCCATTGCAGCTTGAATTTGGGGATAAACGGATTGGGAAAGCTGCTTCATTTCCTGCAGGGGTGCGGAAGAACGCTCGATGCAGTCGGAAATCTTTTTCATCTCCTTGGAGCTGATGATGGAAATATTATGCTGACAGGAGGTGATTTCCTGGAAAAGGTCTTTGAGGGTATTTACATTGTTAATGAGCGATGATTCTTCACTGGAAAGACGGGCAGAAAGGGCAATCATGCTGGATGAAAGCTGCTGGAGGTTTTCTGTAATCTTGGAGAATGCCCGCCCCTTGTCTCCTGATTTAATGGAAACAACCATGGCGTTAAGGGCGATAAGCTCCATTTCCTCACTGTCGTTTTTGATGTGGGAAATGTCGTTGTTAATCAGGCTTAGATTTTGAATCTTTTCATTCAACTCCTTGAAAAGCCCTGCATATTTTTCTTCGTAGTTGGTGAAATGGGAGACTTCTGTGCGGCTGGAGAGGTTGTTTTCATTTTCCAATGTCTGGAGCGTCTCCAAAAGGGTGTCCAAGGTGGAGCTTTTCCCTGAGCCTAATAGCTGGGGAAATTCCCTGGAGAAGCTCATAAAAACATCTTCTATAGTTCTACTTTGATTATGTATTTCTGTTGAAAGATTCTGCAAATTCATACTGATTCCTATTCCTGCTCTCCAGTGGTGTATTCAGACTTTAAAAGCTCTAAGTCGGCATCATCGATGGAGAGATTGTCGTTTAAGTTATATTCGTGGGCAAGAATTCTGTCTGCAGTCTTGTGGATTGCCATGGCAAAATTGCTTGCTGGTTCCAAGATACTGGCAGGTGCCCTCCGAGCTACAGCCATGGGAACAATGGGGTCTAAGGGAATGAAGCCTATGAAATCCATAGGTATGCCGAGCTTGGAATTGACCAAGGAGCGTAGCCTTCGTCCCATCTCCAAATCTTGGGTGGTGGAGCCCATGTTAAGAACAACCTGTGGTCTCAATTTTGCCAATTCCTGACAGGCGGGAATACCTGTTTCCGGAAATTGCTGGCAAAGGGTTTCCATCAGGGCAATGAAGGAGCTTTCTGTACCGGTGGCAACAGACTTGATGAAGCTCTGGATGGAGGCTCTTTCTGGACTTTTGTTGGGGAATTGATGGGTAAAGAATCTGAAGATGGCCCCCTTCAGGAATGAATAGGCATTCATGATAGAGGTGATTTCAGGTGAGGTAACCAACAATGAGTTATAGGTTAGCAGGAAGAAGTCCAAGGTGTTGTAGTTGCTTCCGCCACCCAGGTCCAGGATAACGTAGTCGGCAGGAAGCTCGGTCAGATCCTTCATGATTTTCTTCTTCATGAAAAAGTCCATGTTGGCTGTACCTGGGAACAGACAGTCTCCTGCAATGAACTGGAGGCTTTCGATTCCAGTTTCTTGCAACAAGGCATTTAGGTCGGATATCTGACGATAAATGAAATTTCCCATACCAGCCCGGTTGTTTTTGAGACCAAGCAAGGTATGGAGATTTGCACCTCCAAAGTCGAAGTCGCAGAGTATGACCTTTTTTCCTTTTTGGGCAAGACTGACGGCTACATTAACCGATACAGCACTTTTTCCCACGCCACCCTTTCCGCTGGCAATCGGTAGAATATTAACCATAGTGATTAATTCAGTATAATACGGTTTAGTGAATAAAGCAAGTAAAGGGATTGAATATTCCCAGCTCATTAGGGGGATGAGCTGGGAAAAATGAGGGATGTATTAGAATTGAGAAATCATGTCTTTTGTAATTTCTGAGATGCTGTGGGCTCCACACATGGCCATAGTGTCTTCCAATTCTGACTTGAGCTTGTCTACATAGACTTGGACACCTTCCGCTCCACCACCGTAAATCATGTTTACAAAGTTGCGTCCAATGAGAACACCCTGAGCCCCCAGCGCCAAAGCCTTGAACACATCAATTCCAGTTCTGATTCCACCATCTACTAGAATAGTCATCTTGTCTCCCACTGCCTCTGCAATGGAGGGAAGCACTTCTGCTGTGGCGGGACAATGATCTTGGACACGTCCACCATGGTTTGATACGACGATGGCAGAAGCTCCTGCTTCCAATGCCTTTTTTGCACCAGCTACGGTCATGATGCCCTTGAGGATAAAGGGCTTGTTTGTAAGGCTTGCAATTTCTTTGAGCTCTTGTACCGTCTTGCTTCCAGCTGGTGGAGTCAGGTTTTTCAGAAAGGGCAATCCTGCTGCGTCAATGTCCATGGCAATGGCAATGGGATTGGCAGGCTGCACCAATGCAAACTTCTGCTTGATAACTTCGATATTCCAGGGCTTGATGGTGGGAATGCCACAGCCATTGCTTTTTTTGAGGGCTTCTGCGGCAGCTTCTACAATGGCGGGATTTGTTCCGTCTCCTGTAAAGGCTGCAATTCCTGCCTGTTCACAGGCTGAAACCAGTATGTCGTTGTACTGCAAGTCGGTGTATTTATCTCCATAGTGGAGCTGCATGGCACCAACGGGAGCAGCCATAACCGGAATAATGAGTGTTTTGCCAAAAAACGTAGTGCTGGTATCCACTGGCTTGTTCTCGCAGATGGTGTCCATGTTGACGCACCAATCCTGCCACTTTTGGTAGTTGCGGATAAAGCCTGTTCCAGAGCCCTTGGCACCAGGGCCGGGCATGGTGTTTTTACAGACAATGCCGTTGCAGACATTGCAGGCCTTGCAGTGAGGCCCCATTTGGGTTCGGGCGTTTTCCAGGATTTCTTGATAAGTCATGGTTGCTCCTTGGATAGTGTTTCGATGGTAGTTGTACACCACTGCTAACTTATAGTTTTTAGATAAATACGATTTTAGGGTCATTGGGGGAGATTGGTCAAGGGTGGAGCCTTGTGGTTGTGGGAGGGTGTGAGGCAGGAAAAAAAATATAAAAAAATAACAGAAAAATGATATTACTATGGTCGTCCCGGTTTGCTCTTGTATACTGCTTACTTAGAGCTAAAGGCAGAGGGAGTGAAAAATCTTTACTGGGCAGAGCAGGGATTGACAGATGAAAATGCATCAACAACCTATCTTTCAGCTGGGGCTAATGATAATAACTTGCATCCTCCTATGATGGGTATGACCGATATTGCTAGCTGGATTCTGAAATGTATGAAAGAGAACAAAGTTGGAGTAGAAGTTAAAGCTACTTTACCTTTGGCTGATTTAACAGAATAATCTGTAAGTATAAGGTGGCAGGGCAAATTGCTTTGCCACCATTTTTATTTGAAAAAATATACGTATTATTCTTAAAAGAAAATCCTGTTCCTACTTATATAAAACGTAAAAAAAGAGTATAATACGGCTTTAGTATGAATACTAAAGCATATATCGTGCTTGCCAATGGGCAGGTTTTTGAGGGAAAAAGCTTCGGAGCCGCCGGCTGCGTGACCGGTGAGGTTGTCTTTACCACAGGGATGACGGGGTACTTGGAAACCCTGACTGACCCCAGCAATTATGGACAAATCATTTTACAGACCTTTCCTCTTGCAGGGGATTATGGCGTTATCCGAAAGGATGCGGAAAGCGGCAAGGCACATGCAGTTGGCTTTGTGGTGCGGGAGTGGTGTCCTGAACCCTCCAACTTCCGTTGCGAGGAAACCCTTGACCAATATCTGAAGGAACAGGGTGTAATTGGTGTTTACGATGTGGATACACGAGCCTTGACAAAGATTCTGCGTGACAATGGTACTATGAATGCTCGAATCGTTTCTTTCAGCGGTGATGCTGAAAAGGACAAGGAAGCAAGTCTACTCCTGAATTCCATCATGCATGATTTAGTATTAAATCCAAGCCTTGGAAAGCACGCCGGAAAAATTCGGCTTTTAGAAGAAATCAAAGAACATAAGATAGAAAATCCTGTGGAAAAGGTTTCCCGCAGTGCAACAGGTCTTCAGCAGGACAACAAGGCCGTGTTTGATGCAGCCTTGGAATACGGTGCGGTGCCGGTTGATGCCAGCGGCAATAAGTACGCTTCATACGAGGTTGCCTCCGCCAAGGTAAATGGAGCCAAGGTGGTGCTGTGGGACTTTGGCGCCAGGGCCAGTCTTACCCAAGAGCTGCAGAAGCGAGGTTTGGAGGTTGTGCCTGTAGCTGCAACGGCTACCTGTGAAGAAATCCTGGCAATGAAGCCTGATGGTGTGGTGCTTTCTACAGGGCCAGGTAATCCTGCTGATTATGATTCCATTGTGGATGAAATTGGTCAGCTTTGTAATAGCTTCATCCCAGTATTGGGAATCGGCTTGGGACATCAACTTTTGGCCCTCTCTCAGGGGGCAAAGATTGAAAAATTGCCCTATGGTCACCGTGGAGAAAACCAGCCAGTGAAGAATCTTTCTACCGGGAAGGTTCTGATTACCAGTCAAAATTGTGGCTACACCGTGGCAAAGGACTCCGTGCCAATCTCTGCAGTACAAAGCTTTGAAAGTGTAAACGACAAAACTTGTGAAGGTATTCAGTATAGAAGCTTCTTAGGTACTTCTGTCCAGTTCTATCCAAAAACCTCCGGTGGCCGTCAGGATACGGGCTTTGTATACGACCAGTTTGTGGACATGGTGGCAATGCGTCATCAAAGTCAGCTGTCAGGAAATCGGGACTAAGGGGAGGAAGTAGAAATGCCATTGAATCAGAATATACGTAAAGTTATGGTAATTGGTTCCGGCCCCATTGTGATTGGTCAGGCCGCTGAATTCGATTATGCGGGAACCCAGGCTTGCAAGGCCTTGAAGGAGCAGGGACTGGAGGTTGTTCTGGTAAACTCCAATCCCGCTACCCTGATGACAGACAGCCACATGGCAGATGCCATTTACATTGAGCCTTTGAACATAGACACCCTCAAGCGAATCATTGAAAAGGAAAGGCCCGACAGCTTGCTTTCTACCTTGGGCGGACAGACAGGACTGACCCTTTCCATGCAGCTGGCCAAGGAAGGCTTTTTGGCTCAGCATGGAGTAAAGCTGCTGGGGGCTCGTCCTGAAACCATCGACCGGGCAGAGGACCGCCAGATGTTCAAGGACACCATGGAGTCCATCGGTGAGCCTTGTATTCCCTCCAAGGTTGTAACAGATTTGCATTCTGCCTTGGATTTTGCAGATGAGATTGGCTATCCTGTCATTGTTCGGCCAGCCTTTACCCTTGGTGGAACTGGCGGTGGAATTGCTGCCAACGAAGAAGAATTGCGGGAAATTGGTCAAAACGGACTGCATCGCTCTCCCATTCATCAGATTCTGGTGGAAAAGTGCATTTCCGGCTGGAAGGAAATCGAATTCGAGGTGATTCGTGACAGTGCAGGAAATGCCATCACCGTCTGTTCCATGGAGAACTTTGACCCGGTTGGCGTGCATACCGGAGACAGTATCGTTGTGGCTCCAGCGGTCACCCTTTCCGACAAGGAATACCAAATGCTGCGAACTGCCGCCTTGAACATCGTTTCCGCTTTGGAGGTGGAGGGTGGCTGCAACTGCCAGTTTGCCCTGCATCCTGAGAGCTTTGAGTACGCGGTAATCGAGGTAAATCCCCGTGTTTCCCGCTCCTCTGCCCTGGCTTCCAAGGCCACTGGCTATCCCATCGCCAAGGTTGCATCCCTCATTGCCATCGGTTATCACTTGGACGAGATTCCCAATGCCGTCACCAAGACCACCATGGCCTGCTTTGAGCCCACCATTGACTATGTGGTGGTGAAATTCCCCAAGTGGCCCTTTGACAAGTTTGTGTACGCCAAGCGAACCCTGGGAACCCAGATGAAGGCCACAGGCGAGGTGATGTCCATCGGTGTGTCCTTTGAGCAGGCCCTGATGAAGGCGGTGCGGGGGGCCGAGATTTCCCTTTCCACCTGTAGGCTGCCCGCCTTTGTGGAGGAAACTGATGAAGATATTATTCGTCGTGTAGGTGAATGTACCGACCAGCGGCTCTTTGCAATTTATGAGGCCATGACTCGTGGCATCCTTTCCCTGGAAAAGATTCACGAAATCACCATGATTGACCTGTGGTTCCTGCACAAGCTGCAAAAGCTGGTGAATGCAGAAAAAGCTATGGCCGAGCTTAAGGCCAGTGGTGCAGAGCTTTCTCCCGAATTCTATGGTGAGCTGAAGAAGCTGGGCTATCCCGACAAGGTTATTCAGGAGATGACTGGTGTTTCCATTCCTGGAGCTGGTGGCGTGCTGGCTCAGGCTCAGGAAGCAGAGGAGCTGCGAAAAGCAGGAAGGCTGGCTCACCTGCCTGCCTCCTACAAGATGGTGGACACCTGTGCCGGTGAGTTCAAGGCGCTGACCCCCTATTTCTACGGTAGCTACGACAAGGCCAACGAAGCCCAGGAATTCCTTGCTGCCCAGGATTCCCAGAATTGTGTCATGGGGCGGCAGACCAAGGGGCGGATTCTGGTGCTTGGCTCCGGGCCTATTCGTATTGGCCAGGGAATCGAGTTTGACTACGCCTCCGTCCAGTGTGTGTGGGCCTTGAAGAAGCTGGGCTATGAGGTTGCCATCGTCAACAACAACCCGGAAACTGTCTCCACCGACTTTGACACCGCCGACCGCCTGTACTTTGAGCCGCTGACTCCAGAGGACGTGATGGGCATCATCCGTACCGAAAAGCCTCTGGGAGTTGTGGTGGCCTTTGGTGGACAAACTGCCATCAAGCTGACCAAGTTCCTGCATGAGCAGGGAATCCAGATTTTGGGAACAAGTGCCGATTCCATCGACATGGCGGAAGACCGGGAGCGGTTCGACGAGCTTTTGGAGCGGCTGGAGATTAAGCGTCCCAAGGGTTTTTCCGTGCTGACCATGGAAGAAGCCCTTAAAGCGGCGGAAAAGCTGAATTATCCTGTGCTGCTGCGCCCTTCCTACGTGCTGGGTGGCCAGAACATGATTATCGCCTTTACGGAGGACGACATCCGTGAGTACATGCAGATTATTCTAGCCCAGAATATTGAGAACCCTGTGCTCATTGACAAGTACCTGATGGGAATCGAGCTGGAGGTGGACGCCATCTGCGACGGGGAGGATATCCTGATTCCCGGCATCATGGAGCATATCGAGCGGACAGGAATTCATTCAGGTGACAGCATCGCCGTGTATCCCGCCTGGAACGTCAACGACATCATGACGGAAAAAATCATCAATCAGTCTCGTGAGCTGGCGCTGGTGCTGGGTACAAAGGGCTTGGTGAACATTCAGTACCTTGTGTACGACAACGAGCTGTATATCATCGAGGTGAATCCCCGCTCAAGCCGAACCATTCCCTACATCAGCAAGGTGACTGGTGTTCCCATGGTGGAGCTGGCGGTGCGGGCCATGCTGGGGGAACGGCTGCAGGACATGGGCTTTGGAACTGGTTTGTACAAGATTCCGCCCTACGTGGCAGTAAAGGTTCCAGTCTTTAGCTTTGAAAAGCTGATTGACGTGGACACCCACCTTGGCCCAGAGATGAAGTCCACCGGTGAGGTGTTGGGCTTGGCCCGCACCTTGGATGAGGCCCTGTACAAGGGCTTGGTGGCAGCCGGTTACCGCATGAAGAAGAATGGTGGTGTGCTGATTACTGTCCGCAAGAGCGACCAGTTCGAGATTGTGGATACTGCCCGCAGGTTCTATGACTTGGGCTTTAAGCTCTATGCCACCGAGGGAACCGCAAAGGTTATCAGCGGCTTTGGTATGGACGTGGAGGTGGTGAACAAGATTCACGAAAACCTTGAGGACAATATCCTGACCCTGCTGGACACCGGCAAAATCGATTATGTAATTTCTACCTCCGCCAAGGGACGTATTCCCACCTACGACAGCGTTAAGCTGCGACGAAAGACGGTGGAGCGGGACATTCCTTGTCTTACCTCCATCGATACGGCCAATGCCATTGCCAGCAGCCTGCAGAGCCGCTATTCCATCGAAAGCCTTGAGCTGGTAAACATCAACGACTTGAGTGAAGGCAAGACTCGGCTGCGGTTTGCAAAGATGCAGAGCTCTGGCAACGACTTTGTGGTGTTCAATGCCATGTATCAGGAGATTATCAATCCAGCTGGCTTGAGCGTGCGGCTCTGTGACCGACGTATGGGAATTGGTGCCGACTCCTTGGTACTGATTACCAAGTCAGATGTGGCCGATGCCGGAATGCGGTTCTTTAATCAGGATGGTTCTGAGGGCATGATGGCAGGAAACGCTATCTGCTGTGTGGCCAAATACCTCTATGACAACAACATCGGTGGCTTACAGGAGCGTTGTGCCGCTTCTGCCGACCACACTGCGGAAATTACCGTGGAAACGGCAGCTGGTGTAAAGCGGCTTTTGGCCTACACCCAAAGCGGCGTTGTTTCTTCTGTGCAGGTAGACATGGGAGCCCCTGGGCTTGAGGCAGAAGCATTGCCGACCTTGGCAGAGGCCGTTTCTGTAACAGGCACACCAGAGGGAATGAAGATTATTGGTGGAGAGGGAGAGTTGCCCGATAGCTCCGCCACCGATTGGAATGTGGTAAGCGGACGGCTTCCCTGCAAGGCTGTTGTAAATGCTCCCATTACCGTTGATGGCCAGGAATATACTGGAACAATGCTGTCTGTGGGAACGCCCCACTGCGTTGTATTCAGCAGCTTTGTGGATAAGATTGACGTAGCAGCCATTGGGCCTAAGTTCGAGAATCATCAGCTGTTCCCCAAGCGCGTGAACACCGAGTTTGTTCGAGTGGTGGGACGAAATTGCCTGAAGATGCGGGTTTGGGAGCGAGGTAACGGCGAAACTCCCGCCTGTGGAACTGGTGCCTGTGCCGCAGCCATTGCCGCTGTGCTGAATGGATTCTGTCCTATTGGTCAGGATATTACGGTAAAGGTGCGGGGCGGAGAGCTTACAGTTCGGTATACGGGAGAAACAGTATACTTAACTGGTGCTGCTCGGCTGGTATACAGCGGTGAAATAGAGATTTAATCTTCTAAATCGATATGAATGAAAAAGCCACGGCAAGTCCGTGGCTTTTTTTTGTGGCTTGGGGTAAGTTCAAAGCTCCTTACAAAGTGTGATTGCCTCACTTGATACCATCAGATAAAAAGAGTAGTATGAAAAAGAAGGCTGTTAGTTCGAGTTTTTTGGAGGTACAAAATGTCATACGATGCGGTTATAGAACAAGTGAGAACCTTGCCAGAATATCTTTTGACCTCAGTTTCGGCTTTTATAAAACTTTTAGAAACGGAACAGGGGAATTTTTTTACTGAACAAATAACTTCTGAAGAAAAGTCTAAGCAAGCATTTTTTGATTTAGCAGGAAAAATTCATCTTGATTCTTCCTCTGTAACAGAACTGAGAGAGGCAAGTTTGTTATGATTCTTGTAGACACAAATGTTATTATTGACTTTTGGGATAAGCCAACAGAAGAAATAAAGAAAATATTTGAAGAAAACGAACTTGCCATTTGTGGTGTTATAAAAACGGAACTTCTTCGCGGATGTAATGCTGAGAAACAATTTGCACAAATGAATAATGCCTTAAATTCTTTAAGGTATCTACCTTTTACGGAAAGTGATTGGCTTTTACTTGCAAAACAATTCATAACATTGAAACAAAATGGTCTTGTGGTTCCGTTCCAAGATGCAATGATTGCTTACCTTGCAATAAAAAATAATTGCGAGATCTGGACAAATGATAAACATTTTAAATTAATGCAGGTTGTTTTGCCTAAATTAAAATTATTTTCAGGTGCTGCAGGAGTCCTTGCAAAGTAGAATCGCTTCACTTGATACCATCAGATAAAAGGAGTAGTATGAAAAGCCACGGTGGGTCCGTGGCTTTTATTTTAGGAGACAGAGGTTGAAAATACGAAGGACACAGGGTGGGGACTTGGAGGAGGTGCTGGACATTTATGTTCAGGCACGGGAGTTTATGCGAAAGATGGGAAATCCCGGTCAGTGGGGAGATGCCTGGCCTCCACGGGATTTGATTCAAGCTGACATTCAGCAGCAAAAAAGCTATGTGTGTGTAAAAGAGACTGAGGAAAAAGCTGGTGAGATAGCAGAAGAAATTCTTGCGGTATTTTTCTTGGAGGTGGCGGAGGATCCCACCTACGCAGAGATTTACGAAGGAAGCTGGCTTGAGGAAAAGCAGCCCTACGGTGTGGTGCATCGTATCGCAAGCCGTGGACAGGGAGCAGGCGGCTTTTGTTTGCAGTGGGCCTTGGCTGAATGCGGCAACATCAGGATTGATACCCATGAGGCAAACCTTCCCATGCGGTCATTGCTCAAAAAATTGGGGTACCAGTATTGTGGCACGATTTACACCCACGACGGTACCCCACGATTGGCCTACCAGAAGCTGGTAGACCAGAAAGCTGTAACAGGTTGACTACCTGCGGTTCAAGGTAAAGAAGGCGTAGTCAATCACTGGCCCGCCGTGTTCATTGGTGTATGACCAAGCTGCACCTTCATAGGCAGAAAAGATTTTGTCGTTAAAGGTTTCTGCTAAGGCACTGTAATGGAAATACCGGGAGTTCCAGTTATTGGGTATTCCATAGGGAGTTCCTACCGGGCCACCGCCAAGGTCGCAGGAAAAGTCAAACTTCCAGCCACCTGTACCATCATCTACAATGGTGGCCAGCCAGAGCTTTCCATTGTTGCGTCCTGTATCACCACCAGCACCACCACTGTCGGTACTGAAGGCCACCAGGGGATTTCCCAGGATGCTCTTGGTAAAGCGAAGGTTGATGACGCTAATCAGGTTCCCACAGGAGTATAGAGGATTGTTTGCATTTTTTTCACCTGTCCATACAGTCCCTTTCTCCGTCCAGGTATTGCCGCCATCCTTCGTATAGGCATAGGTGGGATAGTATCCGGCTTCCCGGAAATTACGTGAAACTAAAATAAGATCCCCATTGGGGGCTTCTACCACCGCACTTTCTCCCTTATGGGTTGTTCCGTTCTCGCCTGCAAAGCCTGTTCCAGGAATCCAGGTAGTTCCCTGATCTTCTGTGCGGATAATGGTTGCTTGTTCCGTTGCTTTGCCAGATTTTCCATTTGTCATGTAAAGTGCAAATACTACCTGATCTTTATACTTACCATTTTCCACCTCAAAGCCCCTTGTGGGACAAATGTACTGACGGCACTTGTAGTTGTCTAGGTTTGCATTGCTTGTATTATTGGCATAAAAGGTATTGGTCATGTAGGTGATGTCAATGGTCTTGTCCCAGGTTTCTCCCCCATTGCTGGATTTTGTCATTCCCAAAAAGGTTCCACCTCGCCATACTTGGAAGGGACTCATAGGCATGAACACATGCTGGTGAATCTGTTTTGATGAATTGAGAGTGTAAGTCACTCCCGAAGCACTCCAAGCATCGGGATCACTACTATTACTGGTTGCTATAACTTGACTTGAAGTTACCTTTTCCCCGTTTGTAGAGGTTCCCTTATACAGGTAGTAGTACTTGTCCATGTAATAGCCAATTTCATTTCCTAATGTAGGAGAGCCTGTATTATTACCATTAAGAACCTTGATTGGCCCGCCTTTTACAGAGACGGCGTAGACAAAATCGGCATTATCTCCATTACGAGTCTCAGAAGTATATTCTGTAAAGCTGTCTTTTTCTGTAAAATTATTATCAGTCCAGTGATGCTGGTCTCCCTTGCGTAAACGGAGATAGCATTCTCCACCTATCCAGACATAGGGGCTTCCTATTGCGTTTGAAGTACCACCAAAAAAGTTTCCCACCATGGGAGGTACAAAGCTGCTGATGCTATACACATTGCCCTTGCTGTCGGCTCCAATGGCTGCATCGCCAGTAGAGACACTCATGCGGTTCATGGCTGCTTGAACGCCGCTCATGTCAGTGTCATCAAAATCGGACACCGCCTGGATGTTTGACCACGTGCGGCCACTGTCATCGCTGTAGCGAACCCAGGTGGAGGCCTTGGCCGGGAGGTCTGTACGGGAGCCAAAGCGGGCGTCACTGATAACCAGCAGGCGGCCAGCATATTGGCCTCCAGGAATGACGGTGGCAGAGGGAATGCGGTAGCGGTTGGTGTCGTGGAAAGCATCTACCCCCACCGTTCCCCTTCCTGTACCTCTTGAATATGCGTCATTAACAGCACGGACAAGAAATTCATTTTCCTCATCCATCAGTTTTACGGAGGATATGCCGAGCAGGGACTTTTCCAGGGGAGGAGCCATGGGTACCTGTGATGGTCCCCATTCGCCTGCAGTGCGATATTCCTCTAGGTTCAAGCCACTGTCACAGGAATAAAAGGCTGCTGCCGCTATTGCAATGGAGGCGGCAAGAACAAGCTTTATAGTCAGATTGAGCTTCTTTTTCATTGGTTCTCCTACTTTCCAAGGGTATAGGTACAGCCAAGGCGAACCATGATGTCATTGGTTGGGCGACCACGGCGGAAGTTGGTGATTTTTTCTGGGGTGGGAACAAAGAACTGTGCTAGGTAGCGGAGTCCAAGGTATGCCTGGAAGCTGGGGGCAAAGCGGTATTTAACGGTGGCATCTCCACGGAAGGAAAGATTGTATTTGAGGGCAGAGGGGCTGTCAATGTACCACATGCTTACGTTTCCAGAAACGTCTCCAGAGTCGGTGCTGGCATTACCATTGGTTCTTAGGCTCAAATCCAGTCCCACATCCAGGTTGTCTATGACAGTCAGCTGCCAGCGAACACCAGCGAACAAGTCTTTGAGGGACGAGACTTGGGCCTGTTTATTTTTTTCTACTTCCTTTCCATAATCGTTTGGCGGAGTTATATACATGGTTCCAATACGGTAGGGATAGGCCTGTACTCCCAGGTAGGGCGTTATGCTATTGCTTGCCGGCAAGGAGAACGGATAACGAGCCTCTGCCAAAATCATAAAGCCGCTGCGGAGGGCTACATGGCCATAATCGGCAATGCGGACACCGCCTTCGATATAGCTCAAGCTAAAGGTTGGCAGCCCAAATCCATTCAGATAGTATTCTGGATACAGAATTTTATCTTCGGCAGTAGCTGTTGTGTCTAGGTTCTTTAGATTTGTGTTGTTTGGAGATAAGGCGGTATTGAAGGAAATCTTACCATAAACGGCCAGCCACTGAAGCTTTTGGAGGCGGTGCTGGTATTCCAAGCCAAAGTCCAGCCCGTTGCCCGAAAGAATTCCCGTGGTGTTGTTTACTAGGGTTCCTGTGTTTAAATCAAGGGAAAGGGTTAGCTTATGTACCCCCCCCCCCTATGTGTTCAGTTGAAGTGTCCACTTCGTTTGTTTGACCAAATGCTGCCGCACAGCAGGTCAATACAATCAGTGCAAGCAGTTTTTGCTTTACATTCATTTCTGAATCCTCCTTAAAACTATCGATTGTCTGCGGGTATATAATCTTGCATACAAGATATTTTCTCATGGAGTTGTGGTTTTGTCAAATTTTTTTTCATTTTTTTGTCTTATTTGGATAATAAATTGCCCCTGTTTCAGGGAGCTTGTATTTCCACAGCCACTTCTTCCTCTGCCTTGCAAATTTCAGTATAATTCGGCAAAGGAGTTTGTATGGAAATGGTGATTCAGCTGGCACTTTTGGCGCTTGGCTTTGTGCTTTTGGTGAAGGGAGCCGATTGGTTTGTTGACGGAGCAGCTAGTGTGGCCGCCAAGCTTGGAATTCCCCAACTGGTAATCGGGCTTACCATTGTGGCCATGGGAACCAGCGCCCCAGAAGCCGCAGTAAGCTTAACGGCAGCCTTTCACGGCAACGCAGATATAACCATCGGTAATGTGATGGGAAGCAATATCCTGAATGTACTGATTATTCTTGGCCTGGCGGCGGTGATTTGTCCCATGGCGGTGGCAAGGCTCACGGTTTTTGTGGATATTCCCGTTACCTTTGCCATCAGTCTTTTGCTTCTTGGTTTGGGATTTGACGGAAGCATTAGCCGCCTGGATGCAGGAATCCTGCTGGTGGTGCTTATCGGCTATTTGAGCTACCTGTTCACCATGACAAAAAAGGGATTGATTTCTGGGGAAAGCGAGGAGGAGGGAACCATGATTCAGTCGGTACCAAAGGCCCTCTTGTTTACCGCCCTTGGTCTTGCCCTGATTATTGTGGGAAGCAGCTTTGCCGTAGATGCTGCCAGTGCCATTGCAAAGATGCTGGGCTTGAGCGAGCGATTCATCGGCCTTACCATTGTGGCCTTGGGAACCTCCTTGCCAGAATTGTTCACCTCTGTGGCCGCAGCCATAAAGAAGAATCCAGATATGGCCATCGGCAACATTGTGGGAAGCAACATCTTCAATATCCTGTTCATCGTTGGATTGTCTGGCATGGTAATTCCTGTTCCCTTTGCCTCCGCCTTCCGCTTTGATACCATGGTGGCAACCGCCATCATGCTTTTGCTGTTCTTGTTGTGTTTGCCCAAGCGACGGCTGGGACGAATTGCCGGCATTATCATGCTGGCAGGATATGCAGCCTACTTTGCGGTGATTTGGTAGGGGCAATAGGTTTTTCACCCTGCCCCCGTGCTTTTCTGAACTAGTCCCTTTGTTCCTGTTGTTTCGCTCACTTGAAGGAGCCGTAATAGCCCAGCTTTTTCAGGCGGGCCTGGGTTTTCAGTGGCAGGCTTGTGCCCAAGAAGGCCCAGGTTTGCGTCAGCAGCCCGCCGTAGGGATGGTTCGGGTCTGGTTCAAGCTTGCCGTCGAACTCGACCTCCGTCAGGCTTTCTGGAATCAGCACCTCTGTGAGGGTGGTCATCTTGTAGAAGGCCGTGGCAGACACCTTTTTCAGCGAGGCTGGTAGGTTCACGGAACGGAGCTTCATCCGTGAGCCTCTGGAGTTCGGATCGTAGAAGAGCCCCTCCTCCAGCTCCTCCAGGGAATCAGGCAGCCGCACCACCTCCAGATTTTGGCAGGAGTAGAGCCTGCAATGGAATTCCTTGATGGAGGCGGGGAAAACCAGCTCCACCAGCCCCGTTCCGTTTAAGGCATCCTCGATGGTATGGAGGGTTTTCGGCAACGACAGCTGCTGGAGCTCCTTGCAGTTGGTAAAGGCTCCTCTCTGGATAACCTCCAAATTGGGCGGCAACTCCACCTGGCTGAGGGAGGAGCAGTCGGCAAAGGTCTTCTCCGGCAGCACCGTCATGGTTTCCGGCAGGACGACGTGCTCCAGCTTGCTGCAGGACTCGAAGACCTCCGGGCTGGGGATGGGCGTTCCGTCAACATAGCTGCGGAAGACCATGTGTGGTGGCAGCGCGATGGAGCGTATCCCCGAATATTTGAATGCCCTGGAGGCTATGGATTCCATAGCCGCTGGAATGAGGACATTCTCCAGCTTGGAGCAGCCCGTGAAAGCCTCGGCGGAAATCACCCTCATGGAGGGAGAAAGCTTCACACTCTCAAGGTTCGAGCACTGGGCAAAGGCCTCCCTCCCCATGGAAACCACGCTGTCTGGAATAACCACCGTCTTCACGTTGGTGCGGTGGAATGCCCTGCTTTCAATCCGCTGCACCGGAAAGCCCTCAATCTCCGCGGGGAGGATGATTTCCTGCCCTTTCCCGATGTACCGCAGCAGCACAACTCCCTCAAGGGAATCCAAGAGCTGGTAGTCAAAGTCGCTGGCGGCGGCAGGAACGGCGTTGGCAAAGACCGACTCGTCAAGGTTCCCGGCCCCGTAGACGGTGGACCCGAAGGCTGCGGCTGTAGCCAAGATGAAAACCAGGGCTGCGGAAAGCAACCCCCTTTTGCAACAATTCAAATAACACATAAATTCTCCTTACCTTGTCAGTAGAACAACTGATCCAGAAACTCCTCGTCACGGTCAAGGGCTTTGTCCACTGGAGACTCCGCCCAACAGTCCATGGAGCCAAGGACAAGCAGCAGGCAGGCAAGCACACCGACAATGTTTTTCTTGTTGAAGATGGATTTCATAGCACCTTCCTTCCGTTATTGTTTCTTTTCAAGATACAGCTGGTAGAGGACGAAGGGAACGGCATCTATCTCGCTCTCCGTAGGGGTGAACAGGTTGTCTGACCTTTGGATTACGTTGTCTCCCAGCCGGAAATAGTCCAGGCGGGGATTCCCGCTGAACACGACGAACATCAGCTCCATGGGCTGTCCGTTATAGGTACCCTTGTAGCGGACGACATTTGCCATGGCATAATTCTCTTCATCCGGTATTTCGTAAATCCATTCTCCACTATCACTTACTGCATCCAGAATTTCTCCAATGGTGACATCGTATGTCACATCCGAAAAGTAGCCCTCACTGACTTGGGAGGTTATGAGGCCCGTTGCCAGGCTCTTACCCAAAAAATACAAGCCGGCAATAATAATTGCCGCCACTATTGCGAGGCGAACCAACCATTTCATATCAATCTCCTTTTGCTGACTTTAGATGCTGAAGGAGGACGGAACAGCTGCCCTCCCCGCCAAGCCATTACAAACCCAACAGCTTCTTCTTCTGGGCATCGAACTCCTCCTTGGAGAGCAGCCCCTTCTCCACCAAGGCCCCCAGACGCTCAAGCTGCTCCGCAACCCCTTGTCCTCCAGACTGTTGCTGCGAGGTGATGTCTTGGATGGGTGGAGGAGTTGGGTTGGCTTGCCGTGAACCGGAGAATTCATTGCGGGTTCGGGCAAAGACCTCCTCCACCGCCTCCCGGACGGTTTTTTTCTGATAGAAGTAGAATACCAAGGGAATGAGCCAGCCCACCGTGCTGAAAAGACAGATGATGAATATGATCCAGAATGCGATGGAAGGCTTGTAATTCACCGAGGCAACCACCAGCAAGTCCGAGTCCCAGCGGGATACGGAAATGGTTGTCTCGTCGGCCCGGTTGATGGAACCGAAGGTTGCGTTCAACTGCTTCGCCGTGAAGGTGTTGCCATTGTCGATGATACCTTCCGAGACCTTCTGAAAGGCATCCCTAAGAAAAGCCAAAACCTCTTGCTCCGATGAGGTGGAGACAAAGCGCTCGCTCATTTCAAAAGTCATGTTTCATTTCTCCCTTTGCTGTGTTGCTGCTATTCAAACATCGCCTCTATGAGACCGCCAATCATATAGTCGCTTTGGGGCACCCCATTTATTTCAAATGCGTGGAGCTCAAAAGAACCGTCATCCTTGTCTACCAAGAACTGGATTTCTGCTTCTACATACTCGTCATAATAGGTGATGCCACCCTTGCAGTTGACGAGCGTATATCCCCGCAATGCCTTGTCCACAGGCTCTCCCGATGACCACTTGGGCTTGTGGAAAAAATTGTCAACAGCTTCCCCCACCGTCATCTCATCATAGCTGTAGAAATATCCATCCTTAACGGATGAAATGTCACTGCCCCCAGTGCACATGGCCAGCAGGAACACCACTGCCACCGCTCCACCGGCTATGGGCAGCAGCTTCTTCTTGTCCAGGTTGATGTTGCCCGGCAGGGTCAGCTTGAAGCCTGAGCTGGATTTTTCTGTCAAGGGCAGCACTCCTGCCTCGGTGAGAATCTGCTGCTGCTCCGGGTCTGGAACCTGGTAGCCCTCCCGCAGTTTGTTCTGGATGTAGTTGAAAAAATAGTTCCTGTTGTAGATGATGTTTGCGGCAACCACCGCTCCCAAGGCCACAACGCCCAGCGCCACGCTGGACATAAAGCAGGTGCAGGCAAGGAAGATTACCAGATAACCCGCCATAGCAATTCCCACTCCCTTCCAGTCTGTGGGCTTTACCTGCATGGGCGGCATTCCATACCCAATGGTGATAAAGGCCATCATGGGGTGCATCCTGATTTTTGCAGGACACTCCACCTTGATGTCCTTGCAACCGTCTTTTGTAAGAATGATTTCCACATCACCTTTTCTCATTTTAATCTCCTTTTGTGTGTTTGTTACAGATTTCTTCTGATTGCAAATGTCTGAAAATATTATACAGATAGGGTATGACACAGAATGTCATTGTAAAAAAAAATAAATGCTTTTCTTAAATGCCTCCTTTTTACTACAAAAAATTGAACTTATTTATTGTATAGATACTATTTATTGTACTTTTAAACTATATTAGTACAACTTATTGTACCTGTCAATATTTTTATTGCGGTTATTATGTATCATAACAGCATGAGTTTTGGTGAACGGCTAAAAGAGGAGATGGAGTATAAGGGATTGCAGCACAAGGAGTTGGCTGCTATAGCACAAATAAAACCTCGGACGTTGTTGACCTATGTTGGTTCTCATCCATCAATGCCCCCAGCAGATGTAGCTGTTCGTTTAGCAGAGGCATTAGATGTAAGTGTGGAGTATTTGGTGGAAGGGGAGCTTCATAAAAAAAAGATTTCTTCTCGCCACCATCATTTAGTGAATAATTTTGAAAAGCTTTCAGAAAAAGAAAAGCAGGCAGTAGAGCTTTTACTGGAACGACTCATCAGCTAACCTTGTTTATTGTAATTAAAAAAAAACGCCACCGGTAGACACTTCCTTATCTGCTGGTGGCTTTGTGTTTTGTGGAGCCTGGTATTTAAGCTGCTGTCTTGTAGTCTATAACGGAGATTTCTTGAGTTAACCGTTGTGCTGATTCTATGATGTGTTCTAATTTTTCAACCACATCTCCAGTGTAGAGAATCTCATTACATTGACTGCATTTGAAACATGGAACATTGCGAACAATGATGAGACAATGTCCTAAATCAGTTACACTTGTAGTAAAACTTTGCTCTGCATTGGCAAAACAATTCATACACCTCATAAAAACTCCTTATTGTTTTCGTGTTTCCCAATCAGCTTCCCACTGGGTGGGATTAGGATAATATGCGGTAATAAGATAGATAAATTCCTCATCATGGCTAATTACTAGGTGAAGAGGTTTTTGATTGATAGTTACTCCTAAAACGAGACAACTTGCAAATGGTTTATCATCCTCGTATTGTTTGATGATTTTTCCTGTCATAATTGCTTGTAAAATATCTTGTATGGATATTTTGCGTTCAACAAGTCGTTGGCGAGCATGTTCTGTCAGAACAATATTTTTAGCATTACAGAGTTGTTGAAGTTTTACAAGGTCTATCACCTTTAAACTATACACCGATTTTGCTTTAAGTACAACTAATTATAAAAAAACGCCACCGGCAGACGCTTCCTCCTCGTCCACTGATGGCGTATATCTGTTTAGACCCAGATATTTGGTCGTGTACTCAGGCTAAAACTAGGAGATTTCTAGCCGTTATACACAGGTTTTTTGGAAATGATAGACATTATTGCACCTACAATACAGCTAGCCCCAATGATGATGAATGCCAATGTGTAAGTTCCAGTAGCAGCTTGAATGCGAACTGCAATCTGTGGACCGATGATACCACCGATACCGTATGCCAAGAAGATGCGGGCATAGTTGGGACCAGAGTACTTGACGCCGAAATAGTCTACAACCAAAGATGGATAAGCACCCATCATAGCACCGAAACATACGGCCAAACCACCAATTCCGATTGCAATGGTAATAAAGTTTGTCAGGAACTGGAGGGCAACCAACAGAACAGCGTTGATAACATAGATGATTGTTACAACTCGTTTTGCACCCAATTTATCGCAAAGAGCACCACTCATGAATCGACCAGCAGTGTTAAAGATAGAAAGCAAGCTTACGATTGCACCAGCTTCAGTGGCAGTAAGACCTGCAACCTGCTGTGCAATAGGAGAAGCCTGACCAATAACCATAAGACCAGACATATTGGCAAACAAATACATAATCAACAGGAACCAGTACTGCTTTGTCTTGAGCATTTCGCTTGCAGTGTAGTCGTGACCAGCACCAGATGCTGTGCTTGCTGCAGGAGGTGTCCAACCCTCTGGCTTGAATCCGTCAGGAGCAGCCTTCATCATGGGAGCTCCAATCAACATACCTACAAGGGCAATTCCTGCCTGAACCCAGAAGGTTTTTCCCGGACCGAGGGAACCAATCATTGCAGTACAAATAGGTGCGAATATGATGGAGCCGAGACCGAATCCACCAACGGCCAAGCCTGAAATCAGACCTTTCTTATCCGGGAACCACTTGATACAAGTAGCAACGGGAGTTCCGTAGATAAATCCTACACCAATTCCGCCCAGCACACCGAATCCCAAATAGAGCAATGGCAAGCTATTTGCCAATCCACTGATAACGAGACCGAATACATAAAAAACTGTACCAATGAGCGCTGTTTTTGCAGGTCCTTGCTTAGCCAAAATCTTTGCGGCAGGAATCATTGAGATAGGGATAACCAATGTTGCGATTGACATAGCCAAGGATACGCTTCCTTGATCCCATCCGTGTGCTTCAATAAGAGGTTTTACGTAGATACTCCAGCTGTAGAGCATACCTGCGCAGAAGTTGCTGATAATACCACCAACTACTACCCTCCATCTAAGTGCATTACTGTTTGCCATATTTCCTCCTTTTGGTAATCAGTAATTCATACTCAACTTTAACAAAAGTATAAATGAGTCTATAATTCTTGACAATATAAGATGATAGGTTTTTGATTTAATTTATTTTTTAT
>JAZNAS010000070.1:0-1832 GCA_045586625.1 Treponema sp.
GATCCTGTGCCTGCACCTGCTCCGGGCGATTGGTGTCTACCACCACCATGAGGGTACGGGAATCAGCCACCACAATGGCCTCCTGAGGAGCCAGAAAACAACCACTGTATTCTGACAGGGTTTCCAGTTTATCGGTGATGACTCTGGAGGGGTGATTTCCCAGTTCTTTGATGATGTGGACGGGAACTCCCAGTTTGCGCCCGATGGCACAGATACCCGCCGCAGCTCCGCTGCAGTCCAAATCGGGGAATTTGTGCCCCATAACAAAGACACGGGAGGAATCGGCGATAAGGGATGACAGTGCGCTGGCCATTACGCGGCTTTTGACCTTGGTGCGCTTTTCTGCCTCAGTGGATCGCCCGCCGTAGAATTCAAAGTTGAATCGGTTGCGGATGACAGCCTGATCTCCACCACGGGACAACGCCATGTCGATGGATAGGTTGGCGAATTGCAGCAGCTCCTGAAACGTATCGGCATCCTTGCCCACGCCGATGGAAAGAGAGGCGGCGATTCCCTTGGGATTGACTACCTCGTGGACAAGATCCAGAATTTCAAATTTTTTCTCTGTGAAAGCAGGCAGGTCCTGGTTGTGGAAGAGGAACAGATAACGATCCCGTTCCAGTTTCCGTAACAAGCCGTTGGCAGGGGCAGTCCAGGTGTCCAGCCGGGTGTTGATCTCGGAGAGGAGCATGGAACGCTGGTTTTCATTGAGACCTTTCATCAGGTCTTCATAGTTGTCCAGCAAAAGGATGGCTGTAATCGGCCGTGTGGCATCGTACTGAGCACGGACGTGTGAATATTCGGTCACATCCACCCAATAGGTTGTAGCCAGAAAACCAGTCCCCTTTTCACTGGTTCGGACCAAATGGCCGTAGACCAGAAATTTGCGTTCCCCGAGTGCGACCTCTGCGGGGCATTCGGACTTGCCTTCCATCAACCAGCGCGTATCAAAACCCGGAGCAACAGAGGACAGTTTTACGTCAAACAGGTGCTCCCGCTCACCGGTCAGTTGAAGAAAACGGTCGTTGCTCCAGATGATATCCCCGCTTTCGGGACGGAAGATCAACATGGGCAGAGGAGAGTTGACCATGTTGTCTTTTGTAGCTACGTCCACGGTGCCGGTGAGTGTATCGATATATTTGGTGATTTCACGCTTGCGGCGGCGGCTGGTTCCACGATAATACAGACCCAAAAGGATTACAATGCATCCCTCGGCCGCAGCCAAATAGGGATTAAAGAAAGCGGTGACCAGCGCGAAAGCAATCAGGGAGAAAAAATACAGCTCAAAGCTGGGTTCCAGCATATGGGATATTTTCTTATTCAAAACGAATAACCCCTTCCATCCTTAAAACAATGGTATTTTATTATACCAAAAACCAGCTGTAAACCCAATAGCTCAAAGAAAAACACACTTTTTACTTTTGGACTGACGCTTTTAACCTCCTGCAATTTCACCAAGTATTGATGAGAACAGGGAAATATGATAAAGTAAGCTGAACGATAAATAAGAATTTGAAAGGGATGCCCCCTATGGATAGAAAAGCATTTATTAAATACATATCAGCATTATTGCTGTTTGGCCTTAACGGAATAGTGGCAAGTCATATACCACTGAATAGTTATGAAATCGTGTTTCTCCGTACACTAATTGGCAGTATTTTGCTGATTGTTCTATTTTTACTTGGTAAAGGTAAGTTTCATATTAAGACCTACAAGAAGGATACCATCTTTATTGTTCTGTCTGGTATTGCGATGGGAACAAGTTGGATGTTCCTATACGAAGCATATCAACAAATAGGTGTGAGTTTATCATCGCTCCTTTATTATTGCGG
>JAZNAS010000071.1:0-1835 GCA_045586625.1 Treponema sp.
GATCAAAATGCAGCAGATCCGCTTCCGTGATCTGCCGGGCCGCCCGGCGGTCAAAGGGAACGCCCCGGCGATTCAGCTCCCGCTGGGCGGGGGGATAAATGGGATTTCCCAATTCTTCCCGGCTCACCGCCACCGAAGCAATTTCAAACGCTCCGGCTCTGCCCGCCTTGCGGACAAGATCCTTCAAAACAAACTCCGCCATAGGACTGCGGCAGATATTCCCGTGGCAGACGAAAAGTACCTTGATCATGCTAATTCCTCGCTTTCGTTGGGGGTATTATAGCACGACAGCAGCAAAAAAGCAATAAAGGCTTCCCTTGGGGGAAGCTGGCAAGAATCTTAGATTCTTGACTGATGAGGGCGTGATTCAACACGGTATTCACGGCTTGCGCCGTGGGTAGACCCTCATCCGACCTCGCTCACGCTCGGCCACCTTCCCCCAGGGGAAGGCTTTTTGAAAGCGGAGAAAACACCGATACAAAAAAATCCCGCTACCTCCATTGTAGCTGCTTTTGCAGATAAGGGTGGGCAGCGGAACTTAGGATGGATACAGAAAATCTTGATTTCTATGTGTTGCAGGAGTATAATTTCGATAGGAAATGAGACTAAGGGAGGAGAATATATGCGTGAGTTAACAGAGCTTCCCGCTTGGGAAAGATTATTAAAGAGAATTGTCTGGGCGCAGCTTGGCGATATTCGGGGAAAGAATATCCTTGATTTTGGAAGTGGCGAAGGAGTTACTGCAAGTCATTTTGCGGAAAATAACAATGTTGTCGCTATCGAACCATCGGAAGATATGCTAATCAATAGATGGGAAGATTTTGAATACAGACAGATTCAAGGTGATGTTACAAAGCTTTCGGCTTTTGAAGATAACACCTTTGATATGATTATTTGCCATAATGTATTGGAGTATATAGAGGACAAAAAGAGTGTTTTGGACGAACTCCATCGGGTGCTAAAGCCTCAAGGAGTACTCTCGATAGTTAAGCATAATCGTGCTGGCCGAGTGATGCAGATGGCAGTATTGCTTGATGAGTTGGAAAAAGCAAACGACCTATTAGACGGAAAAAACAGTACCGCATCGAAATTTGGGGCGATTAGATATTATGAAGATGAAATGATTTCAAAATGGACACCTGGTCTAAAACACAAGGATTGCTTTGGCATTCGTACTTTTTGGGATTTGCAGCAGAATCAAGAAAAGCACAATTCCGAAGAATGGCAAAGTAGAATGATGCAGCTTGAGATGCGAGTATCACAACTGGATGAATTTAGGCAAATAGCATTCTTTCATCATCTGTTTTTCATTAAGGAAGTATAAAAAGCAGCCGCTGACTTAATTGTCGGCGGCTGCTTTTCGTCCTGTTGGGGGCAAACCCCTTGCCCTCATCGGCAGCACTGGGTGGCAATTTATGGGTAAATCTTGATTTCTGTGTGGCGTGGGAGTATAATCAATTCGACAAATCTAGCTAATGTTTGTCAAGCCTAAAATTCTGCTCTGTTGTTCCTAAAAAAGGGCGCAAAAAGTTAACCCACCAGATTGCGGGCTTTAAAATTTTGTGTATAATGAAAGAGATCTACCGGTAGAGTTCCATGGCTCTTGCGTAGTAGATTCGGAGGAACTTGTTTACACCAGCCATCTTGGCCACGTTGTAGGGCTTTCCTTCCTGTTCCTTTTTCAAAATGAATTGGTATACAGGGTCGTCCTGAGGTTTTGTCAGTTTAAGGGCCTGCATGACCTCAAAACAAGCTTTCCGGAGAGCAGAGCTGCCACGTTTCGAGATATGGCGGTTTCTGCTCTCAAACTGTCCAGACTGGTATGGCGGCGCATC
>JAZNAS010000072.1:0-65613 GCA_045586625.1 Treponema sp.
AGAACCGAGTGTTTTTTGGGCGCTGAGAGGATCGAACTCCCGACATTTTGTGTGTAAACCAAACGCTCTCCCAGCTGAGCTAAGCGCCCTTGATATAAAGTATTATATCAGAGCTTGAAAAAAAAGTCAATATCAAAAACTACTCTTCCATAGAATTAATTTCATCCACAGGGAACATATAGCTGTCCTGCAGCTTTAAGGAAACGAAGGGAATCTCTTCTGTGCTGCTGGTAACAGGAATGGTAAAGGAGTAAATCAAGGGCTGGTAGTTTTCAGCCCGAATGGTAATGGTGAAGGGGAAATTTTTTGTTTCTCCTTCCTTGCTTGCAGGGAGTGGAGCTGGCTTGAAGGTAAAGCTTCCCTTGCCTGGCTTATAGGTGAGGGTGGGATTTTCCCAAGATGCATCCTCCATGGGAACAAGCTTTCCGTCGGCAGTCAATTCTACGGTAACTCCTGCCATAGGCTCAAAGGTATGGCCATCATAAACGGCTCCCATGAATACAGGGAAACTAAAGGCAGGAATATTTTCCACAGGATTCTCAAGCCTCCTCTTTTCATGGTAGGGACGCTTTGCTGCATTGACAATTCGCATTCCGTCAATAATCATGGCATCAATATCAGCCATAATCTGTCCATTGAGGGCAAGGCTTGCGTAGGTCATACCACGTCCTGACACCACATACTTGGGCTGCACCCTATTAAGCACGTAACAAATTGTATCCAAACGACAATTTTTACAACTACAAGTTAAAAATGTATTCTTTGTCTCCGCGAATTCATCGTACAAGGCATTCGTGCGATTTGTAATATATGTTTCCATTACGTTCTGTACTTTCATTTTATCCTCCAAAACTAAGGCAGTATAGTGTCATCACTATTATATTCCATATCAAGAAATCTAGCAATGATTTTGAATTCTTTATCTTGCAATGAACAGGATTTCTCCTGCTGGCGAATTGCCACCCGGATTTTCCGCAGGCTTCCGGTGAAGGAGGCCACGGTCTGGCTTGAGAAGACGGTGGAGCTTTGGGAGAAGGGCACTTCCTCGTCACAAATCCACAGGTCGCTCTCGAAGGAAATCCGCTCCGGTATGTCAATCAAAATGTGCTGGGGGGGAATGCCCAGCAGCTGGGCAAGGCCTTCCTCTGCCTGATGGCGATTGTCCAGCCGCTCCAATCGGGTGTGGATTGGGTTTGTCCCATCAAACTTGATTTCTGCGGCCACCTTGTACAGCTGCCGCTCCAGCACTCCCTGGGCCAGCACAATTTCCGGAAAGATTTTTTCCCCGTGGTTGGTGGCGACGGACTGCAGCAGCTGGTGGATTCCCTGGTCATCCTGCTGGTACAGCTCCTCTGGGTGGACAAGCCTTTTGGAGAGGGCTGCAAACAGGGCCTTCTTCATCATGGCGGTGGCGATTCGCACCTGCTTGTGCCAGTATACCGAGCGGTACATCAGGTACTTGGAAAAGAGGAGGTTTTCCACAGAAAGGATGGCGGATGAATCAATCTGGATGCCGCGCTGGCGGTGAGGCAAGAGCTGGTCCAACGTAAACTCCGTGTCCTGGATTCCGTAGGGAACGCCGCAGTAATAGGCGTCACGGTTCAGGTAGTCCAGCTTGTCCGGATCCAGCACCCCGGACAAGAGCTTCCGGTAGAAAAGGGTCTCCGCATCCTGGGTGGGAATGGTGGTGTCGATGATGGCGGCCACCTGCTCAGGATTTCCTCCCGCCTTGCTGATGCAGCGGGCCAGGTCCTCCTTCAGTACGATGCGGCCGGAAAGGACCTCATGCTCCTCCAGCGGCAGCTCCTTCAGGGAGTGGGTGTAGGGGAAGTGGCCAATGTCGTGGAGGAGGGCGGCGGCATACCAAGAGATTCTGCCACTGGGGGTAATCCAGTCCGCCCCCTGTTGCTCCAGACGCTGGAGTATCCGTCGGGCAATCTCATAGACTCCCAGCGAGTGCCCGGCACGGGTGTGGACGGCTCCCGGATACACCAGCTCCGTGGGCCCCAGCTGACGAATCCTGCTGAGGCGGACAAAGTCCGCCGTGGTGAGGGCTTCTGCCAGGGCTTCCGGCAGGTAGATGTGCTTCCACAAGGGATCACGGATTGCCCGACACTCCATCTTACTGACCACCTCCACGGGTATAGGCCGCCAGACCACCGGCCTTGATGATGTCCCTGCTGCGCTGGGCCATGGTATTCCTTCCTGTAATGGTCTTGGAGCCGGATCGGCCTGTTATCTTGATGGCAAAGTCCTCGCCGGTTTCCATTGCGGCGGCGATATTGGTGATTTCGATGGTGTCGCCTTCCTGGATGCCGTCGTAGTCGGCGGGATTGGCAAAGGTGATGGGGATGATGCCGTAGTTGATGAGGTTGGCCTGGTGGATGCGGGCAAAGGACTTTACCAGCACCACACGGACTCCCAGGTACATGGGACCCAGGGCGGCGTGCTCACGGGAGGAGCCCTGTCCATAGTTCTCGCCGCCCACCACCATGCAGCCGGCGAATCCGTTCTTCTCAGCCTTGGCGTAGAAGCTCTCGTCGATGCGCTCGAAGGTGAACTTGGAGATTTCGGGGATGTTGGAGCGGAAGGGCAGCACCTTTGTTCCCGCCGGCATGATGTCGTCGGTGGAGACATTGTCGCCAGCCTTCAGCAGGACAGGCAGGGTGAGGCTGGGCTGGAAGGCAGGTGATGCGGGACAGGGCTTGATGTTGGGGCCACGGACAACCTCCACAGCCTCTGCCTCTGCCTGTGGCAGGGGGGCGATGAGCATGCTGTCGTCGGTGGCGGCTCCCGTAATGTCAGCCTGGGTGAGACCGCAAAGTCCCCCGTCCAGCAATGACTGGCGGCCCTGGTCTGTGAGGCAGGGGTCGGAGTAGTCCAAGGTGGAGGCGTCGGTGATGACACCGGTGATGGCCGCCGCTGCCGCCGTCTCCGGGGAAACCAGGTAGACCTTGGCGTCGGCAGTGCCGGAGCGTCCCTTGAAGTTGCGGTTGAAGGTCCGCAGGGAGACACCCTCGGTGTTGGGGGCAAAGCCCATGCCGATGCAGGGGCCGCAGGCACTCTCCAGAATGCGGAAGCCCGCCCGGATCAGGTCTCCCAGGATGCCGGCTCTTTCTGCCATCAGCAGGGTGGTGCGGCTTCCGGGAGCGATGCCCGCCTCCACGCCGGGGGCGATGCGCTTGCCACGGACAATGGCGGCCACCGCTGCCAGGTCGTCCAGGGAGCTGTTGGTGCAGGATCCGATGCAGACCTGGGTGACAGGCTTTCCCGCCTCGCTGGCAACCTCGGCCACAGCATCGGGGGAGTGGGGGCGGGCGGCAAGGGGCTTGAGGCTGCTGAGGTCGATTTCAATCAGCTTGTCGTATTCAGCGTCCTGGTCGGCCTGCTGCTGGCTCCATTCCTGTCCACGGCCCATGGCTTCCAGAAAGGCCCTGGTGGTGGCGTCGGAGGGGAAGATGCTGCAGGTGGCTCCCAATTCGGCTCCCATGTTGGTGATGGTGGCCCGCTGGGGGACGGTGAGGCTTTCCGCACCGCTGCCGAAGTACTCGTAGATGGCTCCCACGCCGCCCTTCACGGTCTCACGGCGAAGCACCTCCAGAATCACGTCCTTGGCTCCTACACCTTTTTTGAGGGTTCCGGTGAGTTTGACACCGTAAATCTTGGGCATAGCCAGATGGAATGCGCCGCCGCCCATGGCCACGGCTACGTCAAGTCCGCCAGCTCCGATGGCAATCATGCCGATGCCGCCACCTGTGGGGGTGTGGGAGTCGGAGCCCAGCAGGGTCTTTCCGGGCTTGCCGAAGCGCTCCAGATGGACCTGGTGGCAGATGCCGTTGCCGCAGCGGGAGAACCACAGGCCGTACTTGGCGGCGATGCTCTGGAGGTAGCGGTGGTCGTCCATGTTGCGGAAGTCGGTCTGGAGGGTATTGTGGTCGATGTAGGAGACGGAAAGCTCCGTGCGGACACGGGGAATGCCGATGGTCTCGAACTGTAGGTAGGTCATGGTGCCGGTGGCGTCCTGGGTGAGGGTCTGGTCGATGCGGATGGCGATGTCCGCTCCCCGCTGGATGGGGGTGCCGGGGGTGAATGCTGTGTCGGGGCAGGCTTCTGGAACTATGTGGGCCTGCAAGATTTTTTCTGCCAAGGTCAATGCCATTGTATTCTCCTTATATGTTTGTGACCAAAACAAAGGGCCTTTGTGTATCAGCTGAACCTGAGTTTTTCCACTGTATTGTAGTGGTCGTCTGTGGAACTAGGAATCGAGATGATAACTTCAGTGACATTGTAGCGTTTTTAGGGGGCTTTTACAAGGATGGGCGGAGTGGGAAGCCCGTCTGTTGGAGAAGGACCTCCCGTGGCTTGCAGGAGCTGGGTCTCACTACAAATAAAATGGTTTTTTTGTAAAAAAAGACTGTTTTCTCCTTACAAACTTGCATTTACGTGGTATAATTCTAGAAAGTGTGTCGCCTTCTGAGTTTTGCTTCACCATTTTTTTGGAGGAAATATGAAAAAACTGTTGTTTCTTGTGGCTGTTATGAGCCTTGTTGTTGGCTGCCGTAATGTTTTGCTGCAGAGGGATACCCCCCCCCAGGTGGAGGGTTCTCCATTTCTTTTATAACGCCGGGAAGCGGCACCGCGCGTTCTGGCACTACAACCACTTGGGAAGTCGCTGCGTGGCTGGAGGGGGAAGATGGGAAGGAGCTTCAAAGACAGGAGGTTGCCGCCCCAGCCAATGCCCCCATCACCATCTCCTTTGATGCTGTTGCCATAGGCACCAGGGTGAAGGTGCGGGTGCAGCTGGCGGACAGCGGGGATCCACTCATAAGATATGAAGGCTCCAGCGAGCTGATTGCCGTTAATGCTGAGGCACAGGCTGTTGCGGTGCAGGTAGAAAAGGTGAGCTTGGTCTCCATCTCCATCACCACTCCGCCTACCAGAACCGTGTACAGCGAGGGAGACCCCTTCGAGGAAGCCGGCATGACAGTCACCGCCCACTACAATAACGGAACGACAAGGACAGTTGAGGGGACAATCACCACAGACACAACCGAGCTGACCAGATCCGCTGGAATCAACAAACCTGTCGAAGTCAGCTACACGGAGAATGGTATTGAGAAGACCGCCGCCTTCAACGTGGACGTGGCGAGCTACCAGTTCACCGAGACGGTGCAGGATGTGGTTGGCTACGTGGGAACCATGACGGACGGAACCTACAAGCAGTTCGGGGACTGGCCCCAGACAATCAGGGGTAGTGATGTTGAAATCGGAGAGGGAACCCTTGTCAGGGGCGGCCTTACCTACCACGTGGGCAGCGACGGCAACTACTACGTGGCAGCGGCGGAAAATGCCTATGATGCTGGTGCTGAGTACCAGTACAGCAACGGCTTGCAGGCAGGTCAAGGCGGCAGTACAACGGTGTATTTCAAGGTGGAGCCGATTGTGTGGCGGGTGCTGACGGAGGACTACAACTCTACCGGCAAGGCGCTGCTTCTGGCGGAGCGCATTCTCACCGGCGGCATCCCCATCCCCTACTATGTGGACACCAACCAGCGGACAATCGGAGGGCAGACGACCGTGTACGCCAACAACTGGCAGTACAGCACCATCCGTGCCTGGCTGAACGGCAACTACGAGGCAAACGACACCCAGGACAAGACCTACACCGACAAGGGCTTCCTGCAGACCGCCTTCACGTCAGCCGCCCGGGATGAGATAGCGGAAACCGACGTGGACAACAGTGTCGCCAGCACCTTCGGAAGGGGGGAGAGCATTCAAAGTAACCCGTATGCCTCCAACACGCCCACCAAGGACAAGGTCTTCCTGCTGAGCGTGCAGGAGGCCACCACCAGTGAGTACGGATTCGCTGAATATAATGTGTATGTGGGAGATGATAACGGTACGACCATCAGCACCCGCATCCGTGTCACCACGGACTACGCCAGGGCCACCGGGGCATACCAGAGCCCCAGTGAAGGCATTGGAGGCTGGTGGTGGCTGCGCTCGCCCCGCTACGACATCGAGAACATCGCGCGCAACATCAACGGCTTTGGCACCGCCGTCCCCAGCAACTACGCCATCGTCAACGTCACGGATGGGGGCGTTGTTCCGGCTTTGTGTGTTCAGTTGCCGACTAACAACTGAAAACTGACATCTCATTTGGCACCTGTCGGGCTGCGGCTCGGCGGGTGTTTTTTTTGCGTGGCGGGGGCTTGCTGTGGCTGGTACACAAATCCAAGAGAAATTTTGAAGAAAGGTATGATTCTTGTAATTGAAATCTTGAAGAAACGTATGATTTATGCATTTTAAATCTTGAAGAAATGTCTGTTTTAAGAGGATAAAATCTTGAAGAAACGTCTGTTTGGTGATATATTGATGTTGAAGAAAGTTTATGCGGCTCAAGTCATACAGCAGGGGAGCGTATCCATGTATTTTAAGAGAAAGGCATATGACAAATTGCTTGAATGGAAGGCAAAGTTTTCTGACCGGTATGCAGTGATGCTGGAGGGTGCAAGACGGGTTGGCAAGTCAACGATAGCTGAGAATTTTGCAAGGAACGAGTACAAGTCCTACATTCTGCTTGACTTTTCAAAGGCAACGGAACAAATGAAGGCGTGCTTCGATGACATTGGCAATCTGGATCTCCTCTTCTTGCGGTTGCAGGCGGAGACTGGGGTGACGCTATTTGTCCACGAGTCGCTGATAATCTTTGATGAGGTGCAATTGTTCCCAAAGGCTCGGCAGGCCATAAAGCATTTGGTTGCTGACGGGAGATACCATTATCTTGAGACTGGCTCCCTGATTTCAATCAGAAGGAATGTCAAGGATATCTTGATTCCTTCAGAAGAAATGAAGGTGCAGGTGTATCCGATGGACTACGAGGAATTTTGCTGTGCCATTGGCCAAAACTATTCTATATTAAAGCAAGTGTTTGATTCGGGCCATGGCATGGGGCAGGCGACAAACCGCAAGCTGATGCGGGACCTGCGAATCTACCTGGCAGTTGGTGGTATGCCCCAGGCGGTGGAGGCGTATATTTCCGGAAGGAATTTTTCGGAGATCGACATGATAAAGCGGCAGATCATAACCTTATATGAAGAGGACTTCAAAAAAATAGATCCGTCGGGGAGGCTGTCTTCAATGTACCATTCCGTTCCGGCCCAGCTTGCCAAGGGCTCCAGAAAATACCGGGCGACAACAGCCACTGGAACGCGGGGCGGTGCAAGAACCCAGGAGCTCCTGTTTGATCTGCTTGACTCCAAGACCGTCCTGCCCTGCTGGAATGCAACGGATCCGAGGGTGAGCCTTGCGGACACGAGGGATTTCAACCGCTTCAAACTGTATGTTGCTGATACCGGCTTGTTCGTCACGCTGATGTTCATCGACAGGCCCTCGACAGAAAACGATGTGTATGCAAAGCTGCTTTCCGACAAGTTGCCTGCGAACCTGGGCTACCTGTACGAGAATCTGGTGGCCCAAATGATAGCCTCCACCGGGCGTGAGCTGTATTATCACACCTGGGAGAAGGTGGGAAGCACCCATTATTACGAGGTGGACTTCCTGGTTTCGGAGGGAAGCAAGCTGAAGGTCTTTGAGGTGAAGTCCTCTGGAACAGGAAAGCATGGGTCAATCACGGAATTCGCCCGGAGGTTTTCAAAACACGTAAAAAATACGTATGTGCTTTCCCAGAAGGATGTCTCAAATGAGGGAACCCTGTTCTTCAAGCCCTTGTACCTGCTCCCGTTTTTGCTGTGACGGCAGTGGGGGGGGGAGTGGCTGTCGCCTTCCCTCTTGTGTTCCTCCATCAAATCCAGTATACTGGCTTCATCACCGGGGTGTGAGCGTGGCACGATGTCCGCTCTCTGAGAATATACCCGCAGGATGGCCGTAGGGCTGTCCCAACCTGATCCGGATAATGCCGGCGGAGGAAGTATGAAGACACGTCTTTTTACCATTTTCCTATCTACATGTATTGTTTGTTCTGTGGCTGCCTTTGGTGCCAAGGACAATTCCCAACGAACCGACGAGGTGGTGGTCTACACCTACGACTCCTTTGCAGGGGAGTGGGGGCCAGGACCGCAGCTGGCCAAGGCCTTTGAAGAAAAAACAGGTCTAAAATGTACCATGATTGTGGTGGGGGACGGGGCCCAGATTCTCTCCCGCACCATCCTTGAGTCGTCGGCTCCCCAGGCCGATGTGGTCATCGGAGTGGACAACAACCAAGTCGATTTGGCCCGCAGCTCCGGCGTGCTGGAGCCCTACCAGCCGCAGGATGGAGCCCAGCTGGTGCCGCAGCATCTCCGCCTCACGGAGGATTGGCTTTTGACCCCCTACGACTGGAGCTACTTCGCCATGATTCACGACAGCAGCTCGTCGGTTCCCGCTCCCACATCGCTGCAGGATTTGACCAGTGAGGTGTACCGCAAGAAGATAATCCTGATGGACCCCCGCACCAGCACGCCCGGCCTGGGCTTTGTGGCCTGGACGGTGGCAGTCTTTGGTGAGGACTACCTTGACTACTGGCGGGCGCTCAAGCCCAACATCCTCACCATGGCTCCCTCCTGGAGCACGGGCTACGGATTCTTCACCGCCGGGGAGGCCCCCTTGGTGGTGAGCTATACCACCAGTCCTGCCTACCACCGGGAGTATGGCGAGGGGGACCGGTTCAAGGCCCTCATCTTCCCGGAGGGGCATTCCCTCCAGATTGAGGGGGCGGCCCTGGTGAAGGGGGCTCCCAATGCTGAGGGAGGCCGCCTGTTCCTGGACTTTTTGATTTCACAGCAGGCCCAAGAAATGCTGCCTTTGACCCAGTGGATGTATCCGGTGAATCCTGCCGTGGAGCTTCCTGCTTCCTACAAGGCCGCTCCCCAGGCTGAAAAGGCGCTTACTGTAGACAATGAGACCCTCAGCAAGGCTGTTGAAGAAGTGATGGTCTTGCTGGCTCAGTAGTCTTTCAATAAAAATCAATGAAAATGAATCCTACCTAGGGGGACTGGGGGAGTGCAAGGGGAATTTGCAGGATGAAGGAAATTGAGTTGAGCAAAAGCCGCTTTAGGCGGGACTGTTCTCGGGGATTGCAAGCCATGGCCACAGCCGGTGGGGGAATCTTGTTCCTGGGCGTGGTGGCACTCTTTGTGCTGGCATGGCTTTTTTCCCTCCTGCCCGGTGATATGGCTCCTGCCTCCGTCTTTTCCTTGGTCTTTTCCCGGCAGGTTCTGAAGGTGGCCGCGCGAACCTTGGTGCTGGCCCTCCTTTCCACCCTCCTGTCCCTTGTGGTTGGGATTTCGGCGGCCTTCTTCACTGCCACCAGAACCTTTCCCGGAAGAAGGCTGCTCCTTTCCCTCTCAGCCATTCCCCTGTGCCTGCCCCCCCTTTTGGTGGCCTTGGGCTATGTCATGTTCTGGGGGATGCAGGGGGTGATGAATCGGCTGATGATGAGTCTGGGGGATGGCTCTTTTGCCACCAGCTCCTTCTTGTATTCCCCCCTGGGGATTATCCTTGCTCAGGGCTTTTACAATTTTCCACTGGTGATGAAAACCTGTGCCGATGCTTGGAGTCAGCTTCCCAGCAATCAACATGATGCCGCCCTGCTGCTGGGTGCAAGCCCGTGGCGGGTATTCAGGACCATTACCCTGGTGCAGCTGCTGCCTGCCATTGCCACCTCTGCCATGGTGGTGTTCCTGTACTGCTTTTTTAGCTTTGTCATAGTGCTTGTCTTTGGCGGGGTGGGAACTACGGTGCTGGAGGTGGAAATCTATCAGGCGGCTCGCTCCAGCCTGAACTTTCCCCTGGTGGCTGCCCTGGCCCTGGTGGAGACCATGCTGGCCTTGGCCGTGGTGGCACTGTACGCCTTGGTGGAGGGGCGTGGCCATGAGAACAGGGGGCTTGCCTGGGACAGCGCTGGCCTTGGCAGAAGGAAGGTGGAAAGCTGGAGGGAGGCGTTCCTTCTGGGGCTTCTGCTGGCCTTGGTGCTTCTGTTCTTCCTCTTGCCCCTGGTGCAGCTGGTGCTTTCTGCCTTCAGTGTAAAGGATGCACCGTCACGCTCCCTTTTTGCAGGAAGGCCCACCTTGCAATACCTTCAAAATCTTTTTTCCCGTCCCAGCTTTTATCTTGCCCTGAAAAATACCCTGATGACGGCAAGCTTGTCCTCATTGCTGGCGGTGGGAGCGGCCCTGTTCTACAGCCTTTTGCTGCGGGAATGGTCACGCCGGAGGACGAGGAGGAAGGCTCCGAGTGGCAACTCCCTTTTCCTTGGGCGAGTGCTGCCCCTGCTTCCCATGGCGGTGTCCTCGGTGGTGCTGGCCATTGGTGCCACCAGCCTCACAATCAGGCTGCTTCCGAGCTTGAGGGGAAGCCCCTGGATGCTGGTGTTGCTGCAGTCAGCCCTGTACTGGCCCTTTGCCTTCCGCCAGATTTCGGGAGCCTTGGAAAAGGTGCCTTCTTCCCTAGATGATGCGGCCCTCATGCTGGCTGATTTTCCCCTTGACAGGGTGTTCCGGGTGTACCTGCCCCTGTGCAGGAAAAATATTCTGGCTGCCCTGGGATTTTGCTTTGCCCTGGGCTGTGGAGACACCACCTTGCCACTGGTGCTGGCCATTCCCCGGTTTGAGACCTTGGCCTTGTACACCTACAATCTGGCCGGTTCCTATCGCTTTAACGAAGCCTGCTGCAGTGGCTTGGTGCTGGTTGCCTTGACCACGCCGATTTTCTTTGTCAGTGGGAGGGGATTGAGGATTGCAGCCAGAAAAAGGCTGAAGGCTGCCAGCAGAAAAAGAATGGAGGGTGAGAATGAGTGAGAGACTGGAACCATATTTTGAGGCGAGAAACCTGCGGAAGTCCTGGTGCTCCCCGGAATATTCCTTGCAGGTGGATTTTTCCTTGCAGCTGGAGGCAGGGGAAATGGTGGCCTTGCTGGGACCCTCCGGCTGCGGCAAGTCCACGGTGCTGCGTCTTATTGCTGGGCTTTTGGAAAGCGAGCCGAGCCCTCGTGGAAGGGGGCTTTCTGCTGGTAGCCCTTGTGCCGAGGGGGAAAAATCTGAAACCCTGCTGAGACTGGAGGGGCATGACTTGCTGCCGGTGCCTGCAGGAAGGCGCCAGATTGGCATGGTGTTCCAGCAGCCATCCCTCTTTCCCCACCTGCGTACCGACGACAACGTGGCCTACGGACTCCGTTGTCAGGGAGTGGGGAAGAAGGAGGCCCGAAGGCAGGCCATGGCTTTGCTAGAAACCTTTGGCTTGAAAGCCTTTGCCCAGCGGCGGCCGGAGTCCCTTTCCGGCGGGGAGGCCCAGCGGGTGTCCCTTGCCCGCACCCTCATCGTCCGCCCCAAGCTCATCCTCTTTGACGAGCCCCTCTCCGCCGTAGATGCCCCCCTTCGCCGCCGCCTTGCCCAGGATATCTGCCGTATGCAGGAGGAGTTTGGCTTTGCAGGCATCTTCGTCACCCACGACCAAGAAGAGGCCCGTTTGGTGGCAGACAGGATTGTCACCATGGAGGCAGGACGGGTGGTGGAAGAAATTCGACTGGACTAAAAGGCGGGGGAAGGAGTGCTACTTAGTGGCAATGACAATGGGCTGGTAGAATCCCGTGGTTTGAGGGAATTCCCAAGCTACTTCAGTACAACCAGCTGAAAGCAGGAGCCTTGTTAGCTCATCTCTTGTGGTTGCTCGATATTCACATTCAAACTTGTTAAGCTCTAGGTGAGCTTCATCATCAATAATATACTGGATGAGCTTGTAATTTTCTCCCTTCCATTCCCAGGTTTGAAAAGAAACTCGTTGCCCTTGATTTGTTTTATGAATATAGGGCGGAGAATAGGAGGGCTTTTCCTTTAGAATGCTGTCGTAATCTCGGATGCTTGCAACAAAAAGTCCACCGTTTTTAACCTGATGAACAATGCTTTTCACCGCAGTTTCCAAGTCGGTACTGGAGAGCATGTGGGGAAGGGCATTGTCCATTGCAATCACAATGTCAAATTGCTGGGAAAAGCTTTGGGACAAGGTACAAAAGTTTGCTTGAACAAAATCAATCTGGACATTGTTTTCTTTTGCTCGTATTTTGGCCTGTTCAATTTCCTGCTGGCTGATATCAGAAGCCGTAACCTGATAGCCCAGGGCTGCAAGACCGATTGCCTGAGTTCCAATGCCACAGGCACAATCTAATATCCGTGCTGAACAATCATAGCCCCTATCTACAAAAATCTTGCTCAAAATACCAGCCTGTTTCTGGGTGGTGCTTTCCCAATCAAGAAAAAGCTTGTGGTAATGAGTGGCCAATTTATTGTAAAAGTCTTGCGTCATGTTCATACATACTCTCTTTTTCTGAGGTTTTCTTGGAGGAAACATCTATTATTCAACTGTACCCAAAAAACCCATTATCCAGTAACGGAAGACAATGATGTATCACAGGACTCCATTAAACTTTGCACCACATCCAGCGGAAGTTTTGTACCTTGGGCTACTTGCTCTGGAGAAAGTCCCATGGAAAGGAAGGTCCGAGCCGTCTCTAGCTTATTTTCGTAGGCTCCACGTTCCAGTCCTTGTTCAATTCCTTGCTGAAGGCCCTCTTCAAAGCCCTGTTCTTTGCCCTGTCGAAGCCAGTCAAATTCTTTCTGGCGAGCGGCAATGTAGTCAGAAAATCCCATCTCGATAATTTTCAGTTCTTCTACCATTTGATCCAGCCTTCTTGTAAAGTCGTTTGTTGGGGTTTTATTTTCCAGGTACTGTAGAAAATCCTTGATTCTAGGATCCTCCACATCTTGGTACCTACTTACATTGTAAAATATTTTCTTTGTCTTGTCATCGTAGGGATGCTGGTTGTTGGGGTCGATGTAGCTGTGGGGCTCGTAAATGGGAAGATTCAGGTGAAAGGGATCTTTCATACACAAGAAAATGATGTAGGTTTCTGGGAGCTCAATATAGTCGCTGCCTTTTAACAGGTTGTCTAGGTCAAGCATTCCTTGGTAGTAGCGAGCTCTCAGGGCTTCTTCTTTGGTGATAACCGACTGGATTTCGATATCGAAGACTCGTTGGCCATCTGGCTCTTGCACGTATACGTCCATCCGTACACCTTTTGAAGCTTTTAGTGTTTGAATAACCTTTTGTACAATGGGAAACTCGATGTGGCTGATTTTTATCTTCAGCAACATTTCCAAGACTTCTTTGCAAACATCTATGTTCTGCATGATTCGACTAAAAATAAAATCATCAGCCAAAGTGAGCTTTTTCCACTCCCGCTTCCACACTTTTTGCAATTCTTCCAGAACAGATTCTGGTAAATCAAACTCCATTCATACCTCCACTAAAAAAGCTTTACATATATATTATTCGCTTTAAACTGCAAGATTTTGTCTTTTTTGCGGGAAAAAAGTTTGATTTTTTTCATCTCCCCCAGCACCAGCCCTATCTACTCGCAGTATAGCCGATGAACGAAAGAGTGGAGGGAATGGCGGGAGGGGCATCTACCGATACCCCCGATAACCAGTCCCATCTACTCGCAGTATAGCTTGATGAACGAAAGCGTTGGGGCAACAGGGAGGTCCCCTGAGGAGCCGAACTGTGAGAGTAGCGAAGTGCGAGGCTGATTAGGGTTTCCCTGTTGCCTCTTTCACTTTCAATTTACCTATGCTATACTGCCCCCATGGTGCGAAAAAACATAATCCAAGTCAGAAAGTCCTTGTTTTTGTTGGTATCCCTCTGCCTGTTCCTTGCTTGCAGTGGGAGGGAGGGAGAAAGCAAGTCAAAACAAACTGCTGAATCCTCCACTCCGAGCCAGGAAGAAATTCAACTCAGCCTTCAGCAACAGCAGGAATTGCAACGGCAGCAGGCACAACAGGCTGCAATCCAGAAATTTATCCAGAGCCTTGACCCGGTTCAACGGTACAGCCAGCTTTTTCTCGTCAATCTAGAAGGAAACAAAGAGTTTTATCCTGTGGAATCTTTGCAATGGGGAGAACTGCCGGAGCAGGAGCTTGTTCCCGGTGGCTATCTTTTCTTTTCATATAACATAGCCGACAGTCCCCAGGAGGTGGCCGCCTTCACTGCCTCTATCCAAGGATGGTGCCAGCAGCGAGGAATCCTTCCGCCCCTGTTTACCCTTGACCAAGAGGGAGGGCTGGTAAATCGTCTGCGGGGAGTGACCTCCTCTTTGCCCTCTGCCCAAACCGTTGCCGCAACCATGACAGCATCCCAAGCCCGGCAATTATACGCACTGCAGGCAGCCCAAATGAAGCTTTTGGGATTCCACCTGAACCTTGCTCCCGTGGCAGAGGCTTCCGGTCAGTATAACCAGGAATTTCTTGACACCCGCAGCTTTGGAAATGCTTCTACCACAGAAAACTACGCAATTGCAGCCATTGCTGGCTTTCAGCAAGAGGAACTAGGAGCTGTTGTCAAGCATTTTCCCGGCAATACCAACGCTGACCCTCACTCAGGGCTGCCGGAAATCGCCTTGAGCCAGCAGGAGCTACAGGAGTTGTATCTTGAGCCCTTCCGAAAAATTATTGCTGCTGGAAACCCCTGGGCCCTTCTCATGTCCCATGCCCGTACCACTGCCCATGATTCTGAAACCCCTGCCTGCCTTTCCCGATTTTGGGTGACAGAGGTTTTACGGCAGGATTTTGGCTACGAGGGGCTCATTCTCTCCGACGACATTTTCATGGCCGCCTTGGAAAAGAACGGCTTTCCCCCAGAAAAGGCCGCCATCATGGCAATGGAGGCAGGAATCGATGTGATTATGCTTTCTGAAAAGAAGTTTGGCTCCGTGCTACGATTGTTCTTGGAAAAAAGCCAGAAGGAGCCTGATTTCAAATCCCTGCTGGATGCTGCTGTGGAGCGAGTCATCAAGATAAAGGTCGAGGCCGGATTGCTGTGCTTTCAGGAGGCTGAAGGTGGTTTGAGCCTTGTGTGTAGTGACTCTGCTGTGAACCAGTGGAATGAGGCTGAGTTTCAAAATCTTTTCCAGCAGGGACAAGAGCTTTGTTCAGCAGCTCTCGGTGAATAAAGATGATTGTTCATGTTGATCCAGATTTTGCAGTGGTGGTCAAGGAGGTAGGCGAGGTGTGCGAGGATGGCTCTCCCCATTCCCTGTCCCTGCGGATGGCTCCCCTCATAGAAGAGGCGCTGGGCCACAAGCCGGAACGCTGTGAATGTGTGCACCGCCTGGACCAGCCTGTCAGTGGGCTTTGTATTTTGGCATTGACAGATAGGGCTGTAGCACGGTTTTCCAAGATTTTTGCCGATAATTCCGTGGAAAAAACCTATTGTGCCATTACAGAGCGAAAAAAAACGGCTCAAGGGGAATCGCTCTCCGAGCTTTCTGCTGATTGGAAAAATCTTGAATGCCTCATGAGCTTTGACCGTGGCAAAAAGAAGGCCCGCATTCTTTCTGAAAAGGAAGTCCAAGGGGCTGGCAAAACCGCTGGGAAGAAGGCCCGGCTGCGGTATAAGGTTTTAGGTCAGGGGGAACGCTACGACTTTTTGCTGGTGGAGCTCTTTACTGGCCGCACCCACCAGATTCGCTGCCAGCTTGCTGGAGAAGGTCGTCCGGTAAAGGGCGATTTGAAATATGGGGCAAAACGGTCGGAGAAGGGTGGTGGCATTCGGCTTCACGCTTGGAGGTTGTCATTTTTCCATCCTGTAACTGGAGAGAGCTTGACCTTCACCTGTATGCCCCCAAAAATGGATGCCTTGTGGCAGGCCTGCATGGGCTTTTTATGCTGATTGCAGTGGATTTTTTTGTCGATAATCTGTATATTTGTATAGGTTGATTTGCATCACACCGTACAATCTAGGGAAGAACATGGGAAAAAAGAACAGCTCTCCCCAAGGCACCACTTCAGGAAAATTGAAGGGGGCTGGGGGCTTTGAACAATATTATCAAGCATTATTTACCACCCGCTGGCCAGAGCTGAAGACAGCCTTGTTGAAGGAGGTTTCTCCTGTGGCTTGGCAGGCTGATGTACACCTTTCCCCCTATTACCTCGACGCTGCCAGCATTCGTGCCGCCGTGAGCCTTCCGGTAGCAGGGGCTAAAGCTCTGCTGGATCTCTGTGCCGCTCCCGGTGGCAAAACCTTGGTGCTGTCCTCCCTCATGGAGGAGGATGCCACCTTGCTTTCCAATGAGCGCTCTCGTGAGCGGCTTTCCCGGCTGGTTCGGGTGGCAGACCAACACATGACAGGAGGGGTACGAAGGCGGGTGTCCATCTGCGGAAAGGATGGTGCCACCCTCTGCAAAAATCCTGCCAATCACTTTGACCGAATTTTGCTGGATGCCCCCTGCTCCTCGGAGCGTCACCTGTTGTCTTCTCCCCAGTATCTTGAGCAATGGTCTCCAGCCCGCATCAAAACCCTGGCCATGGCTCAGTGGGCCCTCCTGTCCTCGGCCTATCGTATGCTGAATCCTGAGGGGTATTTGCTCTACGCCACCTGTGCCCTTTCCCCGGAGGAAAACGACAAGGTGGTGGATCGTCTCACGGCAAAGTTCCCTGATGTGGAGCTTGTGCAGGACTTGCCGCCCGTGCCGGAAAAGGTGTCCCAGTTTTGCCAGCTTCCCCTGCCGGAGCCTGAAAAGACTAGGCTGGGATTCCACGTGCTTCCCGACACAGCAGGAGGAGCCGGACCCCTGTATTTTTCCCTCATTCACAAGAAAACCATGGAGGATGGTGAATAATGGCTCAAAAGAAGAAAAAACCAAAGGTTGTCTTGAAAAAAAAGCAGGTAATTGTTCTTGCCGCCTCCATCGTGGCATTTTGCGCCTGTATGCTTACTGTGGTTACTCTTACTGCTCCCAAGGCTCAAAGCCAGGGCACCTCCTCTTCAACGCAGCAGGAAACAGCTCCTTCCTTGGAAGCCACTTCCCCAACAACTTCTTCCGGGAACCTCTTTCCAGAGGCTGCCGCACAAGAAGTGGGCAATCCAACAGTGGATGCTGGTGTTGCCCAAGTGATAGCCCAGCTGGAAGAGGCTGAGCGGCGGGCCAAGGAGGCGGAGCAGCGGGCTAAAGAGGCTGAAAAACGAGCCTCCAAGGCCCAGTCTGATGCGGAGATTGCCCAGCAACGGGCAGCAGAAGCCCTAGAAGCACAAAAGCGAGCCTCTCGGCAACAGGCTGCCTCGAATGGAAGCTCCTCCACTGCAAGTCTTGCCTTGGGAACCAAGGATGGTTCTGCCTCAAAAAGCTCGGCGGCAAGCCCAGCCCCAAGCCCAGCGGCAAGCCCTAAGTCTGGTGGTGCTGTGGTAGGAAAGGATTATGTCATCCCCCCCGCCCGTTCTGGAGCCACCCTGGTCTTTGTGTTTGACGATGGGGGGCAAAATCTTTCTGAGTTGCAGCATTACCTGAATCTTCCCTTTCCCGTGGACATTGCGGTGCTGCCCCAGCTTCAGTATTCTGTGGAGTCAGCCCGTCGTGTTCGCTCTTCTGGTCGCCATGAATTGCTCTTGCACCAGCCCATGCAGGCTCTCAATCTTTCGGTAAACCCAGGGCCGGGAGCCATTACTCCCAGTATGAGCACCACCGAAATCGATGCTGTGGTAAGGAAAAATCTTGCTGAAATCGGGCCTGTATCTGGTCTCAACAATCACGAAGGCTCCCTTATCACGGAGTCCAAGATAAAGGTAGGCAAGGTAATTGAAATTTGCCAGCAGCACGGAATTTTCTTCCTTGATTCCCGTACCTCGGCAAATACTGCTGCTCCCCAGGCCGCCTTGGAGCTGGGAGCAAAAATCTGGGAGCGTGATATATTTTTAGATAACACCCAAAATCGGGAAGACATTCTTGAGCAAATTCAGCGGGGAATTGGAGTTGCCAACAAGAAGGGCTATGCCATCATGATTGGTCATGTGTGGTCAGGAAGTAATCTTGCACAAATTCTTCAAGAATTGTATCCTGTTTTAAAATCACAAGGTTATGCTTTTTCAACGGTGGGAGGTTTATATGAAAATTTTAGGGATTGAGTCATCCTGTGACGAAACGGCTGCAGCTATTGTAGAGGATGGACGGACTATCATCAGCAATGTGGTTGCAACCCAGATTCCCTTCCATCAGCAGTTCAATGGGGTGGTGCCGGAGATTGCCAGTCGCAAGCACGCCGAGTGGATTATGCCAGTGGTACAACAGGCCCTGCAGGAGGCAAACCTCACCTTGGATGAAATTGACGGCATCGCCGCCACCAACCGCCCCGGTCTCATGGGCTCCCTGCTGGTGGGCCTTACCTTTGCCAAGACCCTGGCTTGGTCCAAGAACAAGCCCTTTGTTGCCGTGAACCACATGCTGGCCCACCTCTATGCCGCCCATCTTGCCAACGACATTCCCTATCCCTACCTAGGATTGCTTGTTTCCGGGGGACACTGCATTATCTGCAAGGTTGCAGGCTTTGATGATATTACTGTTCTTGGAACCACCGTGGACGATGCCCCAGGAGAAGCCTTTGACAAGGTGGCCAAGTTCTACAACCTTGGCTATCCCGGTGGTGTCATCATCGATAAATTGGCAAAGGAAGGGAACCCCAATGCCGCCAATTTTCCCATTCCTTCCTTGCACAAGGGTGAGCATCGTTATGATGTGTCATATTCTGGTCTGAAAACAGCCGTCATCAACCAGATTGACCAATTTTGGAATCAAGAATATCCAAAAACTCCAGAAAATATCTCTGCTGCCTTCCAAGAAACTGCGGTAAGGATTCTTGTAAGTCGCTTGCTGCGGGCCGTGGAGGATACAGGGCTTACCACCATTGTGGCCGGTGGTGGTGTGGCAGCAAATTCACGTCTACGGGAAATGCTTGCCCAACGGAAGGAGCTTGCCTGTATTTTCCCTCCCCTCAAGCTTTGTACCGACAATGGAGCCATGATTGCAGGCTTGGGCTACCAGTATCTCAAGCAGGGAGAAACAAGTCCTTGGAATACCACGGCTTCTGCACGGATTCCCCAGTTTAAGCGAGGACTTAAGGCAAAAAAATAACTTTTATCAAGACTGATAAAATGGAAATTTCATTTTCCTCTTATGTTTTCATTCTTTCTATATTTGGAATAAAACTTAGTTGACAGGTATTTTGTTCTGTTCTAAAATAATCTATTATGGATTCTCGCACTTCTTTTGATCGCATGGTTATTTCTCTCACCCCAGCAGAACGGGTTGCAATGCTGGAAAAGGTGCAGGCAATTGTTAATCCGGAAAGCCAATCCCTTGTGTCAGTGGAGATGCAAGGACCTAAAGTTGTTCCAGATATAGAATTACAGTTGAAGAATGAATCTTTTTTTACTCGCATTTGGTTAATGATTAAGTCGATTTTTACCAATACTGACATCAAAACCTTGTACAATGCTCAAATCGTATTGAAGAAGGGGCATGATATAGAGAAAAAAGAACCGGGTCTTATCGATGTTACACGACGAATTTTCTTAAAAGGCTTTTTTGACCAGGTGGAGCAATTATCAAGATGTGCGGAATTTTTCAAAGAAGGAATGGATATTTACGATGCTGATCAAGGTGGATTTTACGTATTCCTTTCCTCTCTTGTCGCTCCAGAAGTAAATGGAAGGATTGCAGAGGAAGTAAATCCCCTGAAATTACCTTTTTCTCGGGAAGTTACCAGCGAGCTGCGGCTATCTATGGTCAGAAATTTAGATTCCACCTTGCAATCCATGTCCTCAATCAAACGGGCTGCTTTGTATGGTGTTGTTTGCAATACTGAATGGATCCGTCAGTTTGTGCATTTGCCCTTCAATCGGGTTTTATCTGCCTTTACTGAAGAAAATGGCCAGATGGCATGTCCCTTCGATAGCATCAAAAATGAGATAGCACAGTTTGCAAAGGTTTTGTGCAATGGAAAGACCATTCAGTCTGAGGTGCTGGAGGCATTGTTCGTGCTTTCCTACAACATGACGGAAAAAAATAAAGAGGAATTTACAGAAAAAATGTCAAAGTTTATGGAAGAGGCTGCCTCCAACATTACTTTGATCAAAATGTTTATTTCAACCATACCCATGCGTGCCATCGGTTCTATTGTCTGGTTCGATGCCTTCTGGGTTCCAGATAAACCAGAGGGATGTGAGGACTGGTTTGTAAAATATAAATCAGCTTGGAGAAGAAATTTCGATAAGCAGTGGGACCAGTGGCTGGCGGATCGAAGAAAGCATATTGCGGAGGAAGCTATGTGCCAGACCTTTGGCTTTAAGACCCTTCCTTTATTGCCCTGCCGTCCATGGAGAAAGATTCTCGGTGGTGTTTCCTTTATGTACGATTATGTCATGGGATTTATTTCTGCCTTTTATGAAGAGGTTTATCCTGAATATGCCAAGCTCTTGAAAATCCTTATGGTGGAGGGCGTTTTTTATCAGAAGGAAAACCTAGTGGAATTAACTGATGTTTGTGCAGAGTTGGATAGACAACGGCTTGCCTTGAATAAATTCAAGGCAAGTATTGCTCCCGAAGGTGAGGGTGGCATTATGTTCGAGAACCTTATGAAGGAAAACCTGCTGAATCCACGGGATAAGGCTAAGTTGGATTCCTTGATTAAGTCTTTGGAAACCGATGCCGCCTTGATTCTTGCCCAGTGGTGTGCTTCCTCCCGTTCTGTGGAGCTCATTCTCAAAGGGATTATTACCGGAGCTCGAAATTCTCGCTACGATACCTTGTCTAATCTGTCTACAATTCAAGGTCAGTATAACGAGAAGTTCCGTCACAAGGTTGATGAGATGCAGCAGGGCTTTGAGCGTTCATTGGAGATAGTCAAGGATCTTGAAACAATCCGCTAGGTGAGTCTGTGATTGAAGCTTCTGCATTTGATATTTCCTGCAAGGGTCTGAGTCGGTCCGAGGATTTATTGACTCTACCATTTTTTCTTGCAGGGAAATCTCTCCAAGGTGATGCTCATCCCCGCTGTTATGTTACCACCGCCCTTGCAGGTTCCATGCGTTTTCGCTGGACTGAGGAGAATCCGCAACGAAAAGCTTTTTTCCAGAAAAAGAATATTCTGTCACCGCAAACCTCATCCACTGTCCTTGTATCTTCTGTAACAAGTCCTGTTGATTTATATCCTGCTTCATCAACAAGCTCATCGTCAAATCTATTGGCGCTGCCTGTGGAATTGATTCATTCCCAGGTGGTGTATGCTGTGGAGCAAGGGAAAAATGGTGGGCCTGCACTGCTCGCTACGGAAGGAAGTCACCCAGAGGCCTTGGATTTATGGCGGGGAGATGGCATCATTACCAGCAGCAGCAGGCTTGTGCCTGTGGTGACGGTGGCAGATTGTCTTCCCATATTTTTATATGATGAAAAAACTGGTTGCCGGGGTGTACTTCATTCTGGCTGGAAGGGAACGGGTATTGTAGTGCACGCCCTCAAGCTGGCGGAAAAAAAATATGATGCCAAAGCTTGTGATTTTTCCGTGGTTATCGGTCCCCACATTCACTCCTGCTGTTATCAGGTGGAAGAGGAGCGAATAGGGTATTTTACCTCACATTTTGGTTCCTCCTGCATTATTCCTCCCAACAATCTGTCTTTGTCCCAAGCGAATGTAAACCTCCTGCTAGAAGCAGGAGTTCCGGATGATAATATTCTTTGTTGTACCGATTGTACCTGCTGCGACCCTCGCCTTGGTTCCTTTCGCCGGGAAACTTGCGGCCTGCCGGAAACCATGCCCTTGGAAGAAAGGCTTAAACGCTTTACTACCATGATGGCCTTTGTTCATTAGTGGTAAAAGTCATCTCAGGCTACTCATATAGAACAAATACTATTTTTTTGCTATTATATCTTTTCACTTTATTTTTAGGATGGTGCTATGGCAGATTTAAAGGAGCAGTGCCGACTTTTAGTGGCAGATGCGTTGAATGCTTTTGGTAATGAATTGGGAATGGAGGCTGTAGCTACAGCAGAAGCTCTTGTGTTGGAAACTCCCCCTAATCCAGAAATGGGGGATTTGGGTATTCCCATGTTCCCCTTTGCCAAGTCTTTTCGGCAGGCTCCTCCCGCCATTGCAGCAAAAATTGTGGCTTTGGTACAGGCCCAGAAAGAATCAGTGCAGGTGGGAACTTTTTCTGCTGTGGGGCCCTATGTCAATGTGAAGCTCAACAAGGGGGCGGCCATTTCTGCTGTCTTGGAAAAAATTGCTTCCCAAAAGGCTCGCTATGGTGCATATACCAATGACGGAACAAAGCCTCTTGATGGCCGCCGTGTTATGGTGGAATTTTCCAGCCCCAACACCAACAAGCCATTGCACCTTGGACACTTGAGAAATGATGCCCTGGGAGAAAGTGTTTCCCGCATTTTAAAGGCTGCGGGAGCAGAGGTTTTCAAGGTTAATATTGTGAATAACCGTGGTGTCCATATCTGCAAGTCCATGTTGGCCTACCAAAAATTCCATCAGGAAAAGAATGAAACACCAGAAAGTCTTGGTGTGAAAAGCGACCGCTTTGTAGGTGACTGCTACGTTGAATTCGACAAGTGGAACAAGACTGATCCCTCAGCGGAAAAGCTTGCCCAGGAGCTCTTGGTAAGGTGGGAGCAGGGAGATGAAGCCGTACACAAGCTGTGGAAGCAGATGAATGACTGGGCCATTCAGGGAATTACCCAGACCTATCAGCGTACCGGCATCAGTTTTGACAAGCTGTACTACGAAAGCGAAACCTACTTGAAGGGCAAGGATGAAATTCTCAAGGGCTTGGAGGATGGAATCTTCTATAAGGAGGAGGATGGTTCTGTTTGGGTGGACTTGGAAGAAATCAATCTGGACAAGAAGGTTTTGCTCAGAAAGGATGGTACCGCCCTCTACATGACCCAGGATATTGGCACTGCAATTTATCGTCATGGAGACTGGCCCTTCAACCAGCTGGTGTATGTGGTTGGAAGCGAGCAGCAGTATCACTTCAAGGTCTTGTTCTATGTCTTGAAAAAGCTGGGCTACCAGTGGGCAGATCAGCTGTACCACCTGTCTTACGGTATGGTAAACCTTCCTGAAGGAAAGATGAAAAGCCGGGAGGGAACTGTTGTAGATGCAGATGACCTCATCAACAGCCTGCGGGATGGTGCCATGGAAGAAATTGTTGCCAAGGGACGGGAAGAGGCTGTAGGGGATCCTGCTGCCGTTGCGGAAAAGATTGCCTTGGGAGCCCTCCATTACTACTTGCTGAAGGCTACCCCCACAAAGGATATGCTGTTCAATCCCAAAGAATCCCTTTCCTTCAATGGTGATACTGGTCCCTATCTTCAGTACATGGGAGCTCGAATTTGTTCCATCCTGCGAAAGGCTCAGGAAATGGGGCTTGCTCCCTTGGCTGCTGGTGAGGCTGCATCCTTGCTTAGCCATGAAGCTGAGTGGGAATTAGTTAAGGTGTTGGAGCAATATCCCAAAATCCTGGCAAAGGCTGCACAAAATCTTGATCCATCTCAGGTGGCAGGGTATTTGTACGATGTGGCCAAGGCCTTCAGCCGCTTCTATCATGACTGTCCCACCTTGGCTCTGGCACAGGAGAACAGGGATTTGGCAGCAGCCCGTCTGTGCCTGGTTACCTGCACCCGTCAGGTTTTGGAGAATGGACTGGACTTGATTCTGGTTCCCTTCCTGGAGACGATGTAGCACCACATTGATAAATCACATCGATAATAGCTTCATTTCCTCGAAAAGGGGAAGGCTATTATCGGCAGTGAAATTGTATTGTTTAGATTTTTTACACTTGACTATAATGTATAAAGTCTTGTATAATGTGTTCCAATCATTGTAATACGATTTCGGTATGTCCCGTTAATACCGGAGCGTTTTGGAATGTTTTATTCCAGATTATAGAGATATAGAGGTAAAAGATGTACGCACTTGTAGAGTATAAGGGCAAGCAGTATAAGGCAGAGAAGGACGCTCTGATTAAGGTTGACAGTATTGATGCCGAAAAGGGAACCGTAATTGAGATTGACACCGTTCTTTTGGTAAGCAATGATGGTTCTGTAAGTGTGGGTGCTCCCTATGTGAAGGGTGCCAAGGTAAAGGCCGTTGTGGAGGATTCCATTCGGGACAAGAAGGTTATTGTATACAAGTACAAGAGCAAGAAGGACTACCACCGGACAATCGGTCATCGCCAGCAGTACACAACAATCCGTGTACAGGAGATTGTCGTCGCCTAATGATGGAGGTCAACCTGACTTGTGGCAGGGACGGTGAGTTTCGTTGCTGTTGCGGGAAGGGTCACGCTGGATATGCCCCTTGTGGCTCTGATATTGTTTGTGCTGCGGCGACAGTCTTGTTGAGAACAGCACTACAGGTTTTGACAGAATCCTATGGGACATTAATTGTGGTAAATGCTCCTGAGCCTGGAATCTTGGATTTTTTGGTGCAGGATGGGATTGATGATAAATCCCGATTGATATATGCAGCGGATTTTTTGAGGGCAGGATTTAAGTCCTTGCAGAATGAGTTTCCAAAGCATATAGCTTTTACGGAAATAATTGCTGAATAAAGCGGAGGAATACTATGGGACGTAAAAAGGGTGGTAGCGGTGCAAAAAACGGCCGTGACTCAAATCCTAAATATCTTGGTGTAAAGGTTTACGGCGGAGAGTTTGTTCCTGCTGGCTCAATTCTCGTACGCCAGCGTGGTACAAAGATTCATCCTGGACAGAATGTTGGAAGAGGAAAGGATGACACTCTCTTTGCCACAGCTACAGGAACTGTAGTGTATCATGAGCGCAAGGGTCGCAAGTTGGCTTCCATTGCACCAGTTGAGGCATAAGTCACGAGACATTTTTGTTGACTGATTACGTACCCGGAGCAGGCTTGTCCTTCTTCGGGTATTTTTTTATAGGTGAGATTGTGATTCAATTTGCAGATGAAGCGGTAATTGAGGTTCGCTCAGGAAAGGGGGGCAATGGTTGTATTGCCTTTCGCCGGGAAAAGTACGTGCCCATGGGCGGACCTGCTGGTGGAGACGGTGGCAAGGGAGGAAACGTGGTGTTCTGCGTCAAGCGAAACCTGAGAACCTTGGCACATATGCGGTACAAGCAGGTTTTTAAGGCCCGAAACGGTGGAGACGGAGAAGGGGGAAATCGTTTTGGAAAGAATGGGGACGATGTTATCATTCCTGTTCCTCCTGGAACCTCCCTTTTTGACTATGACACTGGGGAGCTGATTCGGGAATTTACCACAGAGGCCGAGGACGAGTTTTTTGTGTTCTTGGAGGGTGGAAATGGTGGCTGGGGAAATACCCACTTCAAGTCCTCCACCAACCAGGCTCCACGATATGCCCACGAGGGAAAGCCCGGAGAGGCTCGGCGGCTGCGGGTGGAGCTGAGCATCATGGCAGACGTGGGATTGGTGGGCTTTCCTAACGCGGGAAAATCCTCTTTGCTGGATTTGTTTACCAACGCCCGACCAAAGATCGCTCCCTATCCCTTTACCACAAAGATTCCAAACCTTGGTGTGCTTCATGCTGATGCAGAGCGGGATATTATCATTGCGGATATTCCCGGCATTATTGAAGGTGCCTCCGAGGGAGCTGGACTTGGAATCCGCTTTTTGAAGCATATCTCTAGAACAGCTGGCCTCTTGTTCATGATTGACTGTTCCAATGATGACTGTCTTGCCGCCTACGATACCTTGCAGACTGAGCTTGAAGCCTTTTCCCCTGATTTGGCAAAAAAGCCTCGTCTTGTTTTGTGCAACAAGATGGATACAGAAGGCGCTCCTGAACGGGCCACGATGATTGCAGAGGCGATTCATCAGAAGGAGCCTGAGCAGGTGGTGATTCCCCTTTCCATTTTTGCCAGAACTGGTCTTGATCAGGTGCGTCGCGAGATTTTGGCTCTCGTTCAAAGGATGGAGGCTTCTGGATACAAGAGTCCCACCACTGCAAAAACTACGGTTACAGAAGAAAGGACTGGTCAATCAGATTTTTTGAAGAGTCGTTCCGTTTGTGATGTGGATCCCGTTCAGTATCCAGGGAGCGATAGTCAGGATGAAGAGTACTAGGTAGGTAGATTATGCGGATTGCCATGCTGGGAGGTAGTTTTAATCCCGTTCACATTGGACATCTCTTGCTGGCAGATGAGGTTTGCCACCGGTTGGGATATGACAAGGTGCTTTTTGTGCCAGTGAATATTCCACCTCACAAGGAATTGGCAGAAGGGGCAACCTCTCGGCAACGACTGGAAATGATTCGGTTGGCTATCGGGGGAAACCCTCATTTTGCAGTGGAAACCTGTGAGCTAGAACGTGGTGGAATTTCCTATACCTATGACACCATCACCTACTTGAGCAAGAAATATGCCAATCAACTGGAAGGAAAAATCGGCCTCATTATGGGGGATGATTTGGTGGAAGGCTTTGAAGAATGGGGACACTATCAAGAATTGCCTGAATTGGCTGACATTATCTTGGCCCGCCGCATTTGTTGGGACGGTACACAGAGAAAGTCCTTTCCCTATCGCCACCTGGAGCTTGATAATGGAATCCTTCCCGTGTCCTCCAGTCAGATTCGGGAGGCTGGTTCTGGAAAAATGAGTGCTGGGAAAGCTGCTTCCTGGCGGTATCTTGTTCCAGAATCTGTTTATCGATATATTGTAGAGAGAAAATTGTATGGATGCACAGACAACTGAACTGGTACGTAAATATGCCATCACCATGGTTTCTCAAAGCCGCTATGAGCATTCCCTGCGAGTGGCTGACACGGCGGAAAAATTGTGCAGGATTCATGGCCTTGACCCTCGGCGAGGATATTTTGCAGGCATTGCCCACGACATTTGCAAGGAAATGAAGGGAGAGCTGATGATTTCTCTGGCTACCTTGGACGGAGAGCCGGTGGGTAAGCTGGAGCAAGACAAGCCTGGCTTGCTCCATGGTAGGGCAGCTGCTTCCGTGCTGAAAAATGATTTTTCCGTAGACGATGAGGATATTTTGGAAGCGGTGCGTCTCCATACCTTTGGCGCTGCTGGCATGGGAGATTTGGCCAAGGTCTTGTACGTGGCAGACAAGATTGAGCCGGGACGTTCCCACGTTACGGAGGAATATCTGGATCGAGTGTTTGTCATGGGCTTGGATGAAGCAATGCTCTTCGTTTTGAAGGAAAATATTGAATTCTTGCGGGATAAGGGGAAGAAAATTGCTCCTGCATCCCTAAAGCTGCTTTCGTTTTTGGAGGGACGATGAGAAGAAAAAGAGCTGGCGGACTAGAAAAAAGTATGATTTTCTTGTTTCTCGTTTTTTCTATCATAATTGTTACGTCTTTGATTGTTGTATCTGCCTTGCAGGTGGATCCTGTAGAGGAAATGATTAAAAACGAGGAGCCCATCAAGATTCTCTTTGTGCTGGAAGATGATGAGAAGGTTCTTTTTACCGATGTGTTTATCTATTATCCTGTGTCAGGACGAGGTGCCCTGTTCAATATTCCTGGAAATACTGGTGCGATTTACAGCAGCTTGGGGAGGGTAGACCGAATCGACATGGTGTATCGGGAAAAGGGGATAGATGCCTATCGGCAAGAAATAGAAAAGCTTTCTGGCCAAACCATTCCCTTCTCCATGGTGTGTTCCGTGGATAACTTCAAGATTCTTACGGATTTATTGGGGGGGTTGAAAATTTTTGTCCCCTATCCTGTGGATATCCAGGCGGATAATGGAGACCGCTGGCTTTTGCCCTCTGGGGTGAATAATCTGGACGGCGATAAAATCCTGACCTACCTGTACTACAATTCCCCAGAGGAGACTGATGGAGAAGTGCAGGATAGGTATCAGAATGTTATCATTGCCTTTCTTGCAGCCATAAATAAAAACATGAATACCATGTTTGTGGAGAGGAATTTCAAGGAATATAGCGGTTTGTTTGATACCAATCTGGAAGATAAGGATTTGCGGATTATTCTGGAGACTGTTGCCCATGTTGACTCCGAGCGTCTTGCCCCCCGTAGTATTACCGGTTCGGTACGAGTTGTTGACGGAAAATCATTATTGTTTCCCCATTATGATGGAGAATTGGTAAAGGATTTGTTCAAGCAGACGGTAAGCTCCTTGGTTTCTGTGGTGGATACGATTTATGACCGAATCTACGTGCTGGAGGTGCAAAATGGAACTTCGGTGCAGGGCTTGGCCAGAAACACCTCCATTTTGTTGCAGGGCTTTGGATTTGACGTATTGAGCTCTGTCAATGCGGACAGGAACGATTACGAGGAAACCATCATTATCAATCATATCGGTAACGACGAGATTGCAAAGAATCTCGGAGACATCATCAGTTGCTCCAACATCATAACGGAGGATGTCTTGCCGGAGAGCGCTGGAATGGAGGCGGAGTCACGGGTTGACTTCACCATCATTCTTGGAAAGGATTTTGACGGCCGCTACGTGCGGTAAGAGAGGTAGAAATGAAAACTGAAAAGGAAAAGGCTTTGGAAATTGCCCAGCTGATGGAGGACGGAAAGGGAAAGGAAGTCACTGTCATCGATGTGTCCCAACTGAACAGCTGGACAGATTATTTTGTTATCGTGACCGTAAATAGCTCCGTCCATTGGAAGGGGCTGTACAAGATGGTGAAGGATTATGTTCGGGAAAATGATATGGAAATCCATGTCACCAACAAGAAAACTCCCGACGGAGACGACTGGAACCTGATTGACATTGGTACCGTGGTGGTGCATCTGATGTCCCAAGATGCTAGAAGCTTCTATGAGCTGGAGAAATTGTGGCACAAGGGCGAGGTGCTGCGGTAGGCTGAGTTTTTCAGGCAAGTCCATTAGCCATATTTTCATAGTAACCCCGATGTACCTGTATTCGGTGCATTGGGGTTTATTTTTTTAAAATTTCTCTTGACAAGAATATGAGGGGGGGGGGTATAATGTATATTACAATTAATTTTATCTTAAATATTTTTCATGTCGGAGAAGGAGTGTGGCCTTGAAAAAGATTTTTACCATTTTTGTTTCCCTCGCTTTTACCCTGGGAGTTTTTTGTAATTCCCCAAAGGATTTTGTCTGCTTGGTCACAGGAAAGCTTTCAGAAGGAAATAGGCAGCTTTTGCAGCAATATCAAGAAAAGATGGAGTCGTCGGGATATAAGGAGCTGGCGGAATACATTGGATATTTTTTGGAGGATTCCTTTGGTTCTGGATTTATTTATTATTCAGCAGCTGGAAAACCCTTTATCGTTACCAATAGGCACGTGGTTTCAGAATACGATACGGTAACGGTCTCCTTTGAGAATGAAGATGGTTCTGTCTCTGAATTCAAGAATCTGGATATCTTTGCTATGGATGAGGATATTGATATTGCAATCATTTCCCTTCCAGAAAGTTTTGTGCGGCCAGGTTTGGAGCTTGATACCAGTGGTCTTCATGATGGAGAGGATGTGTTTTCAGCCGGATTTCCTGGCTTGGGGGACGAGCCATTGTGGCAGCTGGGAAAGGGTATTGTATCCAACTCCAATGCACGGATAAAGGAGCTGCTTGATCCATCAATCTCTCCATTGATTCAGCATACAGCGGAAATCGACGGGGGGAATAGTGGTGGTCCCCTGCTGATTCGGAATGAAAAAACAGCTTCGGGATATACTGTTGTTGGTATCAACACCTGGAAGGCGGTCTTTAGGCAAAATACCAATTATGCAATTCCTGCAAAGGTACTAGCTGACTTTGTGGAGAAAAATGCTTCTGGAATTGCAGTGATTGATATCGATTCAAGGGTCAATTCCTTGGTGGATACCGTCATGAAGGAAATGGATTCTTTCCATGAGGTGACACGGTTCATTTCCAAGAAGATGATTGCAGATTTTGGGTATGCAGCCTTAAAGACAGTATTGGAACGCTCTCCAAGCCAGGTGCGCTCCTATGTGGTGGATTCCTTTGCCTATAACCCTTTGGATGGAGTCCGCTGCAGCATAGCTTATTGTGTGTGGAATTCCTTCCGCTCCGCTGAAGGTGAATTCAAAATGCCCATTATCGGAACGCCCTCTGCAAATGGAAATACCTATTCTGTAGAATTCAATCCCGAAACGGAACATTCCATAGCCAGCCTGTGGGTTCAGGAGGATGGTCAATGGAAGATGAATGGTTTTGAAGGCTTGGAGCCATCAAAGACGACAGAAACTGAAAGGGAAAAGAAATCTGATAAGAAGGTTTCATTCTACATTGAAAATATCGGATTGATGGAAATTTCTGCCAGTTATATCCATTCCCTGTCCTTGGGAAAGCCGGGATTCAGCATCCAAGGTGCCATAAATTTTAGTTATCTGAATTTTGGCCTTTTCTTCCAGAATCAAAAGGTGCCCTATAAGCTGGATGGATGGTCTTTTGAGGAAGCTGTTACCACTATAGGGCCTGCCTTGGGCTTGAAGGTTCCCATGCTGATTGATTCTTTTATTGTGGAGCCCTTTGTCTACGGAAGATTGGGACTTGTGAATTTTATGGATTTTGCTGACTCAAACTTCAGCTTGCTGACCTTTGGCTTTGGTGCAGGAGTGAATGTGGGATATGAGACATCCTTGGGCTTCTCTCCTTATTTGACCGTAAAATATAGCTTCCTGCCATTTACTTTAAAGGATTTTGACAAAACAAAGGTATCGAATCATGAGATTGGAGTTGGGCTTGGATTCAAGTTCTTATAAATACAATTACATCATAGGAAAGGAGAGCTTTGTGAGAAAAATGAGCTTTGTAGTTTTATTGACTGCAATTTTTTTAGGCATTACAGGTTGCGCAACCAGTGGAATGACCGTGAGGCAGGCTCAACAGGCCATTGAAAGCGGTGAGTGGGGAACTCCTGAAACCCATACCCTGTTATTTGGTGTGACAGGAGCCGATGTGCATCTGTCCAGTGAGCTCCTGCAGCAAAATCCTCAGTTCGGCTACAAGTTTGTAGATCCTGTTGCAGTGGAGACTGCAACTGTAATTCTAGTGGTTCCTGTGGGAACAAGTCGTTTCTTTATTCCACCCCAACCGGTTGGCTCCCAATTCAAGGAATTTTCTTGGGTAAGTACGACTGGCACTACGACGACGACTCATTATGAGGGAATTGGAGGGGTAGACATAGAGCTGTCCAAGCCAGGTCTGCAATTCTATGGTGAGGATGATGAAAACCACACTCAGGAATTGAAGACGCTGGAGAAAATGGGAAAATATTTTACAGGTTCCAGTTGGGAGCTTGCAATTCTCAAGAGAATGGAGGAAATTTCAAATGGTCAGTAAGAGACTGGTAATTTGTTCGTTGTTGTTTATCTGCTTGTTTTCCTTTTTGAATGGTGAGACCATTAAAGATGGTTCTCTGAAAGCTCCAGGTTCAAAGAAAATCATCCTGATAGGTAAGGTGTCACTTAAGAATCCCATAGATTTGGAAGCCCGGCGGAAAGCCTTTGAAACTCAGTCAATTCTACAGATTATGGGATCTGCTCCTGATAATTTCTATGTAGTGAATGATGATTTTCTTTCCATGGAAAATTGGGCAGATTATGGGGAAACCTTCTTTTTTGAGACCAAATTGGAGAAGGACAATACCTTCAATTTGGAATATTTTACCGGATCAATTTTTGCCAGAACAAATGGCTACTTCCGATTCATTCTCCCTGCTTCTGTTACAGTACATGTGCCAGAGGATGCCAAGTACGTGTACGTTGGTAACTTTGAATACGAGCTGGACCATGCCCTTCGGGTGGTGGGCTTCAATCACTATGACGAGTACTCAAAGGCTCAGGAGGAAGTGAACCGTGCTGCCGGAAAGATTGTCCAGCTGGTTCGGGCAGGACTTTCCTTTGAATGAGGAATTTATCAAATAATGGCGAATAATGCTTGACATTGTTTTAATCCTATGATACAGTCATGTTCATACGGATTAGCCCGGATGGTGGAATTGGTAGACACGCTAGTTTCAGGTACTAGAGCTCGTAAGGGTGTGCAAGTTCAAGTCTTGTTCCGGGCAAAGGCAACTCAGAGACGGGTTGCCTTTTTTATTTTAAAAACAAGTTGTTCCTGCTATACTCAATATTAACGAAGAGCACGTTTGACATGGCGGTCAGGCTTGAGCTGATGGTCAAAATCAACCTTTGGTCATTCTTGACAGTAAATGCTTCTGAAAACTATATTTAAGGGCGAGGGAGTGAGTGTGAAAAAAAGAAAGGGCCTGTTGAAATATATCGTTGTAGTGGCGCTTGCCCTGGGAATTGTGCTGGGGGTGAAATTTCTTGCAGGTGGAGATGATGTCTCTTATGTAGTGCCGGTTCCCGCAGTGACGGTGGCCCTTCCTGTGGTGGGTACCATGGAGGAGAGCCTTGCCATAAACGGCCACGTGGAGGCCCGCTCCATGATTCCTGTCATTCCCTTGGTGAGTGGAACTATTGTGGACTATCCTGTCAAGGCCGGTGAACAGGTGAAGGAAGGCCAGCTTTTAGCCCAAATCGACCCGGAATCTTTTCGTCAGCAAATGCTTCAAGCCCAGGCGGCCTACACTGGCTTTGAAAGCAGCTTTAAGCGGGTGGAGGGTCTGTATCGGGCTGGAGCTGCCACCCAGCAGGAGTACGACACCATAAAGGCACAGCGGGATGCGGCCAAGGCCCAGTATGATTTGGCTGTCTTGCAGCTGGGCTATGCCACTGTAGCCTCTCCTGTGAAGGGAACGGTACTGATGGCTCCGCTTTCTGTGGGCAGTGTGGCATCGGCTCCCCAACCGGTGGCGGTGGTGGCGGACTTGTCTGACTTAGTGGTGCGGCTACAGATTCCGGAAAAATATTTTACCCTTTTTTCCCAGTACCGCCACCAGCTGAAGGCTCAAATTATTTTGCCCCAAGATGAGGTGGGAATTGGAGGGCCGCAAGGGGAACAGGATACAGCCGGGGTAAAGGTGGCACAAGGAAAGCTTGATACCATGGCTCCTTATATCGATGGGGCCTCCAAAACCTTTGAGACAGTGTTCCAGCTGGAAGAAGGGGGGCAAGGGTTTACTCCCGGAATGTTTGTTCGGGTAAGGATTGTGTTCAATTCCTTGGAAGACGCTTTGCTATTGCCCATTACTGCAAGAAAGCTGGACGGAACGGTGTATTTTGTTGAAGGTACCTCACAAGCTTCCGGACCAGGAAGGCTTGTCTCCTTGAATCTTTCTGATTGCCCTGCCGACAGCCAGTGGATTGCGGTACCAGAAGCATACCGAAATACACGGTTTGTGGTGGAGGGCCAGGAAAATGTGATTGCAGGTCAAGAGGTGACAGCTTCTGTAGTGGAATTAAGCTGGGAGGCTCATGAATGAAGCTGTCCCACTTTGCTGTCCGTCATCCTGTTGTTATCGGAATGCTGTTGATTGTGCTGGGAGTCTTTGGAATCTTTGCCCTCTCATCAATCAACGTGGAGTTTATGGGGGATGTGTCCGCTCCCTCCATCATTGTGGTGGCAATCTATCCCGGTGCTGATGCAGAGGACGTGGAGGAGGATGTTGTCAGCATTCTTGAGGATGATTTTGTCACCCTGCCGGACTTTAAGTCTGTGTCCAGCGCTTCGGCAAACTCCTATGGCTCCGTGGAAATCACCTTTCGGGACGGCATTGATCCCTACGACAAAATCACCGAGGTGCGGGACAGAATCAGCAAGCTGATGCCGGACCTGCCTTCTGGCTTGCAGGGTACTCCTGAGGCCTTGGTAGGCGGCGCGGAGATGCTGCCGATTTTTTCCTTTTCTGTGTCGGAGGTGTCCGGGACGGAAGTATCCGGGACAGATGCCTCAGCTTCATTGTCAGCTCCAGATACCGGCTCCATTACGGACTACATTACAGAAACCCTGCGTCCACGGCTGACGGCCATTGGTGGTGTTTCGGATGTGGAGGTTTCTGGAGGTCAGGAGCTCCAGGTGAATGTGGAGCTTCAGCTAGAGCAATTGGCAGCACGCTCAATTTCAGCCCTGACGGTGTATCAGACTCTCGGCTACAGCAACCAGTTTTTGCCTGCTGGAACAGGAATCTTTCAGGGCAGGGAAGTGGCCATCAGGTATCGAGGGGAGCTGGCAAGCCTGGAGGATATTCGTCAGCTTCCTGTAGGCAGCACCAGCGACAATGTGGTGATTCGTCTGGAGGATGTGGCATCGGTAACCTTGGCTTATCCAGAGCCAGAAAGCTATGTTACCGACGGATACAAGCCACTGGTTCTGGTAGAGGTCATGAAGCGGAGCGACGGAAACACCCTGTCCATTGTGTCTCAAATCAAGGAGGAGCTCTCCCGTGCTGAAAAGGAGGCAGGGCTCCAATTCAATGTCATCAGCGATGACAGCCGCATTGTTACTGCCTCCATGAAGACGGTTATCATGTCGGGAATCGGTGGAATCGTGATGGCGGTGCTGGTAATCTTTCTGTTTTTGGGAAATTTTCGTGCCACCTTGATTATAGCCCTGTCAATTCCCCTGTCCTTGCTCTTTACCTTCATTGCCATGAAGCTTACAGGCATCACCGTAAACCTTATGAGTCTTTCTGGCATGGTAGTTGCCTTGGGCATGGTGGTGGACGGCTCCATCGTTATGATTGAGCAGGTATTCCGTCATTACAACAATCCCAAATACCAGGACAACCCCGAGGATGCAATTTTTTTAGGTGCCGATGAGGTGGGACTTTCCATCTTTGCCAGTACTGCCACCACGGTGGTGGTATTTGTGCCTATTGCAGCCCTTTCTGGAGTGGTGGGAATGATTCTCAAGGATGTTTCCCTTACCTTGATTATGGCGCTGACTGCTTCCCTGCTGTCTGCGGTGGTAATCGTGCCCTTTTTGATGGGGCTCTTGCTAAGGCCACAAGCTGCTGTCCAGGCGGGTACTGCAATGGAACAGGAGGCTGGCAGAAAGGAATCCTGGCCCCAGGTGATGAAGTTGAAGGTGGATAAAATCATGGCCAGCATCGAGGAAAAGTATCGCAAGGCCCTTGATTGGAGCCTGACCTCTTGGAGATTCATCATTTTCCTTGCGGTGGTGGTGTTGGCGGCCACGGTTTTGGTGCTCAGTTCCCTTGGCATTGCCTTTATTCCCTCCACTGACAACAGCGACTTTTACATCAACTTGAAATTTCCCGGTGGCTATCCTTTGGCAAGCACCAATGCTCAAATGGAGAAGGTGGCGGACTTACTCTATGAGGCAGTGCCAGAGGTACAGGATGCGGTGTTCTTTGTGGGCATGAAGGAGTCTGTGGGAAGCAGTCAGGAGGCGAGCAACCAGGGCTATATCCACGTGGTGCTGGTTCCTGTGGCTGACCGCCATCGTTCCATTCACGAGATTATCCTTCAGGTACAACAGGTAATTTCAAGCTCCATTCCGGGGGTCACAGCAAAGGTATCCAACGGCGGCTTTGACAAGCTTTTGGGCTACGTTTCCGGTGGCGGTGGCTACGGCCTTGCCTTTGTGGGAGAGGATATGGAAAGACTGTATGCTTCTGCCGCAGCCTTTGCAGAGTATCTCCAGCAGGACAGGGAGGTGGTGTCTGTGGAAATGGACACGGACTTTGACACTCAGGCCCTCACTATAGACATGGTGCACGAGTACATGAGCTCCTTGGGAATCACCAGCTACGAGGCGGGCATAACCAGTGCCATCTTGTTTCAGGGTATAGATGTAGGCAGGTTCAGAAGTGGCGATAATCGATACACCATTCACCTATATTCCGACAAAACTGATAAAATCATTACCCTGGAGGATTTCAATTCCATCAAGATAATCTCTTCTTTGGGAATACCAGTGTCCCTGTCCAACATAAGCCAGCTTCGCCAGGAGCAGAGCATTTCCCAAATCAACCACAAGAACCGCTCCAAAACCATTACTGTGTCTGCCACCTTGGTTTCTGAAAACACGGCGGGAGTGGATAGCCGGGCAAACCAGTGGCTTGCAGACAATCCCTTGCCCCAGGGCATCACCACCCAGGCGGGAGGAATTACGGAGCTTATCGGTGATTCCCTGCCTTCAGTCATTACCGCCTTGGCCATTGCCTGGTTCTTGGTGTACACCGTCATGGTCTTGCAGTTCCAGCGGTTCCGCCAGCCCCTGATTGTTATGGCCACCATTCCCTTCTGTCTCATTGGTGTGGTTCTTGGGCTCGTGCTGTTTCGCTCCAGCATGAGCTTGGTGGCCCTGCTTGGTGTCATTTCTTTGGGAGGTGTAGTGGTGAACAATGGAATCATTCTGGTGGATTACATCAACCTGCTGCGGGAGCGAATGGCCGCTCAGAAGGACGGGGTGTCTGGAGACAATGGTGAAGGTGAGGGGGAGCTTCGTGATTGCGTAGTGTCTGGTTCTGCCAGCCGCCTGCGGCCCATTTTCATGACCACCCTCACCACCATGCTGGGGGTTGTTCCCATGGCCCTTGCCAAGGGGGAAGGCTCCGAGATTTACGCTCCCTTAGGACAGGCCATTGCCGGCGGATTGCTCACCTCCACCCTGATTACCCTGTTCATCATTCCCGTGCTGTATTACGTTACCGAGCTGCATAGCCTCCAGAAGAAAAAAGCCCCTGGCAAAACCAGTAATGCAGCCCCCGGCACAGCCAGTAATACAGCCCCCGGCACAAAAAATCTCCTGCTGCTCCTGCTTCCGGCCCTTTTTCTGGTAACTCCATCCTCTGGCTTTACCCAAAAGCTTCCTGAGGTAGTTAAACCCTATAGCTTTGCGGACTTGGTGGCAGCCATGGAGGTGAACAATGCAGACTTGAACAAGGCCCGGCAAGCGGTGATTCAAGCCCAGCTGGACACGAAGGATGCCAAGGCAGGCTACCAGCCCACGGTGGACTTGACCTTGGCAGGGAGCTACATGGCAAATCCCCTCATCAAGGAAATCTCTTTGTCTCAGGGGGAATTTGGTTTCATTCCCGTTACAAACCCGGCTACAGGGCTGCCGGTTCAAGTGCCCCTTCCCAACACGGACATAAAGGTGTTCGACGGTCTGCCCACCCTTGGCTACACCTTTCAGCTGGACTTACAGCAGCCTATTTTCACCTGGGGAAAGATTTCCAACAGCGTGAAGATTTTTTCTGCACTAGAGGCTGTCCGCCAGCTTCAGCTTTCTTCCTTGGAAAAACAAAAGAGAGGCTCCCTGAAAGCCCAAATCACTGCCCTAAGCTCCCTTTCCCAAATGGAGGCCTTGTTGAGCCAGCAGCAGGAATATGCCCACGAATTGGTACAATTGACGGAGGCGGCGCAAAGGCAAGGGGTAGCTTTGGAGCAGGCTGTTCTGGAGGCAAAAACCCAGGAAGCCCTCATTCCCTTAAGTCTCCAGCAGGTTCGTCACAATCAGTCTGTAATCCTGCAAGAGCTCCGTGAATTAACTGGACTGCTCCAACTGGAGCCTTCCCAGATTATGCAGATTCCCCAAATCCAAGGCTTTTACGACTCCTTCCAAGCACTTTCCCAACAAGAGCCCTCCCTTTTGGAAGCCGCTGCCTTGAATCCTGCCCAAGAAGCCTTGGCCATCTTGGAAAAGCTCCACCAAGCCGCCGAATATGGCCGTAAGGTGGCATCTGGAGGCATGTACGGCAAGCCAGACATAGCGTTGCAAATTTCCTTTGGCTTGAATGGCAACATGGAAAAATTATTCAAGGGAGAAGGTGAGCTAAAGCAGGATCTTGTGGCAAACCTCACCTTAGGCATCAAAACAACCCTGTGGGACGGCGGCAAGAAGCTGAACCAGCTGAAGCGAAGTGCTTCCCAGCTACGGGATGCAGAGCTTGACCTGGAGCAGGCCCGTTCCTCCATCAAGCTGGAGCTTTCCCGACAGATTAATGCCATGACCATGGCCTCCTTGAAAATCCAGTACCAAAGGCTGAAAATCCAGACGGCCCAGTCTCAGCTAGACCAAAGGCTCCAATTGCTGCAATCTGGTTATGGTTCCCAAAGAGAGGTGCTTCAGGCTCGAATCGAAAAAATTAGCGAGGAAATCAAGCTCTTGGAAGAAGAAATCAACCTTGCCACCGCCGCCTGCACTGTGGAGGTTATGACCCAGCTAAACTAATCAAGCCGGGCCTTCTGTGGCATCATTCCGACAGGGTGAGCTTCCAGCAACGATGAATCCGTTGGTTCCTAAAGTCCTCTGGAATGGTGGCGGCGGTAATGTCCTTTACCGTGAGTTGGGCTGCATCATTTCCCTTTCTGGGTGGTTTTAGCAAGTCTTGGTCAAAGTGGAGCTGCCGGCTATTGGTGGAAAAATACAGGGTCCCGCCAGGATTGAGATGGCTCAAGGCGGTATTCACCAGCTTTGGCCAATCTCGGTTTATATCTAGGGTATCCCTCGTTTTCTTTGAGTTGGAAAAGGTTGGAGGATCTAGAACGATGATGTCCCAGCTATCCCTTGTTTCTTTTAAGAATTGAGCCACATCCCTTCTGGTAAAACGATATTTTTCTGCATCAGCAAGGCCGTTCAAGGAGAAATTCTTTTCTCCCCAAGCAAGATAGGTGTTGGAAAGGTCAACAGAATCAACTCGGCTGGCTCCTCCGGCGGCCGCATAGACGGAAAAGGAAGCGGTGTAGCAAAAAAGGTTCAGCACAGCCTTTTCTTGGGCTTCACTTTCCACCATTTTACGCAGGGGACGGTGATCCATAAAAAGTCCTGTATCAAGGTAATTGCTCAGATTCACAAAAAACTTGTGTCCCTGTTCCTGGACAATTCCCGTGATGGCCTCCTGTGTTTCCTGTCTCTCGTATTGGTCGCTCCCCCGCTGCCGCATACGAGTCTTTGCCACCACCTTGTCTTGGGAAACACCTGTCACTTGGGCTGCCGCCTGAATCATTGCCTCAAGCCAGTCGGACTCCTCCTTCTCATCCTTTTCGTAGGGCCGCTGGTACAGATAGATACGCAGATATGCTTCGGCTTCGCTGGCAGAAGGGGATTGCTGCAGAAAAAAAATGTCAATGGCAAGGGGAATCTCTGGAATGTCCTTGTCGTAGAGACGATAACAGCCAATATCACTACGACGGGCCCATCTTTTCAAATGCTGAAAACGCTTTGTAAGGCGATTTTTCAATAGCTGGGCTTGGTACTCAGTTTTTTCAGGAGAAAAATTAGGTGAACAAGATTGACAACTCATTCTTGCAGATTTTTTTCTTTCTGGGAATCCATCATGACACAGAGCATGGCATACCCGGAGGTTAAATCCTCCTGCTGGCAAACCACATCTTCTGGAAGCTTGAGCTTTGCATTGGTAAAGTTCCAGATGGCCTTTACCCCGGCCTTGACAATAATATCTGCTGTTTCCTGGGCAAAGGTGGAAGGAACGGTAAGAATTGCCAGAGAAACATCACAGCCTGCAATCCGCTCTTTCATTTCATCGATGGAATACACTGGTACATCGTGGATGGCCTGACCTATCTTGTTAGGCTCCTTGTCAAAGGCAGCAATAAAATTCAAACCGTGGTATTGGAACTCAGAATATCCGGTGAGGGCTGTAGCCAAATTTCCTGCACCAACAATTATGGCCTTCTTTGAGTTATCCCAACTAAGAAAATGCTCAATGGCGGCAATAAGCGGGACGACAGGATATCCTCGCTTTGGCTTTCCAATAATGCCAGTAATAGCCAAATCCTTTCGTACTTGAATAGGCTCAAGATGCAGCTCTTGGGCAATTACTGTACCAGAGATAAAATCATCACCTTCTGAACGCACTTGCTTGATGAGGTGAAGGTATGATGGTAAACGCCGGATAGAAGGCGTTGCAGGAATTTTTTGCTTTGCCATATCTTCATTATATAGCAGAACGAATTATTTGTGAAGTATATTCTTTTATAGATATGTAATGTTTGATTTGTTCCGAGGATTTGATATCCTACTGCTTGCGACGGGGTTGATGCTTGCTTTGGAGCAATAGTTGATTTATAATAGCGCTATGCAGAAACTACAAAAACGTTTTGCTCGGATAATTATATTCTTCCTGTCCATGGGGATATGGGCAAATCCGTATTTCCTCCAGGATTGGTTTATCCCGGAAACTCTTGCAGTGAGGGTACCTACCAGCAACAATAGTTTTTCTGATTCAGAAATGTTTCTATTCAGCAGAAACTGCAAGAGTGTTGACTATCACACTGGCTTCAATTTTATCCTCACTATCGACAAAAAATCTCCTGCTGGAATCCCCCTGTGGTTTGTTTCCCAAGGAATGAATATAGATGCCACCAAGGATGAGTGGTTGAAGGCTCTGGCTGACTCAGGAATTTTTACTGTTCATGAGTCATGGAAAGCTTATGAGGGTAGGCGAGAGGGAAGTTCGGTTTCTGTAGTGGAATTCTATCCGGTGCTTTATAGCGTATGGAAAGAAGACCCCACGGTGCAGATAATGGTCACCTTTACTCCTGACAATGGATTTCATCTGTTTTCCGTGGAATGGAGGAAGCAAGAGATAATCCTTGATCCTGCTGTCAGATATGCTGCCCAAAAAGATACCAGTAGGTGGGCAAAACTTCCCCATGTAGAGAAATATGCCTGTGCCTTTTCTTCTAATTTATTGAATATCAATAAATTAACCATCGACCAATTTAATCCGAAGGTTTGGAGTGGCGACACAAAGTCCACCGATATTTTAAAAGAGTCTTGGGGTATTGAAAGTCGGGAGAGCTTGTTGTGGCATCTACAAGATTTATCCCAGGGAGGACAGGCCGGAAGTTTCAGTAAACTCCATTCCCTTTTTGTTGCCCATCCAACTATGGACTGCATGGCTATTGCCTGTGAGCAGGGATTGACGGTGCTGGAAACAAATCGTTTGTTTTTTGTCAAGACAATGGCTCCGAAGCTTGGTGACCAAGGATTACGTGCTTGGGATGAGGGAAGGAGTCTCAACCTGATTCGATGGTCATTGGCGGCAGGGTATGTCACTCATCAGGAAGCATTGGAGCTGGCAGCTCCCTATGTGGAAAAAATTGAAAGTTCTTATTCCAGTTGGGAAGATTATATGTCCCACTATATCATTGGTCGAGGATTCATGGGGCTGAATGAGAATACTTACGGTACCTTGCAGAAGGTGGCATTGGAGTCAGCCCAAAGTGTGGATGAATTTATGAGCGTTAGTGTACTTCCCATGAAGGGAAGGGAGGTGAACCGTAATCCAATCCTTTCTTTTACCGACACGGCCTATGTTCCATCAGATGAGGCCATTGCCTGGGAGCCAGTGATAGCCTTGAACGCAAAGGAGAACCCCTCGGAAGAAGACCTGGCTGAAGCCATGAATTTCATGAAAAAATATCCGGATCACACTGGCATTGGACTGATGTATTTGGAAATGCTGTATATGCAGCAAAAGTATCAGGAAGCCTATGCCTTTCAAAATGACTATAAGTCACAGATAAAAAGACTGCCGCCCACCAGCAGAATTTGGGAGGATTTTTATAGTATAGGAATGATTCTATCGCTGCATTTGGGTAATATCGATGCAGTTTTGGACTCTTATAGTGAACTTCCCCTTCAGTTGCAACAAAATGGGATTTTCCTGTATTTTCGTGGCATGGCCTATGCAGAAAAAATCGGTACCTCTCCTGACTATGAGATGAACAAGGAATATGCGATGGAAGCTCTTTCCAGTCTTGTGGGTGCGGAAGAAAAAGGCTTTGAGCTTCCAGAAGGAATCAAGGAATGGATACAACAAATTACAGGAGCCGTTTATGAATAAAAAGGGTGTTTGCCTTTGCATTGTAGCCTTTTTATGTTTTTCCGGTTTCTCCCAGACCATCTTGGAGCCTGATATATTGGAGAAGGTACAGAATGCTGTGTTTGAGGTGGTGGTGGAGAAGCCGGAGGAAGGAAGCCTTGTGTATGAAAAGGAGCTTCCCCTTTACCGTATTGCTTTTTCCATCCGTAATGACAAGTACCTTCCCTTAGGAACCGCTTTTTTGGTGGATTCCAGCGGGGATACGGGCAAAAATAGCCATGAGTTTTATTCTGCTGCCCACGTGTTCAACCTGTATGGAGATACTTTATACAGCAAGTATTATCTGAGAGACAGGGCGGGAAAGTTGTATCCTATAGATAAGGTTACTGGCTTTTCCACCGATAGGGACTATATTTCCTTTACTGTAACTGATTTTCAGATTCCTGTAACAGGTGGCTTGTTCATTGAGGATGACATCAGTCTGAATTCTCACGTTTTTTCCGTGGGAAATGCCTTGGGTGAGGGCATTGTCATCAGAAGTGGTATCCTCACCAGTCAAACCTACGAGAACGAAAATGGCGAGTGGAAGTGGCTTCGTTTTTCTGCTGCCGCTAGTCCAGGGAATTCTGGTGGTCCCCTTGTTGATACCAACGGTAAGGTACTGGGAATCATCACCATGAAAAGTGAGAATGAAAATCTCAACTATGCCCTTGCCTTTGCCGACACGAAAAAAATACCTGCTGGCACTGGTTCTATGAAGCAGACTTTCTACTATAACCTGCCAAATGTTTTCTCCGAGAAGTTTTACCACAAGTTTTCCCATCAGATAGCATTACCTCTTCCCCTCGATGAAGTGCAAAGGCAGTTGACAGCTGAATACAAGTCCTACGCAAAGCAGATTGTGGACAGTCTGAGAAAGCAATTTTCTCCTGGCGGAAAGCAGGGGATGACCACTGGATTGGGCAGGGCGGAGCGTCTGACAAATGATTTCCTTCCTAATTTTCCTTACACCCTATACTTGAGCGATACCGGAATATGGCAGTTTGGAAGTCCAGGCTCCCTGTCTGCACATGAGTTGGAAGGGAATGGTTCTGTGACAATCGGCACCATGATGGGGTTGACTATGGGGATGATTACAATGCCCGACGATGTAAGCTTGGAATCCCTCTTCTTGAATCCAGAGAGGTATATGGAATATTTGCTTGCTGCAAAAAAGGTTACTCGTAACATCGGTTCTGAGTCCATAGGGATTAAATCTTTCGGGAAGCCGGTTCAGACGAGTCTTCATCAGGATATGTTCCAACGAACCTGGCAAGTGAATTATTATCAGATCCCTTTTGCAGATGCCATGGTCTTGTCCTATGCCTTGCCTCTTCCCGGAGGACTGTACGTGATGTATGGGTTAGCTTCCACTGCAAACATTCTCAACGGTTTTACTCAGGATTTGGCTTACCTTGCGGATTTTGTCCTTGCCGGTTACGTCGGTACCTTTGAACAGTGGCAGGAATTTCTTTCCTTGCCGGAGGCTGTTTGTGGAAAAAGACCCTCCGTGCTGAAGGAGCTTGAAATAGGGCGGGTTGCCGAAACTACAAAGATTTTTAATGGAACTATGGGGTATGCTCTTCCTGACACTCTGTTCGAGATAGATGATGAAACCACCATCGCCCTTTCTTTGGGATACTGTTCTGAAGAGAAAGGTTTGATGCTGGAAAACCGTTCCATAGGAATTTATTCTGATGAGAAAAAAGAAAATTATAAATATCTTTTCCTGAATCGCAAGTTGCTGCCCGGTTCAGAGGCCCAGAAGGAGACGCTCCAAACTTGGGGACAAAAGAGGGACAGGGTAGCTCCCTACGATGGTGTTCCCTATGACTATAGAACGTTTACCTATGTGGACAAGGTTTTGTATCCAAAGGGAATAAGCTTCCAGAATCGACTTGAGGCCAAGTACATTTATGTTATTTCCTGTGAGTTGCAGGGAACGGGAAGGGGTGAGGATATAGAGCTTTTTTTGCAGGGGGTTGAGGATTCTTTGTTGGGAGTCGAGTAAATGGCTGCCAGAGCTTGCATTTCTTTTTACAGAAGGATATATTTAAACCAGAAATTACAGAATGTTCTGGTGCAAGCCAGAATGATTCTTTTGGCATTTATTGGAGGTATATAATGCTTGATCCAAAGATTGTATCATTGCTTACCAAGCAGGTGAACAATGAATTTTTTTCTGCCTATCTTTACCTTGACTTTGCAAATTACTACGAGCACAAGGGCTTGAAGGGCTTTGCAAACTGGTTTAAGATTCAGGCTCAGGAGGAGCGGGACCATGGAATGCTGATGTATCAGTACCTGCACAACAATAACGAGCTTGTTGTGCTTGACTCCATCTCACGTCCCAACAAGAGCTACGAAAAGCTGGATGACCCCTTGCATTTTGCACTTGCCCATGAGTGTGGTGTAACTGCTACCATCAATGAGATTTATGCCGCTGCAGAGCAGCTGAAGGATTATCGCACCATGCAGTTCCTGGACTGGTTTGTAAAGGAGCAGGGTGAGGAAGAGGCAAATACTCACGACCTGATTTCCAAGATGGAGCTTTTTGGTGGCGATGCTCGTTCCCTCTATCTGCTGGATGCAGATTTGGGAAGCCGTACCTATACAGCTCCCAGCCTGACATTGTAATTTTGCTTGACGAACAAGGCTGTCATGGGATTTTTTTCCTGTGTCAGCTTTTTTTGTTGCCTAAAAAATATCGCAATCCAAGGCTCATTCTGCCAAAGCCTGCCTTTCTAAGCTTTTCCCAAAAATCTTCCTCTGTTACTAAATGGAGGCCACCTCCCATTTCCCCAAAAAAGGCTACTGTTTTACTAAGTCGAATGTTTACTCCTGCTCCACCTCCAATTTCCCAGTAATAGGGCTTGGCAAAGAGGAATTTGCTCTCTTGGTTCTTATCAAAGGCCATGAAGCCAAAGCTGGTAAAAAAGAAGCCATATCGTGATGAGGTGATTGCATTGTCATAATAATCGATTTGCCCAAAGGTAATTTTTTCCATCAAGCCAAGCTGATAGAGATCTGGTTCATCAGCAAAAATCTTGCTCCCGGTAATGGAGGTAAGACTCCGTACTTGAAAATTGTTTCTTTGGTACACACTAAACCCTACCTCCAGATTCACCGTAGTTTTAATGGAATCTGTGCTACTAAACAAGCCGAAAGAGAAAAAGTCTGTCTGCCTTAGATTGTTTGGAGATGGTATCTTGGCATCTTCGGCCGCTGCTGTATATACCATGCCGCAGCACAGACAGAGTATTCCCAATAACAAATATTTCTTTTTCATTTTGCATCCTCCCATTTAGAATTGTACTTAATTTTGACTTAAAAATCTAATGGTTGTAATGGCTTTAGTTTTTTTTTTATTATTTTCAGGTTTTACATTGAGATTACTGTTGTTTTTTGTTAGATTATATTAGTTGAGGAGGCATCTATGAAAAAAATTATTTTTTTCTCCACTTCTTTGGTATTGGCTTGTGTTTTAATATCGTGTGAACTGTTTTCCAAGCCATTATATAGTTTTTCCAGAGATATTTCTGGAATTATTGGTTCCATGTCTACTGCTGATTTGGCAGGAAATATAGACAGGCTAGCCTCAGATCCCAAGAAAGTTGCTGATGTATTGAACGAGTTGGCTCATCGTAACCAAGATGAAATCAGCAGCCTTTCTAAAGGAGACAAGGAAAAGCTGTTGGAAGCAGGCGTCGGTGCCATTCTGCCCGTTTCCCAGCTGGGAGATATGGTGGATCAGCTTACCAAGGAAGATGACATGGATATTGCCTCCATTATGGATACCCTCACTCAGGGGACTTCTGCGATAAACACCAAGGCCTTGGAAACTGTTTTGGAGGATGATGAAATCCTTGAGAAAACCGATGCCGGAACCCTTGCCTTGGGTGCTGCAAGTCTCATTCTAAATACTGTAAAGACAGAAGCTGGAGATAAAGGAAATTTTGAGGAAAAGATGACAGCCTTCCAGGATGTTGCAAAAACTGTAAATGGAAGTTTAGATAAAGATGACTTTAAAAAACAACTGACAACTAAAGGATTCAGTGAGGAATCTGCAGCGGCTCTCACCGCCGCCATGGGCGTGGCCGATGTTTTGACCGGGGACAGGAAGGCTGACACGGAAAAAATCGGGTTTGGCGACCTTGGCATTTCAGACCTCTTGGATCAAATGACTGGAGCAAAAAAATGAGACTGAAGAGATTCATCTGTGCTTTTTTTTCAGTTATCCTTTCCTTTCCTGTTTTCTCCCTGGATTTTTTTGCACCCACAGTGGTGGATGTCCGTTCCTCTGGAATGGGAGGAAGCTACCTTTGCGATTTCAACCAGCCCTTTGTGATGCTGAACAACCCCAGCGGCATGATGTTCAGTGGCAAGCAGGTATTTTTGCCCACCTTGGCCTTTGATTTTGGACTGCCCCCAAAGGCTCCCGGTGTTGTCTTTGACCTGGTGAAAGGCGGTGAGGATACGGACATTGTGGATACCTTGGTGGAGCTTTTGAAGGGAACCAATGGAATTTACATAGATGGTGACATTATGCTGCCACTAACATTTTCTCGCGTAGCAAAGAATTGGGGAATTGGTGTATACAATAATGTATTTGTTCGCGCAGACCTTCCGTCAGTTTCTTCAATGACCACAGTAGCTGGTGCAGACTTGTTCTTGGTGGGCGGCTTTTCCTGCCCCATCATTGACGAGGGAATCCACAAGGTGTCCTTAGGCATTACCACAGAGCTTTTAGGTAGATTTGGCATTTATCACCAGGGGCCAGTAACAGGTCTTACCTCCATAGATTTTTCAACATTGCCTGCTTCCATGACCTTGGGCTTGGGATTTGATATTGGCGCAACCTACAATGTGTGGGACATTCTTTCTGTATCAGCTGTTTGGAAGGATCTCTATCTTGGAATGGACAAGAATCTGGGAGCCATTTCCTCCATGGCCTTCCCTGACAATGGTGATTGGAATAAGTTTCTCCAGGCAGGAGACTTGACCCTTGGACTTGGAGTGCAGGTTCCCACTGGCGTGCTAAAGAAGGTGCTCACCTCCTTTGCTGTCTATGTGGATTATGCCAATATCACCAAATTGTTCAACCAAGAGCAGGCTGTTTTCCTTCCCCATCCCCTGCTGGATCTTTCAGTCGGTATGGAAGCTGTTCTGTTCAAGGCCATTGCATTGCGCTTTGGTATGACAGGTCCCTATCTTGCCGGAGGACTTGGTATTGACCTTGGCCCCTTCCATATGTCTTTGGCTTTGTATGGTAAGGAAAAGGGCTTGGATCCAGGCTCCTCTCCCCAGATACATGGAGCCTTCTCCTTGGCCTTCTATTATTAACCTATTGATATTGAAAGCATTGGCCAAAACTGGTACAATCTATTTTATGTATGAAAATTATCTCTAGGTAATTGATTCATGCAAAAATAAGTAGACTGGTTTTGGCCAATTTCTTTGGTCCGATTTTTTTCTTAGGGGTTCACGTGTTTCTAAAAAGTCTTGAGATTTTTGGCTTCAAATCATTTGTTGATCGTACCAGAATAGAATTTTCAGATGGAATTACTGCCTTAGTGGGACCTAATGGGTGTGGCAAAAGCAATGTTGTGGATGCGGTAAAATGGGTTTTAGGTGAGCAAAGCTCAAAGAATATGCGTGCCGAAAAGATGGAGGACATCATCTTCAACGGTACCGAAACACGCAAGCCCTTGAATGTGGCAGAGGTTACCCTTACCATTGCCAACGAAAAGATGCTTTTGCCCCTGGACATCAGCGAAATTACCATCAAGCGCCGTCTTTATCGCTCAGGTGAGAGTGAATATTACATCAACAATGCTCATGTAAAATTAAAGGACATCCGTGAGCTTTTCTGGGATACTGGTGTGGGAAAGGCTGCCTATTCTGTAATGGAGCAGGGGAAGATTGACCAAATCCTTTCCAGCAAGCCAGAGGATCGCCGCTATCTTTTTGAGGAGGCCGCTGGCATCACCCGATTCAAGGTAAAGCGGGCCGAGGCGGAGCGAAAGCTGGAGCGGACAGAAGAAAATATGCGCCAGATTGAAGGCATTCTGGGAGAGGTCAAGCGCTCCTATGATGTGCTCAAGGTTCAAGCTGATAAGGCCATTGCCTGCCGCGGCTTGCGGGACGACATTTTCAACTTTGAGCTTGATATTCAGCTCCTCCGTCTGAAAGGCTTTTTGGTGGATCAGGACCACAAGGCCAAGGAGATGGCAAAGGCAGCTGAAATGCGAGAAAGGGTAAGCCAGGAAATTAATGCCATCAATGCCTCCTTGTCAGAAAACATGGAGGAAGTCAATGCCATGGAAGGCCGTTTGGTGGAGCTGGAAAAGCAAATCCATGGTCTTGCCATTGAAAAGAACGGCAAGGACCAGCAGGCCAAGCAGTTGAGCCAGCGTCAAGGTGAAATCAAGCAAAAGCTGACCCAGCTGGAAGGTCGCCATTCATTTTTGACAGAGCAAATTGAAACATTGCAGGAGGATATTGACGAGCAGGAAGCGGCTCTTCATCAGCAGCGTCGCCGTATAGAAGAAGTTGGCAAGAATATTTCCTCCTTTGAGGAAAATATTAACCTTGCCAGCAGCCGCATTACGGAAAACGACCGTCAGGCTGCCCAGCACGAAAAGACAATTCAAGAGTTAGCGCTCCAAACCATTGATTTTCGTAAGGATTTGGAGTCCATCACTGAGGATATCGTTACCGAGTTGGATTCTCGCCTCAAGGATGCAGGTTATTCTGCTTCTGCCTGTGCCAATGCCCGGGAGCGGTTGGACAGCCTCTTGGGCAAGCTGATGGCTTTGGCCACTGGTCGAAAGAATATCTTCAGTGACTTTGTTGCAATTTCCAATCCTTCCAGCTCCGATGCAGGAAAATTCAGCAAGACAGGCTTTGACTCCTTTTCAGAAATGGAATCCCTCCTGCAGCAGCTCAAAGAAGCCCTGGCTCAATACATTGACTCCACCCCACAGTTCATCGATGATTTTCTTGCCCCGGAAGGAATTATTACAAGAAAACGCTCCATCGACAGGGAAATCCTTCAGATTCAACAGCGGCAGGAGGGGTTACGGGAAAGGATTTCCGAGCTCAAAAGTGAGAACGCTAACTTGGTGGGAAAGATCGATGAGTATCGAGCCACCTTGGAGGAGCTTCGCATTCAAAAGGCCCAGATGCAAACCAATATTCAGTCTGCAGAGGATAAAATCAGATTGCTTCGTCGAAATCTTGCCTCGGAGGAAGCTGCCTTGCGGGAGGTGGACAACGAGCTGTTCGCAGAAAAGAATAGATTCGAGGACATCCATCAGCAGCTGCTGGAGCTCGAAGGGGAGATTGCCTCCATCGAGCGAAAGGGGATTGCCATGACCTCCGAACTGCAGGCTCTGGAAAAGGAAATCTCCACTCGTAACAGTGATGTTTCTGGCAAGAAGGAAGAGGTACAGAAAAAAACGGTTGAATTGTCCAAAAGCCAGGCGTTGGTAGAAAAATATAGCCTCGATTTGGCCACCATCGAAACAGATATACGTAATGTAAAGGAGAATTTCCGAGAAAACCATTCCCGGGATTTGATGGAATTCGAGGAGCGGATGTACACCATCACTGTTCCCACCGCTGAATTGCGGGAAAAGCTGGCAAAGGCCCGTCAGGCCATGAAGGAATTGGGAAACGTAAACCTTTCTGCCCCAGAGGAATTTGCAGAGACAAAGGAGCGCTACGACTTCCTTTCTGGTCAGATTGCCGACTTGCAAAAGGCCAAGGATGACCTGCAGCGTATTACCGAGGAAATTCGGGCTGAATCCACAGAGCTTTTCCTGGCCACCTACAACAAAATCAAGAAAAATTTCCATAATATGTTCCGTCGTCTCTTTGGCGGGGGTAGGGCAGAGCTGCGCCTGGTAAATCCCCAGAATGTTCTTGAGTCCGGTATCGACATCTTTGCCCAACCTCCGGGAAAGAAGCTGGAAAACATTGCCCTTTTGTCTGGTGGAGAAAAGACCATGACGGCGGTGGCCCTGCTTTTTGCCACCTACATGGTTCGTCCCTCTCCCTTCTGTCTTTTGGACGAGATTGACGCCGCCTTGGACGAGCAGAACGTGCTGAGATTTATCCACACCCTCAGGGATTTTGCCAATGTGAGCCAGTACATTGTCATTACCCACAACAAGAAAACTGTTTCCGGGGCGGGAACCATGCTGGGCGTTACCATGGAGGAATCCGGTGTAAGCAAGGTTATTACCATCAGGCTGGAAAACGAGGGTGCTGGTGGTGGAACCACCTTACCTGATGTGGAGCCCTTTGAGGAAGAAGAAGTTGAGTTGAATGAGGATGTGTACATTCCACCTCATCCACCCAAACGAATAAAATCTGTAGTTTCTGGAGATAATCAGAATGAATCGAATTGATATTCCTAAATTTGCAAAGATTAGTATACTCATTCTACTAGCTTTTTTCCTTATTGCTGTTATAATTATCGTGGTGGGAGAAAGCAATCTATTCAACAAGAAAAAACTTACCCTTGATGAGAATTTTATTCTCCATCAGCCCCTTGTAGCGCCAGAGCCTCCGTCTATACCAGATGAATACTACCTTGTGCGGCCAAAGGACTACACTTGGACAGAACAAGATATTGACAGATGGTTTTCACCTCCAGATCAGCAACTGTTGGATTCTCTCCGTACAGCCAATGACAAGCTTATTTCTGATTTATTGGAGGCAGCTCCTTGAAGCGATTCCCATTCCTGATTATTCCATGCCTGTGTTGGCTGATGATTTCATGCTCTTCCACTCCATCTGCCCAGGAAGCTGTGCCAGAAGAGGTGATTCAAGAGCCTGTACAATCTCAGGATGTCTTTGAGCGGGAGCTTGGGCAAGGGCTTGAGCAAGCTGTCCCTGCCCAAGAAGAGTCTGTTCCTGAGCAAGAACTTGAGCAGGATGTTCTCCAGCAGTCTGCTTCAGAATTAAATCAAGAACATGAGGGGAATGATGTTGATGAGGAAGAAGTGCCTCCCGCCGAATCGCTAGCTCTAGAGACTTCAGAACCCTTGGACAATTCAATTCCTGTTGATGAGGTAGCCTCCCTTGAAGCTGATTTAGAAGTCATACTGCAAGATGATTCTCAAGACTATCTCCAAGAAATCGAAATTATTGATTTGCTTCAAGAAGATGAGCTGCCATCAGGTTATAATCAGGAGGATATGGCTGTAGTTGTAGAAGATGATACAGCTGTTGTGGTGGAGCAGCTACAGGAATTGGGTGATAATCCTACAAGCCAAGAAACAGAAGCTCCTGTGGTAGTGGAATCAACAGCTCAGACAGTTCCTGTTGCAGTGGAATCTGAAGCTGATGAACAGCTTTCAATGGAGCTGGAAAATCCAGAGCCAGAAATTCCCGACCTAGTAGCCACAGAGCCTGAGTCCACTGGGCTGCTGACCATGGAGACTCCACTTGATGAGCTTGTATCTGGTGATCCAGTGGATATTGATGTAACCCAAGGCGTTCTTGATGACCTTGTAGTTCCTTCCCGATCCGTTGTTATGGATAAGGAGCAATATCTGGATATACGGTATCCAGGTACAGGATGGGTGTATCTTGGTGAAGTAACAAAGGATGGAACCTCCATTGGAACTCCTAGTCTCACTTATTTTGGGCGTCGTCGCACCAGTGAAGATACTTCCTTTACCATGAAATCCACCAAAACAGGTACCACCATCCTTCATTTTTACAAGCAGGATGTGCTTTCTGCTACCTTCATTGATGACTTTTTGCAAGTTACTATTACAGATAAGATAGCTCAAAATGGTTTTCGTGTAATCGCTCCCAGCTATGAAACCCTTGTTCCTGGTTATCAAGATACCATACCTCAACCCAAGGATTTCCCAGAGGTAATTTCTCCAGAAAAATCTCAAGAAACTACCCAGGCTATTTCCCAAGCCGAAGAACCATTGCCAGTAGCTCCTTCTCCGGCACAATCGGTGGCTACACAGAATCAGTCTGTAGTACAGGAACCAACTCCCACTGTCGCCGCAGCACCTGTAGCGCAGGAGCCAGCTCCCACCGCCACAGCAGCACCTGTAACACAAGAGCCAGCTCCCACCGCCACAGCAGCACCTGTAGCACAAGAGCCAGCTCCCACCGCCACAGCAGCACCTGTAGCACAAGAGCCCGCTCCCACTGCCACGGTAATTGTACCTCCTCAGACCACTACTGCGAGAACTGTAGAAAGAGATTCTTCTGCCCAGGCTTCTCGCTTGCAGCAGGAAACATACCAGCCAGAATTACCTTCAAATACCACTTCCCGGGATAATTTTAATCCAGAGACCGGTATGTCCATGGAAAATATGGATTTACCCTGGGTAAGTCAGGAATTGGAGCGTCAACGAAGGGCAGATATCAACACAAGTATTTTGAATGAGTCTCCTCAAGAGACTGATTCTAACCTACAGCAGACACAGAATACACTTTTAGCCCAAGCCCAGGATTATTTTTATGCAGAGGAGTATCCTGCTGCCTTAGAAACCTTGAACAGGTTCTTTGAAATTGCCATCAGTGATTTTGACGCAGCATATTACCTGAAAGGGCAGGTGCTGGAATCTAAATCTTCCATTAAGAATATTAAGGAAGCTCAAAAGGCCTACAAGCATGTCATTGATTCTTATCCCCAAAGTCCCTTCTGGGAGCGAGCAAAGAATCGATACACCTATCTCACTAGATTCTACTTTGATATTCGCTAAGACTACCAATAACCTGCCTTAAAAAAATAACACCCCTAATTGTATTTTTAGGGGTGTATTTCCTATTGTATAATATTTTGTAAGGATTTCCAGAGAAACTATTTTTGGTTCTCCTCTGCCTCACTTTTTCTCAGATAAATAGGCCCTTCGTAGGGCTCCAAGGCTTTGGTTGTCTTGCTTCCCATACTGAACAAGGCATCGGTAATGGAGGTGGTTAAGCTCGGAAATCTATAGAGATGTAGGGAAGGGTTAAAGCTGTGAAGTCTATCCAATAAGATTTCACTGTCAGGTCCTACAATAAGAGCCTGATCGTTTTCATCCAATTGCTGGGCAATTCCTTCTATACCAATATCTTGGCTTGGTCCTACTTCCTTTCCCTGAAAAAAAATCTGTACGTAGAAACGATCTTTTTTTGCATCTATTGCAGAAATAACCTTACCTGGCCATGAGCTATAGGGGGCAGCCTGGGCTTGGAGTGTTGGAATAGAATATATTGGACAACCTGTAGAAAGCTGTAAGCCCTTAGCGGCAGCAAATCCCAGCCGTAATCCCGTAAAAGAACCCGGGCCTCCACTTAAAGCTATAAAATCAAGTTGAGAAACATCTAATTCTACTTGTTCTAGCACATACTCAATGGCAGGAATAAGCTTTTCTGATTGTCGCATTCCAATGTCTAGTGTTACAGACGCTTTTTTTTGCTGGTTACAAGCAGCCAAACTAATGCAGCTTACAGCACTATCTATTGCCAATGCCTTCATAAATCGATTTCTCCATAGGGCCAATTTTCAAGATGAACATTTCGCCCTCCATCTTCACGTATTTCCAAACGCAGGGTAATGGTGGAAGCAGGCAACTCATCTCGCACCCGCTCGCTCCATTCAATTATGCTGATTCCTTCTCCATACATAAGGTCCTCTACTCCCAGGTTGATAAAATCCTCGGATGAATCAAGACGATACACATCCATGTGGTACAAGGGATAAGTACCCTGATACTCGGAAATAAGGGTAAAGGTCGGGCTTGTAATAGTTTCATCTATGCCCAAGGCAGATGCAATTCCCTTTGTGATGGTTGTCTTACCGGCAGCAAGGGTTCCCTCCATGGCAATAATCGCCCCTGGCTGCAGCTTTGAGCCAATCCTTTTGCCTAGGAGAATTGTTTCCTCTGCTGAATGGGTGACAAATGTCATAGGGGCAGCCCCCCCAGCTGATCAATATTCAGAATGTAGTCTTTTAAGGCACGCCTTATGGGTACAATAGGGTAATTGATTCTTTGTGGTTCAAAATCAATGTCAAACTGCTTGTCACCGAGGGGACCTGTTTCTATGGTGAATGAGATGGGAAGCCTTTCCACGCAGTTCGGCAGCTCAATTTCTGCCTCTGCAGTATACTGCCTGCGGTAGTATATTACACCCTCATTTTTTTTCACATTGTTCAACTTCAGTATTTGCATTTCTCCATCTCCAAAATCGGACTATACTGCTTGTTAAATTGACTCAATCATAGAAATAATTGATTCAATTCTTGGAGTAATCTCATACTCTGCAAGGTCACCGAGCATTACGGAATCAGAATTTTTAAAGGCTTCTTCAAAGTCTGTCAGAATTGCCATAAAATCACCAAAAAAATCCTGAATTGTGACTCCATCAATATTCATATCAGCAAACTTTTCAGGAAACAGGGTGGAAAGGGCCGTTGCCTTGCAGAAATAGTTCACATTGTCTGCTAACTTGGTCACTGTCACCAAAGCCTTTTTATCCTGACCATTTTGAAATTGAACGGAAATAAGCTTCAAGTCCTCGACAATTTCTCCAAATCGAGTGGCAATATCCTTGAAAGAAAGAGATACATCACCTTCAGTAATAGTGGTCAATTCCAAGGTGTTTATTGTTTCTATAGGCTTTTGAGTAAATTCCTCGAACTTGTCTGCAGAAACCTCTTCTCCATCCACCACGATATTTACGGTAGTGGCCTTGTTCTTGGCACATTCAGCTTCAAAGCCTGTCAAAACATCACCCAAATTCTTTTCTGAATCAAGGGTAATATCTGCTTCTTGCCCATTGATGTATATTTTCATTTCTTACCCCGCTTCTGCTAGTTGTTACCACTAGATTTATTGAAAGTATTGCTTATTGACTGGGACTGGGAATCAAGGCTATTCAGTGTAGATTCCATTTGGCTATATTTTTGCTTCAACTCTTGCTCTTTTTTTTCAATTTGAGTCTCCAACTTTTCAATCCTAGTTTCAGAGCTGGCAATTCTTGTATCAAGTCCAGAGATTTTCGTGGGAATGATTCCTCCTGACTGCACATAGCTTTGTAATCTTGTATCTAAAAGAAATGCGATTCCACTGTCAATTACCATGTCTCCGTCAGTATCATAGCCAAAAATATTCTTTATTTCCAAAAGATTATTTTCTAGGGCACTATCCAGCTCTTTTTCATTAATTTCAAGATATCCACGCAATCGGCTTGCAGAAAAACTTGAAAAACTATCTGCACTGGTAGATATTCCCAAATGAGAGAGCATGGAAATCTCTGAATTTTCTTCCACAACATAGGGAGCTGACATAATTGTTTGCATGGCACTTTTCCCATTCTTTAGGGAAAAATCACTCTGAAACAGTCCCAACCATTCCCTGTATTGTTCAGCCTCCTCATCTGAAAGATATTCCAACTCAGTAATGATTTCTTCCTTTGTTTGCGTCAGCACATTGATTTCTGCTATCAGCTGATTATAAGTCCCTACAAAGGTAATCAAGGCTTCTTTTGCCGATTCTGTATCGGGCTTGATATCTATTCTGGCTGTCTTGTCTGTTTTATTTTTTACATGTAAAGTGACATCAGGCACTACATCATCTATATCGTTGGTAGGCCGTGTAATGGTGATTCCTTCATATTTTATTTTTGCATCCTGGGCAACACTTGCTGGATTTATTGGCTCAAATCCCAAGTCTGCATTCTTGTTGAAGGTTTCAATAGTACTGAGGGTTAGCTCCTTGCCAGTATTTCTATTGCGTATTACAATCGAATCAATATTGGGATAATCAGCGACTTCGATGGAGACTTTCTTGCTGCCGTCTTCATTGGTGGCACCTGCTTCATGGTCAATAGGGATTTCAGAACCATCTTGCATTCGAATAGATACAATTTGGTCATTGCTGATAGGAGTTAAGGGAGTTTGGGGTCTATTGGAAGTATTTTTGGGTAAAGTAGTATCAGATTGAATGTTGTCAACTCTAATTCCCTTAAAATTTATTCCTCCAGGACCTGGCAAAACAGGTTCCTGGGAAGCTTCATTCAAAGCCGTGGTAATATCCGCAACATTTGCTTGTCCGATGGAAAACTCAATCCGTTGGTTTGAATCAGTGGCAATATCAGCAGGTACATCGATAGAAAAGCTTCCTCGAGGAGGAACAGTAATCGTACCATCCTTCACTGTAACACCTTCAGAAGAAAGGCTCGGCATTCCTACCTGTTCCTGACTTGTAGAAATTGAGTAGGTATTTGCTGGAGCTTCTTTGATTGTATTGGAAGAGGAAAGGGGAATGCCTTGGGGCTGAACCTTTTGAATCATTCCAATGGCCTTGGCAAATTCCAGTGCATCCTCTTCAAATACAAGGCGGTTGGCCTCTCCCGTTTGCAAGGACTCCAACAAGAGGACTTGTTTTCCAGGAGATACACCTACGAGGCTTGCCTTTACCGTATCCTTGCTTCGTTTGTTTACAGCGGTAACAAAATCCTTTAAAGTACCCCCCTTCCAATTAACGGTTACGTCCTTTTCTCCAGATTTAAAGACATATTTTCCCGCATCAACACGATAGCTTGTTTCAATTTCCTTTGAAAGAAATCTATCTGTTGTAGCTGGCTGAAGTACGTCTATTTTAAACGATTCAAATGAAGCATTTCTTCCTGGTTCTGCTGAAATAGCATCCTCATCAGAAGAAATTCCCATCTTGTTGTTAAAAGGATTATCGAAAGAATAAAGATTTCTCGCACTTTCCCGTAATGAAGACATGTTTTGATTAACACTTCTCAAGGCATCTTTTTGTACCTTGTATCCGTCAAGAGTCTTCTGCTCCCGTTCCAACGGAAGCCGCTCTTGATTGATAAGTGCTTCTACGAGTTCATTTGTTTTGTACTTGTCTCCCACACCGGGTATACTGATTCCAGACATCGTTCACCTATGTCTGTAGATATAATTCCTACACGCTTTCGTCAATTATCATGCCGATGGTTTGTCGCATTGTGACTCTTAGCTCTTGCATATCTACAGAAGGAATTTCCCTTAATACTTTATCGGTATAAGGATCTACAATCTTGACGACAACTTGACCGAGTTCCTGATTAACATTGAATTTGACCTTCCTATCTAAGGAATCAGCAACTCTTTGAAGCTCTTGAATATAGGTTTTATCTTTGGTTTGGTTTTCAGCAAGGACTTGAGCCACTTCAGAGGCATCAGGAACGGATATAGCAAATCCCTTTGATGCTACTGGTGGAGTAGTAGATGAGGTGTTGTATAGGCGGCCATCCATTGCCAAATTCCGCCCAAGTGATTGAATTGCACTCATGGGCTCCTCCTAAAATAAAACCAAGAGAGGGGCGCACCTCTCTTGGTTTATACTCACCAAAAAGATGACATCCAGATATCTCTTTGATGAAAAATAATTTAGCTCAACAATGCCAATACGTTCTGTGACTGAACATTAGCCTGAGCCAACATTGCAGTTCCTGCCTGTGTCAGGATCTGGTTTCTTGTGTACTCTACCATTTCAGATGCCATGTCTGTATCGCGGATACGAGACTCAGCAGCCTGCAGATTTTCTGCTGCGATTGCAACACCATCAGCGGCCATCTCAAAGCGATTCTGATATGCACCCAAATCAGCACGCTGTCTTGAAACGGCTTTAAGGGCTGCATCTACGGAACCAATGGCAACGTTGGCTGTTTCAGGTGATTCGATGGAAATCTTCTCATCTGATCCCTGTGCACCAACAAGACCAAGAGCCTGAGCTGTCATGGTACCAATGTACACACGTGCGTTCTGATCCATGTTTGCTCCAACCTGAAGCTGCATTACACGACCAACTGCGGAATCGGTTGCGAAAGCACCAGTAAGCATATTCATTCCGTTGAACTGAGCCTGACTTGCAATGCGGTCTACCTCAGCTACCAACTGGGATACTTCAACCTGAATCTGCATACGATCCTCATCGGTGTAGATTCCGTTGGCTGACTGAACGGCGAGCTCACGGATACGCTGCAGAATGTCTGTGGTCTCCTGAAGATATCCTTCTGTTGTCTGGATAAAGGAAACACCATTCTGGATGTTTCTGTTAGCCTGATTCAGACCACGAATCTGTGCCCGCATCTTCTCGGATACGGCCAATCCGGATGCATCGTCGCCAGCTCTATTTATGCGCTGACCAGAACTGAGTTTCTCTATGTTGCCCTGAATCTGTGCATTTGATACACCCAATGTACGATTAGCATACATAGAACTCATGTTGTGATTAATAATCATAGTTACCCTCCATGTTGTTTTCCAAGACAGTCCCTGTCCTAGCCTTATGCCTGTGAGGCCCGATACGGAGTTGCGCCCTCCTGTATGGTTTTAGAGCCTTCAGCATAAAAAGACACTGTTATGGTACAATGTCCATTCATACTGCCACAGACAAAATGGAAGGTAGATTTCAAAGATCACGTAGTATGTCTAAAATCATACCAAAATCACTATTAGTATATCGTTTATTAGAGGAGTTGTAAAGAGAAAAAAACAACTTTTTTTAAATATCGCAGATCCGGAAGTAGTGCAGTGTGAACTACACTACTTCCGGTTAATACTATGACTACTATCTCAAGAGAGTCAGAACATTCTGAGACTGAGTGTTGGCCTGAGCCAGCATTGCAGTTCCAGCCTGTGCCAAGACCTGATTCTTGGTGAACTCAACCATCTGAGCAGCCATATCTGTGTCACGGATGCGTGACTCAGCAGCCTGCAGGTTTTCAGCGGCAATGTCGATGCCCTTTACTGCATGCTCAAGACGATTCTGGTATCCACCCAAGTCGGCACGCTGCTTGTTGATCTTCTTCAAAGCTTCGTCGATAGTACCGATTGCGCGATTGGCTTCAGCCGGTGATGCCAAGCTAATGATTGTCTCGTCGCCCAGTTCGCGAACGCCCAGAGCTACAGCGGTCATTGTACCGATGTAAACTTCCATGCGCTGGTCCATGTTGGCGCCGATATGGAACCACATAGAGGCTGTTACAGAGTTTTCACCTGTTTGCTTTGCAAAGCGTCCTGTAAGCATGTTCAATCCGTTGAACTGTGCGGAACTAGCAATGCGGTCTACTTCTGCAACCAGCTGAGAGATTTCAACCTGAATCTGCATACGATCTTCATCAGTATAGATTCCGTTAGCTGACTGAACAGCAAGTTCACGGATGCGCTGCATGATATCAGTTGTTTCCTGCAGGTAACCTTCGGTTGCCTGAATGAAGCTGATACCATTGGAGGCATTCCGAGAAGCCTGATTCAATCCACGAATCTGTGCACGCATCTTTTCAGATACTGCAAGTCCTGAAGCGTCGTCGCCGGCCCGGTTGATCTTCATTCCGGATGAGAGCTTTTCCATGTCCTTCTGCAAGCCGATGTTTGTAACACCGAGCTGGCGGTTGGAATACATAGCTGACATGTTGTGGTTGATAACCATATTTTTCCTCCATGGAATTGTTTTCGGACAACTTCCCTGCTGTCCGTTGCAAGTTTACACTACAAGGCTACATTAGTGATAACTTACGGTGAAAATGTATGGTTGGATCCTTCAACGAAGCTGTCCTTCCATACAACTCTTCATAGAGAATATCGGTTGAATTGCATTTTTCTTGAGGATAAATTATAGTTTTATATGCTTTTTTCCCGGTGTAAATTTTGTGGTTGTGACAATGTTTCTTCATTTTCGATTATGAGAAAAAAAAGGAGCATTGAATATTTTCGGTGTGATAATTGTAAGGCTATTTCATTGTCTAGTAAGGATTTTTTGTCTGCAAGCCAGCAGCTTCGGCGATATAGCCAGCACAATAATTTTTTGACGGATTTAGGATATGCCCGATTTCTTGGAGACTTTTTGCTGAATGCTTTTACCTTTCTTCCAAGCTTTGAGCTTTCAGGAATTTTAGATTATGGGAGTGGGCCAAATCCAGCCTTGGTGGAATTACTGGGATTGATTTCCCAACAGCAGGGAAGTGGCATGTCCACCACAGAGGCTTGTGAACCAAAAGAAATTTCAAGTCTGGATTCTTATGTGAATTATTTAGCCTGTAAGCTCCCGCTTTTGCCTCATAAGAATGATATTGGAGGCTGGGACCCCTTTTTTGCTCCTGATAGTACAAAGGTTCAGGTTCCCTTGGTTTTGTGTCTTGAAGTGGCGGAGCATTTTGAGCAGCCTTGGGAAGATTTTGCGGGTTTGGCAGAATGCTGCTGTGCTGGTGGCTTTGTTGCTGTGGGAACCCTCCCGATTCCAGATGCGATGGTAACAACAGAGGATTTTAAGAAATGGTGGTATAAGGATGACAGAACCCATGTGTCATTTTATACGGAAAAGGCTATGGTGGCTTGTGGAAAAAAATGTGGTTTGCAGTATCTTGGAAAGGCATCTCCTAGAATCTTTATGTTTAAGAAACTAGAAGATGCCCCGTCTAAAAATTAATCATTTGAGGGTGGAGCCAGAGACAGGAGAATCTGGTGCAATCCTCGGGCAGCCTTTCCTCGGTGGGAAAGGGCATTTTTTTCCTGTGCAGAAAGCTGGGCAATGGTTTTGTCCGTTCCTGCAAGGATGACTATAGGATCATAGCCAAAGCCACCTGTACCCCGGGAAAGGTCCAGGCTCTGGATGAGGCTACCTTCCATTGTTTCCTGGGCTGAATAAAATCTAGCTGGCCCTAGATACAAGACCATTGCGCAGACATAACGGCAGCTCCGTGGATTTCCTGGCAAGTCCACTCCTTGGGAGGAAAGCTCTTTTATGGCAAAATCTGTCTCTTGAATCAAGAATTGATTTTGCTCCTCTTGGCTTGGCTTTGTACCGTCGGGTCTGCCATGGGGAAAATCCTTTCCACCGTAACGTGCGGAATAAATTCCAGGAATTCCCTTGAGTATGTCTACGCAAATGCCAGAATCATCAGCTAATACAGGCTGATGAACCATATTCCATAGGGCTTGGGCTTTTATGAGGCTATTTTCCAAAAAGCTTGCACCTGTTTCTTCTGGGGCAAAAGGGATGCCTTCTTCTGATGGAATTACCAGCTCAAATTCTGGAAACAGGGCTTGCATTTCCTGTTTTTTGTGTAAATTTCCTGATGCAAAGTAAATTCTCATAATTTATCCTATCATCTACTCCTTTTTAAGGTCAAGAAGCTCACAAATTTGATCAATGGACTTGCTTGCACTAGCTAAAATTCGCCGTACGCTTCCTTCGGGAAGGTTTAAGACATCTTCTACCATCTTATTTGATGGTTTCAGGTTAAATGTTTTATGTCTGTGCCTTAAATATTCTAGCTTTTTCTTTTGGTTTTTGTATTTTCTAGAGATAATATCATATTGGTAGTTTTCTTCTGCCATATTCGATAATTCTATAGCATATTGTTGGCAAATGATATAAGCCATATTCACCCGATTTTCCAAGTGCTTGTGAATTTCCAACTTATCCCTCATCTTTTCCTCAATTACCTTAAGATAATGATCAAATTCCTTTGGGGAGATTCCAGTGAGGGAAGGAATTGTTTCTGTAACCTTATTAGTAAGCAAGTAATATGACTTTAGTGATAAAACTAAAAGTGTAATTACTTGTTTTTTTGTTAATGGTTCCTTTAAGTTTATTTTCTTGTCATCAAATGAGTTATAATCTGGTGGTAGTTCACATATCGTGGTATTTTTTTCATTTGGTTCGGTATAATCCAAGTACTGTTGAGTATCCAGGATATTTTGGAAGTATTTTTGTTTTATATATAACCGTTTCCAGCTTCTGTATCTTAGCCGTACACTTGAAGTGTAGTAGGTAAGAAATGTTGTGCCAGAATTTTTATAATTATCTAGCATCTTTGGAATGTGGTTGTGGATCCAAATGAGAAAGCTGCTGATTTCATCTTCTGGCAATTGCTCCATACAATAATACCTCGGTGACTTGAAAATTTCAGCTAGAAGGTAGGATACTGCCTCCTCCTTTGAAATTTCCTGGTTTTTAAAACGCACATAAATTTGATTGACAAATAGCATACACATGCCTCCTTCTTGATGTTAAATTTAATGCAAGAATCGTGCCAACTTAAAATAGTGTAGAGAATTAGAATATTTTGATATATTTGTAGTGATTTTTAGAGAATTTTTATTTAAAAAAGTTTATTTTAATTTATTTTTCTTTAAAAAAAATTATAAATATTTAAAATATAAATTTTTTTAAATATTTTAAGAACTTTTAGAATAAAAAAAAAGATTCAAGGAAAAAAACTTTGAATCTTTTTTTGTTTACTGTAAGGCTTGTTCAAATGATGCCAGAAGCTTTGGGGTTAATTCTTCTATCGTGCCTGGTGTACTGCAGCCTGCGGCATTTTTATGTCCGCCACCTCCAAAGTTCGCCGCTACTGTGCTTACATCTACTTCGTCCTTTGAACGAAGTCCCATAGTACAGGTTTGTTCTGTTTCCTGACGAATGAATACGACTACCTCAATCCCGACACAAGACAACAGGAGCTGATAAAGACTGTCAGAATCACGTCCTTCACCACCATACCGTCGAGTATCTTCTTGGGTTTCGTAGGTGATAATCAATTTTCCATTATAATATTGGGTGGCACGTTCCAGCAGAACACCCAATAATTTTCTTGTGGAAAAAGGTTTGCCGCTTGTCATTATGTCGTAAGTTTTTCGTGGACTCACGCCTGCCTCAACCATTCTGGCTGCTGCCAAAAAAATATCGCTGGAATTTTCTTCCAAAAAACGGAAGTAGCCTGTATCGGTAGAAAGACCAAAGAAAAGGATTTGTGCAGTTTCCTTGTCTAAGGGGCCAATTAATTTTTCATGCAACTGTTGAACCAGATAGGAGGTAGCAGGTGATGTGGGTTCAATAATATAGGTTTGAGACTCAGGGGATGAGGTTTTGTGGTGGTCTATGAAAAAAGCGGGGAGGGTAGACATATCCGTAATAAGGGTATCTTGTGAAAATATTTCTCCAATTCGCTTGAATTTTCCACAATCTACTATGATTAAGGCTATTTTTTTTCCTGTTTGGAGCAGGGTAGCCTGCCGCCCGAAGAGTTTTTCATACTCCTTGATTTCAGTACGCTTGAAAGGGCCTACTGAAACCAGCTGATAGGGTTTTCCCATTTTTTTCAGAATAGCCGCAACCCCCAAGGACGAGGCGATGCAATCTCCGTCAGGCTCCTTGTGCCCCACAACAATGAAGCTGTCGTATGATTGCACAAAGTCCTTGAACTGTTGTGCCTGCTGGTCGGTTATAATCTTCATAATACATCCTTAGTTGTAAGAAGCTTTTGCTGTGGAATTGAATGTTCACCGAGTTTTCCTTGATTGAATTTCTTTCCAGAGACAATGGGCATACCCGATTCATCAATGTAAATATCGATTTCAGTTCTCATCCCAAAATCTTCTCCATAAATTCCCGGCTCCACAGAAAAACTACTTCCTGGTAAAATTTGTCTATAATCAGGGAATTCACTTCCATCAAGGTTTACACCACTGCCATGGACTTCTGAATCAATTCCATGGCCGGTTCTATGCTTGATGTAGTTTCCGTATCCTGCTTTTCCGATGATAGAGCGAACTTGAAGATCCAATTCTGCACCAGTAGGACGAATTCCCTTTGCTGTAGCTTCTGTAATTGCCGCTGCAACAGAATCTCGAGCTTGGCACAAAACAGCAAAACGCTTCTGGGCTTCTTCAGGTACCGTGGGGCCAAAGACACCTACCCAAGAAATATCTGCATAGGCTGGAACTGTAGCAGAAATACCACCTTGGCCATCATCAGCCAACCGCTCCTTGGCCCAAATATCCAACTGGATAATATCACCTTCCTCCGCCACCTTGCCACCATCCTCTGGCACTTCGTAGTGTGGATCTCCGCTGTGGGCTCCAAAGGCCACAACGGGACTATGATTGGTAGTGAGTTTATACTTGAGAAATTGTTCCAAAATAAATATTTGGACTGCCCGTTCGTTCAAAGGCTCCTTTGAGCGATAATGTTGACAGATAAAATCCCAAGTGTCGCCAATAATCTTATATAGTAATGCGGCTGCTCGTTCTTGGCTTTGAATACTGGCAGTAGAAAGAATTCCCTTGTATCGCTGTAACAGCTTTGCGGCACTAATAATTTTTATTCCCTCTTGCTGAAGGAGAGAAATAAAACCTCCATCAACTGTGGAGATAACCGGCAAATCTGGATCCCACAGGAGAGCCAAGGTCTTGTCCCTGTATTGGGCAAGAAGCTCTTTTAATTCTTGCTGGGAAGAGTAAAGGAGCTTTTTTTCTCCTGGAAGTGAATCGAGGACATGAGGCTCTATTTTATGCAGGATTTTTAGTGGTTCTCCTGCGGGGGGTACAATATAAATCCACCGTCTGGTAGTCATGCCGTCAATGGGCAATTGAAGCAGGTCTTTTGTAAGATTGTCTCTGCCTGCAAAATCAGTAAAGAGCCAGCCGTCCAAAGCTGAAACGACTGACTCTTGTTGTGAGACAACTTGTATTTTTTCAAGACAAGTCATGTGTTTAGAAATCTAACTCCAAGGTTTCTGCATTGGCAGCATCACCAACATCGATATAAGGCTTTGCCACTGTCCAAACATGGTCTGGATTTCTTACTGGAGGAAGGCTGAGAATTACCTTGTGGAATTCTCCATCCTTCTCAAGAACAGTCATATAGGGATTAAGTCCAACAGGCAATTCCCTATATGTCAATTTCCGTGGATTTTCGTGAAGCCAAGACTTGGGAATCATCACCTGTCCCATGTCCTTGCCATGCTTGGCGTACATAACGATAACCACATCCCTGTGATCAAAAACCTTGTAAACAACAACGTTGCGGTAGGTCAAGTTTCCATCGTACTTGTTTGTCTGAGCTTCCTGTTCTTGGGCAAATACCCCAGCTATAGTCAGACCAAATACCAGCAACAGTGCAAGCAAGCTTTTCTTCATCTGCAACTCCTTTTATTTCCTATATGCATAGGAGACTCTTTATAGTTTAGAAACTACAACAGGGCCAACATAATAGCTTTAATCGTGTGCTTTCTGTTTTCTGCCTGTTCCCAAACCAAACTTTTTGCTCCTTCAAATACCTCTTCAGTAACCTCTTCTCCTTTGACAGCAGGCAAACAATGGAGGAAGATGGTTTCCTCTTTTCCTGTTGCCTTCATCAAATCCTGATTCACTTGATAAGGTGTTAAAAGAGCGGTTCGGCTTTCTTTGAGAGCTTCTTCTCCCATAGAAGTCCATACATCAGTATAAACGCAATCTGCATCTTTTACAAGGGAAATATCTTTAGAAATGGTGATTTTAGCACCTGATTTTTCTGCAAAGGGCTTGCATATTTCTTGAATTGTTGCATCTGGGAAGAGCTCTTCGGGACTGAGGATGGTAAAGTTGATTCCCAGCTTGGAGCAAATCAACATCAAGGAGCGGGCTACATTGTTTCTTCCATCTCCGCAGAAGGCAAGGTTCAAGCCAGCAATCTTGCCGAAATGCTCCTTCATGGTAAGCACATCTGCCAATACCTGGGTGGGATGGTAGTCGTCAGTGAGACCGTTGATGACAGGCACGCCGGAATGCTGGGCCAAAAGCTCCACGTGCTTTTGGGAAAAACCACGAAATTCAATGGCGGTGAACATTCTACCCAAAACACGGGCGGTGTCTTCAATGGATTCCTTTGCCCCTAACTGAATGTCTTGGGAGGACAGGAACACCGGATGACCGCCCTCCTCACCAAAGGCTGTCTCAAAGGAGCAGCGTGTCCTGGTAGAGCGCTTCTCGAAGATAAGGGCAATGGTCTTGCCTCTGAACCGCTGGTGAATCTCGCCCCTGCGGGACTCGGCCTTTACCTGGGCTGATAGGTCCAGAATCTGAAGGATTTCTTGGGGTGTGTAGTCAATCCAGTTCAGCAGTGACCGCCCTTTGAATGGAGCCTTGAAAATTTCCGGTAGCATGGTTGCCTCCAGTTGAAAAGATGTTGAAATAAAAAAAGGTAATTTGTTTTTCACAAATTACCTTCCAAAAGCTAGCGACAATAGGGATCGAACCTAT
>JAZNAS010000073.1:0-1624 GCA_045586625.1 Treponema sp.
TTCCTGTGGTGTGCATCATTGCAACAATAGCGGCAATTCAGGAAGGATACTATATTGCAACAGGCCATCATAAGGTATAACATAATCGGCCCCTCCCAATTGTTGGGAAGGGCCGATCATTGTTTACACCAGGTTCCTGACCAATTCTTCGATTAACTGATTCACATTGTCGGCTGCATCTATATTGGAATTATGTCCTGCACCTTTCAGCCAGACCAGCGGATAACCGTCCTGTTTGGTCCAGCGGCGGTTATAGCTTTTGGCAGAGCCTGCCGCATCTTTTTCTCCGCAAAGAAGCAGCACAGGGCAGAAAATTGGATACTCCGTTTTCGCCTCCACGGCCTCGGCCAAGATCCGGTAGCCATGATCTGCCAGATCACAGTATTCTTCTTTGCCGTACACAGACCAGGTCTTTCGCATAATCTCCTGGCCGTATGGGGTGGTAGAGGTTCCCGCGATGCCCCATTCCAGCAGCAGCTTCCAGGGAATGCTCATGTACATCCCTTTGGTTTTCTTCAGCAAAGCCAGTTCCCAGGAAGAATAATATTTCCGGCTCATAGGGCAGGAATCAATGGACACAAAGCCGGAAACTGCTCCGGGATATTTGTCCATATATACCTGGGAAATATAGCCGCCCAGAGACTGACCGATCAGAACCGGGGATACAATCCCCTCCGCTTCAAAAATTTCATGCAGATAGTCCGCCAGATCCCACATTGTAAAGGACAACTGGAAGGGCCGGGACAGTCCATGGGCAGGGGCATCCCATGCAAAGCAGTTATACCGCGAAGAAAAATACGCCAGCTGTTTTTCAAAAAGGGTATGATCTGCAGTAAGTCCCGGGAGAAAAACTAGCCATGGCATCTGCGGCTGCATCCTGCTGACCCAGTACCGGATCGTTCCGAGATCAGTCTGAAAGAATTTCGATTCCATTATAGTCCTCCTATTCCTCAGCCTTGGGTTTGAAGAATTCCTTTCCAAAGGTCAGGAAATCCGCCATCAGCGGGATGTAGGTTCCCAGGAATACGCCTAGAGCAAAGCCGGTGGTTATCTTTTTATGCTTTTCGGGAACAGAAATCCCCAACAGGACACCGATGGAACAGAGGCAAAATTTGAGGCCTGCAAGCATTTTCCAGTCTCTGGCCTGGATATAATGATCGGCGCAGTCAAACAGGCGTTTCATAGGCAAAATCTCCTTTTCTTTTATTGTATCATGGAAGTAACAATTTACAATCCCTTAATTCAAAGCAAAATCACTTGTGATATACTTCTTCTTAAGACAAAATTAGGAGGAACATTTATGGAAAAATTCATTCCCTACGAGAAGCTTTCCAAGAAGGAAAAGCGAAAGATTGATCAGGCCCGGCGGCAGACCTGGGGCGAGCTGAATCCCGTCACGAGGAAGCCGGAGAACAGCAAGGCCTACAACCGAAACAAAGCGCGGAATTGGAAGCGTGAGTAACACGAAGCATCCAGTTCCGGCACTTTTATTTATGCTTTTTCCACCGGGAGCCAAAGCTCCACATAGGTTTCCCCCTGATCCTCCTGGCAGGGCGGGCCATACAACTCAAGATTATAACTGCCACTTAGGCGGTATTCCCGGCAGCCCGGGAGCCACTCCTGC
>JAZNAS010000074.1:0-2553 GCA_045586625.1 Treponema sp.
CCACCTTGGTAGCTTGCATTTTCATGTAACCGGATTTGTTGGTGGTCGCACCGATGACCTTATCACCAATGTGCTTTTCTGCCGGGATACTCTCACCGGTTAAAGCAGATTCGTCCACAGAGGAGCTGCCCTCTACAACGATGCCGTCTACCGGAATGGATTCACCGGCTTTGACAATGAGGATATCTCCAAGCTGTACATCATCCACCGGGATCTGAAACTTCCGTCCCTCCCGCTCTACTGTGGCAACCTTGGGTGCCAGATTCATCAACTTGGTAATAGCATCGGAAGTTTTTCCCTTTGCACGGGCTTCCAGTGTCTTGCCCAGAGTGATGAGGGTCAGGATCATACCTGCGGATTCGAAGTACAAATCCATCATAAAGGTATGGACCAACTCCATATCTCCATGCCCCATGCCGATGCCGATCTTGTAGATCGCATAGATGCCGTAAATGGCAGCTGCGCCGGAACCAATGGCGATGAGGGAATCCATGGTGGGAGAACCCTTCAGAAGATTGCGGAAACCCACCTTGAAATACCTGCTGTTCACAGCCAATACCGGAAGCAGCAGAAGGAACTGGGTAAAGGCAAAGGTCATTGCGTTTTCCATTCCCAAAAGGAAACCAGGCATAGGCCAGTTCATCATATGGCCCATGGAAATGTAAAACAGCGGAATGGTGAACAGTGCAGAAAGGAAAAGCCGCCGCTTCATAGACTTGTATTCTGCCTGAGCCGTGCTGGCCTCCGCTTTTGCTTCGGCTTTTCGATGGAGAGCGGCTTTTGGAATTGCACCATAGCCTGTGTTTTCAACAGCCTCTACGATTCCGGCAGTGCTTAGCTGCGCTTCGTCGTAGGATACCACCATGCTGTTTTTCAGCAGGTTGACAGATACATCCTTTACGCCTGGGAGCTTCACAACGCAGCCCTCTACTCTGGAGGAGCAGGCAGAACAAGTCATACCTGTAATATCAAACTGTTCTTTTTTCATATCGATTTCCTCCTTCTGAGAGAAGTTTGCTTTCTGATAAAATTATATTGGAATGGGAGGGGATTTTCCGTGATGACATCACTTTTCATGACTGCGCACCTTACAGATCAACTGCGTCATAGTTCCCATTGGGCAGTAAACACACCAGCTCCGGGGTTTGAATAACACCATAGTAATCAACCCAAGAATCGTAGAGGTTAGCATGACACTGTAAAATCCAAAGGCAAACTGTGCAACACCGTCATGGAACAGCGTTCCGTGATATGCCCACCGCCAAGGCACCTTAAAGGTCCAGAGCAATGTCACTGCTTGTTTCAAATTCTGCGCACCGGCAAACACCAGATAGGTATTCCATAGCATCAAGAAGAACATTGCGAAGAAAAAAACCAGAAATCCGTAACGGAACCACTTGCTTTTCATCCACTTGGGAATGTCTTTTTTTCTTGACAGGCCAAGCTGCCCACCCAACAGGCCAAATAGCTGCCCTCTGCCGCAGTAGCGATTGCAATAGCCTTTTGTACCTTTGAAAATGGAGATGATCAGTGGGGTGAAGAAACAGAACAGACCCAGCCACGCAAACAGGATGTTAAAGAATCCCAGAAACAGATAGGTCAGGGAAACGATCCATAAGTAATCATACCAATGCTTTTTCATGCTTCCACCTCCTGAACCTCAATTACGCTGGCAGGACATTCCTTTGCGCATTTTCCGCAGCCAACACATTTTGCAGAATCAATCTGCGCCATAATGCCCTTAAAAATCTGAACTGCACCCATAGGACAAACCTTTACGCAGCAGCCACATGCTACACAGCTCTCCTGATCCATAAATGCTTTCCTTTTCTTTTTGATGGCAGTCATATATATCCTCCCTAAATTTGATTGTTTTAATTATATCGAAAAGGTGGCTTTAGTTCCGTGATGACATCACCTTTTCCCAACAAAAAACCACGCTCTCCGAACTTAGGAAAGCGTGGTCGCTGCTTTACGGCTTACTTGTCCATACCACAAGCAAAGGATGCTTCGATCAATGCCCGGTCATTCATCACTGCATCATAGAACCGGAAGCCACCGGCAAAATTGTAAGCTTCAAAGCCATATCCCTCCAGAATCCGGGTGGCGATATAGCTGCGCAGTCCGCTCTGGCAGATTACATACACCGGCTTTCCGAGTTCAATTTCTCCAATACGCTCCCGGAGTTCGTCCACAGGGATATTCCAGAAGCCTTCAATGTGACCACGGCTGTATTCGCTCTCGGTTCGGGTGTCCAGCAGGGTGACGCTGCCATCACGGGGCAGCTTGGCGGGATCGGCCAGATGCCACTGCTTTAGGCCCTTGGAGATATTATCGAACATGAAGCCTGCCATATTCACGGGATCCTTGGCGGAGGAATAGGGCGGCGCATAGGCAAGGTCCAGGTCTTTCAGTTCCGTTGCCTTCATACCGGCATGAATGGCGGTGGCCAGCACATCAATGCGCTTGTCCACACCGTCGTAACCCACGATCTGGGCACCCAAAAGGCGGTGGGTTTCCTTTTCAAAGACCACCTTCATGGTCATCAGCTTA
>JAZNAS010000075.1:0-62059 GCA_045586625.1 Treponema sp.
TCCCTCATGATGTTAAAGACCTCACGGCTTGCACCGTGTCGCTTTCGCAAGTGAAGCTAGTCTATCACAAACCACTCCACCTTGTCAAGCACTTCCCGAAAACTTTTTCATGTTTTCTTTCTCGCTGCCGCTCGACCGGCCACTCTCGTGCCTGTCTTGCAACAATCTGTGAGAATGTATCATATAACACTTAAACTGTCAAGCATACAAGATCTTTTTTTTATTTTTTTTCTGTATTTTTTAGTAGTCCCCCAAAATGAACAAGATAATCAGTAAATGAAACGTATGCTGCTATCAAACACAGTGCAAGAAGAATATTTTTTCCTGCATTTAAGCCTATGATAATTGAAGAAATATCAATCTTCAATCTTACACAAGACTCTATTGCCAAACAGTAGAATGTAGTGACTACGTAGAGAACGGTTTTGAATTTACCACCTTTACGAGCTCCAATTGCAACCCCCTTTTGAATTGCCATCATTCGGATAAAATTCATACAGAATTCTCGATATAAAATTAGCATAAAAATAATTCCAGGCATATAGCCAGAAATTACGAGGCAACAAAATGTGGTGAGGTGAACCAAAACATCTGCAAATGGATCAAAAAGTTTTCCAAAATCACTTACTGCCTTTAGTTTTCTTGCAAAAAAACCATCCAAGAAATCAGTAAACTCCATGAACGCTAAAAGTGGAATTAAAATCCAAACAGAGATAGAGGGAGAAAACCCTGTCCATGCTGGTAAAAAATACAGCAAGAAAAATACAGGAGACAAAACAATGCGTGACAACGTAAATCTATCTGCAACTCTCATAAAATGAGTATACCTGTTTATTCTTTATTGTGTAAAGTACACCACTCTCAAGTCATGGATATGATTTAAAATCTTGAACAACACTAACAGCCGACTCTACCACATACCCTTGCATAATTTCAGAGGAAATTCCAATAGCCTTTTCTACAGCCGCCATAGAATCGGCCACACCTTGTAGTATGACACGATTATCTGTAACCACCGCTTTTAGGAAGCTAATGCTTATTTTATGCTCAAAAATCAACCTGTTTACTAGATGCTGGGCTTTTACAAGCTCTTCTAACTTTTTCTTCCCAGCCTCTTCTTTTTCCTGGGTAATAATCTGGTTGCAAAAATGAACGATTGTCTCGGTGGCAGATTCCACATCCAGCAAGCCTGTGTTCATGACCAAATGATAATGAGATGGATCTTCATTATTCAAATTAAAAAAGCTTTTGTGAAAACCAAGGCGATTTGTGTCACTTTCCGTAATTCTTTGTACCGCCTGTTTTTCTTCCCAAGAAAATTCATTTATAAGACGCTGACGGCGAATTTCATCCTTTGCGACAAAACGCAATGACAACAGGTTAGGCAAATCCTCTAAAATGGCAAATGCACCACGCCCAATTAATATGCAATTCTGCTGGGAAGCGGCCTCTAAAACAGCAGTCTGTAAATAATCAAGATATTCGTCCCTATCTTTTGTCAGGGAGGCAAAGAAACCTGGTTTTCGTTCATCATATTTCTTTAGTTTCTCTGCAGGAAAGCCCAAATCGATGATTTTTTGCTCGATTGCCTGACGACCGACAAAAGCATAATTCATTCGCTGAGCCACAGCTGTGGCAATTTCATCTCCGAGGGCGGCAACTTGACGCGAAATAGTTATAACAGCCATATTACACCTCCAATATACGAACGAGAACACAAGGGTGACAATGCAATTTTCATGTAGAAAACAATGCTAAGCCAAGAAAAGCCCTTGAGTTTTTTTATGAAAACTATAATCATAGGATAATCGCAAACTACCAGAATGTCAAAGGATTTATATTTTGTCATTCAGTGAATAAGGATTCGTTGATTATGGATGATTCTAAGCTACAATGGCAGGCAGGAGAGAAAAAATTACTCTACTCCGCTCCGATTCTTACTGTGCAGCAACAAACAAGTACAGCTCCAGATGGTTCCAAGGGAAATTACATTGTAATAGATGCTCCCGACTGGGTAATCGTTATTCCTGTACTGGAAAATCCCAAAAGGTTCGTTTTGGTACGACAATGGAGACATGGCTCCTTATCTATGAGCACCGAATTTCCTGGTGGGGTAATTGACCAGGGAGAAACCCCTGCACAGGCGGCTGAACGAGAATTACTTGAAGAAACAGGATATAAGGCAGGAAAGATTGTTCATTTGGGAAGCATGAGTCCCAATCCTGCGATTTTCTCCAATCAGGTTCATTGCTATGCTGCGGAAGATTTAGTCGCTACAGGAACCCAAGAACTGGATCGGGATGAATTTGTTGATTACTTTACCCTACCAGAGGATGAGGTTTATGCCATGATGGGAACCCAGGAATTTCCACATGCACTTATGACAGCTGCCATGGATTTATACAGAAATTATAAAAAAAAGGTATAAAAAAAGACTGTCCCACCACAAGAGGACAGTCTTTTTTAACGAATCAGGAGCTTTAACCAAAGCTATTTCTTTTCAAATACACTATACTCAAGTTCTGGGTCGTATGTTCCTTCCCGAACCTCTCCAGCGATACTGGGAATACGGATTGTAATTTCAGGTTGGATAACGTCGGGATTGGAGGCATTGTCCAAAACACCCTTGTTTGCATTGTACAGGATTTCCCATTTGAAAGGATCATTGTACACGAAGGGCTTGGCAGCAATGTTCCAGAAGCAGTCCTTTGTTTTATTCCAGTCGTGAATGATGTAGTACTCTGGATAGGTGCCAGCAGGAACGGAGGCAGCGGCCAAGGCCTCTGCCTCGATGCGCTTTCGTTCATCATCCATTTCCTGCAAACCAGACAATGCATCCATGGACTGAAGAGCCAGCAATTTAGCCTCCTCATACCGTTCAGCAGAAAAAGCTGCCTGAGCCTGTTCAACCAAGGACATGCTTTCGTCATACATCTCAGGGAAATTCTCGTCAGCCTTGAGACTGCGGGCCCACACCAAGCGATTCCGTGCAACACGAATCTGGGTGTCTGCATCTGAACGAAGCAACATCATCTCCACATACTGTCTGGACAATTCAGCATTTTCTTCTGCCTTGGTGGTATACTCTACCGCCAGCTCATATTCACCGGAATCAAAGGCATTTTGAGCTCTCACAGCATAGGCCTCTGCCAGCCTTTGATATTCATTGTCTGCATAACTGGCAGCTACCGCCATAAATGGCACAAGGAAAATAGCTACAATGACAAGAAGTTTTCTCATAATTCATCCCCCCCACCGAGAGTTTCGTTGGTAGTTTCATCCTGCAAGGGGGCAATCTCATCCGCTTCCTGTGCAAGGGCGGCAGAGGCATCCACCTTCTGCTTGGCACGACGAATAGCCTCTTCTGCAGTAGCCCGGCGTACAAATACATCATCGTAAACAGCAGTAAATTGCTTTGCAGCTTCTACAAAACCATCATAGGCCTTGTCGTAAACCTTGCCAGCATATGCAGTCTCCGCACCAGAAAGCACTAGGGCCGCTGCAGCATATTCATCTTTGGCTGCCATGGCAGATTTAATGGAGTCAGCCTTTTCCTTGGCAGCCAGGGCCAGCTCACGCTGGGACTGACACATGGTATCATAATTAGCGGAAAGAATGGCAAAGTAGGAATCATAGGCAATGGTAGCCTGTTCTACCAGCTGAGAACCAGCAGCCCCTTCATGATACAAAAGCTGCACCTGCTCCAAGGCTGCGTCGCCTTTCTGGAAATTGTCAGGATCAGAATCCTGCAGACCTGCATTTACAATCCGTTCACGCATTTCTGTGGCCTGGGAAAGCTTTGCCAATGCCAGGTAGGTATCCCGCAAGCCTTCAATCTGGCTGCGATAATCTGCATCAGGATTTTCCTGTTGGGCTTTTATCAATGCGTCATACTCGGCAGAAACCTTTGCAAATTCCTCCGGGAAAAGAGAATCAGCGCCAGAAGCAACAGCAAGCTCACGGGCAGCGGTTAATTCGGCCATAAGACCCGCGGTTTCTGCAGCTAAAAGAGCTGCCTGTGCAGCCGCCTCATCGTTTGATACAGACTCAACAGGGGCGGTTGTAACAGCAGGTGCACTCGATTCTGTAGCAGGAGCCGCTGTTTCGGCTTCAGGGGTGGAGCTACATCCTATGAAAAAAATCACTAGGGACAGTAAAACAGAAAGAAACAAAAGACGTATATGCCTTCTCACAATACCCTCCTCGAAAAGGTCTTTTCAGTTTTTTTTCGCTGAAAGTCAGCGAACATGAACTACAAAATACCCATTCACTCTTGCAGTTCATTCAAATAAAACATGAGATGGTATCAAGGATACAGCACATAATACATTCAAGCAAGTAGAATCTGAAGCAAATGAAAAAAAAATTAAATAGATAGCCACAAAAAGCAGATTTTTCTCAATTCCGTGCTATAATTATAGTAGGTGTATGTGTGCAATCAAATTTTTGATTGAGCCTTTCAGTATTTCAGGAGAAAAAAATGGCAGACGATTTTACCTTTTCCATTGAAAAGCAAATTGGTGTAATTTCCCAAGGTAAGGGAGGATGGCAGGTGGAACTCAACCTGGTTTCTTGGAGCGGAAGAGAAGCGAAGTACGACATCCGCAGCTGGTCTCCAGACCATCAAAAAATGGGCAAGGGAATTACCCTGACCCAGGAAGAGCTTCAAACATTGGCCCGGATTATCAGCTCCATGGAAAACTAAAAGGGAATTTCCCGATAGGACTCCAGTGGCTCCCCTTTTTTCATGACAATGGAATAAAGGATGGTTTGGAGAATTGTTTCTTCCAAGGCAGTACCAGCTGACCGCATTTCCATATCACTTCGTGCCAGCAGAGCAAGAATTTGACTCGTTTGAGCAGGCCCCCACAGCCGACCTGCATCTTGATATTGGCTACGGGACTTTTTTGACACAAAGCCGCTGGCACGATAGTCTGTCTCTGAAGGAGAAGAATTTCCCCGCAGCAGCTGATGCCAAGACAGCAAACGACGAAAACAATAGGTGAGCCCCGCAATGAGTTGGATGCCGGAGGAATCCTTGGAAAGCCGTAGCTTCTGCAGGATTCCCAAGGAGGTGTCCAAACGAAGGGCAGCAGGACGATTTGCCTCGCACAGGGCATCAAAAAGTGTAAAGGGTGATTCCTCCCGATTATGGGCAAGAATTTGCTCCACATCCTCCGCTGTAACATGATGACCAGGCGGAAAGCAAAGAAAAAAACGGGAGCATTCTGTTTTGAGGGCATCCGTGTTGTTTTCAATCATATCCAGAATCAATTCCATGGCATCGGAGGAAAGGGAAAAACCATTCTTCTTGAAAAAATTTACCAGCCACTGTTCCTTACGATTTTCAAACAACTCCCAAAAGATCTGTTTGTTTGCTTTGGGAATCAAGGCTTCCAGCTTTTTATCACAGCTGACCTCATCGGAAACCAGCACCAGCACTGTCTGGCTTTCTGAGGCTGACTCTATCCAAGAGGCCAACAGCTCCAGGTCCTCTTTCTTTTTCAGCAGTTCTGCTCCGTGGAAAACCACAAAACGTGCGGCGGAAAAAAGGGAATCGCTGAGCAACAGATTCATAATCTGTGGGAATTTTGTTTCCGAGGCATAAAAGGAGTGCTCGTCCAGGATTCCGGACTTTTTTCTAGCTGCCACTCGAAGCTGAAGAATAGCATCATTTCGTTCACCCACCTCTGGCCCAGTGAACAAATAAACTGGTACATGACTCATCAATAATTCCTGATGATGCTGGAAAGAGTACCGACAATATGAACATCTTGGCAATAGATGGGCTTGAAGTCATCGTTTTCTGGCTCCAAGCGCACACGGTTTGACTCACGGTAAAAACGTTTGAGGGTAATGGCATCATCTAAAACCGCCACCACAATTTGCCCATTGTCAGCCATATTACATTGACGAATAACGGCGATGTCACCATCAAGGATTCCTGCATTAATCATAGAAGCCCCCTTTACCTTGAGGGCAAAGTAGGTTCCGTCATTTTTAACGAAGGGTTCTGATAAATTTACATAACCATCATAATTTTCTTCAGAAAGCAAGGGCTTTCCCGCAGCCACAGCTCCCAAAAGCGGAACACGAGTAACTGATGGTGGTGGCTCATAGCCTTCTTCATCCATAATCACCCGAACAGAGCGGGAACGCTTGTCGGACTGAGAAAGATACCCCTTTTTCTGGAGGGCGGCAAAATGGCACTGAATCGCACCCAACGAGATGTTGAAATGGCTGGCACATTCACGAATTGTAGGAGGGCAACCATTTTCCAAAGAATAAGTGCGAACAAAATTCAATATTTCCAGTTGCCGGCCGGTAAGCGCCTTCATAAGCTATTCTTCCTCAAATTTATTTTCAAAGAGAGCGGCAATAGCAGCCACAGCATCGGCGGCATCGCTGCCATCGGCCTTCAGCACCAGATTCGTATTGTATCCAGCAGCCATGGTAATAACTCCCATAATGGACTTGGCGTTTACTGTGGTGTCATTATTTTCCAGTAAAATCTCAGAAGAAAATTTATTTGCAGTCTGAGCAATCAAGGATGCAGGACGTGCATGAATCCCCGCTCGATTACGAACCGTCAAAATTTTCTCTACCATAAAAACCCCCTGATGAACAATCATATTTATTTAATAGGAATCGTCACTACCGTAATATGCAGCCTGAGCCGCACCAGTTTCTATCCACTTGAGAATATTCTGGTTGAATTCCTTGGCGGAATAGTAGCCCATGGACTTGAGACGCTCATTCATGGCCGCAGTCTCGATAATGATGGGCAGGTTTCGACCGGGCTTTACTGGAATTTCAAGGAAGGGAATCTGCACACCCAAAATATCCTGGGTATGCTGCTCTGTACCGAGGCGGTCGTAAACCTTGTCTGCCTTCCACTCCTCCAGCTTTACCACCAGCTGCACTTCCTTTTGTTCCCTAATGGAGCCTACTCCATACAGCTGGGAAATATTGATGATACCCAGACCACGGATTTCCATGTGGTGACTTATCATCTGGTTGGCTCCCCGACCTAGCAAGGTGTTTCCGTTTACACAACGGAGCTCCACCACGTCATCCGCCACAAGACGATGCCCGCGCTCAATAAGCTCCAGGGCAGTCTCACTTTTTCCAACTCCAGAATCACCAGTGAGAACAATGCCAACACCGAAGACTTCCACCAAAACACCGTGGATGCTTTTTCGAGAGGCAAAGATATCAGAGAAGATGCGCAGGAGCCGGGTTGAAAATTCCGTGGAGTCCAGAGTTGTTTGAAGCACTGGACAACAGGCTTCATCGGCTATGTCCAAAAACTCCTGGGGAGGCTCCAAGCCTCGGGTAAACACACAGCAGGGCAGCTCATAATCAAACAATCTCCTAATGGTGCTGGTATTTTTTTCTGAGGAAAGTCTATTCAGATAGGCAATTTCTCCACGACCAAATAGCTGCACCCGATCATAGGCAAAGGAATCATAAAAACCAGTGAGCGCCAAGCCAGGGCGATTCAAGTCGGGAACGGTAATAACACGCACAAGCCCTTTTCGGCCACAAAGACAATTGAGATCCAGAGAATTGTGTGCTTTTAGGTCTAAATCCAAGAGATCTAGCACGGTAAACTTTCTATCAGGCATGGCTATCTTACTATACACACTACCATACATTTTTGCAAGGCAAGGACACAAAAAAGGGCAGATACCTGTAGCCTCCTGTGGCGGACACCAACAGATATTACCCTTCCCAATTGTGATGCAGAAAATCAAGTCAGAAGACCTTGATTTTCTACCTTAAAACATGACGAAATTATTTCTTTTCCTGAATCTTTTCCTTTTCCTTGTGAACCTTTTGATCAAGAATATCCATCAGCTTGTTCAGGGCTGCGGCAAAGTCATAATCCTCCGCAGACACATGGGCTACTGTTCCCCAACGGAAATTAACGGAGCAGTCAAAGATGAACTTCTTGTCCTCTTTCACCCGAAGGATAAAATCCACAATCAAACCGTCGGCATACTTTATTCTCTCAATCTTCTTGTTAATGAGATCCAACTGATCCTGCTCAAAATCAAACCCAACTGCGTTTACTGATGTTGTCATAGAAAACCTCCTGGAGAATAAATTAATCAGATAGTACAACTGTTCAAGGATACTGAAAACGAGCTGTACTACTTTTATAGTATACACCCAGAAAATGAAATTGCAAAGTTTTTTTTCAGCAAGAACAGGAGGTTCAATTACAGCTTATGGAGTCAGCTGTTCCCGCTGGGATATGGAAATATGGCTCCAAATCCGAGGATCCTCCTGGCCGAGACACCAGAATCCCACCGCCTTGACACCTGCGTCGAAATAATTGGAGAGGCGAAGGGTGAGGGAATGCACATCATCGTAGTAGCCAGTTACCGTTACCGCTGGAACCTGATAGCTAAAGGTGGGAATGTGGTTTTCCCTGGTGACTTGCTCTGAGGTGACATTATTTTCCCGCATAATCCGCTGGATACCTGAAAAATAAAATGCCCTGTTCAGGGAGACATTTCCCCAGGTACGACCATAGAATGGCAGCCCCATCACCAGCTTGTCACGGCCAATGGTCTCCAGGGAATGCTTGGTAATGTTGTTGCACCAGTCGATGGAGGCAACGGGCCCGGGCTTGCTTGACGACCAATGCTCATCGTAGGCCATGACAAAAACCTTGTCCACCACGGCACTTAACCGCTTGTAGTCGTACACGTCGCTTTCCAATGTCCTCGTTCTGGCAGGAAGGGCCAGGGAAAGGATTTTATCTGGGAGTCGTTGTCGCAATTCCTTGATGAAGGAGTGGAAGGTGTCCACATCACGCTTTGGCACCAGCTCAAAGTCGATTTGCAGGCCGTCAAAGTTTGCAGTGGCCCTCACCAAGTCATCAATCAGCTTGCTCCGAACAGCTCCTTCAGGTGCCAGGGCAAAGTGAGTAAGAGAGGTGCTGTTGCAGGCCACCACAAGATGAATGCGCCCCTGATATCCCACAAGTTTTTTTGGATTTGGCACTCCAACCAGCTCACCGTAGGTGTTCAACTCGGCACTGAAATAGCCCAAGTCAGTAATGGGATATTCTGGTTTTAAATATTCTTCACTGCCGGCAATCAAATAGGCCCAGACCTCAAAAAAATTAGTGGCACTGGGGGCAGGATTGGGAGCTTCTATAATGACGTGGCTTCCGATCATGGCTGGCTCCCCTTGCAGTGCAGGCTCAGGCGAGGAATCCGTTTCAGAAACCAAGGGTGGCTCCATGATTGTATTGGGACGAGAAGCGGCCAATGCGAAATTCACAGCAAAAAGAATCACCACCACAATACTTACGTTTTTTTTGCAACCAAAATAATTTTTTCTCATCATGTTAATCATATCAAACTCCATTTAAAATTCGGTAACAGGCATTTTCATCATCATCGGGAGCAAGCCGAGACTCCAGCTCCAGAATATGCTGCTCACAGGGCAACACCTCAGCAACATCGTGGGTTACATGAAGCAAGGTGGTGGTTCCTGTTGCAGCGATAGTTTCCAGCAGGTGGAGGATGCGGCTACGCTGACTGCCGTCCAGACCGTGGCAGGGCTCGTCAAGAATCAGCAGCGGGGGACATTTTACCGCCGCCCGCAAAATCAGGATGGCACGTTGCTCCCCGTAGGACAGGGAGTTGAAGGCTTCATGTCCCCGCCCCTGAAAGCCACCGATTTCCAGCCATCGCTCCACCGCCATCTGCTCCACCTGGGAACGCTGCTGATACAGGCCAATACTGTCATGAAAGCCAGAAAGCAGCACCGCCTCTATATCGGTTCCCCCAACCATGCGGTATTCCAGATGCAAGCGATAGGATACGATACCCATCTTTTCCTTTAGCTCCCAGATGGTTTCTCCTGTACCACGACGGCGACCAAAGATGGAGACATTGTTGCAAAATACCTGCATATTGTCTCCGGTAATCAGCTCCAGCAGGGTGGTTTTTCCTGAACCGTTGGGCCCTCGCACCAGCCAATGCTCTCCAGCACGTACCTGCCAGTTCAGTTTGTTCAGCACCACCTTGTCACCCCAAACCACCCGCACATCCTTCATATCTACCAAGATTTCCAGCTGACTCCGGGAAGCTTCCGATACTGCTGGTGAAGGGTGGCTGGAAAAAAGAGTTTGCTGGGAATGGAGCTCATGGAAGGAGGATTCTGCCTGACGACGAAGCTCTTGCTGCTGCTCCTCACCTCCTGCTTCTTTTTCACGAATAGTCAGCAGATTTTTGTAATCCCGGATCCCTCCCTGAAAAGAAAGCCTTCCTTCAGCAAACTCCACCACGTGGGTAATTCCAGAAGGAATACCTTGAAATCCCTCCAAATCCACGGACTCCATGGAAAGCAGGATAATAGGAGACTGATGGGACTTCATCCTTTCGGAAAAGAAATTCTTCAAGATACTGCGGGACTGCACATCAAGCCCCGCAAAGGGCTCCGACAAAATCAACAGCTGGCAGGAGGAAAGGAGGCTGCGACACAAAAGCACCCGCCGCACCTCTCCCGTGGAAAGATATTTTACCCCACGATTCAGCACGGAAGCCACACCACACAGCTGTACCTGAGGCAGCTGCTCCAAGGTGGCCACCTCCACAGGCTCAGGCAATACTTCACACATAAAGCTGGCGGCAGTCCGACCAATGTCAATGCCCCCTTCGACAAAGTCACCTTCGTCCCTGCTCCGCTCCTCTTGGATCAAGGCAGCCGCCGTCTCCAAGGACACCAGCTGGGTTGTGTCAGAAAAACCATTACAATACTGCCCCCCAGCGCAATTCTCCAAGCTGGCAGGCTCTGGCCGAAACACCGGTTTCCGAGCCTCTTCCCGTTGATTTGCCAAGGCCTGAATAAACTGTTCCTTGCCTCCACCGCTTGGCCCCGTTACCAACCACGTCTGTCCTTCCTGCAGGCTCCAGGAAAATGGCTGAATCACCTCCTGGTTCCTTACCCACACACTACATCTTTCCACCGAAATAAAACGCTGCCCTTCCATGGGCTTCACTATACCACGACACAGAGATTTTGTTTAGCCTTAAAAAAATAGTTTTTTCAATCTTTCTTTCTTTTCCCCCTTGATTAAATCCTTTTGATATGCTATTCTTTGCGAACCGAGCCGGCGTGGTGGAATGGTAGACACGATAGACTCAAAATCTATTGCGGGCGACTGCGTAAGAGTTCAAGTCTCTTCGCCGGTAAACTAAGAGGAGTTGCGACAGCAACTCCTTATTTTTTGTTCAAGAGACTTGAACTCCGGAACCGCCGCCGAGCTGGCGAGGTAAGCCACCATGGATGGTGGCGCCAGGCGGTGAAGGCGTTCCCGAAGGAGGTAAACAGGACGTTTGCCGACGACGGGGCAAGTCTCTTCGCCGGTAAACTAAGAGGAGTTGCGACAGCAACTCCTTATTTTTTTGTTCAAAAATTTTGGCAGCTATATCTACTTACGTATATACTATTTTTAGGAGTGTTATAATCATGATTCGTACAAAGGTATTTAAGTGGAAACAGCCAAGCCATCAGAATTCCAACGGAATCATACGTGCCTATTTGGAAAAACAGGGCAAGCTCATTGGCCCATATGATATGCAAATTGTAGCCCAAGGGATGACAAGAGACCTAACAATTGTTACAAACAATCACGAAGAGCTCTCAAGAATTCCTTGGATAAGAATTGAGGATTGGACAAAGAGTTGACGGAATTATACAATCACCTTTTTCTTACACCCTATTTTCCTATTGACTCAGTAGGAAAAGAAAAGTACAATCACATCCAATAATACACTGACAGGAGGCCACCATGGCAAAGATTTATACTTCCGCAGACCAGCTTATTGGAAGAACTCCCCTGCTGGAGCTTACTCGGCTCCAAAAGCAACTGGGACTGGAAGCACGCATTCTTGTAAAGCTGGAGCTTTTTAATCCAGCAGGTTCTGTGAAGGACAGAATTGCAAAGGCCATGATTGATGCCGCAGAGGCAGCGGGCAAACTTCACCCTGGAGCCACCATCATTGAGCCAACCTCTGGCAACACCGGCATTGGACTGGCCGCTGTGGCTGCAGCCCGTGGCTACAAGCTGATTCTCGTTATGCCAGAAACCATGTCTGTGGAGCGCCGCCAGTTGGCCAAGGCCTACGGAGCAGAATTAGAGCTTACCGAGGGAGCCAAGGGCATGAAGGGAGCCATTGAACGGGCAAGGGAGTTGGCAGAGCAAATCCCCAACAGCTTTATCCCCGGCCAGTTCGAGAATCCTGCCAATCCACAGGTTCACCGTGAAACTACAGGACCTGAAATCTTCCAGGATACAGATGGAGCCATTGATTTCTTTGTGGCGGGAGTGGGAACTGGTGGAACTATTACTGGTGTGGGCCAGTACCTGAAGGAAAAGGTTCCTGGGGTGCAGGTTGTGGCGGTGGAGCCCACTGATTCGCCAGTGCTTTCCAAGGGTGTGGCAGGAGCCCACAAAATACAGGGCATTGGAGCGGGCTTTGTTCCCCAGGTGCTGGACACAAAGGTCTACGATGAAATCATTGCGGTGGCCAACGAGGATGCCTTTGAAACAGGCCGATTGCTGGGCAAGAGCGAGGGAGTACTGGTGGGCATTTCCTCTGGTGCAGCCTTGTGGGCTGCCATCCAGATAGCTCGCCGGGCTGAAAGCAAGGGCAAGACCATTGTAGTGATCCTGCCCGACACGGGAGAGCGGTATCTTTCCACTCCCCTTTTCACTGAATGAGCTGACAAAAAAATCCTTAAAAGCACATACTCATTCCGCCTTCGTTGCGACGGAATTGTACCGCTTCTTCCATGGCCTCTGCTCCAATCACTGGGGTAGAGGCCATGTCTGCAATGGTGCGGGCGACCTTGAGGCAGTTGGCAACTGCTCGGGGAGAAAAGCCCTCCTGCTGGACTGCCCGACCAAGCACCTGCTGGGCGGCGGCAGTATACTGGCATATTTCAGTAATTTCCTCCGGGAAAAGCTGAGCGTTGGGCTTTCCCTGCCGCTGCCGCTGGATTGCCACCGCCTGCTTGATGGCAGGCCGCAATTCCGCCGTAGTCTTGTACTCGGTATTTCCCTCCTCTGGAACAAGCACAGGAACCCGAATATCCATCCGATCCAGCAAGGGAGCAGAAAATTTCCGCCAGAATTGCTCCACCGACTTCATGCTGCACAAACAAATTTTTCCTGGCACCCCAAAGTTACCGCAGGGGCAGGGATTGGTGGCCACCAAAAGCTGGAAGCGGCAGGGATAACAGGTGCTACGGCCAGCCCTCGTCAAAGTGACTTGACCTGTTTCCAGTGGCACTCTCAAAGCCTGCAGGACAGAGGTTTTGAACTCAGAGGCTTCGTCCAGAAAAAGCACTCCATTGTGGGCCAAGGAAATCTCTCCGGGCCTGCAGTGGTAGCCACCACCAACCATGCCCTCCAAGCTGGCGCTTTGATGGGGCATTCGGAAGGGAGGCTCCCGCAGCAAGGACTGGTTCTGGGGCAAAAGCCCCATCAAGCTGTAAATCCGGGTGACAGGCTGGGCTTCTCCCCAGGTGAGCAGGGGCAGGAGGCCAGGGATTTTTTGCAGGGCAAGGGTTTTTCCACAGCCAGGAGGACCAAAGGCCAAAAGATTGTGGCCTCCCGCGGCGGCGATTTGCAAGCCCCGCACCAACTGGGACTGACCACGAACATCCGCCAGCTCAAGCTCTGGAGACAAGGCCATGAACTCCACCTCATCCTGCCCCCCTGGCTCCACGGCACAGGAGGCTTCCTTCTCCCAAGCGGAATAGGACAAGAGCCCGGCAAAGGCCTGCTTCAAGTCCCTGGCGGCAAAGACCTTCATCCCTGCCACAGAGCGGGCCTCCTGGGCATTGTCAGCGGGCACGATGCAACAGCAAATCCCCTGCTCCCGAGCAGTTGCGACGGCGGCATTTACTCCACGAACAGCTCGCACCCGACCAGAAAGCTCCAGCTCTCCCATAATCAGACAACGGCCCTCCGGCACAGAACCTGCTTCCGCCGCCTCCGCCAGCACCGCCAGGGCAATGGCCAAGTCAAAGCCTGCCCCTTCCTTCTTCAAATCAGCGGGAGAAAGGCTGATGATAATTCGTTCCGGGGGAAATTGAAAGCCAGAGTTCAGCAAGGCGGACCGCATCCGCTCCCGAGATTCCCGCACCGCTCCGTCTGCCAAGCCCACCATGTCCACACCAGGAATTCCACGGCGCAGGTCAACTTCAATGGTAACAATGGCACCTTCGTAGCCAAAGGGAGAAAAACTGAAAATCTGCATTGTCATGTCCTTGAAAAAAATTAGAAGGCATGCTTGGTGCAAAGAAGAAAAGGAGGTATCAAGTCACCAAAGGGGGAAAGTATTCGGGACTTTAGAACCAAGCATCCTTCTATATTTATTATTAGCGTGAACTTTAAAAAAAATGCGTTTTTTCAAAAAAAATTTTAAAAATCGTGGATATTTTTTTTCCAATTACTATAATGATGTTCAATTCCATTAGAAATTTTAATTTGAGGAGAAATACAGTATGGCAGAAGCAACAGAAACAAGCCAGAACCAGTCCCAACAGATTGAACTGCAGGAAAATATTCCAGAGCAATTCCGAGACAAGGTAGTGCTGAAGGTGTCAAAAATCATCAAGGTGGAGCAGCATCCCGGTGGAACCATGCTCTACATCCTGACACTGGATTGCGGCGACGAGGAGCCTCGGCAGATTGTCAGCTCCATCGTGCCCTTCTACAAGCCGGAGGAATTGCAGGACAAGCACATCGTCCTGGTGTACAACCTGAAACCCGCCAATTTCCGTGGGGTTCGCAGCAATGGCATGTTGCTGGCAGCATCAGAGGCGGCTGACGAGGAGCATGAGACCTGCGAGGTGCTTTTTGCCCCAGAATTTGCCGTGGGAACCCAGCTGGAGCCAGAGGGACTGGAGCCGCCAGAGGAAAAGCTGTGCTACGTCAAGAGCGACAAATTCTTTTCCTTCCCCCTGATTACCAAGGACGGCTTTGTGGAGCTTGCCGGAAAGAAAATCGGTGCTGAGGGTAAATTCCTGACTGCATCAGTGTACAAGAACGGCGTGGTGGGCTAATCCACACTACCATGACAATTCCCGTCCTTTCTGCTATACTCTTGAGTCATGAATGTGCTTTCTATCAAGGATTTGGGTAAGATTGGACGGGATGAGCCCCTTTTTTCTGGCGTCACCTTTGGCCTCAACAGCGGAGAAAAGGCAGCCCTCATTGGAAGGAATGGCTGCGGGAAAAGTACCCTGCTGGCTTGCATTGCCGGGACACTCACCAGCGAGGAAGGCTCCATTGTCACCGCAAGGGAATGCGGCATTTCCTTCCTCCCCCAAAATCCTGTCTACAATCCCCAGGATACCATCCGTGGGCACATCTTCAAATCAGAAAGCAGCAAGCTGAAGGTGATTCAGCAGTACGAGGAGGTGTGCCAAAAGCTCTCTGCCACAGACAAGCTGGATTCCAAGGCCTCCGCCCAGCTGCAGGACCAGCTGGATCAGCTTTCAGAGGAAATGACCCGGCGAGACCTGTGGAACTACGAGTCACAAATCAAACAAATCCTTACCACATTGGGAATTACCGACCTGTCCCCCACCATGGGAAGCCTTTCCGGCGGCATGGTAAAAAAGGTGGCTCTGGCACAGGTCCTTATTGATGACACGGGCCTTTTGCTTTTGGACGAGCCCACCAACCAGCTTGACGTCCAGTCCATCGCCTGGCTGGAGGAGTATTTACGCACCACGGAGCGGGCCGTGCTGATGGTGACCCACGACCGTTACTTCCTTGACAATGTATGCTCCTCCATCTACGAGCTGGCCCGAAAGCGAATCAAGCTCTACACGGGAAACTACTCCCAATACCTGGAAAAAAAAGCCACCGAGGCGGAGATAGAGGCAAACACGGAAAAGCGCATCGAGTCAGTGCTGCGGACGGAGCGGGAATGGCTTTTGCGGGGTCCCCAGGCCAGGGGAACAAAGGCACGGGCCAGGGTAGATGCCATCCACCGCATGATCAACCGGGAGAAATTTGCCGCTGACAAGGGCTTTGCCTTTGAGGTAGCCGGTCGCAGGCTTGGCGGCACCATTCTGGAGCTGGAAAATGTTTCCAAAGACTGGCCCCGCCCCGATGGAAGCAAAGCAACTGTTTTGAAGGACTTCTCCTACAGCTTCCGCAAGGGAGAGCGACTGGGGATTTTCGGAGGAAACGGCACGGGCAAGTCCACCCTGCTGAACCTGCTTACCGGCAGCCTTGAGCCAGACAGGGGCACCATCAAAACTGGAGTGAACACTGTCTTTGGCTACTACCAGCAAAATCCCCAGATGGAAATGGCCAAGGAAGGCTGCCACATTCCCACGGTACTGGAATACATTCAAGAAGCGGCAGAGGTCATCACCCTGAACAACGGCAAAACCCTTTCTGCCCCCCGCCTTTTGGAGCAGTTTGGCTTTGAGGGCCGAATCCAGTATTCAGCTGTAACGAATCTGTCTGGCGGGGAGATGAAGCGGCTGTATCTGGTGCGCCTCTTGATGGGAAACCCCAACTTTTTGGTGCTGGACGAGCCCACCAACGACTTTGACATCTTCACCCTGTCCATCCTGGAATCCTTTTTGGAAGGCTACAGCGGTTGTCTTGTGGTGGTAAGCCACGACCGCTGCTTTATGGACAAGACTGTGGACACCATGCTGATTCTTGACGGCTCTGGAGCGGTGTCTGGCTTTGTGGGAACCTGCAGCGAATACCTTGATTTTTTGAGGCAGGAAGAAAAGAAGCAGCCTCTCAAGGAGACCTCTCCTAAGGAGGCCTCTCCCAAGGAAGACACCCCTGCTGCACAAGCCCCCGCCTCCACCGCCAGCTCCACGGTACGCCGACGAACCTACAAGGAGCAGCAGGAATATCAGGCACTGGAGGAGCGGATTATGGAGGATGAGGAGCGAAAGGCCGAGCTGGAAGCCTTGCTTTCTGGCGGAGAAACAGATTTCAGCAGGCTGGGAGCCCTGACGGAGGAGTACAACCAGCTGACCCAGACACTGGAGGCAGCCTATCTGCGGTGGGAGGAGCTGGCGGAGCTGAAGGAGTATTAGCCTTCAAAATGAACCTTCTGGCTCCCAGCTTCAAGAGCTTAACCTTCGCTGAGCCATTCCACAGGATTGACCTCATGCTCTACCGGCAGGACACAGACAGCACCCTCAACAAGGATTTCCGCTCCACCTGATGCAATCACCTGCTCCACCTCCCTCCTGTTTCCCATGAAAAACACAATGTCGTTGTTCTCCAGCACTGTAGCCCCTCGTGGAGACACCAGCTTTCCACCCCGCACGATGGATGAAATCACCATGGAGTGAGGCAGCTTCAAATCCATGAGACGCTTTCCCACCAAGGGACTTTCCCCATGAATCAGGGTGTCCACCACATCAATGTCCGTGTGGTCCAAGGCAAACAGCTCCAGTGAATAGGGAGAGTGGATTTGGGGCGGAATGGCAAGCCCCAGCTTTTTTGCCAGAAAGGACAGGGTGCTTCCCTGCAAGAGGCAGGACAAGGCCACCACAAAGAAGACGATGTTGAAAATCATGCCATCCGCATCAAGGCCCTGGGCCGCAGGATAGGTGGCCAGGATAATGGGAACAGCCCCCTTCAGTCCGCCCCAGGAAATGAACAATCTATCCTTGTTAGAAAAGCGGAAGGGCAAGGTGCTCAGCCACACTGTCAAAGGACGAGCCACAAAGATTAAGACTGCGGCCAAAATCAAGCCGGAGCTCCACACCGTCACCATGGATTTAGGGAACACCAGCAAGCCTAGCATCAAGAACACCACCATGTTGGCAAAGGTGGAAATGCCAGAGATAAAGTGGGACAATCCCCGCTTGAACACAAATTTGCTGTTTCCCATCCAAAATCCAGCGAAGAACACGGCGATGGTTCCGTTTGCCCCAATCAAATCTGCCACACCAAAGATGGAAAGCACGGTTCCCACGTACAGCACATAGTACATGGACTGGTTGGCACTGCGGAATCGATTGAAAAGCCACAGAGCTACTCGGCTCAGCACAGCAGCCACAAGAATGCCACCGCCAAACTGCCACAATAGCTGCAGCACCAAAAGGCCAAATTCAGCGGGAGCAGGCATTCCTCCCTGGAGCACCATGTTCACCATAAAGGTGGTGAGCAAGATGGCCATGGGATCGTTGGCGGCAGATTCAATTTCCAAGGTGGAGGAAACCCGCTCCTTTACAGGGCGTTCCCGCATAATATTCATGACGGCGGCGGCATCGGTGGAAGAAATGATGGCACCAATCAGCAGGGAATACAAAAGGTCAAGCTTTAGCAAAAGGTGAAGGAGAAATCCCAGTGCAATGGCGGTAACAGCTACACCAGCAGTGGCCAGGGTAATGGAAGGACCAGCGTATTTTTTTAGGCTTTCCTTTTTTGTATTAAAACCACTGTCAAACAAGATAAACAGCAAGGCGATGTTGGCCACATCCCGTGTCAGTCCATAATCATCCAGTTGAATGAGATTCAAGCCATCGGTTCCCGCAGCCATTCCGATAAGCAAAAACACCAGCAGCACGGGAACGCCAAACTTATTGCTAAGCTTGGAGGCAAAGGTTCCTGCCACAATCAGCAGGCCAAAAATCAAAATCAAGGTGGTGGACATGACAACTCCTAGTAATTAAGTATGAAATAAGTATACAATTTTTTCCCATTTCACACAGTATTTTCAGAGTTATATCTCGCAAATATTAACGTTTTTTACCAAATTTTAACTTTTCTTACATAAATAAAAGAAGGCTCAAGGCCATGACCACCATGCCGGAAATCAATCCGTAAATGGAAAGGTGGGCCTCCCCATATTCCCGCGCAGAAGGCAAGAGCTCGTCCAAGGAAATGAACACCATGATTCCCGCTACCATGGCAAAGACCACCCCAAAGGTTATGTCGTTGATGAAATTTCGCAAAATGGTAAAGCCCACCAAGGCTCCCACAGGCTCGCTTAAACCAGACAAAAATGAATACACAAAGGCTTTTTTCTTGCTGCCGGTGGAAAAGAACACTGGCACCGACACTGCCACCCCCTCTGGAATATTGTGAATCGCAATAGCCATGGCAATGGGAATGGCCAAGGAGGGCTCCTGCATTCCGGAAATAAAGGTGGCCAAGCCTTCCGGGAAGTTGTGGATCGCAATGGCCAGGGCAGTAAAAAGGCCAGTTCTCAATAACTTTGATTTTGAATTATTGGAAGGCACAGGACACACCTCGTTGCCATTCTCATCGATATAGCATTCCACCCTTTTTATTTCATGGGGATTTTCTTTTTCAGGAATGAACTTGTCGATGAACGCAATAAGCAGCATTCCAGCAAAAAATCCACCTACGGTAAGCCAATTTCCTCCCTTTTCCCCAAGCACTACAATCAAAGACTCCTTTGCCTTTACAAAGATTTCTATCATAGAGACGTAGATCATCACTCCCGCAGAAAATCCCAGGGAAACCGCAAGAAATTTTGTGTTTGTTCGCTTTGTCAGCAACGCAAGCAAACTTCCCACGCCAGTAGCAAGGCCTGCAAAAAGGGTCAGCAAAAAGGCAAAAAGTACAGAATTCATAACCTAAATATATTAATGCTTTTAAGGCAAAACATCTACCTTCCAATTGTTTTTACCAGACTAAAAAAGGTGATGTTTTCCAGTTTATATTTTGACTCCTTTATGATACAATTATCAGGTAAAACTGAGCAAAGGAGTTTATGCATGGCAAAGAAAAAGAAGTCCATGGGAATGCTATACCTTATTGGAATGATTTTGGTAGTTGTAGGCTTTTTCCTCCCAATGTTTAAGGCCGGTCCAATCGAGCCAAATGGATTGAATTTTTTGGATTTTGATAATTTCGGATTTGTCACCATCGGTGGCTTGCTGATTATCATCGGAGCTGTTCTGGGGGTTGTACTGAATTTTATCAATGCTAAAAACAAGAAAACCTTGCAGCTGGTGGCATTGCTCCTGTCCATTGCTGGAGGAGTTGTGCTGTTCATTGGTTTTAACGACAATGTTATCTACAAGACCATTGCAAAGGGCTTCCTCAAGCATGCATACCTGGGATTCTATGTGGTGCTCGCCGGTTGGGTTGTAGGCGTAGTAGGCTATCTTACCGGAAAATAAATTCCACTAAATCCCAACAATCAGAAAGCTCCTGGAAATCATTGTATCTTCAGGAGCTTTTTCCTCATGCAGGATTATCCCTTTCTTCCACCAACAGCCCCCTAAAAGGCCCTGCACAGGCCCCTTCCCCGTATCTTTTTGTACAGGCACTTCAAGCCTTCCCTTACCTCTTCAGAAGGCTCCTCCAGTCCAAAACGCTTCCCTTCCTGCAGCCCTTCTTCACTCCATCTTCCAGGGGCACGATTATACAGCCACAAGGCCACCTGCTCTGCCAGGGATTTTTTCGTGCCGGCAGGAAATTTTCCGTAGAACAGCTCCCCCATGTAGCTCCAGCTCAGCTGCAATCCGCCCTTCCCTGTCACCACCAGGGGACGGCCACCGAGCCAGCAATACCCTTCCCAGTCCTTGCAAAAATTGTCGTAATCACGGCGGGAGCTATCCCGCTGAAGCTCATAGCTTGCAATGGCCTTTTCCACAAGGTCTGGTGCCACCGAGGGGCGAGGCACGGCAAAGGGAAACCACTTGGCCACAGGCATATCCAAATCCTCTCCATTCATCCAGGCGGAAAGAGCTAGGTTCAAGGGGGCTCCATATTTGGCACTTTTTTCCTCCCCAAAAAAACGAAGGTCATTGGAAGCAAAAATGCTTTCCTCCCCCTCATCCAGACCCAGGGGCTTCAGGTCGGGATACAAGCCAGATTTCCACTCCTGAAAGGCACGGGAATGGCGGGTCAACACAAACTTATGCCAAAAGGCACTGTCCAAAAGGCCAGAGGCAAAGAGCTGTCGCAGGGTTTCCATGGAATCAATGAGCATTTGGGGTGTTTCCTGCCAGTAGCCGTAAATCATGTAGGCGTGGGTTAAAATTCCCGCTTCCTTAAAGGCGGCGCAGGCAGACACGATGCTTTGCAGGTCCGTTCCCTTTTTCACCGCATCAAGGCCAGTGCCACAGGCAATCTCTATGCCGCCAGAAACAGCCCGCAGGCCCCCATGGGACAGCAGGTCCGCCAAATCCCTGCTGAACACCTTTTCATAGCGGATGTTTCCCCAAAATACCAAGGCTCCCTGAGAAGCCAAGTTTTCCAAGGCAAAATCCCGCAGGGCAGCAGGAGGTGCCGCCTCGTCCACCAAATGCACTCCAAAAACCCCTGCCCCTTGAGCCTGACTCAAAAGCCTTTTGTACAAGGCCCTTACAGAAACCTTTTTGTAGGAACACACATAGTCAAGGCTGGTATCACAAAAGGCGCATTGATGCCAGTAGCAGCCGTGGGCAAGATAGGCCTTGAGCCAAGCCCCGTCGGACCATAATCGATGCATGGGATTGGAGCTATCTGCCAAGCGTGGATATTTTGAAAAATCCATGTCGCTGTAGTCCGGGGCAAGGCTGACGGTAAATCCATCCTCCACCGCCACCACATCAGGCTTTCGGTCAATTCCATTGCCAGTACCAGCTCCTTGGCCGCCAAAAAACCTCATCTTGTACAGGGAAAGACTTTTAATCTCAGCGGGGAAATGCCCAGCACTACCAGCTCCATCGAGCTCCACCAAATGACGGAAAAAATCCCAGTAGGAGCCGTATCCCCGGTCATAGCTGAGTGCATCAAGATACCGGGCCAAGGCAGGCTCCCGTACCTGACGCAGCTCCGTGTTCACATAGCCGCCACCCATCACCACAAAAACCTTGCTCCCAAGGGCCTCCTTAAATTCCTTGCAGGTAAAAAGAGCTCCCGCCAAGGTTCCCGGAAAAGGACAGCTCACGCACAGCAAAAGCCGCTCATCTTCTCCCAGCCTGCCAAAATCATGGATCAGAGCGCGAACAAGGGGCCCGTAAAAATCCTGCAGCACAGGAGCGGCCAAGCCCTCCTCCACCGCCTGAAAGCCCTTGTGGCTAGCTGCCAGGGACTCCCCATAACGAACAAGCTCAAAGGAGGAGTCAAAAAAGGCCCCGATATAATCAGCCAGATCTGCCAAGGCCAGGGAAGCCAAAATCACAGCATCATCCACCGAGGGCAGAGCGTCCAGGCCGGCCAAAAAATTTTCCATTCGCTGGCCCCGGGGAACAGCAGGAGACACCACAAATTCATGGCACAGCTCCCGCTGGCTTCCCTGCAAAATGGCCACAATGGAGTCAATCCAGTGGATCCAGCCGTCCTGCTGACTCAAATACCTCCGCACATTGAATGCCTCGTTGCGGCCACCAGATTTTTCCCATTGTTCAGCCTGCTGCAAGGCTCGTTTTTCTGTTGCAGAAAAGATATGCCGCAGGCCTTCCTTGCAAAAAATTTTATGAAACAAAAGATTGCATCCGTCCACCCAGCGGATTTCACCGAGATTCCACAGAGGATTTTGAGCCTGCAACTCAGAAAAAAAGGATTTAAGATAGGCTCCCGCAGGATAGGGAGTATTCAATTGTACAAGGGGAGGCTGAATTATGAGCACATTGGTGGTTACAGTCATTTTCACAGTATACCCATTTTCTCGACATAATCAAATATTTGTTGCCGATGAAATCAGGAAATTGTCCGAAACATCCTCCGAGCAGTCCAGAAACATCGGAACCCAACTCACAAAGATTCACTCCGCCATTGAGGAAATGGTTTCCGAGGAATCGAACCGAGTGTTCAGTTCTGTTTCCCAGAAAATCGCCACCGCCCTCCATACCATGAATAACAGCACCCTGGAGGTTCGCACCGCCTCTGCAGAAATGTCCGAAGGAAATAAATTGATTCTACAGGAAATCAAAAAGCTTCAGGTCGCAACCGATCAAATGGACGAAAGCATGAGCTATATGAAAAATGAGTCACAAAAAATATTTGAAAAGGCCAAGAGCCTTTCTGACATCAACGAGCGAATGGAAGCCACAATCCATGACATCTCCCTTCGCATCGAGCAATTCAAGGTGTAAGCCAAAATACAAAATAGAACAAAAAAAGCATCCTGACTTTAGGATGCTTTTTTTGTATCTACTGTATAATGATGCAGCAAAACCAATTGGAATGTCATCTCTTTTGCAGCATTCATATCTACGGCTGTATCACGTGCCTCCTGGGGAACAGTGTATACTCCAGCAGGCTCTTCACTTCTATACACAAGCAACATTGAACCATAAATACCAAAGTCAGACAAAGCATCTGGCAACAATTCTATTCCGTCAATCTCAGCAACATTCTCCCAAATCTGACTCAAGCACTGCTCCAAATCTACACTAACTCCATATAAAGACAAGTCGCTCTGCCACAAATAAGCAGGAACGGTCAAGCCAGCAAACAAAATATCCAGCTCTTCAATGGATAGCCCTGCAGAGACAAGCACTTCCATCGCAACCTGACGGTCAGTTTCACCCATGGTTTTCAATGTGGCTTCCAGTGTTTTACTAAAAGCATTGTCTCCCAGCTTTACCTCCCATGGGTATTAACAGTCATGTCCATTTCAACTGAAACCTCAGGCTTAATGGGTATATCCGATAGCCATAATTCCATCAAGGACAATGGGTTCACCTTCCATGACAGCGGCAAGTCAAAGGTGGCATCCATGAATCCACCACTTTTTGCATACAATTCCTCTTTTAAAAAGCCAACTGTCGGACTTGGCGTGAGGCTCACGCCTCACTATCGCCTTTTGCTTCGCAAAACGCGGAACCTTTTCAGTAGTCGGTTCAACTCCTCTTTTTAAAAAGCCAACTGTGGGACTTGGCGTGAGGCTTCGCCTCACTATCGCCTTTTGCTACGCAAAACGCGGAACCAAACCGGTAGTCGGTTCAACTCCTCTTTAAAGCCAACTGTCGGACTTGAACCGACTACCTGCACGTTACGAGGGTGCTGCTCTGCCAGGTGAGCTAAGTTGGCAAAAAATATAGGGTTAGTATACAAAAAATGAAAGCTTGGGTCAATGAGACTCAGGCTAAAGAGCCTCGTTCACGACGAATATCTTCTACACGCTTCATCTCCGCCACCCGCTTCATGTCAACAATGTTGTTGACAACGATGTAATTGTCAAAGACTTCGATCCGGTGTTTCTCAACAAACTTGTTTACCTCGTCCCGCACCACATCACCAGGCAAGCCGGACCATTGGATTAAATCCGAAACAGTTACATCAAATCTACGGGACTTATCCAAGGCACTGCCAGGATGAGACTTCATCTCATCAAACATCATGAAAACACTGGCAATGCGGGACTGGGGGTCGCTAATAACCAGAATCTTGATGCGGCGCTTCTGGTCATAGATTCGCTTGCAGAACAGCTTCAGCAGGATAAGGGCCATCTGGGGATTTCCTGTGATAAGGACCTCAAAGTTGGCCTTGTTGAATTCCAACACCTCCACCTTGTCAATGGCAACGCAGGTGGCGGAGCGGGGAGAATTCTCCAGAATCGCCATCTCCCCAAAGAACTCTCCGGGCTGCAGGATATCCAAATTCTTTCTCACTCCATTGACACACTTCACCAGCTGGATGGAGCCAGACTGAATCAAATAGAAGGTCTCACCAGGCTCATACTCAGAAATAATGACGGAACCAGCGTCAAAGGTCTTAACAAATCGCTCGAATCCAGGCAGATAGAATCCTGCGCCACCAGAAGGAATAACAATCTGCTCTCCTGTTCTCTGTCGGGCTGCCTTGGCTTGCAACATATCGAAGCGTTTCTTGGAATCAGTGTAGAGTCGAACAATGGTATCCTTGTCATCCGAATCGGGATAGAGCTTAAGGAATTTAAGACAAATATCACAGCAGGAACGATACTGCTCCTCGTCATAAAAGCACTGGACAACAGAGAGCATCCCCGCCTGGGGATTCACCCCCTCGCCGCTACCGAGAATCTGCTCACTCTTCTTGTGGATTGCCCGCAGTTGGTTGGAGAACACCCGCAGCATCTTCATGATAATCTGCTTGTTGCTGCTGAACAGCTGCTCAAATTCGGCCACCGTCATGGCAATTACCAGGGAATCAGCCACAACGGTTGCTGTCTCTTCCCGGGGGAACCGTCCAAAGGCGGATTTGACTCCAAAGAATTCTCCTTCTCGGGCATATTCAGTAACAGGTTCTCCAGTCTCAACATCCGTAGTACTGAGAACTACGAGGCCTTTTTGAAGGATAAAAATACGATCATCCTTGTCTTCTTCAAAGTAAATGATAGAACCTTTTGCAAAAGCTATTTTTTTAGGCATTTTCTTCGCCTCCATATTCAAGAAAAATTCAAGAAATCTGATAAAATGATAACACACTATTTAAAAATATGCTATAGTCTTTTTTATGATTGACCTACACAGCCACTCAACGGCATCAGATGGAAACCTCTCCCCTGCAAGCCTTGTTCTCAAGGCAAAAGAGCTTGGGGTTACAGTATTGGCCCTTACAGACCACGACACCACTGCTGGACTTGAAGAGGCTTCTACTGCGGCCCTTTCTCAGGGCATAACCTTTGTACCAGGAATCGAGCTAAATATCACCTGGCCCACAGGAGAATTTCATCTTTTGGGCTTGGGATTGACCCATACTCATGAGAGTCTCCAGTCGATTATTACTGAATTGAAGGAGCAACGGGCAAATAGAAATCACAATGTCATTCAGAAACTAAAGCAAGATGGATTTCCTGTAAGTTCAGAAATTTTACAGAAAGAATTTCCCAATTCGACCTTGGGACGTCCCCACATTGCAGCCTATTTGGTAAAAATTGGTGCCTGTAAAACAGTTCAACAAGCCTTTGACCAATACTTAGGAAAGGGACGTCCCTACTATATCCACCGGGCAGGAGCTGATTTGCAACAGTCAATTCAAGCGATTAAAGCATCTGGCGGTAGTCCTGTGCTGGCCCATCCCCTTTCACTCTATGTTTCTTGGGGAAAGATTGAACCAGTGCTACAAGGCTTACGAGACGTTGGAGTAGAAGGATTGGAAGCCTATCACCCAGGTGCCCGCCGCCCAGAGGGCCTTCGCTTGGAGGAAATGGGTCGTAGGTTGGGATTTTTTATCACAGGTGGAAGCGATTTTCACGGTGAAGGCATTCGCAGGGACAGAAGACTGGGGCATGGCTGCAAGGGAGACAAAATTCCTCTGCGGCTTTGGACAGAAGAATTATTGCCAAAGCTTTCCAATATAGAAACAATTACCGGTTATGGAGCAGGAGGGGCAATGGAGCCTGTATTCAAAATCTGGAAATCCAGGACCACCGATTGAGCTTCCTGTTCACCATGATTTTGGGGATTGGCTAATAGGGAAAATAATTCCACCGCAGCCCGCCGGCCTTTTTGAAAGCCAGGTTGATCTACAGTGGAGGGCTTGGGATGCAGCAATTGGCTTTGCGGGAGATTGTCAAAGGTGGCTATGGAAAGATCCGTGGGAATGGAAAGCCCCCGCTCTTGAATCACCCGATAAAAGCCATAAGCTTGTACATCTGCCATGCACAAGATAGCTGTAGGTGCAGGACTTTGAGACAGCAAATTGCGGGCCGCCGAAAGGGAGCTTTCATAGGAAGTGCCAACCTCATGATATTCTACAGCAAGATCATCAGTAGGCCCTTCATCCAGAGCCCGCTGAATTCCCTTGCATCGATTGCGAATAGTTTCAGAGCTGCCAGAGGCCTCCAGGCTTTTTGACAAGGGCTGCAAGGTACAGACGCAAATATTTTTGTGGCCAGCATCAACCAGTAGCTTTGCCAATTCATATGCCGCAGCCTCATCGTCAATTCCCACATTCACGCAATCATTGGAAAAACCAGCATCAATGGTAACATAGGGCAATCCCCGCTGACGACACACGGTATGCACATCGCTATCACTGGCAGCTCCCAAAATAATCACTCCATCCACCACCGCATTGTACACCGCATGGGTAAAGATTCCTTCCAAGGGGGACAAAACCAAGATAGAAAAATTTTCCTTTTCGCAGGCCTCCCCCACTCCACGAAGGAGCTCGGTAATGTATGGATTTTGGAACACAAAGGCGATTGATTGGGGCAACAGAATCCCAATACATTGAGTTTTCCTCCGTGCCAAGCCCCTAGCCATAGGATCAGGAACATAGCCTAGCTCCTGAGCTATAGATAAAATTTTTGCACAGGTTTCTTTGGAAAGGCGTTCTGGAGCATTAAATGCAAAGGAGACTGCTGTCTTTGACACTCCAGCTCGTTGAGCCAAGTCCTTGATTGTGGGCCGTCCCGTTCGTTTCATACCTGTATTATAAAGCGGTTTATAAAAAAATCAACTAGGAAGCAAGATTTCTCTCGTACCAGAGGCTTCCCTCATCTGTTGCCCTCCACCTTTTCATTTGATATACTGAAGGCAATTTTATTGAGAGGTGAATATGGCCCATTGCATTGTTCCAGAGGCAGAAGAGATTTTAGATAAAGAATTCAAGGTGTTGGACAAGGGTTTTGTACGATTAGTTGACTACATGGGAGGAGATGCGAGAATTGTGCAGGCTGCCCGTGTTTCCTATGGTGCTGGCACAAAGACAGTGCGTGAAGATGCCGGCCTCATTGACTATTTGTTGCGAAACCAGCACACCTCCCCCTTTGAGCAGGTAGTACTGACCTTTCACATCAAGCTGCCAATCTTCATTGCACGACAATGGGTTCGTCACAGAACTGCCCGCATGAACGAGATTTCCGGCCGCTATTCCGTTATGCAGAATGAGTTCTACCTTCCCGCTGACGAAGACGTGGCTGTCCAAAGTGCTGACAACAAGCAGGGTCGGAGCACTGAATCAGTATCCCAGGAATTTATTGGAGCTACAAAGGAGCTGCTGGAAAAAGGCCAGGAGGCCGCCTATGAAGCCTATACCCAGCTGGTGGAATCTGGCCTTGCCCGAGAAATTGCTCGAATCAACCTTCCTTTGGCCTTGTACACCGAAATCTACTGGCAGTGTGACCTGCACAACCTCATGCACTTCTTGAAATTGCGGCTTGACGGTCATGCACAGAAAGAGATTCGGGATTACGGAAAGGTTATTCTGGAAATTGCTCGTAAAGTTGCCCCCCTTACCATTGCCTCCTTTGAAAATAATATTCAAAGGGGTGTTTCCTTTTCTGGAGAGGAATTGGAGGCATTGCGAGCGATTATGGAAGGAAAGGAGAATCCCCTGTCTGGCAAAAAGCTGGAACGCTTTGCTGCAAAACTAGAACAGGGTATTCAAAAGTAGGCTTTACTCCGTCTTTCCTGCTTCTTGAGCTTTTACCTCACCTTCAGGGCTCTTGGCCTCACCTTGAGTTTTTCCTTCAGCTTCAGGGCTCTTGGCCTTATCCTGAGCTTTTACCTCGCCTTCAGGCTGCTTAGCTCCTTGAGCCTTGAGGCTGCGGGCAAAGAGCAGATTTTGGTCGTCTCGCTCCGGAATGGAAAAAACTGGTCTGCCATCATCTGGTGAAATACGACATACCGGTACCTTTGCCCCATTGTAGGCAGGGCTTGTCTTGCAATTGATCCACCAATCTAAAACAGATGCCACCGCATAAGTATATTTCAGCAGGGTCAAGTTTGTGGCACGAGGACTCTGCTTCTGGCGAGTGGAACCCAACAAGACATTGAGACGCTGAGAAACGACATTAGGCAAGGAGAACTTGTAGGGTGAAAAAATGTTGGAAACTTCAGCAAATTCACTACCATTGTTTGCAGACGCATCTGCCGCAGAAATAATACGAGCCAATTCATCAACTAAAACTGACACACGATAGGGCAAGGGGCGAATCTTAGATTCATTAGATGGCTTGTCAAGCAAGAGCTGTTCAAATCGCATGTATGGCAAGAAATTGTAATATATATGCCATTGAAGGCTGGACATGAGTCGCTTGCCATACTGATTCCGCAAGAAATCCCGCTGGGCATAGAGATTGTTTACAAAGTCCCGCAAATTGGGCAGATAGAGCTTTTCAAATACAACCTCACGATACTCAGACCAATCGTTTATGATGGAGGACAGATAATCTGGGGATAGGTTTGACTCTCCTCGTCCCTGGGACTTAGTTTTATCAACCTCAAACATCAGATGACGACACCCTTCAAACAAGTCTTCTATTACCTTTACTAAAATCATAGTAACTTGCAGGGGATTTTCTGGAGAAATCAGATTAAAGCCATCCTGAAAGTGATACAGGGGCTGATAAAATGGATACATATCAGGCATACTCTCCAAGGAAAGCCAATCTGCACCAGGGAAGATCTGGTTCAAAATCTTTAATCCCATGTCAGCACCTTGGAATTCCTGTTTAGCAGCAGCCTCTTCCTCTTCTCCCTCAACCTCGTCATCTTCAGCGGCACCTTCATCATCCTCTTGGCTTGATTTTTCCATCAGGACAATATCGTACTTTGTAATTCCTAAAAAATTAAATACCTTGCCTAAATGCTTGGAGAATAATTCAGAGAATTCATACATTTCATTGCTGCACATTCTCAATAGCAAGGGATACATTCCTCGTGAAATACGATTATACACATACATCCAGTCAGCAGTAATGCCTTGTACCAAAGCAATCAGCATTTCTTTTTGGGCCTTGGGGTAGGTGTTGATTTCACCGTACACCTTTTTCAGCAAATCAATAAAATTCTGCTCTCCCAAAAAATACACAGTTAAAAGATATTTATACATTACTCTCGTAAGGGGAACCAAGGTTGAAACGGTTATGTTGGAAGGATTTCGCATGAGATTCTTGTACATGGCCTCCAGGGCATGCATTGACCAATTGCCAATCACCTTCAGCATTTTATACTGGGGAGCAGAATTTTGAGCAATCTTTTCTTGAATTGGCTTGGGAGCCAGTGCAATCAATTTTACAACATTACCTTGGAAGCTGGACATACGTGAAATATAGGCTTCCAAGGTAATCGAAGCAAATTGCTCCGAGATGCTGTCGTAGCCGTTTTTACGAAGTCCGTTCAAAAAATTAAAGATACCGTAATTCGTTTTAATGCCATATTCTGAAAGCATCATCAGCTTTTCCATCTTACTACGGGTCTTGTTATCTAGTCGTGGAAGTATATCTTTCCGGACTATGGTACCTGCTGTAGGTGTTGCAGCAGTTGGTTGTGTGGTAGTCTTGACAATGATGCCAGAGGAGTCCGATGCTTCACCACGGCGTCCAGCAGGGCGATTGCCAGAGCGGAGATCCTGGGACACACGAGCTGAGCGAACCTTCCGAATGGCCTTTTCGTCAACGGGAGCCGATTTTTCCAATCCAATCTCTCCACCAAGGACTTGAACCATCTTCTTGGCTTCATCAGCTTCTACAAAACCAAGATTTTTCCTTGTCTTATCAAGCTCACCAGGCTCATATCGATATACAGGCTTCTTTTGTTTATTCTCCTGTTGCTCCATACCTTTCTCTCCTGTCCTTATAGACGCATCAATTGCTTTCGTACCATTCCAGAAAAATCTTTGAGGGGAATTTCTTTTCCATCCTTTGTTTTGAGCATTCCTTCAAAAGTTCCGTACATGATGTGTTTTTGTGCCCGTAAAATCATAAGGCTTACAGTACGGCTGTAGTCAGAAATTGGAGTAAAGGATAAATCCACCATGTTTTCTGTATCTTGAATTATCCATTTCCCCCTTATCCCAAAGGGAAAGGTTATCTTTACTGGTGGCAGTGGGGTCAGCTCCCCATCCACAAATAAAACATTCTCATTATAAGTATCGGGATTAACCGCATCCAGTGAAGAGGAAGAAATAGAAAAGCTCACGGTTTTTTCACCAACCTTCCCTGTTCCCCAAGCCTCCCTGCTTCTGGTTCGAAGTTTATTGTAGGAACGGACACTCTTAAACAGAACACTTCCCTGTAAACCATTGGAAATGGGCGGCTGGTTCTTAGCATGAAAAGAAACACTTCCTGCAAGGGGAGCTGTCATAGTCCATACAGCCTTGCACCGTCTCATGGTGGGAGCAGGAAGCACGGCAGAAAGCGCCCGGAAGGAGTCATGGGCAAGGTCGGACTTCACTGCTGCAGCAACATCTGGTCGAGCAGAATCACCCTTGAGGTTGCAGACAAAGCTCATTATCTGCTTGCCTCTATCCCAGCCAATTCGAATATAACGACGACGGCCAAAGGAAATGCAACCACCTTGCTGGGTATTCTTTGAGATAAGACGGCGACGAGGACCAGTTACTGTATGATAAACATATTTACGTCCTGTTTGCTTATTCCAAAACAACACCTCTCCTTGTCCAACAATTTTCAAATCCAAAAAAGAAACAACGCCAATATATTCATCCGTATTGAAAATATACACCAAGGAGCTGCGAATGCGTAAATCAGTAATAAATGTTGGTAAAGGAAGAACTCCAAAGGGGCGGTACACCCCACGAATATCAAGACTAGCAGGCATTCCGTCAAAGGTACCAAATACAGGCTTTCCGTGCCGAACAAGTTTTTCTGGGGGGGCTGTCATTTGTCGTGAATACACTATGTAAACCTCGTATGCTATTATACAGAAATCTGTTCACTGTGTCTAACTGGTAGCTTTTCTCTCAAGGGGATAAAATTGTTTTCCTTGCGATTTTGGGAATTCGAGTTTATCATATAATTATGGGTATTACACTTTATTCATTGGGAGCAGCCCAAGAAGTGACTGGCTCCAAGCACATTTTTGAGATTGACGGAAGGGCCTTTATGGTGGACTGTGGAGCATTCCAAGGAAAACGCAAGGAAGCGGACGAAAAGAACCGCAACTTTGAGGTTCCTGTGGATAAGGTGGAGTCTGTCATCATCACCCACGGGCATTATGACCACTGCGGACTGCTGCCACTGATGACCAAGAACGGCTACAAGGGCAACATCTATGCCACTCCTGCCACCCGTGACCTGGCAAACCTGATTATGATGGACAGTGCCCGCATCCAGGCACGAGACGCTGAATACCTGCGCAAGCAGGCCGCCAAGAAGGGGGAGAAATTCACCTGGAAGCCCCTTTTTACCGAAGCAGACGTGGTGGCAGCCACAAATCAATTTGTAAGCCTCTCCTATGACCGCAGGATGTACATTGCTCCTGATGTACAGCTAGAGTTCTTCGATGCCGGCCATATCCTTGGTTCCGCCTATGCCTACATTACCATAACTGGACAAAAGGAAGGAGCTACAGCTGGCGCTTCGGAGAAGTCAGCCAAACCTTCCAGCTTCTGGAACCGGCTTTTAGGCAGCAAAGCCAGTGATCTAGCCCCTGCAAAGCAAGTAGATTCCAGCGACAACGAGGTGCGCATCCTCTACACAGGAGACTTGGGCCGCTGCGACAAGCCCATTATCAGAAACCCCGCCACCAATGTACCGGCTCCGGACTACATCGTTTTGGAAAGCACCTACGGCGACCGTCGCCACGAGGATACACAAATCGCCATGGACGAGCTGGTAAGAATCGTGCGGAAGGCCGTGAATAAAAAAGGCAAGATCATCATCCCCTCCTTTGCCATCGAGCGAACCCAGGAGCTGGTATACTACCTGCACCTGCTGCTGGACAAGAAGAAGATTCCCCAGATTCCTATCTACGTGGATTCCCCCATGGCCACCAACGCCACCAGCATCTTCCGGGTACACCCAGAATGCTACGATGAGGATACCCAGGCGGCCTTCCTGGACCACCACAAGAATCCCTTCGGCTTCAATGCCCTCACCTTTGTCCAGAGTGTGGAGGAGTCCAAGGCCCTCAACGAAAAGAAGGGACCCATGATTATCATCAGCGCCGACGGCATGTGCGAGGCGGGTCGAGTTCTCCACCATCTGGCAAACAACGTGGGCAACCCCAACAACCAGGTGCTGCTGGTGGGCTACATGGCCGAGAACACCCTGGGCCGTCGTCTCAAGAACGGCGAGAAGGAGGTGCGCATCATGGGAGACTGGTTCAAGGTGCAGGCTGACGTGGAGCAAATCAACGCCTTCAGCGCCCACGCCGACTACCAGGAATGCCTGGACTGGCTCAACTCCATCGACACCTCACGGCTGAAGAAAATCTTCCTTGTCCACGGGGAACCTGAGGCACAGGCAACCTTCGTGCAGTTTTTGGCGGACAACGGCTTCCCCCAAACGGAAATCGTCAGGTATGGGGAAAGCTACGAATTGTAGTTACAGCTCCACAAAAAAAGCCCTGTTGATGATGTATCAGCAGGGCTTTCGCTGTATATTAAGCTCAAAATAAAATTTACTGTTTGCGATGATATTTTTCCTTGTCGTTTACCATCAGCACGGGCTGGCCGGTGGAATCCATGGCATCCCGCCACAATGAGCCGTCTGGATTTACCGTGTTTCTGCGGGCGATAACAAGACGCATGGGCAGATGCACGTACTTGTCATGGACAAGGCCGATTACAATCTTTGTCTTTCCCGCCATGGCAGCATGGACGGCGTTGTTCCCCAGACGCTCGCAGTAGATGGAGTCCGTAGGAGCGGCTGGGGCGGAACGAATCTGGTAGCTGGGGTCGATGTACTTCAGGTTGATGTGGATATTCTTCTCCTTGAAGTACTGGTTGATTTTGTCCCGCAGGAACACGCCGATGTCCCCCAGCTTCTTGTTGCCGGAGGCGTCCTTCTCGTTGGTGGCGTTCAAATGATCCTGGCCAGCACCTTCTGCCACAATAATTACCGCATGGTGACTGGAATGAATTCTGTTTTCCAAGTGGGTCAGCAAGCCTTCCGGTCCGTCCAAGTCGAAGGGAACCTCTGGAATAAGGCAGAAATTGGCTTCATGGCTGGCAAGGGCAGTGGCTGTGGCAATAAAGCCCGACTCACGCCCCATCAATTTAATCAAACCGATACCGTTGATATGGGAACGAGCCTCCATGTGGGCAGCAGCAACAGCCTCTGTAGCCTTTTGTACCGCAGTGTCAAAGCCAAAGGAGCGCTGGATGAACACCAGGTCGTTATCAACTGTCTTGGGGACACCAACAATGGCAACCTTCAGGCCACGCTTTTCAATCTCTTGGGCCACCTCAAGGGCTCCACGCTGGGTTCCATCTCCACCGACAATAAAGAGCATGTTCATGTTCAAGGCTTCGATGGCATCTACAATGTCTATCACCCGGTCTCCACCGCCACGGCTCGTTCCCAAAAAGGAGCCTCCCGTCTTGTGGATGTCGTCCACCAGCCAGGGTGTCAGGTCTAGGGTGTCGAATCCCATGTCCGGAAAGAATCCCTTGAAGCCAAACCGGATGCCACGAATGCGGCGGACTCCGTAGCGGTTGTACAAGCAGCGGACGATGGCACGCACCACGTCGTTCAGGCCGGGACACAGACCGCCACAGGTACAGATTCCCGCATTCACGTGCTTGGGGTTGAAGTAGATGAATTCCCGAGGACCAGCTTTTTGAATCAGATTCTTGGTACAATCCAAGTCATCCTCACCTGCTATCCTGTCAATGTCATATTGGATGCGCTCCCCATCCCGCACGTAATTGGCCTGATAGTCCTCTTTTTCTGTGGACAAATGAATGGGGGAAAGGACCTTGCAGGGTCCCAACTCATCAACAGTAAAATCAAAGCATCCTTTCATGACATAACTCCTTTCTTGTGGTATAATCCGAGAATAGTACGATTTACCATTTTATGCAAGGGTACACTTTAAACACTCAGTATAATAGGAGGAGGCCATGTTCGACAGAAGGCTTTATAAGGTACAATCATTGCAGCGACTGAAGGGCAACTGGAGGACAAACCTATTGATGTCAGCGGTTGTCCTTGCCTGCTGCTACATCTCCAGCCTTCCCCTCGCAAAAGAGCCTGTTGATGGACTGGATTTCTACTATAGCATCCATTTTGACCTTACCCTTCCTTTACACCTATTGCTGCTGGCAATATCGGGAATCATCGCCATAGCGGCAAGCTATTTTTCCATCAAGTTCTTTAAGAATCGGGAGCAGGTATCCTTTGCCACCTTCATAGAAGGATTGAATCTCTGGCTCAAAGGAATCCTTTCCACACTCTGGATTAGCCTGTGGATTTTCTTGTGGTCATTGCTCTTTCTGATTCCTGGTATCGTTAAATCCTATGCCTACTCACAGATTTATTTTATTTTGGCAGAATATCCTTCCATGCCGATACGAAAGGCCATGGAAATCAGCAAGATTATCACCCGAGGCTACAAGGGAAATCTCTTTGTCCAAGATCTCAGCTTCCTGGGATGGTTCATCCTCTGCTGTTTAACTAGAGGACTAGGACTTATTTTCCTTATCCCCTACTATCTCGGTACAAAGGTTCATGCCTACAGCTTTTTAAAAGAACAGGCACTTCATATCAATGTTTTGAATGAAACTGACTTTTCCAACAACCAGGAGTTTTCATGAATTTTGACAATACAGATCAACAGGATAATCTACAAATCGATACAATTCCAGGAGAAAAGCCTCCCAAGGCTTTCAAGACGAAGAAAACAGGCTTGATAGTTTTACTTGTATTATGTGGAATCTGGGTTTTACTGAGTCTGTTGACTCGGCATGACGGGAATTCCTCCCAAGAAGCCCTCGTCAAGGACTCTCCCCTTGAAATCCTCATCAGCAGGGAGGGGTCTCCTCAAAAACAGCAGGAGCACATTGCGGTCATCCACGTGGAGGGTACCATCCAAGAAGCCAACGAAACCTATAACCAAGAATGGCTTATTTCCACCATACACGACCTTACCTATGACCCCAAAAACCTGGGAATCCTGCTCTATATCGATTCTCCCGGAGGCGGTGTCTATGAGTCCGACGAGGTGTATCTTGAGCTTTTGGACTACAAGGAAATCAGCGGCAAGCCAGTGTGGGCCTACCTTGGTCCCCTCGCCGCCTCCGGTGGCTACTACATTGCCTGTGCCGCGGACTACATCATTGCCAACAGGAACTGCCTCACCGGCTCCATCGGCGTTATTGCAGGGCAGTCCGTGGATTTTTCTGAATTCCTCGCACGGCACGGCATCAAGGTAAATACCTTTACAGCCGGCAGCAACAAGGATATGCTGGGAATCAGCACCCCCGTCACCCAAGAACAGGCTGAAATAATGCAGTCTATTGCGGATGACTGCTACAATCAATTTATAGATATTGTTGCCGACAGCAGAAACTTAAGCCTCCAACAGGTTACCACCCTTGCTGACGGAAGAATATACACCGCACATCAGGCCCTGAACAAAAAGCTCATTGACGATATTTCCCGCTACGAGGAAGCTTGCGACAGCTACCAAGCGGCCCTGCGAAAAGGTCCTGTGGATTTTGTTCACTATTATCCAGAGGAGGAACTGGACTTCATGGACTACGTGCTGCAGAACATTAGGAGCTTTGCGGCAAGTCTCACTGCCACCAGCACCACAGAGGGGCTTTTACAGAAGGCCCAGGAGCAAGTATTGCCGGAAATCTCCTATCCCGCATACTACTACTGTCCCTAAGTCATGGCATTCATTTAAAATAAGAAAGCGGGTACCCTCAAAGTACCCGCCCTCCACTTTAGCCTGACGAGGAAAGCCTTCACAAAGCTCCTTCGGTCAATTCAAGAGCCCATCTTCAGGACACACTTACTTAGTAGCCTTAGACAAAGCCGTCTTGATTGCCTGGCTCAATTCATCCAAAACAACAGGCTTACGGAAGAAGGCCACCGCATTCATCTCCTGAATCTTGTCTTCAATGCCAGAATCCTGCAAGGCAGTAATAACAATGATGGCAGGATTTCCAAATTCATCGGAGGAATTGATTTTCTTGCACAATTCAAATCCATCCACGCCAGGCAAGTTCAAGTCCAGCACCACCACGGTGGGCTTTTTACTTGTCATCAAGGCACCTGCTTCAAATCCATCAAAGGCCTGATAAATCTGAGTGCTGGAAAATTCCTTGGAAAGGTACTGGTGCAGCACGGTGTTCAATCCCATGTCGTCCTCCACCACCAAGATGCTGCTGCTGGAGCTGCTACTACACAGAGAAGCAAGATTCTCTGGAACACGCATATTCCGTTCTGTCATAAATTTCACTAAATCATCAGCATAAACACGGTACTGTCCACCAGGAGTACTATAGGCCTTCAAATAACCATTACGAATCCAGTTGATGGCCGTTTGGTTTGCAACACCACAAATATTAGCCACTTCCAATGCTGAATAAACAATTGTCTTCTCAAACTCTTTGGACATAAAATCACCTCTCTATATAAACAACACAAAAATTATTTTGTTTCAAATCGTATATACTAAACTTTAATACCATACATCAAAAATAACAAGCCAAATACTAATTCTAAAAGTAAAAAAATTGAAAGATTTCTTACAAATATTATATTTTAGATATTTTAGATTTAAAATCCTTGTAAGAAAACCCTTTCCGTATCAAATACCTTTCTGTAGCTTCTTGGGATTTTCCTAATCTCCGACATTTTTCAATGGCCCGCTCCAAAACTGCATCTTGATTTACCGATTCAAAATACTCATCAAGAACATGACTTGCGACTTTTCTATCAATTCCCTTCGTCAAAAGCCCGCTGAACAATCGGCTCCTTCCTTCAGCATGATTGATTGACCGATTACGCAACCACGCTTGCGCATATCGTACATCAGAAAGAAAACCTCGCTCCTCTAAATAATCCAAGGCCCTACCAATGGCTCTCTCTTCATGTTCCTTTTTTTTTAATTTTATTGTCAAAAGATAACGACTCTGCTCGGCTCTCTCCAGATAATTTACCGCGGCTTTTTCCGCCGCAAAGACTAAGCCAGCCTCAAGGATATCCTCCACCTCCTCGACAGACAACACTCGCTCCGCCACCACCTCATGAAAGGGAAGGAGCTGCAGGTAACAGCTACGGACAAAAAAAGAAGACCCCATGGAAAGGGTAACCTGTACACAATCCCATGAGATCTGCCTTGTTGTGGTAATATGAACCACTAGCGCTTGCTGAACTGGAAGCGGCGGCGTGCACCACGCTGACCGAACTTTTTGCGCTCAACCATGCGGGAGTCACGAGTAAGATAACCGTTAGCCTTCAATGAAGCATAGTTACCCTGGTCTACCTGGGTCAAAGCCCGGGACAAACCGTGGAGACAAGCACCAGCCTGTCCGTTCAATCCACCACCAGTAACGTTGATGAGAACGTCAAACTTGTTCTCGCTGGCTGTTACCATAAGGGGCTGACGTACTACACGAACCTGATCATCAGTAGCAAAGTATTCAGCAACATCCTTGCCGTTTACAACAATCTTTCCAGTGCCTTCCCGCAGGAATACACGGGCAACGGCAGTCTTTCTTCTTCCTGTACCAATTCCGATATTCTTAACCACAATATACTCCTGTTAGATCTCCAGAGGCTGAGGATTCTGGGCGGCATGAGGATGCTCAGCTCCAGCATAAATCTTTACATTCTTCAAGATTGCGCGTCCCAAAGGTCCCTTAGGCAGCATTCCCTTGATGGCCAGCATCAAAGGTGCATCAGGGTGGCGCTGAATCTTCTTCTCAAAGGTGAAAGTCTTAAGTCCACCAACGTAACCAGTGTGGTGGTGATACAGCTTACCAGTAAACTTGTTTCCAGTTACGGCAACCTTATCAGCATTGATTATAACAACATAGTCACCCATTTCCTGGTTCCGAGCGAAAGTAGCCTTGTGCTTTCCTCTCAGAATACTAGCAACCTTGGCTGCAACCCGTCCCAGGGGCTTGCCTGCTGCATCAACAACATACCAGTTGCGTACAGCATCGCGTTCATTCACAAAAATAGTCTTCATGCATATACCTTATCTACTAAGAATTCTAAAATCGCCTTGGCTTCCAGCATCGGAAAACCGCAGCCCCAAGCTAGGTGAGCAGCCCAACTTGGCACGCCTTCGCGCAGATACACGGGAGATAATCTTACCACGGAAACCAAGGAATTGTCAAGATTCATATCTCCAGAAACTATAAATCTGAAGTTATTTTGCCAATACTAAATTAGGAATAGATACCGTTACCTTTTCCAGATACAGATGCTTTAAAGGATGTATGTCCAAGGCATTGAGATACCATCCTTTTACCTGATTCAAATTGATGACATTCAAAGTAACAGGATGAGACACAGGGATAATCACACCATCAGACAAAAGCACATCCTCTGCGGCAGACAAAAGCTCCAGCCGTTTTTCGCCTGTAGCAAAGGCTGCCTCTCGCAACAACCTGTCGTAGTCACTGTTTGCCCACTGGGACTCATTCAAGGTGGAGTCTGAACGAAAAAGCTCCAAGAAAGCGAAGGGATCCGCAAAATCTCCAATCCAAGTGTAGCTGAACAGATCCGCATCCCAACTAGGAATGCTGTCAAGATACCGCTGAATCGGTGTAATGCTCATATTTACCTGGATGCCCAGCTGACGCCAGCTTTGCAGCAGGAGATCAGCCTGATTCTTTGCGTATTCAGTGTCGGAAACGGCAATGGTAATTTCCAGGGGCTCGTCAGCGGCCATTCCAGCCCCTTCCTTTGCCTGTGCCAGAAGAAGCCTTGCTTCCTCCAAATCGTAATCTGCAAGACCTGCCGGGGTAGTATAATTTCCAATGGGATAGATTAAAGTGGTGGCAGGAACGAAGGTATTGCCCCGAAGCTCATCCCAAGGAACTGCCGCCAAGAGGGCATTGCGGAAGGCAGCCTGATCCCAAGGAGCCTTGTGGCTTTTGAAAAACAAGTACTCTGTGGCGAATTCAGCGTTAATCAGCACAGAGTGATAATCGATGATTGAGCCGATGTCTCCCACAGAAAGAATCCAATCCACCTCGCCCGTGTTATATAAATAGGAGTTCTCCATTGTATCGTCAGACTGAAGCACAAGAATTTCCTCCAAGGCCACGTTGGCCGCATCGTGATACTCAGGATTTTTTTTCATACGGAGCTGGCTGCCATCGTAGGATTCCAGCAGGAAGGGACCACTGTAAACAGTTCGATCTTGATGAACGACGGAGAAGGAATGGTGGCAGAGAATGCTTGGCAAATGCTCTGTGGGAGCTACCAGTCTCAAGGTGAGCTGATATTTTCCCTGGACAGCGATTCCCACTTCAGCGGCAGCCCCAGTGCCACTGCGATATTCTGCGGCCCCCTTGATGCAATCTAGCAAAGAGGCGAAGGGAGCGTCCGTGGTGGGACTAAGCAAGCGCAACCAAGAATCCTTAATGCTCTGGGCCGTAATCTCCTCTCCATTGCTAAAACGAGCTCCCTCCTTTAAGGTAAAGGTCCAACGCAGCCTGTCTCTGGAAACCTTATAATCAGCTACAAGGGCTGGAATAGGCTCAAGGGAAAAAGGCTCGTAGGAAAAAAGCCCCTCATACAATCCAGTCAATATCTGAGCCTCAGAAGAATAATTTGCAGTATGAGGATCCAGATTATAATAATGGACAGAATCAACAATCGTAAAGGGGCGTGCATACAGACATGCACAAGCCATGAAAAGGAGAAAAGGTATAAGCTTATTCTTCATCCACAATTCCTAGCTTTTTCATTTGAACCTGCTCCTCCACATAGGCGGCATACTCAGCCTTTCGTTGATTCGTCTTTACCATGGTGTTTTTAATGGAGGTGGTTTCCATGGTCAAGCCCTTTATCTTGGACTTGTTGGGGCTTTGCACCTCGTTCTTGAAGAACTTGTCATAACCAAGCAACAAGGACAACATTTGCTGGCATTCAGTAAGCTGCTTTGTAAGGAATGAATAAATTTCTGCCTCGCTCTGAGCCTCCATTTTTTGGTAGGTGGGGCTTTCCCGAGAAGCAAGGGCGCTGTAAAAATTCATCCGCTTAGCAATTTCTCCAAGACTCTTGTTAAAGTTCACCTTTTCTGTAACGGAGGTCTTTGTCATTGCGTCCGTCAAAGGAATAGGATATTCAATTACGGGTGGCTTTAAACCAAAGGCCTTGCGGAAGGCCCGCTTGAATTTTTCCCAAGGACTATCATATTGGGTTTGCAGCAGCGCACTATTATCCCGAAGCTTTAAGGAGACAGCCTCCAGCTGGGGAGCCATTCCTGCAAGGTTGCGGACTGCATCCATAATCAAGGTCTTTGTGTTCACCTGAACCTTTTTCCTTGTCTTTGTTTGGTGAACAACCTTTAGGCGAGCCAGCAAATCCTGCTGCTTTTGGACGGAGGCAGAGCCAATGGATTCTTGAGCAATTTCCTCCACCAGCTCAGGATAAAAGGGCTGACGTCCCATCACAGAGGGGAAAAGCTTCTTGATTCGCTGCACCACCTCAGAAATAGACTCCCCCTTTTCCCAGACAAAGCTAGAATGGGCAATCACATTTTTTCGGACTTCCATCTTGTAGAGCTCTCGCTGCAAATCCGAAGACTCCTTTAAGGCAGTATTTATGCCTACGATGGCTTTTGATGCGGCAGAAACAGCACCATTGATTGAGCCTGTGGCCATGGTATCTGTACCCTGGCGAATATTGGTAAGCAAATCTGCCAGGGCTTTAGTGTTGGGATGTCTACTGGTAACTGCCAAGCTACCCCATTGAAAGCAGTTGTTCAAACCAATCAATTTCTTGATTCGAGGCAAGGTGAGATTTGTAACAGAGAATTTAAAATAATTGCATAAAAAGTCTAAAACACGCTCATAATCAGAGAGACGGACTCCCATAACTTGGCTTCTGGAGGATTCAGGAAATTCTCCATCTTCCGGCACCATTACGTCAGAAATCTTTTTATCCAGCTTGTAGGGATCTGGAGTAATCAAGCCTTTCTGCAACAAAATCCCCATGACATTGTTTGATGCCGAATAGAGAACACGGTAATTATCCAGCATCTCTACCATCACGTTAGAGTCAAACCAAGCGACTTTTTCCTCTAGAGCTTCTTGCAAAGCCTTCTCAAAACTAAATTCTTCTGCCATACCTCCATTATCGGAAATAAAATTTTTTTCTCAAGCGAAAGTCAACACTGCAAGGATTTTAACACAAAATCAGAGGCTTTTCGAGTTGCGGGCTTCTTGTAAAAGCTGGCTGTAATACCGGCTTTCGATAGAATCTTCGTGAATTCCGGATTCTGCCAACACCTGACGCAATTTCCTGTGAGCAGAAGCTACTGCCGCCGGGCTATCACTCTCACAAAGGATTTCCAGCTCCAGGAAATCCCCCAACTCCGGGATGCGGCACAGCTCTATGCTGCAGTTGCCCCACTTCCAGACAGCCGAAAGCTTCTCCTTCTGCAGCACCACGGAAAAGCCAGCGTCCTGAAGGAAAACCTCCAGAGGCTCCGCCTTTTCCACCTGGAATTCCTGCTCCTGATTTACCTCGCAGGAATCCTTTACCAGCTGCTTCTTCTTGTAGGTGGCAAAAACCTTTTCCGTTCCATGCGGGCCACGCACCAGCGGACGCAGGATCTCCCGATCGCCCATCCCGGACGCCCCCCAAAACGGCCACAGCCACTCCTCCGTCCCGAAGACCTCCGACAGGGTGAACAAAAGACGCTCCCGCCGGACACGGAGCTGCACCTGCCGCCGGGTGTCCCCCCAATACACATCGCTCTTGAGGCAGCACCTTTTGAAATCCGCCCAGCACTCCAGATTCTGTACCAAGGCCTGGGGGTCAGCGACACGGGCCTTCAATTCAATCTCAACCATACATGGAAGTATATCGATATTCTTGCTTTTATAAAAGATTTCCACAAGACTTTATATCCATTCGGTCCTTTTCAATGGAAAAAAAATCATGTTTTTGCCATAATACCCCCGTCCAAACGATTTTCAGGAGAACCCATGGCAGAATTGATTGCACAAACCAGCACCCCCGTAAATTTCCCGAGCGGACTTGAGGCCACCATGTCGGACACCCGCCCGCTCACCAGCCAAGAAATACGCCAGCTGGAAGCACAGGGCAACACCTCCTTCCGGCAGGACTGGAAGAACGTCCGTGTCCGCCTGTCCGCACAGGAATTCGAGCCCGACCTCATCCAGAACTGCCGCTTCCAGGGGCCGGTGGTGCTGGGGCAGCTGCGGCGGACCAGGCTGAAGTTCCATGACCTGGAGCTGGACTGCGGCCTGTACAACTCCTACCTGGACCGGGTGGTGCTGGAGGATGACGTGTGCATCCGCAACGTGGCCTATCTGGTGAACTACCACATCAAGTCACGAGTCATCCTGTTCAACATCGGCGAGATGAGCTGCACCTACCACTCAAAGTTCGGCAACGGCTGGGTGAAGGAGGGCGAGGAGGAGAGCGTGCGAATACAAATCGGCGTGGGCAACGAGAACGACGGACGGGCCATCCTGCCTTTCGAGGGAATCCTCCCCGCCGACGGCTACCTCTGGAGCCGATACCGGGATGACAAGAGGCTGATGGAGCGGTTCGTGGAGCTGACGGAGGCAGGCAACAATCGGGAGGAGCCCACCTACGGACTGGTGGACGAGGATGCCGTGGTAAAGAACACCCTCCTCATCAAGGACGTAAAAATCGGCAGCCACGCCTACATCAAGGGAGCCCTCAAGCTCAAGAACATTACCGTCTGCTCCAGCCGGGAGGAGCCCTCCCAAATTGGGGAGGGAGTGGAAATGGTGAACGGCATCATGGGCTATGGCAGCAAGGTCTTCTACCAGGCGGTGGCGGTGCGGTTCATCATCGGGCGGAACTGCCAGCTCAAGTATGGAGCCAGACTCTTGAACTCCTTTTTGGGCGACAATTCCACCGTGTCCTGCTGCGAGCTTTTGAACAACCTGATTTTTCCCTTCCACGAGCAGCACCACAATTCATCCTTCCTCATCGCCACCACCATCCTGGGCCAGTCCAACATCGCGGCGGCAGCCACCATCGGCTCCAACCACAACTCCCGCTCCCCCGACGGCGAGATTCTTGCAGGCCGTGGATTTTGGCCGGGGCTTGCCTCCGACTTCAAGCACAACAGCCGCTTTGCCTCTTTCTGCCTTGTGGCCAAGGGCTCCTACCAGCACGAGCTGTGCATCAACTATCCCTTTTCCTTGGTGTCCTTGGGAGTTGTTTCCCAGGAAATACGCATTGTGCCGGCCTACTGGTTTTTGTACAACATGTTCGCCATCGCCCGCAACAACTCCAAGTTCAAGAAGCGGGACAAGCGGGTGATAAAGGCCCAGCATATCGAGACCAATCCCCTGGCTCCCGACTCAATCCAAGAGGTGCTGATTGCCTTGGACCGATTGGTGGAGCTCACCGGGCGCACCCTGCGACTGTCCTCCATCCAAGCTGCAAAGAATTTTTTGCACCAGAACCCAGAAGCAGACCTAGTTCTGATTGACCCTCAAGTGCAAAAAAAATACGGTGGCCGCATTTACAAGGGAGCTCAGGGCTACAAGGAGTACCGAAAGATTGTCAAGTACTTTGCCGTACAGTCCCTGATGGAGTACTGCCAGAGCATCCAGCAGGAAATCTTGACCACAGAAATCATCTGCCAACTCCAAGAAATTCCCTTGTATACCGAGTGGGAAAATCTTGGAGGCCAGATTGTGCCAAAACAGCAGGTGCAGGAGCTGTTCCGTCGCATCAAGGAAGGGAAAATCAACCGCTGGGAGGAAGTCCACCGCTTCTACGACCAGTGCCAGTCCAGCTACATCCAGTGGAAGGCCCGCTACAGCCTCCATCTTTTGGAATGGCTTTACAGCAACAACCTGGAAAACTTTACCCAGGCCATCTTCAAGGATATCCACGATGACGTACTCATTGTGTCCAATTATATGTATGAGAATTCCCGCAACACCCGGCAAAAGGACTTTGAGGACTATTTCCGCTCCATCACCTACCGCAACCAGCAGGAACAGGAAGCTGTTATCGGCACCTTGGAGGACACAGGCTTTTTGAAGGAGCTGGAGGAGGACACCCGGCGGTTCAACAAAAAGCTAGCTCTCCTGCTGTCTGACCTTAGCAAGGCGTAGAAGCTAAAAAAGATGAAGAAAGGAGTTTACACAAAGATGGGCATTCCTCATAGGAACTTGCGAACGAGGTCTATCTATGGTATCATAAAAAACATGAAATCATTTGCTACCATTATGACCCTTGCCGTCCTTTTGTCTTGTTTGTTCAGTTGTAGCGAGGGAAAATCCGGCCCCTTCACCTTTACCAACAATACAGGGGAAACAGTGTATGTCTTGATTGACCAAGACGGTGTTTTGGAAAAGACATTCACTTCTGGAGAGAAATATACAGGCAAGGATTACTACACCCCCACCATCACCTTTGTGAAGGGCCTTGACACAGCAGAAAACAAGAAAATCATTGCCAACAAATATACTGCCACCACCACAAAGGGCTTTGACTATGAGTTTGTGGAAAACAAAGGCCAGCCTCTTGTGATTTCTGCCAATCTCGGTGGAGATTACGGAACAAACGATGCGACAAGAGATAATTGCTTGCTAAAAGAAGCGAATGGCAAGTTGGGGGATTATAGCGACGAAACCGTAAGTCTGTCAGACATACAAACACCTCCCGATCCTGTAAAAACCTACCAACTCTACACCTCAGCTCCAGAGTTCAGAATCTACAATGGCTCAGGTCAAGATGTTACCGACCTGTTCACCATCTCCTTAGGCAAGGAGACCGAACCCACCCTCCAGTGGAACCTGGTAATCAGCTATCCCAAGGTGGAGCCGGTGGAGTACTAAGCTTCCTTTCAATATTCCCTTGAAAAGCTCCTTGCTTCCGATATATTTCGGAGGTAAGGAGCCTCCCGCTCCACTGTAGCAACACTTCATTTTTGAAACACTACTGAAAAAATACCTTGCATTTATCTTCTAAAAATGCCATAATCTTTCAGCTTGTTTGGGCTAGAACAGTACAAAAGGAAAATCCCCACACAAGATGAATCTTCAAAACACGAGGCGACTTATGGCAAAACTACGTGGTGCCTTTACGGCGCTCATTACCCCCATGCACGCTGATGGGGCCATCGACTACGAGGGCTTCCGCTCCCTCCTGCGCTATCAGCTCGACAACGGCATTACCGGTGTGCTTCCCCTGGGAACCACCGCAGAGACTCCCACGCTGGAGGAGGTGGGTGAGGAGGACACCCTCATCGACATTGCGGTGGAGGAGGTTGCCGCCTACCGAAAAAAACAGAGCCGGGACATTCCCCTGATTATCGGAGCGGGAAGCAACAACACGACGGAGGCCATCCGCTACGTCACCCGTGCGAGGGACAAGGGGGCTGACTACGCGTTGGTGGTCTCGCCCTACTACAACAAGCCCTCCGACGAGGGAATTTTCCGCCACTACGAGGCTATTTCCAAGATTGGCATTCCCATCATCGTGTACAACATCGCCGGCCGCACCGGAAAGAATATCTCCACTCCCCTCTTGCAGCGGATTGCGGAGCTTCCCAACATTGCCGGCGTGAAGGAAGCCTCCGGCGACATCAACCAGATGATGGACGTGATTTCCACCATCGCCCGCAAGAAAAAGGACTTCTGCGTCCTCAGTGGCGACGACGGCCTCACCCTGCCCCTGATTGCTGCCGGCGGCGACGGCGTGATTTCCGTGGTGTCCAACCTGGCTCCCGCCGAAGTCACCAAGCTGACTATGGCGGCATTGGAAGGAGACATGGACACCGCCCGCAACCTGCACTACCGGCTGATGCCCTTCTTCAAGGCGGCCTTCTGCGACGGCAACCCCACCTCCATCAAGTATGCCATGAACTACAAGGGTCTCCCTGCCGGCGGCCTGAGACTGCCCTTGGTGGAGGCAAACGAAAACGCAAAGAAAACCATCCAGGCTGCCTTGGCAGAATGTGGTCTATAAGGAGACAAGAATGAGTGGAAACAAGATTTCAGTCGGTGTGCTGGGAGCCACCGGCATGGTTGGTCAGCGATATATTTACCTGCTGAAGGAGCACCCTTGGTTTGAGGTAACCTACGTGGCGGCCTCTCCTCGCTCCGCAGGAAAGAAATATCGGGAGGCGGTGGCATCCCGCTGGCTCATTGGAAGCGACATTCCTGCCAGTGTAGCCGACTTGGTGGTAGAAGATGCCAGCAACGTGGAGGCGGCAAAGGGAAAGTGCGCCTTTGTGTTCAGCGCCCTGGAGATGGACAAGGATGCCATCAAGGCTTTGGAGGCAGCCTATGCCCAGGCGGGAATCCCCGTGGTGTCCAATGCCAGCGCCAACCGCTGGACTCCCGACGTGCCCATGCTGATTCCCGAAATCAATCCCCACCACACGGACATCATCGCCGCCCAGAAAAGGCACCACGGCTGGGACAAGGGCTTTGTGGCCGTAAAGCCCAACTGCTCCCTCCAGTCCTACATGATGCCCATCTTTGCCCTGCAGCAGGCGGGCTATCCTGTCAAGCGGATGATTGTCACCACATTGCAGGCCACCAGCGGCGCGGGCTACCCCGGTGTTCCCTCCTTCGACATGATTGACAACATCGTGCCCTACATCGGCGGCGAGGAGGAGAAGACGGAGACGGAGGTGCTGAAAATCCTTGGCACGGTGCAGGGCGACGAGATTGCAAACGCAGCAGGTCCCTTGGTGGCCGCCCACTGCAACCGGGTTCCCGTGATTGACGGCCACACCGCCTGCGTCAGCCTTGAGTTCGACCTGCCTGCTGACAAAAAGCCCTCCTTGGAGGAAATCGAAAGGATTTGGAGCGGCTTTACCGCCCTGCCCCAGGAGCTGAAGCTTCCCAGCGCCCCAGTACAGCCCATTATTGTGCGCCACGAGGAGAACCGTCCCCAGCCCCGCCGTGACCGGGAAAACGACAAGGGCATGGCTGTCACCATCGGGCGGCTCCGTCCCTGCCCCGTCTTTGACATCCGCTTTGTGGCCCTGAGCCACAACACCAAGCGGGGGGCAGCCCTTGGCGGCATCCTGAACGCCGAGCTGCTGAAGGCAAAGGGCTTCTTTGACGAGCTGTAGCCATCAAAACAATCCGTACCGAAAGCCGGATCAAGCCCCGGCTTTCTTCATTTGTAAGGAGCAACCATGAGCGAAAAGACATTTCCATTGAACCATGAGCAGCTGGAAAAGCTGACGGAAACACACGAGACACCCTTCTACCTGTACGACGAAAAGGCCATTCGGGAGAACATGCGGCGGTTCACCAAGGCATTCAGCATCCTACCCTCCTTCAAGGAGTACTTTGCGGTGAAGGCCTGTCCCAATCCCTACATCATGAAGATTCTGAAAAGCGAGGGCTGCGGGGCAGACTGCTCCAGCCTGCCGGAGCTGATTCTGGCGGAGAATGCGGGGATGCTGGGGGAGGAGGTGATGTTCACATCCAACGAGACCCCTGCCAAGGAATATGTGTACGCCAACCTCAAGGGCAACATCATCAACCTTGACGACATCACCCACATCGACTATCTGGAAAAAGCCCTGGGAGCCCTGCCGGAGCTCATCAGCTTCCGCTACAATCCCGGCCCCCTGAAGGAGGGAAACGCCCTCATCGGCAAGCCGGAGGAAGCCAAGTACGGCCTCACCAGGGAGCAGATTTTTGAGGCATACAAAATCTGCAAGGAGCGGGGCGTGAAGCGGTTTGGCCTGCACACCATGGTGGCCTCCAACGAGCTGAACCCGGAGTACTTTGTGGAGACTGCGGAGCTCTTGTTCAAGCTTGCGGCGGAGCTAAAGGAAAAGCTTGGCGTATCAATCGAATTCGTAAACCTAGGAGGCGGCATCGGCATTCCCTACCGGCCGGAGCAGGTGGCAGTGGACTATGACTACGTGGCCAAGGGAATCAGGGCCGCCTACGACAGGATTATCGTTCCCGCCGGACTTGACCCGCTGAAAATCTGCTGGGAGTGCGGCCGCCCCATCACCGGACCCTACGGCTGGCTGGTGACACGGGCCCTGCACCAGAAGCACATCTACCGGGAGTACATCGGAGTGGATGCCAGTATGGCGGACCTGATGCGGCCCGGCATGTACGGTGCCTACCACGAGGTGACGGTCAGCGGAAAGGAGTCGGCCCCCAAGACGGAGACCTACGATGTGGTGGGTTCCCTGTGCGAAAACTGCGACAAGTTCGCCGTCCAGCGGCAGCTGCCCAAGATTGACATTGGGGACCTGCTGATTGTCCACGATGCGGGTGCCCACGGACGGGCCATGGGATTCAACTACAACGCAAAGCTCCGCTGCGGGGAGCTGCTGCTGCGGGAAGACGGCTCTGTAGTCCAAATCCGACGGAAAGAAACGGTGGACGACTACTTTGCCACATTGGACTTTAGGGGATTGCAATCATTTTCCGTGTAAATGGAAAAGGTGCACTCCAAGATGATGCCCCTTTTACTGGACAAGTAAAAGGGGTATTTTTACGCACTGCTCACCAGAATTATGGATACATATCAAAGTTGGAAAAATACACTTTTATCCCAATGGCTCCAGCTCCTCGGCAGCAAGCTCACGGCAAGCGCCTGGCTCCAGGCTGAAAGCTAGCTCCAGAACTCCATGACCTCAATCAGATTTCAGTTGTTACAGCCTTGCATAAAATACATCCATATGCCCCAAAACTTGTAGACAATATTACTAATGATAACTCCCCTTTTTCTATCCTTGAGATTTTCTCTTGAATCCAAGGTGCTCCTTGTTGATTGGGCTCAACATTCAGCAAAAAAAACAAGTCATTCCTGTCTCGCAAATCTAGTGACTCTGCAGTAATTATTTCAATGTCAAGTATGATATTTCCCAAAGAAAAATCACAAAATCTACATCCAATCACGTCAAGAAAGTAGAGAAACCGCTTATTGACAAAACCTTCTTCACAGATACTCAGCTTTAAGATTCCCTCACCAGAAATTTCAATACCGGTCAAAAGATTGTCGTGGAAAGGGGCAATTGAAAGAAATTTATCAAGATACATTACGGCAAAGACTCTCCTTTTTGTCGATTTATTTGACTTGGCTCATCTCCGTTTTCTGGTCTATTCCAAGTATGTCTGTGTAGGTGCCGTTGCTGTCATGCACATATTCTACACCTGCTCCGCCACTCCCGCAAGTCTTGGATGATATTTCAAATCATCTCGATGGTAAATGTACTGAACTAACTTAAAAAAGTTCTTGCTCGTCAGATATATCATCCTCATGTTTTATCTTGAGTATCTTAATACTGACTAACCATAACAAACAAAAAGTACTACAAAAAAACACTATGATTGTAGAGCCCAGCGTATGAGGCATAAACTGTCCAATAAAACATACAACAATGGTTACATGAGTCAAAAAAAAAGTTCCAGACTCTTTCATTGATATATGATGCCTTACATATTTATAATTCAAAAAACCAAGACAATTCAAACCTAAAGCAGCCAAGATATGGATAAAATCGATATGAAATCCACTCACTAAGATGGTTATAAGATTTATGATGAGATATAACACCAAATAAAGTCGAAAGTTACGTATACACCATTTCATAAACATGTCAAAAACACCTTAATTCAGAAAATACATCTAGAAATTCCACGTCCATGTTTTCCAAACGCCGCCGCCTCCTGGTCAACCGGGCCGTGCATCCGCTCCTCCATCCGCCTCAAATCATGCACTGCCACCACACACGCCGGCGGACAGGGTGGCCACTGGGTCGTCCTTACCGTCAGCGTCTTTTTCTACATATAGAAACAGGGCAATTGTTCATCGAAAAATTGGCAATGATATTGTTCCAGCATCTTTGAAAATTCAATAAGAACACAGGCAAGTTCCTGTCTTGACGCTGCATCATATGATACAGCCTGTATGGGGCCTCCGCATCCCTCCAGTACACATTACCTGCTGATCCAGTGTAAAACAGTCCTGTTTTCTCTGCCAATTCTGCCCTTTCTTGGTCAGAAAAGTTATAATTGAATCCAAAGCCATAGATTATTCCTTCGTCAAGGAAGGCACCACGGTAGTTAATGCTAATTATTTGTGCTTCGCTCCCAGTTGGCCCAGTACTCTCGGTATATCTAGTAGCTTCAGTAAATGTAAATTCCCCAATCACTTCCCCATCCGCACAAAGTTTCTTATATGCAATCTCAGACATTCTTTCATCCGCTCCTACATTTATCAAGGTGAATTTACTGTCTGAATTCAGCAATGCTTTCACGTCTGCTTCTGTAACAGTTGTTTCTTTTTTTAAAAGATTTTCAATAGTATCAGGCAATAGGTAAGGTTTGGGGAACTCTCTCAATGCCTCCACAGCCATGGGCTCCTTCCAATGGAACCGAAACTCAATTTTTGGAATCAAATACACAAATGAACCTTCTCTAAACATCTCAATGGACGGTTGTTCCCAGCCTTCTCCAAACACATTCTCAATCTCCCGTCTTGAAATCTCATCCAAATTGTTTTCAGTAAAAGCAGAGGATGTCCACATCACCAAAATAATCAAAAACAAGATACTGAACCTTTTCATTCTCTTTCCTCCTCTGGATTGTAGGTGAGAGTCCTTCTAGCTCCCAATCCCTCTCTCTGTAAAATTGTATCTCCAACGATCCCCACAGTACCAGCAGAAGGGTCGTAGTATGTTCCATCCCCATTTGAGTTGGTGAAATGATCTGGGATATGATTCTCATCTGGATCCTCGGCATAAATCACTGCCGTGGGGTTATCTCCGCCATAGATGAAGGTTCCCCTTTTGCCCGTACTCCTCCACATGGCATTGGCGGCATTCTCCCAGTTGTTCACATAAGCATTAGTTTCTGAAACAGCTCCCGCTCTATCTCGCTCACTCGCTTCTTCTCACCGCCGGCCATGTTCCGCTTGAGTCTTCTGATATTATTTTTCGTAAGTATCTTGCCACTATTAGTAAATCTAGTATAGCCATAGCTAGAAGCAACACTAATATGATAAAACCAAAACCAGATTCACCTACATTTTTTCCCATAACTATCAACGTATGGATGCTATAGTTTAGTACTAACAAAAGGAGGACACACCCATAAATCACGATAGAAATGATACACTGAAGGTATTTTTCTCTTAAGTACAATATGAACATAATGACCAGTTCTAGTATACTCAAACTTGCTAGGGTAAGGGGACTAAAAAAGCGACTATCGTCGTTCACTATGTTTGCAATAATCACATGAAGAACCGCCAGTATTGCTATTTTGATGTATAACCCAAAATAATTCTTTGTACTCATATAATCTCAGCCTTTAGGTTACTTTTTCTTAGGTACTAGAGTACCAAAAAGAACGGTATTACAGTTTTCATGTTCTTTTAGGTTGATTTTATGATCAAGAAAAAAATAGACTATATCAGATTTGATGGACTCCTTAATTTTCCTAGCAGTCTGCTCGGTATCAATATATTCCGAAGAAACCAATAATCTCATATCATAGGAATTGTTTCCTCTACTATAATTATAATAACTGTCAATATCCATATCTGTATTTAGAATCCATGCCCCTTCCGAAAAAGGAGCTGTCTCTGTTCCATTATAACTTAATGTCATTTCTTCTGGAGAGACAGTGTTTTTAATTACATACAAATTATGAGTTAATATTTCATTTCTTTTTCCTTTTCCCAATGCTTTTCGCTCATATACCGAAAACTCAAAAAAATTAGGAGTTTTGAAAATTCTATCGAGCAATGTTATAACCTTTGATTCATGGGAGTTAATTACGACTCTTTTCATGTCCACCTCCTCCCCAACAATAGGATTCTCCTGCTTGGACAGATCCTTGTGCTGAAGCTCCCCAGATGCAGGCTCGTCTGAAAATACCATTGGATCCAGTTTCATCTGTTGCACTTGCCCACGTTCCCGCTCTATCTCGCTCACTCGCTTCTTCTCGCCACCTGCCATATTTCGCTTGAGATATAGGGTGGTGGTGTAGCTTAGAGATCCGACTCAAGAACATATAAGTTTTCCAATGAGGGATCTCCGATGATGTACAGGTCTCCATCCAGTTCCAGCATCCAGATTGTCTCCTGAAAGATTTCCTTTTTACGTTCCCACACCACCTGATTTTCCTTGACCGTACCCACTATGGTCTGCTCAACCGTAAGAAAATAGCAGTTTCCTCCTGTGGCTCCGTGTACTCCTGCGTCCTCAAGACTGACAAATCGGCACGAATCCTTAACGATATATTTTTTGGGGGAGCGGTTGTGGAATTTCAGTATGTCTACCTCTTCATCAAGATAAAACAACTTCATGGCATAGCTGACAAAAGGCTCTGCAATAGGCAACTCCAGCAATAATGAGTGATCATGGGATTTCACCATTCGGTATTGCTGGTAATAATCCATGAAATCCTTTTCTGTCTGTCCGTGGCAAATGCCGCAAAGCAGAAAAAAGGCACAATACAATATACACAACTTTCTAACAGACATAAATTTATTTCCTCCTATAGTAAGTAATTTCACAGTTTGTATACGCTTTCTTGTACCCGACTTTCAGGCGGAAATACCGCCACAAAAGTCGGGTATGCTTCCCTAGCACATTGAGGCTAGTTCACAAGACGGGAGGTGTCGGGGAGTGAGTCCCCGATATACACCTCTGTGGCATTTCGGTTGTCTGCGTTTATCGCCTCTATCTTTTCGTATGTCAGGTATCCATCCCTGTCTGTCCGTCGCTCAAGGCTTCTGTCCGGCTGTGGCCCCATATTGCCTCCCTCTGTCCGGTACACCCCCACACCGCTGGTGACTCCGTAATGAAAAATTTCCCAAGGAAGAAACGTTTCGTCTGAGACTTCCACCAGGATGCCATTCTTGTATGTTCTTCTTACGTCATATGTCTCATCCAGAAAAATAGCCTCGTCTCCTTCAATCCGCAGGGAATATGCGAGAAACTGATCCCTTGCTCCATCATTGTACTCGTATATATCATAGCCTCCATCCACCTTCTCTATCTCATACCCACCGTACTCGGCATCCTCTGAGACAATGCTGAGCCCCTTGTCCGATATTTCATATTCAAAGTGCTCCTCGGTGCCATCCCACCGCCACTTGGTGAGCGTCATGCGGCTCCCCGAAATCTCAAGGCTATGCAACTTGCGTGTCTTTGTCTCCGTGTCGTAGATACGAACATCTTCGGACGACACAAGAAGTCCGTTGGCCTGATTGTAATGAACCGCCATGGCCAGCCCCGGCCAGCTGTCATAATTCACCTTCCCTGTGGATATATCCGTGTACCATATCTCCGTTGCGTACAAGCTCTCCTTCTTGGGATTCAGGAACAGGCAGGGCTCGGCACTCAACCTGTCAATCCGAACCAGCAGGTTCACCATCTCCTTCGTCTCCTTGGAGACTCCATCGCTCTCCGGAGCTCCACGGGCAGCAACTACCCCACAAACCATGCACAGGCATACCGCCAGCACAACCGACTTGACTCTTCTCATAGTCTTTCTCCTTAAAAGTAATTTATTTTCGTCTTACCGAATAGACTTCTATCTTGTCCACACATGCCAGCTTCTTGTTGGTGCCAGAGGCGGCGTTGGGGTTGGAGGTGAACTCCCGCCCAGCATCATTATCGCTGGACCCAACGCACTCATACCTTATGACTCCCTGCTCCGTCACGCTGTAGTCCTCGATGACGACCCAATGCTGGCCAAGGCCACCGCCTATCTGTGCCCGACCAAGTATGTAATGAATGTAATCCTCGTCTTCCTTCAGTTCTTTCAGTATAGCATGGCCAAGCGTCTTCTCAAAGTAATCATGCTTGACCTCCACCGATGGATTCGCTCTCCCCATTGCATTCATTATTCCTTCTTGGGATAAATTTCCATTGTCATCAACATATTTTTCAAAGGCAAGGCCAGGTCCTTCCGTCCCTTGGATGTTTGAATCCATACCCAAGAACCGTGCGGGATCAACGGGACCGTGCATCCGCTCCTCCATCCGCCTCAGCCGCTCCCGCTCTATCTCGCTCGCCCGCTTCTTCTCGCCGCCTGCCATGTTTCGCTTGAGATACAAGGTGGTAGTGTAGCCTCCATACACGGAGAACTCATGGATGACGTGGTTGGCAATGTATTCCCCGGAATAGCTTTCTCCCACGTATTTCACAGTCACCCGCATACCGGGGAAAATCCGCTGGTCTCCCTCGCACTTGCATTCTGCCATTTGGTACTGCATGGAAAGGTTCTGCAGATAGGCTTTTGCTAGCACTACAGCTTCCTCCCGGTCCCGCAGGCTCTCTTCCATGATGGTGCTGTGCCATCTGCCTCCAGCTGCCTTGGAGTTATCCTCCCAGCTCCTGCCGCCGCCCACCTTTACCGGCACCTCCCCAAGGGAGACTCTGCCTGTTATGCCCTGTCCCTTCCTGCTGTCCCAGCCTACAAAGCTGCAGCTAGATATCTGTCCCTTTAGGCTTTCCCGCCCCCGGAAAGACACCAGGCTCTTCCCCCACTCAAGGACCACATCCTCATTGGAGATTGTCACTTCGTCCTTTACGTACACCTTGTTCCCATGGGCATACACGGTTTTACCGTACTTGTTGGCAGACTCCATCAAGAACTCGTAGTCCGTTATTTGGGACTCAACAAAATATTTTTTCGTTCCAAAGGAATCAACATGAGCCTTTATTCCGTAGGATTCAAGCCGACTGACCAGTGCCTCGGACAGGGTTTTGAACTCAAAGGACAAGGTTTGGTGGGCGTTCTGCAGCCGATGCAGACAGTTTCCTACTCTCTTCAGTGTGTTCCTCCTGCATTATCAGATTTTTGTGGCAAGAAACGAGACGCTTTCCAATGCAAAAAAAATTCTCCAATCAATGAGCAAACGCAAAACCAAAAAATTTATTGTCAAAGAACAGGAAATCTTAAACCCAGAGGACAAAAAATTAGCATGATTTCTGAAGAAACATGCGACATCTAATTGACACATTCCGAGACCAGTACATCTGTAACAAATGAATAATTAATCACATCTGTAAAATACGAATGAATACTTTCTCCATGCACGGTTATAGTATTTTTTTTATAATCAAAATTTACATTATATTTTCCTGATCGTCTTTCAAAGTATTTAATTTCGATAGTTACATTTGATATTTTACTTGGTTTAAAGCTAATCTCATAATTTAATCCTATAAAATTTTCATCAGCGCAGTTACTACTAATACTAACAGTTCCATTTTTATCAGATTTATATTTTAAGGTATGTATTAGTTCTAAATTAGAATCAGGACTTTGAATTAAAAAAAAACCTTCTAAAATTTCATATTCATACGTATAAAAATGAAAAGGCAGATTCTGTAAGTTGACATCGATAAAGACATAATGACAAGACGAAAGAAATTGAAATATAGAAACTATATTTTTATTAGATTGTAAATCATGATAAAGCTTTAAATAACTTTCTTTCTTTAACAAATATATATCTGTATTGTTAATTAAAACTTTATTTTGAGGTTTGAAAGTTATTGCATATAATTTTTTAACAGTATTATCTTTTACATAATTTAATATAAAAGTATTATTAACATTTTCAACTTGAAAAGTTGAAACGAAATCATATTCACCAATTAATTCATGTTTTATTATAGAATCACCTTCAATTGAATATAAGATCTGTTGTGTACTAACTTCAATGCTTTTTTCTTTTGGCTCTATCTGTTGTATTGAAAAAGATTCATTGATAGTAAATTTAATATTACAAAAAACAGGAATAACTACATAACACAAGAAAACAAAACACAATATTTTTTTCTCCATAATCCTACCTATTTATCAAAGTCTTGGTTTTAGATAACTTCCAGAAAATACTTTCTCCGGCAGACAGTGTTGCAGTTAGTCCATAAGCAGTTGATACATCTGTATCATATTGAAAATCACCAGTTGCGGTTAAATTATCCTTAAATACCTCTGCTGGTATATTATAACGAATTTTTCCATCTTTATGAATATGTGTTTCCGTTGAGGTATGAGTCATAGTACTTGTGTGACCAGCTTCACTATATCTTATGCTAGATGAATAGTTACTTTTATATGAATTATATATACTTGATGAAATTTCAATAAATTTATACTGTCTAAATTTAGCATGCTTTTGTACTCCTTGAGGAGTTGTTTCCAATCCCCCAAGCTATGAAATCCGTTCCATCCCAAAATTCTGCTCCGTCAGTAATATCATCATGTCCTTCTAATACATAAATTACTGCTCGCCTAGCCAAATTTGCTTGAGCAGTTTTCGTGGAATCCAACAGGTATGTTTTACCCTGTACAGAAGAATACCCCGAGCCAAAAGAGAGCTCCATGTTTGTTTTGTTGTACTTGAACGGTTTTTACTTGCGAAAGCTACCGCTTCATATTCTATCATTCTTTTGTTTCCTTATCCACAGTAAAGTACTGTGGCACCTCCTCGCCATTTTCATCATAACTTCCAGAAAACACAATAGAATAATTTTCTTCTGTAACATTCACAACTTGAAAATCTTCCCAATAGGTATTGGAGCCATATTGCCCATATTTGATGTATTTATCTAGATCGTATTTTTTTTGTGTTGTTAAATCATAAAGAATTATTTGCATTGCATTCTTGGATTCATCTACATAAATAATGATATTATACTTTAGATCAACACTACCCTTTATGAATTTAAATTCAAAATTTCCAGTAGCCTTATCAAATAAATAATAATAATAGTTTCCTTCAAAACGAGTAAGACAAAAATAATTGTTAAAATCAATGCCTTCATATCTGAAAAGATATTTATTTGAATTTCCAATATTACCACCTCCATCCATATTTTCTGCAATCAATTTTACAGAGTCATCCTTGAGAAGATATATCTGTGAGCTGCGACAAATATAGTCATTTTCTACAGTTTCTATAGGTCGAATTATTAGAATATAATCATCTTTCAACTCAAACTTTTCTGTTTCTATTCGGGTCACACCATCTTCATCTAATATGAACTCCTTTAAATTTATATCCTCCTTAGTTACCCATACAGACTTCTCATTTGCATATAAGAAACCTACGAAAAAGATTAAACTGCATACAATCAATTTCTTTTTCATAACTTAAACCATCCACTCGTTAATAAATATTTCCAACTGTACCCTTTGTTCTTAGGATCAGTATTATTTGTCCCCCAAAAAAGAATTGAGGAGACTATACAAGTTTCTTTGCCATAGCTCAGTTTACCCCCAAAGAAAGGCTTGGGAACGAAACAACTCTTTTCCATTCATCGGGCAAATCCTGGACTGTCTTAAAATTGCAATTCTCCTCAAAAGACTCATTCTCATACAGATAGACGGGATGGTCAAAAATACCATTGAATTCTTGAAGAAGCCCTATTTCCCTATAATGTCCGTCCTCAAATTTAAATACACGGTATTCCCTTCTGTCATCGTTCATCAGGTAAAAGGAATACAATAATTTTTTCTCCGTATCTATGCACAGATTGGGCATAGATTCTGTTATTTCGTTCGTATAAGTAAACTGATTTTCCTTGGGTGACCATAAATAAGCGTCATAATATGGTTGGCCTCGATTGGCAGTAAGGCCAGCCAATATAACAATATCATCACAACCATCAAAATTTATATCTATCACATCAAAATGCTTTACAAGCATGAATGTATCTTCATAAGTGTACTGTATTGCCTGAACAAGCTTTTGGCCCTTGTAAATTTCGATATTCAATAGGGGCTCTTGTACTGGTCTCTCAAGATCCCCATCAGAACAGACGACTCTAAGCCCTTGGCCCTGCACCTTTCCTTGGGAGTGAAGATTGACTTGGAAAAAGGAGATAAGGACAAAAGAACATAAAACAATCTTTAGCTTATTTAAGTTCGTCATCAGCATATCCTCCTATTCCCAAAAATCAGAAATGCATATATTGCTTGCCGCAACGTCATTATAAATATCAACAATCAATTCGTTTTTATCATTTTCAGATACAATCTTAAATAAACATAATTTTTTATTTTTATAATGAAAATACATTTGTATGCTCCAGTATACATTCCCATTTGGTTTGGAATGCTCTATAACAATTTCATCATTTGCTGTACTCATTCCATTAAAGCCTGAGCCTAAGCCTGCAGCATTGGAAACAAGATTAAAATATGTATTGCCAACAGAATATCCATTTTCACAACCAATGATTTCAACAATGATACGCCTATAAAATTTATTATTAGTAAAGTCAAAATCATCTGACAAAGGAGGAATAATTGGTTTTGGGACTAACAAGATTAGAAAATCTTCTATCTTGTCATCATTGATATTGAGACCAATAACAGAATCCAATTCATAGTAATTAGATATTTTTATTTCCTTAAACTCATAATACCCTTCATACTTTAAATCATTAGTAAAATTGGTGGCTGGATGAATTTCAATTTCTCCTGCAAATACTAAATTGCTAAAAAGAACATACAATAAAAACAAATATTTTTTCATATTAACTTCCTAATTTCCAAAATATTGATTGCCCTTTACTTCCTGTTGCAATTATTGAATAATATTTTCCAGTTCCACGCTCACAAAAATCACTCTTGTTTTTTATAGAATCGTTAAAAATAGAATCCCTTGCATATATTGCATAGATGTTCGCACCATCAGTTTTCAAAGTTTCTGGTATTTTTCTTTTTTGCGAAATCCATTTGCTGACCAATGAGTCCCTTCCTCGCAGACAGAAATTGAAAAAAGAACATTCTCCACTCATACATTCCTCCTACAATATTTTCACTTTGCCTACAGGCAGCTCATTTTCTTTTTGATATGGAAAAAAATGCTTCATTTATTAGACTAAAATCCAATGGAAAGTTTTTTACAGTAGAATATACAGAATATTTGTCTTGTAAGATTTTTTGCATTTTGATGGCGTCATTTTTTGAATAATAAAAGCCGATGTATTTTTTACTGTTGAGTTCAAAGCACGGAGAATAGGAAACATCTCCGCTAGGCAAAAAGAAAATTAATGTATCTTCATCGTATTCCCCATACTCAATGGCCTCCTCAATTTTAGGGTTAAGTTTCGATGTTGTTTCCAAAGAATAGAGCATCCTGCCTTCAGTTTTTTGTAGCGGTATTTCTATCCCTAAATCTTCGCAGACAAAAGGAATGATAAAATTCGGATCGTTATATCTTTCGGTAAAGATATAGTCTGAGGAGAAATTATCAACATGTTTTTCTACCCAACTCGGTGCGAAACGATACTGTTTTTCACCGACAACGAGCTTCGCTCCATCAATTTGTGAGTAAAAAGATAGTTGCTTTCCCGTTCTGGAACAAATCTCTACAGCTACGTCGGTCAAATAGCAGAACAGATGGAACTTTTCTTCCATATCCAAATATGCCTGGTGTGGATCCTTGTTCCGCTCATCTAGCTGAGAGTGAAAACCTAAAAACTGTCGTATTTGTACATCTCCAGAACTATAGTTCGCATATAAATAAGCTGTGGCAGATACGCTTAAAGTGTTTATGAACATAAACAATATAATTGCTATCTTAGTCTTCATAATATTTTTTTATCCCTCCATATAAATCATTTGCAATAGTAATCTGCTTTACATCAGAACATAATTTGGCAAAATCATCAAGATTAGTCAGAAAACCTATTTCCACCAAGCAGCCTGGATTATCTGTTAAATTTTCCCAAGTTTTTATAACTTTATAATCATATACTTTTACTCCTCTGTCTCTGTTAAACAAAGATGTTGATGCTAATATTTTTTCGGCAAGTTTTTTGCTCTTACCATTCTTAGAATCATAATAAAAAACCTCCATTCCTTTTGCATTTTTATTATCTGCCGCATTTAAATGTAGACTAATAAACATATTTGCTTTATTCGAATTTGCAAATTCTGCTCTATGTGATAAACTTCTTCCAATCTTATCATCGCCCTTGTAATCTAGAGGTACAGGAAGATATTCCCCATCTCTTGTAAGAATAACCTTATAATTATTTTTTTCAAGTATAGTTTTTAACTTTTTCGCAATTGATAAAACAATTACCGATTCATAGATGTCACCTACCACGCATCCTGGGTCACCTCCAGAATTATCTATCCCTCCATGCCCAGGATCGAGAACGATTACTATTTTATTCACTTCTACTTTTTGAGTCCCCATCTGTAAATTCAAAACCGATTCTTCCGAAGATTTAACAACTTCCCTAACAGGAACCTCAACAGCTTTAGGTGATAGAAAAATTAATTCATTATTATTTTTAAAGAATAATTTTGGATGTGCCAGAATATCATCATAAGATAAATTCTCTTTTGCTTCAGTGACATCATAAAATATGTGATATGAATTGATTGCAAAAGTTTGAATTTCATTTCTTGTCAATATGTCTGATAATTTTTTTTCTTGATATAAATTCTGTACTCCAAGATTAAGTGCTATATCATAAAAACCTTTTACACTGCCTTTCTTTATTAAATATTCTTTATGAAAAAATGGAATAATTAATTTCTCTCCAAAGGCAATCCAATCCTTATTTTTATTGTTATCTTTTATAAGTCTCGTAATTACATTTGCATTTTCAAAACCCAAAAGTTTATCCAGAAAGAAAACATTAAAAAAATATTCTCCCAAGGCATATATACTTACTCCTCCTTTTATATTTTGACTTGGTATATTTCTTTTTTCCTTTATCCATTTATAAGCAAGATCGCTAGTCCCACGTAGTACAAATTTAAAACTTCCTTTCATATTTCCTCCATACGTTTCATAAAATGTAAATATTTCCTATAGGTACTTCATCAAGAATGATGTATCCATCATCATTAGTTATTATGCTCTTTTCACTTCCATCTGCAAATAAAATTTTGCAAGGTTTATTTCTAAGCACCTTTCCACCTAATGTAAGTCTACAATAGAACATCCAATTCCTATAAGTTTATTTATCACAAACATTATTTCCTCCTATATTTAAATGATATCCACGTGTACCGCCGAAAAAAAAAGTTGTGGCGCTTTATGACATTCGAGATCGTCGAGTGGCAGGGAACCTCGTGCTCCTCGTTGATACTCCCCCAGAATGGCCTTTTGCCAGTTGCTTCTGGTGCGGCAATACTGTTACAATGTGCATGGGACACCCTGTTCTCATCTTCACCTCTGTTAAAATGTTGTTTTGCTTTTTTCATTCTAACACAGGTTTTGGACTCAGGGTGTCCTATTTGTTTCTTGGA
>JAZNAS010000076.1:0-11826 GCA_045586625.1 Treponema sp.
CATTAAGGAACGGCGCTCCAGCTGTTTCTCCCGTCGCTTTACCTTGCCCCAGGATATTGATGCAGAAAAGGTAACTGCTGAGTTCAAGCACGGTGTCCTTTCTGTGGATATTCCCCGTAAGCCTGAGCCACAGGCCAAGCAAATTGCCATTACTATTAAGTAAGCAGACAACAAGCTTTACTCATTGATTCTTCCTTAAACACACGAAGAGGCTATCTTGGGTTGCTCCCTTGGTAGCCTCACTTCATTTCAGCAAGTTCCCTTGATACAAAATCAAGCTTTAATCCTAGCGGATATCCTCCACCTCTAAAGTTGATTCTTTCAGTATCTGCTCAAACTTCTCACGCTCAATACCAGTTACCTTAAGGGTACAACGTCGTTGAGATGCATCATCCACATCAAAGGTCACTAAGGAAACGATATTTCCGTGAGCCGCTGCAATGTCATTGGAAAGCTTTGCAATCATTCCAGGCTTTTCTTCCACCTGGAATGTGGCGCGAATTCCATCATGACGAGCACCAAACATATCAACAAAGGTACGGAACAAGTCAGTTTCTATTTCAAAGGAGGCAGCATGTGGAATCCATTGGCGGGTAAACATATCGTAATCCACCAAATAATCGGTGGTCATACCAATGATTGCGGCGCTATCTGCATCCCGCTCTGCAATCAAGTGGTTAAAGGTCTTAGGGTCTGCCAAAATAGAAGTGTTCCAGGTTCCACCTACAGTACCAGGCTGCCACTCTTGCCCCTTGTAGGGCTTGGACTGTGTTTGCTCTATGAGTTTGGAGTCAGTACTGGCAGTAAGCTCTTGAATTTCAGCTAGAGTCAAATCTGATATTTTTTACAGGAAACAGAAATAAGACTTATTAAAGCCAGCAGGATAGAAAGGAAGGTTCTCATACCTTATTTTCCCACATAGAAAGCCATTGGTCAATGTTTTTTTAGATAAAACCTCGTAGTATCAAAATTGGTAGAATCGTGACTGCTTCTACGGCACAGTAATCAACTCAATATTTTGTCCCGAAAATATTTTTCTTTGGTCTTCACTTATGTTATTGTCTGTTATGATGTGGGTTATCTGATTTATAGAACCAATTGTAAAGTTATGCTGTAGCCCTATTTTTGTATGGTCTGCAAGAATAATTCTTTGCTGATGAGTTTGTTGAATCATCATGCTGTTAATCATAGTTTCCTGAAAAATTGCTGTACAAATATCTCCCTTAGTACTGATTCCGCTCACTCCTAAAAAGCACTTGTTGGCACGGATATTTTTTAACATTTGTACCGCAATATCCCCAACCATAGAATGCTTTATAGAACTGATAATCCCCCCCGTAAAAACAATTTCCGCTTTCCCTGAATCTGCACAACGAATTGCATTTGCGTTATTTGTGATTATAGTTATTTTTTTGTGCACAAGAGTTTCAAACAAAAAAAAGGCCGTTGTACTACTATTGATGAATATAGTATCACCATCTTCCACCATTTGAGCAGCCCTACTGGCAATAATTCTTTTGTTCTGTTGAATGTCTATTCCACTACCTAGAGAAACATCCCGTGCCAATGCATGGGGCAAAATACGGGCTCCTCCATGAAATCGTTCTATAAGCCCCTTCTTTTCAAAATATTCCAAGTCTCTTCGGAGTGTTAGATGAGAAACTTCCAACTCTTTTGCCATTTCACCTATAGTGACAGTTTGATTCGCCAATAACTTTTGCCAGAGGATTTGTTGACGTTGCCATACCATGGCCTTACTATTCTTCATTCAAACAACTCCAGATTAATATAAACACACTCTCAGTATGCATATTAACACATATATATTTAATAGTGCAAGCAAAGAAAAGCGGGCAACTCTGTTCGTAAATGCCTTTTTATGAATCAATTTATTAATAAAATAAATTTATTAAATAAATTTATGCACTATTTATGATTTATTTTTGTTGACATATCAAATTTTATGATTGATAATGATATTGTATTAAACCTTTTAGGAGTTTCTTATGTCAAAGATTAATGATATTACAAGAGAATCTTGGATTCTTTCCACCTTTCCTGAATGGGGAACCTGGCTTAACGAGGAAATTGAAGCAGAAAGCGTTCCTGCAGGAAACGTTGCCATGTGGTGGCTGGGATGCACAGGAATTTGGGTAAAAACCCCCGGCGATTGCAATGTCACTATAGATTTTTGGTGTGGAAATGGAAAAAGAACCCATGGAGACAACAAGATGAAGCCCGGACACCAGATGGCCAATATGTGTGGAGCCCGTTTGATGCAGCCAAACCTGAGAGCCGTTCCCTTTGTTTTGGATCCTTTTGGGGTAAAGCACGTTGATGCTGTTTTTGCAACCCACTACCACCAAGACCATATGGATCCCAATTATGCTGCCCACGTAATCAAAAGCGGCATGACAACTGTAGATTCAGCAGGAAAAGAGATTCCCGTTCCATTCATTGGCCCCAAAAAGTCCGTTGAAACATGGATAAAATGGGGTGTTCCAGAAGAACGCTGTACAATCGTAAAGCCCGGTGATGTAGTAAAAATCAAGGATATTGAAGTTGCTGTAGTGGAGTCATTTGACAGAACTTGTCTAGTAACAACTGATGATACCTCTGAAAACCGAGAGGAGCTTGTTGGGGTTTGCCCAATGGATATGGACGAAAAGGCCGTAAACTACATCATTAAAACTCCTGGCGGTAATATTTACCACAGCGGGGATTCCCATTACTCCATCCGTTTTGCAAAGCATGGCAAAGAGCATGATATAGATGTTGCCTTTGGTTCCTTTGGCGAAAATCCTGTCGGCATGATGGACAAGATGACATCCATCGACATCCTTCGTATGGCAGAAGCCCTGCGATGCAAGGTTGTCATCCCCATTCATTATGATGTATGGACAAATTTCATGGCAGATACCCATGAAATTGACGTATTGTACGACATGAAAAAATATCGCCTGGACTACCAGTTCCATCCCTTCATTTGGGAGGTAGGCGGCAAATATGTATATCCCCGTGACAAGGACAAGAGGGCATATCACCATCGCCGTGGTTTTGAGGACTGCTTTGAGGCTCCGCAGAATATTCCATTCCCTTCATTACTGTAGAGTGAGGTAAAAAGCATGGGACGTGACTGGCAATTAGGAATATACGAAAAAGCTCTGCCTTCAACTCTTTCTTGGGAGGAAAAATTGAGGGCAGCAGGTGGGCTAGGGTTTGATTTTGTTGAAATCAGCATTGATGAAACAGATGAAAAGCTGGCTCGCTTGAATATGAGTCAACAGGAACGAAAGGAATTGGTGGAAGCGATGGCATCCACCGGGGTTCCAATACGGACTATGTGTCTGAGCGGACACAGAAAATATCCTTTGGGAAGTGCAAATCCAACCACCGAAGCCCGTTCTCTAGAAATAATGGACAAGGCTCTGCAGTTGGCTGTTGACCTTGGCATTCGTATTATTCAAATTGCCGGTTACGATGTGTACTACGAAGAAAGCACAGAAAAAACGGTGGCGCGTTTTGAAAAAAATCTTCAAAAGGCAGTGGATATGGCAGCTGCCTATGGTGTTCTCCTGGGATTTGAAACCATGGAGACAGCTTTTATGAATAGCGTGACAAAGGCCATGACCTATGTACGGAAAGTCAATTCTCCGTATCTCCATGTTTATCCTGATTTAGGAAATGTAACCAATGCCATGGTCGCTTCTGGTGGAAGTGTTCTCCAAGACCTGTCAAATGGGGAAGGTTCTCTTGTCGCCATGCATCTAAAAGAAACCAAGCCTGGTGTTTTTAGGGACATGGATTTTGGAGCAGGTCACGTTGATTTTTCTGAAGGAATTACTGGAGCCTGGTGTCAAGGAGTGCGTCGTTTTACCCTAGAGTGCTGGTATCATGGAGAACAAGATTGGATGGAACGATTGGCAGCCGCTCGCAACCGATTTGCACAGGAACTGGATAGCCAAATAAAAAAGGAGTTTTAGGATGGATATGTACATTGAAAAAAAGGTTTTGCGGAATCTTTCCAAATGCTATTCAGTTGCACCCTTGCGATATAAAGGGCAAGACTGCCTGTTGGTAGCGGCAGAAAAGAAAGATCCGTGCTTATTGTTCGATATTGAAGGCAATTACATGGATCAGATATGGGAAACTCCAGGCGGAACCATGACAATGGTTCAAATTCCTGGTTCCGATGGACAGTTCCTTGCTGTTCACCAGTTTTACTCACCCAATGATTCTGCAGAGGCAAAGATTGTATTGGTTACTCCTCCAGTACAAGAAGGGGCAAAGTGGTCAGTTAGAACCATAGTAGATATACCCTTCGTTCATCGTTTCGATATTTTAGAACGAGATGGGCATAAGTACCTTTTTGCCTGTACCCTTAAGTCAGGTCACGATTACAAGGATGATTGGAGTCATCCTGGAAGAATTTATGCAACAGAACTGCCTGAAAACTTAGATTCCTATAACGAAAACAATCAACTTCCTATGACCTGCATAAAAGAAGGCTTGGGACACAACCATGGATACACACGGGATATAGAAAATGGTGTGGCCTGTTGCATTGTAAGCTGCGACCAGGGGGTATTTCGTTTTACACCTCCCCAGAATCCCCAGGATTCCTGGAAAGAAGAGCAGCTTCTAGAAGAAGCAACTTCAGATGCAATACTTATAGACTTGAACGGTGACGGAGTGAAGGAATTGGTTTCCATCAGTCCATTCCATGGGGACTCGGTTGCAATTTACGAACAGAAATCTTCCAAATATACCTGCGTTTATCCTTGTCCCACAAGCCCTGAGTTTGCCCATGCCATTTGTGCCGGAACCCTTTGTGGAAAACCTGTGGTAATTATTGGACACAGAGGTGGAGCACGCAATCTACTGGCATTGGAGTACGGCAAAGATGGATACAACACTGTAGTGCTTGATAGGGATGTGGGACCTGCAAATGCACTTCTGTTTCAGCATCAAGGAAGGGATGTAATCTTATCCGCAAATCGGGAGACAGATGAAATTGCGCTGTATCACATCACGAAGGGGGAATAGGACTATGTTAAGTGAACTGAAGCAGCTTGTATATGAAGCCAATATGCAATTGCCCCACTACAAATTGGTGACCTTCACCTGGGGAAACGTCTCTGGAATAGACAGGGAAAGGGGCTTGGTAGTCATTAAACCCAGCGGTGTGGAATATAAAAATCTGACAGCGGATTCTATGATAGTTGTAGACTTGGACGGTAAGGTTGTTGAAGGAAAATACAATCCCTCTACAGATACGAATACCCACATAGAGCTGTACAAGGCGTTTCCCTCCATTGGGGGAGTTGTCCACACCCATTCAACCCATGCAACTGCGTGGGCACAGGCAGGGAGAGTGATACCTTGTTATGGAACAACCCATGCTGACTATATCTTTGGTCAGGTTCCCTGCGCCCGCCTTTTGACAGCAGAAGAAATGGAGGATTATGAAAGAAACACAGGAAAAGTCATTATAGAAGCCTTTGCTGACAAAGACTACCAATCTGTGCCCTGTGTATTGTGTAGAAATCATGGCCCCTTTGCCTGGGGAAAAAATCCAAGTGACGCTGTTCATAATGCAGCAGTCCTTGAGGAGTGCGCAAGGATGGCCTTGTTGACAGAACAGCTGTCCGCCCAAGCACTGGAGACACCTTCTTATCTATTGGAAAAACACCACCAAAGAAAGCACGGTAAAAACGCCTATTACGGGCAGGCAGGGAAAATACCTGATTAGCGGACGTAATCTGGTCTATACAAAGTGTGGGCTAGTACGTATATAGGATGACCAGTGTAAATCACACGAGTCAATAACACATGATAGGAGGATAATAATGAGTGTTGTGTTGTCTATTTGGAGCTTCTTCCAAAATAACATTCTCACAAAACCAGCTTTTTTTGTGGGTTTGATTGTATTTTTGGGGTATGTGCTGTTACGCCGCCCGTTTTATCAGGCAATTGCGGGATTTATTAAGGCAACAGTGGGTTACATGATTTTGAATGTTGCTTCTGGCGGTTTGGTAAACAACTTCCGCCCCATCCTTGCAGGACTGAACCAGAGGTTCAATCTGAACGCTGTAGTTATTGACCCTTATTTTGGACAGGCTGCGGCTCAGGCAGCGGTTGAAAACATTGGCCGTTCATTTACACTGATGGTACAGGTATTGTTGGTTGCGTTCCTATGGAATTTGCTTCTCGTATTCCTTCGCCGTTTGACAAAGGTTAGAACTGTATTTATCACTGGTCACATCATGGTTCAGCAATCATCTACGGCCTTGTGGATTATTTTGATGTGCTTCCCCACCTTGAACGATCCTGGCGTAGTTGCCATGTTGGGGCTGCTCCTTGGAACCTATTGGGCGGTTTCCTCCAACATGACAGTAGGACCAACCCAAGAGCTTTCAGATGGGGCTGGATTTGCAGTTGGACATCAGCAGATGTTCGGTGTATGGTTGACAGACTTGATTGCACCTAAAATTGGCGGTAAAAACCGCAAGGGATTGGAAGACCTCAAACTACCTGGCTTCTTGTCCATTCTCAACGAAAACATTGTATCAACATCCTTGCTGATGGTCATTTTCTTTGGAATTATCATTGCAATCCTTGGGCCAGAAACCATGCATACATTAGACAGCTCTTTTGCCGCCAGCCAGAACTTTGGTTTCTATATCATTGAAAAATCCTTTACCTTTACTGTATACCTCCAGATTCTACAGTTGGGTGTTCGGCTGTTCGTAGGTGAGCTTACAGAATCCTTCCAGGGTATTTCAGAAAAACTCTTGCCTGGCGCCATGCCCGCCATTGACTGCGCCGCAACCTATGGTTTTGGTCATCCAAATGCAGTGACATTGGGATTCTTGTTCGGAGCATTGGGACAATTCATTGCCATTGGTGGATTGATTTTGTTCCGCAGTCCTATATTCATCATCACAGGATTCGTTCCCGTGTTCTTTGACAATGCAACCTTTGCTGTATTTGCCAACAAAAAGGGTGGTGTTAAGGCAGTGTTTGCAATCCCACTTGTTTCCGGCATCCTGCAGGTTCTCGGCGGCGCATTTGCCGCAATGTACTTTGGCTTGTCACAGTTTGGAGGTTGGCACGGAAACTTCGACTGGGATACGGTATGGCCAATTTTTGGTGTGCTTATGAACAACGCAAAATATATTGGTGTAGGAATCATTATGGTATTCCTGTTGGCCATTCCTCAGCTTCAGTACTACTTTGGCAAATATCGCAAGGAAAATTATTTCAAGGTGGCAGAAGATTATGAATCGGTAAAACCAGCTGAAGAGTAAAAATCGAGGCGAGTCAGGGATGATTCCAGTCATATCCTTGACTCATCTTCCTTTAGGTTTTCTGTAATTGCAAACCTAAATAAGCGGGGTGTTTCCTTTAGAGGAGCACCCTCCAAGAAATATTTGTTTGGAGGAAAGATATGATTAAGGTAGTAGTAGCATGTGGTTCAGGCATGGGATCAAGTCAGATGATCAAGATGAAGGTGGCCAAAGTTCTTAAAAAATTAGAAGTGGCTGCGGATATCCATCACACAAATATCGGCGAGGCAAAAAGCACTGCAAGCTCGTACAATGTTGTGATTTGCCCAGAAAATTTTATGAGCAATTTTGAGGCTGTACAAAAAAACGGCGTCTGCGTCATCCCCTTGAAAAACCTTTTGGATGAAAAGGAAATCGAGGCAAAGTTGGTTGCAGCAGATGTAGCGGGCATGAAATGACAGTGGACAATGGAACTAGCGGCCCAATCCCAGCCTTTATAGTAACTGATTTAGATGGAACATTTTTGACGGATGAAAAAGAAGTTCCACAAAAGAATATCCAAGCAATAAAGTCTCTGAAAAATATTGGAGTGCCGGTATTTTTTTGTACAGGACGACCAATTTCATTCGTGGAAAAATACGTTAAATCAGCAGGGGCATCCTCTCTGGTGATTGGTGGCAACGGGGCGATTATCAGAAACATCTTTACTGGGGAGACAATATTCCAGCAGTGTTTTGAAAAGGAAACACAGAAAAGACTTCTGGAATTCTGCTTTGCCCAGGGATTTGACGCGCTTGCCTATACTCCAAACGGTGACGTGTATTTCTCAAACGAAAGCCGGAGGGTACGCGTATTTACCGAATATAATGATTCGTTGCAAGATAGTTCCATATCCAAGGTCAAACTATTTCCATTGCAGGAATTGATGGAAAACATGGATTCCGTACCTATCTACAAGGTATTGGTAACAGAACGTTCCATTGGCAGCCAAGCAGCTGAGGTCAGGAAAAATGATTTGGCGGGGTTGAATCATTTCCTTGGCACAATGTCTGCCGTGTATGCAGTGCCTTCCATGGCGGATGTTGTGGATATAATGGCGCAGGGTGTGTCGAAGGGAAAGGCTGTCGCTCAGCTGGCAGAATACCTTGGGGTTCCATTAAGCAGGGTGGGAGTGATTGGTGACAATAAAAACGACATTCCCATGTTCCAAATTGCTGGAAAATCAGTGTGTATGTCCAATGGCAACGAAGATGCAAAAAAAACGGCAGATTGGATTACCTCAGATTCAAATAATGAGGCAGGCTTTGCTGAAGCCATTGAATGGCTACGAGGGGCATTGAACCTAGAATAAGGAGATTGGCGTATGTTAAGAGAATTTATCCAAAAAAAGAAAACTTGTGCTTTAAAAGTACAGGCCTCAGATTGGAAAGATGCGGTACGTGCGGGTGTTGACCTGCTGGTGCAAGCAGGAGTTGCAGAATCCCGTTACTACGATTCCATTCTTTCCATGGTGCAAGAATTTGGCCCTTACTTTGTTATTGTGCCAGGAGTAGCGATGCCTCATGCCCGCCCGGAAATGGGTGCAAAGGGAACTGGCTTTTCGCTGATAACCCTTGCAGAGCCTGTATCCTTTGGCCATGAGGACAATGACCCTGTGGATATTGTTTTATGTATTTGTGCAAAAGACGCTGCAGATATGAATGAAACCGTTATCGTTGAGGCAATGAATCTGTTTGATGATGAAAAAAACATTGGACGCCTTCGATTGGCTGGCTCACTGGAAGAAATAGACAGCATTCTGGCTGATGCCGCAGCGCAGGCTGAAGACTGAGTAGTGAACAAGGAGGAAATTAAAATGAAGGAATTACGTATCAAGATAACAAACCCCACTGGCTTACACACTCGCCCTGGGACTGAATTTGTAAGGATTGCCAAGGGCTTTGAGAGCAACATTACCGTTTCAAAAGATGGTAAAGAGGCAAATGCAAAGAGTCTGGTGAAGGTTATGAAGCTGGGAATTTCTCAGGGAAGTGAAATCCTCCTGGTTGCTGAGGGCAGCGATGAAGCAGCTGCCATTCAGGCGCTTGAAACCTATATTTCACAACTAACCGAATAAATCGGAGGTTTGTATGACTGTATATCAAGGAATTTCTGCAGCTGGTGGATATGCCTATGCCCCCGCATTTGTCCTAAAACAGAAAAAACTAGTCGGCACGAGAATTTCAATCAAAAAGGAAGAGCTCCCCCAACAAATCCAGAAGCTAGAAAAGGCTCTGGCAGATACAGTGCAAGAAATTCAGAGTCTGCAAAAAAATGCTTTTGATTCAGGCTCTCAAGAGCAGGGAGAAGTATTTGAAGCCTATTTGGAAATTGTACAGGATGAGGAGCTTTCTGCAGATGTAGTCGCTTGTATGAAAGAAAAATTAGTGGATGTAGAAACCGCCCTTTCTGATGTTTGCGCGGAATATGCGGCAGACATGGCAGCGCTGGATGATCCTTATATGCAGGCAAGAGCCGATGACTTTCGTCAAATTTTCAGAATCATCAGCGAATCATGCTTAGGAGAAAAGGCGGACTATAGCGAGATTTCTGGAGACTTCGTTTTGGTCGCACTGGAGGCCGGTCCCGCCGACATGGGACGTCTGGACAAAAGCCGGTTGAAGGCTGTTGTCGTAAGGACGGGCAGCAGGACATCCCATGCTGCAATTGTGTGTCGTGCCGCTGGAATTCCTATGGTTTCAGGACTCCCCGATGGCTTGCTGGATATTCCCGACGGAACAATGCTGGCAGTTGATGGAAATGATGGCAAGGTAGCTGTTGACCCCGATGAACAGACTAAACTTGACTGCCTGCAGCACATACAAGATGTGGAGCTTGAAAAAAAAGAGCTGGCCTGTTATCTCAACAAAGAAGCCCGTACAGGTGGAGGTACTCGTGTAGAATTAATGGCTAATATCGGTACTTTAGAGGAGCTAGATACAGTCAATGCGGCAAATGCAGATGGAATCGGGTTGTTTCGTACAGAATTTTTATTTATGGAAAGTGCCTCCCTTCCCGATGAACAGACGCAATTTAACGTCTATAAACAAGTCTTGACTCGTCTAGGGAATCGACCTGTGGTATTTCGAACCTTAGATGCTGGTGGTGACAAACAAATTGCAGCCCTAGGTATCCCTCATGAAGAAAATCCATTTTTAGGATGGAGGGCAGTACGATACTGTTTAAAAACTCCACAAGTTTTCCGAACTCAGTTGAGGGCTTTATTGAAGGCAAGCATATATGGAAACTGTAAAATCATGGTTCCCATGATAACATCTGAACACGAGGTTCTCCAGGCAAAGACTCTTCTGGAGTCGGTACGACAGGAGCTTTTGGAAGAAGAAGGAATAAAAACTCCTGTAGTTCCATTTGGAATTATGATAGAAACTCCAGCTGCAGCTCTTGTTGCCCATGACTTGGCAAAGCATGTTGATTTCTTTAGTTTGGGAACAAATGACCTAACTCAATATACCTTGGCAGTGGATAGAGGAAATGAGTATGTTTCTGAACTGTACGATGAGATGCACCCTGCCGTACTATACCTAATTAAATATGTTGTTCAGGTTGCACAAAAAGAGAATATCGCTGTCCATATGTGTGGAGAAATGGCGGGAGACACACGATGTGCTCAGATACTCCTGGATTATGGATTAAGAGAGTTCAGCATGAGTCCTTCCAGAATCCTTCCGTATAAAAAGCACTTGTGCAGTCTCTCTTAATCAGAAACAATGGTAGTTTTGTGTACAAGATTACCCCTTGTTGAAATTTGTTAGGGAAGAGCAAGTTGACTGCTATGTTGCATTTTCCTTCTCCATAATCTTACTCTCGATTAAAGCAACCTTACCTGTTAAGGTTGCCGGGAGTTTTCTGAGTGAATCGGTTCTTTTTTGTCACCTCCTTTCAATTTTGACACAGTACAGTGTTTCATTTTGACACTTTTTTTGTAGTTTTTTTTGAATCGAGTCATTTTATCCCTTTTTATGTGTTTTTTTTATTTTCTCTAAAACCATATCTTTTTCCTTCTATTCTTTTTAATTCTTTATATTACAATTAGTTACATACAAAACTTAAAACTACCTCATTTTTTTTGAAAGTTGGCACGAGACTTGCTATATTTAAAGTGTAAGCTACTGCTTACAAGTTTATCGAATGTTATTACCAATGGAGGTAACACATGAATTCATTAGCTTTTTTTAACCCACGGTTTACATCTGATCTCTTTGATGTAATTGATAGGAACTTAGGCGATTTGGTACCTTCCCAGGCTTCTACCCCAGTTGTAACACCCAAGGTTGACGTTCGTGAAACACCAGCTGCCTATATTCTTGATATGGATTTGCCAGGCTTCACAGAAAAAGACGTGGAAATCAACCTAAAAGATAGGGTTCTTTCTATTTCTTCCAAGATGGAAGAAAAGAAGGAGGAGAAAAAGGATGGAGAATGGCTCATTAAGGAACGGCGCTCCAGCTGTTTCTCCCGTCGCTTTACCTTGCCCCAG
>JAZNAS010000077.1:0-15510 GCA_045586625.1 Treponema sp.
TGACAAGTAACATTATCCCGATACAATCCCTGAACACAACACAACACAACACAACACAACACAACACAACACAACACAACACAACACAACACAACACAACACAACACAACACAACACAACACAACACAACACAACACATAATGGTAGAATTTACAGCGTAAATTTCCTTTCCCATACAACCGAGGCCGCAGGTGGAATGTCCCCTGTGGCCTTTTTGCGTTTAAATCAGTTTTCCCCAGTCATTCCACCCGGCAGCGTGTCCGGGAAAAAATAAAGTTTTGCAAAGGAGGATTTTAAAATGAAGAAATCCAAGAAGAAAATTGTACTGGCAGGCTTGGTGCTGCTGGCAATCACCGGCTTGCTGGCATTGTCCAGCTGCAAGAACGATTCGGTGCCGGAGGCGGCGGCGAAGTACACCGTCACCTTCAACGCCAACGGTGGCACGTTTGCCGACGGCGAAGACACCAAGACTGAGACCGTGGAGAGCGGGCAGACCATCGAAGAACCACTTGTGACATATCCAGACACAAAGAACGAACTCTATCGTTGGGAGGATGAGTTTGGAGAGGCAGTGACGTTCCCCCTGAAGGTAGAAAAAAACATGACCTTGACGGCGGAATGGGGAATAAAGGTGGGTGATACCGTGTACCCCAAGACCAGCGAGGTGCAGGTGCTGTCCACAACGGTGACTTTTGCCAGCCTGTACAAGGAGGGAGTTGACTCAAAGGTGTTCATCTCCGGCAGGAGCGGAACCATCCAGCCCTTTGTGATGGGGCAGTACGAGGTGACCCAGCAGCTGTACCTTGCGGTGATGAAAGAGTGGGGCGGCAGCACTTACAAACCCAGCGGCGTCTATGGAGAGGGAGACGAGTATCCTGCCTACTACGTGAGCTGGTACGATGCGGTGGTGTTCTGCAACAAGCTGAGCGAGCGTATGGGGCTGGAGCCGGTGTACAGCAAGGGCGGCGAGACCAACACAAGCGAATGGGGGGGAGCTCCCACCACCAGTACAAATGATACATGGAAGGATGCAATCACCTGCGACTTCGCCAAGAGCGGCTACCGGCTGCCTACGGAGGCGGAGTGGGAGCTTGCCGCCCGGGGCGGCAACGCTGGGGCAGATGCATGGCAGTACACCTACGCCGGAAGCAACACCATCGGTGGTGTGGCATGGTACCGTGACAACAGCAGTGACAAGACCCACCAGGTGGGGACAAAGGCAGCCAACGGCCTGGGACTGTATGACATGAGCGGGAATGTGTGGGAGTGGTGCTGGGACCGGTGGGACGACGGCAGCATCGATGCGGACACCCCGTCCGGCGGTGCGGCCTCCGGGTCCTACCGGGTCTACCGCGGGGGTGGTTGGAGCAGCAACGCTTTCAACTGTGCGGTGTCCCACCGCCTCGGCTTCGGCCCCTACGGCTGGAGCAACTTCATTGGTTTCCGTTTGGTGCGTTCAGCCAACTAAGGTTGGCTGGCTCTAGCGGAAGCTATTGTACAGGTGGCTCACGCCACCTGCGAGTCCAGTTCTACAAATGGATATAGTGTACACGGATATAAAATAAAAGAAAAGGCATTCTCACCTGTCGGGCTGCGGCTCGGCAGGTGTTTTTTTGCGGGAGCGGGTAGCAGCGAGTTTCTGTCTCCTAACTCCTAGGCACTAACCGCTAACCACTGCCCCCTACCGCTTCTGGGCCACCCGCTTTCGGTATTTCAACGGAGAGCAGCCTTCCTCCAGCTTGAAGCGCTGGGAAAAATGGCTGATGCTGGAAAAGCCCAGGGTGCAGGAAATGTCTGCAATGGAGCTGTCGGTGGACTCCAGCAGGTACTTTGATTCCTGAATCCGCCGTTTCAGCTGATAGGCGATGGGGGGCTTTCCCACGTATCGGGAGAATTCGTGGATCAGGTGGAATTTGCTGATGCAGCTGATGCGGGCCAGGTCATCCAGGGTGATTTTATCTGCATAGTGGCTGTCGATATATTCCTTGACGATGGCGCAGCCACGGCGCATTTCCTCGGTGCTGTCAAAGGAGGCCTTCAAATCGGTGCGGCGGGTCAAAAGCACGGCCAGCTTCAGCAGCAGACTCTGGACCATCATCTCGTGGCCTGACCGATGGAGCTTCATCTCATGAAACATTTCGGTAAACACAGGCTCAATGAGGGACATCAATTCTCCCAAAGGCAATACCGGAAGTGATTCTCCGTTTCCTTCTTGGACGATGCCTTCCTGAATGGAAAAATTCCGCACACCTAAAATATAATATTCCAATGCATTGGAAGGAGATGAAAATTCGGTGTGAAGCTTGTTTGGCGGAATCAAAATCAAATTTCCCGTTGCAACAGGATATTCATTGCTTTCCAAAAGGAGGCTGCCTTCTCCTCCAACCACCAGTGCGATTTCCATAAAGGGGTGGGAATGAAGCTGTGAATTCCAGTCGTCCTCAAACTTAGAGTAGCTGATGTATTCCAGTTGTGGGCCTGCAGGAATGGGAGATGTGGTAAATTCTTTTCTGTAACGAGAATTGCTCATAGGTTTATTATATAATATTTTAAAATAAAAACAAGATATTAAAAAAATAAAGCAAGATGTGAGTTGCTGGTTGTCCTTGGTAGGGGCATACTATAGTTGTCATAAATGTATGATTACTAAGTATCTTGATACCGAAGTCTTAGGTTATAATCATCAAGGAGGTTTTATGAAAAAGTGTGCTGTTGTAGCAGGTGCATTACTTTTGGTTGCTGCCAGCTTGTTTGCTGGTGGTAAGAAAGAAGCTGAGAAGCAGGTGCTGAAGGTTGCCGGTTTGAAGGGAGCCTACGGTGATGTATATTGGCAGGAGATTAAGAAGGGCTTTGAGGCTGCTAACCCCGGTGTTGAGGTTCAGCTGACAATCGAGGCTCAGGTTGAGAAGACCATCAATCCCCAGATTATGGCTGGTGCAGGTCCAGATGTTCTGTATTTGGCAACTGGTCGCCAGGATCAGCTGACCGAGATGATGATTTCCAGCAAGGCCATCCGTGACCTGAGCGGTCTTTTGGAAAAGAATGTTTACAATGAGAACGTAAAGCTCAAGGATAGAATCCTTCCCTCCATTATGGGAAATGGTGTAACAAACCCCTATGCCGGCGACGCAACACACTATCTGCTGCCCCTGTTCTTCTCCAGCAATGGTCTTTTCTTCAACGCTGATATGTTCTATGACAACGACGGCGACGGAAAGATGGGTGCCAAGAAGGATGGCAAGTACGAGATGCCCACCACTTGGGATGAGTTCCTGGCTCTCGGCGAGCTGTTGAACACTGAGCGTGCTTCCAACCCCAATACTCCCTATCTGTTCACCTATCCCACCGCTGGATACCTGGACACCATGGTTCCTGCCTCCATCGCTGCCAGTGCTGGTGAGGCTGTTGTAAAGCAGGCCTTCAACTATGAGCCAGTTTGGGAGCAGGCCGCTGTCAAGGCTGTATTCGAGAACCTGGGAAAGCTTCGCCCCTACCTGCTGCCCACCACTGTTGGTAATGCCAACGGAACTGGATTCAAGGACAACCAGCAGGCTGTTATCGATGGCCGTGCATTGTTCATGACAAACGGTGACTGGGTGAAGGGCGAGATGGCAGACACAACTCCCGCTGGATTCAACTGGGGCTCCGCTCCTTTCTTGGCATTCTCCAAGGGCGGCGAGCGTTACGGTACAGTAAACGCCGAGCAGATTTACATCAGCAACAACACCAAGAATCCTGAGCTGGCCGAGAAGTTCATCCTCTACGTATACAGCAAGGAAGGACTGGCCCATATTGCCAAGGGCTCCAACGGTGGATTTGTTCCTGCCAAGGGCTATGACGAGATTGCTGTTGCAAATGGCATGAATGCCGGTGCCGTTGCTGGCTACAAGGGCTACTACGATGGTTCCGCCAAGGTACTCATCGGTAGCTTTGCCGCCGCCACTGCCGAGGGTGTAGACTGGAAGCAGACCTACTGCTTTACCATGGACAGCGTGATGAACGGCTCCAAGACAACAGACCAGTGGCTGGAGCAGCTGAAGACCGACAGTGCCAAGCTGAAGGCTGCCTTGAACTAAAGGCACTGGGTCGGATGACTTAAAATCTAGTTAGGGCAGGTGCTGTGCCTGTCCTATTAAATGAGCCCTGGCACCAAGGCGATTTGTTCCAAAGTGTAGAAAGACTGTTGGTACACTTTGTCGGTTGCCGGGGCTTTTTTTCAGGAGAGGCGTGAGGCAGATGAAGTCAAAATCAGGAAAAGGCGTCATAAAAAAGAATGACGGGGCAACGAAGCGTTTTATCGGTGTGTGTACCATTCCCACCTTCGTCTTGTATCTTATCTTTGTTATTTATCCGATTTTCAACATGATAGGACTTTCCTTTGTACAGTGGAATGGTCTATTGGGAAAAAAGACTTTTTATGGATTCAAGAACTATCAGCTCTTGTTCCAGGACAGCCAGTTCTGGCTTTCATTCAAAAATACATTGATTTTGATTGTGCTGGTGACGGCCGTGACCTTTGTGCTGGCCTTGCTTTTTGCCAGCTTCCTTGCAAAGGGAAAGCTAAAAGGACAGACCTTCTTCAGGGTGGTGTTTTACATTCCCAACATCCTTTCGATTGTAGTTATCTCCGCCATCTTCTATATGCTGTATTCCAGTGACTACGGCATTCTGGGCCCCATTCTGCGGGCATTCGGCATGGAATATACTGGCGTGCTGGGTGACCCCAAGCGTGTCGTTTATGCCATTGCCGTTGCTATGATTTGGCAGGCAATCGGATATTACATGGTCATGTACATTGCAGGAATGGATTCCATTTCCGACGAATTATACGAAAGCGCCAGTTTGGATGGTGCTTCAAAATTCCACCAGTTCTTTATCATCACCCTGCCCTTGACCTGGCAGGTAATCCGGGTGACATTGACCTTCTTTATCATCAGTACCATCAACATGAGCTTCCTCTTTGTAACGGCCATGACCAACGGTGCCCCCGACGGAGCCAGCAACGTGCTTTTGGTGTACATGAGCAAGCAGCGGGCCAACGGTTCCTTTGGATATGCCATGGCCATCGGTACGGTCCTGTTTATCTTTGCCTACGGCATTTCGTTGATTGTGAACAAGCTGACAGAAAAGGATCCTTTGGATTGAGGGAGGTGAAACATGAAGGTTAATTCTAAGAAACAGAAGGTGTTGCGCCACATCAAGGAAAATTGGGTGGCTTATGTGATTCTGGGTGTCTTTACGGTGATTTTTGCCTATCCCATCTTATGGTCCTTTATCTCTTCCTTCAAGACAAGCGCTGAGATTCGGCAAAGTCCCTTTTCCTTACCTGCAGTGCCTCAGTTTGTAAACTATGCCAATGCCTGGAACGCCGCCCACATGGGTGATTATTTTTTGAACTCTGTATTTGTGACAGCCCTTTCCATGGCACTGCTGATTGTATTGGTGATTCCCTGCTCTTATGTGTTGACCAGATTCAACTTCAGGTTCAGGAATTTCCTCAAGCTGCTGATGATGGCGGGACTGTTCATCAACGTGAACTACATTGTCTATCCCATCTACCTGATGATAAACGGCGTGAGCAAAACCTTGCTGGGCAACGGACTGCTGCTGACGGACAATCTGGTGACGGTGGCCATCATCAATGCGGTGACTAGCGTGCCCTTTTCCATCTACCTGCTTTCAGGCTTTTTGACTGGCCTGCCAAAGGGCTACGAGGAGGCCGCCCGCATCGACGGCTGCTCCAACTGGGGAATTCTGTTCCGGGTGATTGTTCCCCTGTCCATGCCCAGCATCCTGACGGTGATTTTGTTCCAATTTTTGGCCTATTGGAATGAATACTTGGTGGCTCAAACCTTCCTGATTTCCGATGCAAAACGAACCCTGCCGGTGGGCTTGCTGAGCATCATGCAGGAGGCAAAGGTTGCCACCGATTATGGTCGCTTGTATGCAGGTTTGGTTATTGTTATGGTGCCGGTTTTACTCTTGTATTGCTTCGTTCAAAAGAACTTGACCAAGGGTATTTCCATGGGCGGTTTGAAAGGCTAATTTTTCAATCAGTACTGGTGGGTATCTGCAGGGGAGACTCTGGATATCCACCGACTATTATACTTCTAAGGGAGACAAAGAGTATTATGGAAAACATAAACTCACAGGAAGAGAATCAGCGGGCAGAAGTAGCCCCTGGAGCAAATACTGGTAGAGTGACCATTCCCACCGACTTGGATGTGGTGGATCAAACGCTGGAAGTGATGAAGCGATGGGGAGCCGATGCCCTGCGGGATTGCGATGGAACAGATTTTCCTGCCCAGCTGCAGGGTGTGGGGGCAAAGATTTATTCCACCTATTATACCACTCGCAAGGACAATGACTGGGCCAAGGCAAATCCCGATGAGATTCAGCAGATATACATCATGACCCCCTTCTACTCCACGGCGGAGGGAAGTCTTTCCATCCCCCTGATGAAGGGCTTGTATCCTGAGATGCTGAAGGTAAATCCTCTAGACAGGGAGCGTTGGTGGGAAGTAATCGATAGGACTACTGGTGAGATTGTTCCCCCCGCTGAATGGGAGTATCAGGAGACTGGTGATGTGGTGGTGATTCCCCAGGCAAAGCCCTTCCATCAGTATACGGTGAGTTTTTTGGCCTTCATCATGTGGGATCCCGTCCATATGTACAATGCGGTAGTAAATGATTGGAAGGATGTGGAGCATCAGATTACCTTTGATATTCGTCAGCCTAAAACCAAGGCCTTTACCATGGAGCGGCTGCGGAAATTCATTGCGGATCATCCCTCTGTGGATGTGATTCGCTACACCACCTTCTTCCATCAGTTTACCCTGCTCTTTGATGAGCAGGCTCGGGAAAAGTATGTGGACTGGTACGGTTATTCCGCCTCCGTTTCTCCCTATATTTTGGAGCAGTTTGAAAAGGAGGTGGGCTACAAATTCCGCCCTGAGTTCATCATTGACCAGGGCTACTACAACAACCAGTACCGCATTCCCTCCAAGGAATTCAAGGATTTTATGGCCTTCCAACGGCGGGAGGTTGCTGCCCTGGCCAAGGAGATGGTGGACATTACCCATGAGTGCGGCAAGGAAGCCATGATGTTCCTGGGGGACCATTGGATTGGTACCGAGCCATTTTTGGAGGAATTCAAATCCATCGGGTTGGATGCCATTGTAGGCAGCGTGGGAAACGGCAGCACCCTGCGGCTTATCAGCGACATTCCCGGCGTGAAATACACCGAAGGCCGTTTCCTGCCATACTTCTTCCCGGACACCTTCCACCCCGGCGGCGATCCGGTGAAGGAGGCCAAGGTGAACTGGGTGACTGCCCGCCGTGCAATCTTGCGGAAGCCGGTGGACAGAATCGGCTACGGAGGCTACCTGAAGCTGGCTCTGGACTTCCCTGAGTTTGTGGACTACATCCAGAGTGTTTGTGATGAATTCCGTACCCTGTATGAAAATATCCGGGGAACCACTCCCTACTGTGTCAAGACGGTGGCGGTGCTGAACTGTTGGGGCAGGATGCGTTCTTGGGGCTGCCACATGGTTCACCACGCACTGTACCAGAAGCAGAACTACAGCTATGCGGGAGTGATTGAGGCTCTGTCTGGTGCCCCCTACGATGTACGGTTCATCAGCTTTGATGATATTTTGCAGGACGAGAGGGTGCTTGATGGGGTGGATGTGATTGTCAACGTGGGTGATGCTGACACTGCCCATACTGGTGGCCATTACTGGAAGAATCCTGTGATTTGTGATGCCATCCGCCGTTTCGTGTGGAATGGTGGTGGATTTATCGGCGTTGGTGAGCCGACAGGTCATCAGAGTCAGGGGAGATTCTTGCAGCTGGCGGATGTGCTGGGTGTGGAGAAGGAAAACGGATTCACCTTGGGCTACGACAAGTACAACTGGGATAGCCACAGTCACTTCATCACGGAGGATGCTGGAGCTGAGATTGATTTTGGCGAGGGCATGAAGTCAATCTACGCCCTGCCAGAATCCACCGTTCTTGTTCAGCGTGAAAAGGAAGTGCAGCTGGCGGTAAATGAGTACGGCTCTGGTAGAAGCGTCTACATCAGCGGACTGCCCTACAGCTTTGAGAACAATCGCCTTTTGCATCGCTCTGTTTTGTGGAGCAGCCACTGCGAAGCTCAGTTGAACAGCTGGTTCAGCAGCAACTACAACGTGGAGGTTCACGCCTACGTCAAGAACGGCAAGTTCTGTGTGGTGAACAACACCTACGAGCCACAGTCCACCACCGTGTATCGTGGGGACGGCTCCAGCTTCCAACTTGACTTGGACTCCAACGAGATACGTTGGTACAAGATATAACCTCCTTGGGCTGGTTCTCTTGTGGAGCCAGCCCTTTTTTTGTATATTTGTTACAAGACTTGCTGATTTGTGGCAGGAAAATTAATCGAAGGAGTTTGACATGGGAGACCCACGGATAGATACATTGGCAAAGAATTTGGTGCGTCATTCTGTGCAGGCCAAGGCGGGGGAAAAGGTTTTGGTTCAGGCAAACAACATGGCCCGGCCCTTGGTGCAGGCGCTGGTGCGGGAAATTTATGCGGCGGGAGCCATGCCCTTTGTGTCCCTCAAGGACAAGGCCATTGAGCGGGAAATCCTTCTGGGAGCCACGGAGGAGCAGATGAAGGTCCGTGCCCAGATTGAGCTGGCGGAGATGAGTGCCGTTGACTGCTTCATCGGCTTTACCGCCCCGGAAAACCTGAACGCCTGGATTGACGTGCCGCCGGAAAAGATGGACCTGTACAACAGGTTCTACTACAAGCCCGTTCACCTGGAGCGGCGGCTGAACCATACCCGCTGGGTGGTGTTGCGTTCTCCCACTCCCGCCATGGCCCAGCTTGCCGGCATGAGCGAGGCCGCCTTCGAGGACTTCTTCTACGATGTGTGCACCCTGGACTACGCCAAGATGTCCCGTGCCATGGATCCCCTCACCAAGCTGATGGCCGCCACGGACAGGGTGCGGATTGTGGCTCCCGGCACTGACTTGAGCTTTTCCATCAAGGGAATGCCCCAAATCAAGTGCGACGGCGGCTCCAACATCCCCGACGGCGAGGTGTACACCGCCCCAGTACGGGATTCGGTCAACGGAGTCATCAGCTACAACACACCGTCGCTGGAGGGAGGCTTTGTCTACGAGAACATCCGCTTTGTGTTCAAGGACGGAAGGATTGTGGAGGCCACCGCCAACGACACCGAGCGCATCAACAAGCATCTGGACACCGACGAGGGGGCCCGCTACGTGGGTGAATTCGCCATCGGCGTGAATCCCTACATCCTCCATCCCATGAAGGAAACCCTCTTTGACGAAAAGATTGCCGGCTCCATCCACTTTACCCCCGGCAACGCCTACACCGACTGCGACAACGGCAACCGCTCCGCCATCCACTGGGACCTGGTGCTCATCCAGCGTCCCGAATACGGCGGCGGCGAAATCTGGTTCGACGACAAGCTCATCCGCAAGGACGGCCGCTTTGTGCTGCCGGAGCTGGACTGCCTGAACCCGGAGAACCTGAAGTAGGGGCTTAAACCTGCAGGGGAGCGGTTCGGTGCGTTCTCTGAACCGCTCTTTTTTTACCACACGGACTTTTCAGCCGCTCCCTCACCTTCAGTCCTCGTGGTCAAAGAGGAAGGGCAGCATATAGGGCGGCAACCTCGTCAGCGGGCCGGTGTCCCCGTCCTCCACGGAAAACTGCTTGGGATGGATGATGTAGCCGCCCTCCACCTTCCTGCCGAACTGCTTTCGGAAGCTTCCCAGGGAGGTGGTGCTGTAGTTCTTGGCGGACTTCACCTCCATGGGAAAAATTTTGAAATTTGTCTTGCTCTCGTTGGAGAGGAGAAAGTCTATCTCCATGTCATTCCTATGCTTATCCTCGTTGTAGCGAGTGTAGAAGTAGAGCTGTCGTCCCTGGGCGGCCAGCATCTGGGCCACCATGTTCTCAAAGAGCATCCCCTGGTTCAGCGACAGCCGCCCCTCCATGATGGACTTGTACAGCTGCTGGCTGGCCAGCTCGTTCTCGCTGAATGCCAGGCTCACCAAAAGTCCAGTGTCGCCCATGTAGCACTTGACGGCCGAGGTATTCTTGTTCAGGGCGAACCCCACGTTGGGATCGTTGCAGCGATAGCATAGGTTACAAATCATGGAATCCTCCAGCCAGAACAGGGGGTCGTCGTACCGGTCGAAGGTGGCACCTGGCGCTATCTCGCTTAAGACAATCTTTTTCTCGTGGGTGGAAAGGTAGGCGGGAATATGCTCGAAGAGGGCAGAAACCTTGGAGTTGTAGCGACGTGCCGCCTTCTTGATGTCGTCCCGGTACAGGTTTAGGATGTCCCGCTTTTCCACGTCGCTAGCGGCAAAGTCCCGGTCTCCCTCCAGGTAGGCCACCACGCTCTGGGGCATCCCGCCTACCAGCAGGTATTCCCGGAACAGCCGCATTGCCTTGCCGTGAAACTTGTTGTCCAAGGGAAGCTTCTTCTGGAGACAGTTGCGGATGTAGTCCAGCAGCACCTCCTCCCCTGCTGCCACCGCAAATTCCTGGAAATCGATGGGATACATCTTTATCTTTCGTTCCTCGGAGGGAATGGTGATGTCCTTCACGTTCTCATGGATGGAAATCAGGGAGCCAGTCTCGATAAAGTCGTAACGCCCATCCTGCACCAGATACTTGATGGACTCCCTGGCCCTAGGAAATTTCTGGATTTCGTCAAAGATGATGACGGATTCCCGCCGGTGGAGCCGCACCCCATATTCCAGCGACAGGTTCTGGAAGAACACGTCCAATTGGTGCAGGTTCTGGAAGTTCTCCGTGATGCGGGGAGAAACATTGTTGAAGTCCACCAAGATGTAGGATTTGTACTCATTGCGGGCAAATTGCTGGGCCACCGTGGACTTGCCGATTCGCCTTGCCCCTTCAATGAACGCCGCCTTGGTTCCCTGGGTCGTCTCCCGCCATTCCCTCAGCTTCTGGTACGTCTTCCTCCTTATTTCCATCCTCATCTCCTGCCTTACAGTGCGCAATTTAATTGTAGTTCAAAGCTCCAATAATACGCAGGATAATTTGTATCATAATTGCCGATAATACGCAAGATACTTATAGCATAGATTGCCAATAGTACGCAGAATAATTCTGGGTACTGTTGCTGACAGTACGAAATCTTCTTCCCTGTTTCGCAGGGAGAAGCTTCGATCCCTTTGGCATTTGTCTGTCATCTTGCATTGCGGGAAAGAAGATGGTACTCTGGTAGGAACAAATGTAGGAGGCAGCATGAATTATGCGGAAGAGTCGCTGAAGCGGCATGGCGAGTGGAAGGGTAAGCTGGAGGTGGTGTCCAAGGTGCCGGTCAAAACGAGGGAGGACATGTCCTTGGCCTACACTCCCGGTGTGGCAGAGCCATGTTTGGCAATCCAGAAGGATGTGGACAAGAGCTATGAGCTCACCGGCCGCCACAATCTGTGCCTGGTGGTGACAGATGGAACTGCCGTGCTGGGGCTGGGGGACATCGGGCCGGAGGCAGGAATGCCGGTTATGGAAGGCAAGTGCGTGCTGTTCAAGGAATTCGGTGGTGTGGATGCCTTCCCCCTGTGCATCAAGAGCAAGGACGTGGATGAAATCGTCAACACCATCTACCTGATTTCCGGTAGCTTTGGCGGTGTGAATCTTGAGGACATCGCTGCTCCCCGCTGCTTTGAGATTGAGCGGAAGCTCAAGGAAAAATGCGACATTCCCATCTTCCACGACGATCAGCACGGCACCGCTGTGGTGACTCTGGCGGGTCTGCTGAATGCCCTCAAGCTGGTGGGAAAGACAAAGGAAGCTGTCCGCATCGTCATCAATGGTGCGGGGGCTGCCGCCATTTCCATCTGCCGTCTTTTGCTGGCCTGCGGCTTTGCTCACATCACCCTCTGCGACAGGAGCGGAGCCGTCTATGCGGGGCGGGGGGACAACATGAATCCCATCAAGGAGGAGATTGCTGCCGTCACCAACCTGGAGCGGAAGGCGGGAACCTTGGCGGAGGCATTGGTGGGAGCCGACGTGTTCATTGGAGTCAGTGCGCCGGGAACCGTCACCGCCCAGATGGTGGCCACCATGAATAAGGATGCCATTGTCTTTGCCTGTGCCAATCCGACACCGGAAATCTTCCCTGACGAGGCCCGTGCCGCCGGTGCCGCCGTGGTTGCAACAGGGCGCAGCGACTATCCCAACCAAATTAACAACGTGCTGGCCTTCCCCGGCATTTTCCGCGGCACCTTTGATGTGCGGGCCTCCGACATCAACGATGAAATGAAGATTGCCGCCGCCCAGTCCCTTGCCGACCTGGTGGAGCCAGAAAAGCTTTCCGCCGACTACATCATCCCGGCCGCCTTTGACCCCCGTGTTCGGGATGCCGTCGCTACCGCCGTCGCTGCTGCCGCCCGCCGTTCTGGTGTGGCCCGCCTGTAGCAGGTGTTTCGAGAGGAGATAACATGATAAAAGAAGCAGCCTACATGCCCTGGTGGTTTTTCCAGAGCAGGATTTTGGGAAGGAAGAAGCCCCTGCAGACGGTACTTTTCATCACCGACTACTGCAATCTGCGCTGCAAGCACTGCACACCGTCGGGTCACCTGTGCTCCACGGTAAAAGGGTACGAGCAGATTAAGGAGGAGCTGATTTACAGCTACCAGCAGGGCTCCCGCTTTGTGGACTTTGAGGGAGGGGAGCCAACCTTGTGGAAGGAGGGGGACAAGAGCCTCAACGACCTGTACAAGCTGGCCAAGGAAATCGGCTTTTTCTCCTGTACCCTCACCACCAACGGCCAGCGTCCCTTTGGCGACACCCTGGCCAACTCCGTGTGGGTCAGTGTGGATGGCTACCAGTCCTACCACGACAAGGTGCGGGGAGAGGGAACCTTCGCCACCCTGGACAAGAACATCCGGGAAAGCGGCCATCCCGCCCTGAGCATCGCCATGGCCATCAACAAGCTGAACCGGCCCTCCCTGCGGGACACGGTAAACTATGCCAAGGAGAATCCTGCCATCAAGTCCATCGCACTGAACATCCACACACCCTTTCCCGGCACCGAGGAGCTGACCCTGAGCCTGGAGGAGCGCCATCAGGTCATCGACGAGATAATCCAGCTGAAAAGGGAGGGCTTCCCCATCATGAACACGGTCTCCGGCCTCAAGACCATGAAGCGGCGTGGATTCAAAAAGTATTGCTGGGTATGCAATTACGTGATGATAGACGGCCAACGCCTGCCCTCCTGCCCCGGCTACCTTCTGGAAGGCAATGTCTGCGACGACTGCGGCTTCTGCATGTCCGGGGAAATGTATTCCGTCCTGCACCTTAAGCCGGACACCATCACTGCGGGGCTTTCCCTCAGGCTGGGCTAAGGAATTTGACCAAATATTCTAGGAGAAAAAATGAAAAATCCCAGTTGGAAGGATAAGCTGAATTATTGGTTTGACAACCTCATGTCAAAGGGGAGCCTTTCTTTGATTGGCTTGTTGGCAGTGATTACGGGAATTGTAATCGCCATTGCCGGAGTGATTGTGGCCCTGTTGCCAGATGCAGAAGGAGCCGGAGTACTGTCTTCCATGTGGCTCAGTCTGATGCATGCCATCGATGCGGGAACCATTGCCGGAGACAGTGGCGGATTCCTGTTCATGCTGGTTATGTCCGTGGTGACCTTGTGTGGTCTGTTCATCACCAGTATGTTGATTGGCGTTATCGGCTCTGGCTTGGAAGACAAGATGAATTCCTTGCGGAAAGGTCGTTCTCAGGTGCTGGAACAAAATCACGTGATTATTCTGGGGTTTAACGAGAATGCCCTGAATATTTTGCGTGAACTGATTCTTGCCAACGAAAATCACAAGAAATCTGTTGTTGTGGTTATGGACAACCAGGACAAGAGCGAGATGGAGGACTCCATCGCCCAGAGAATCCAGGACACAAAGACAACCCGCATCATCTGCCGTACAGGTTCCATGGACAACTTGGGAGACGTGGAAATCTGCTCTCCTCACACCTGCCGCTCCATCATCGTCAATGCTGAAGATGACTTTATGAGTGTAAAGGCAATTTTGGCCTGTGCCACGGTGCTGGAAAACAGCGGCAACAGGGATGCCTACATCACAGCCTTGATTCGGAGCGAGGAAAATGTGGAGGCCGCCCGCATTGCAGGCAAGGGACGTGTTGAGGTGTTCTTCTTCCAGAATTCCATTGCCCGCATCATGGCCCACACCTGCCGCCAGCCCGGCATGTCATCGGTATTTACCAACCTGCTCAGCTTTGACGGCGATGAGATTTACGTGGAGCACATTTCTGCCATGACGGGAAAAACCATGGAGGAGGTCAACCTGTACTTCCCAAAGTCCACTGTCATTGGACTTGTTCAAGGCGGAATGCCAAAATTGAATCCACCGGTGGCTACAAAAATCGCCCCTGAGGACAAGCTGATTCTCATTGCCGAAGATGATGGAGTTTCTATTCCTGCCAAGGAAGCCGGCATTGCAAATAAATCACTTTTCGCCCCCGTTGCCAATGCTTCTGCTCCCCTGCAAAAAACCTTGATTTTAGGTTGCAATGACCTGCTCCAACAGGTGGTTGCTGAATTGGATTGTTATCTTGCCAGTAATTCTCCTGTGATTATTGCCGCTTTGGAGGAAGAGTTGCGGGAGAATCAGCTTCCTGAACAAGGGCAACTGAAGAATATTGCATTGGATATTCGACCTTGCAATATTTTCCAGCGTTCCTCCTTGGAGGAGCTTTTGGCGGCAAGGCCAGATAATGTGCTGATTCTTTCTGGTTTGGAAGAGGATGACCAGGAATCTGATTCCCGCACCCTCCTCTTGTTGCTGCAGCTGCGTGATATTGCCCTCAAGACCGGGATACGGTTCTCTGTCACCAGTGAAATGCGTAGCGTGGAAAATCAGGAGCTTGCTCAAGTTACTAAAGTTACAGATTTCGTGGTAAGTAGCAACATTACCGCCTTGATGATGACCCAAATTTCCCAGGCTCGGGAGCAATTTGTTATTCTGAATGACTTGTTGTCGGATGATGGCTCTGAATTGTATATGAAGGATGTCGGCCGCTACGTAAAGCTTGGTGAACCTGTTGACTTTTATACCTTGGGCGCAGCCGCTACACGGTACGGAGAGATTGCTGTGGGCTACAAGAAATGCCACGATGACGGTGAGTTTGACATTGTTTTGAATCCGCCCAAATCTGATTCAGTGGTCTTGCGTCAGGGTGACAGACTGATTCTCTTGGCAGAAAACTAAGGCAAATGGATGGAATCTGATGAAGCGATTTGTCAGATTCCATTAAAAAACAGCCTAAAGTCAAGTGCTTTACTCTAAAACATCAAATTATCAAAATATTTCTTATTGTGTGCATAAAAGAGTTCTTTTTTATTGATTTTCTTAAAAAAAAAGATTGTTTTATGGGTATTTTGGATATATCATATAAAAAAGTGAAATATTAGGATATTTCACCCCCCC
>JAZNAS010000078.1:0-8591 GCA_045586625.1 Treponema sp.
GGCAGATTCATTTATGCGGCCACACGTCAGAACATGAACAGGCTTATGACTGGTGAACAATGGGAGTATCTAAGAAAACGCAACATAATTGAATCTGACTGGGGCGTATTGAAACAGAACTACTTTTTAGAATACCATAAATTAAAACTCGAATTTAGGGCTATTTAATATTGTTAATTAGACTTAACAATTTTCCCTAACTTTCATTTGTGGGGTTTCAACATGGGGAAGACTGTCAAATCCAGCCTCCCCCAGCACCTGCTTCAGCTGTCCATTTCCACAAAACCAGTCCCCTAGTTCCTGAAGCCAGCAAATCAGTTCCTGAAGCTATGTATCGGTGCGGGAATCCTTCCTCCACGGGCAATGAATTCCTGGCAGGAGAACCTGCTCACCGGCAGAATCGGTGCGCCGCCCAGAAGCCCGCCGAACTCAGCCCATTCTCCCGCAGCCTTTCCCGGCACCGGAATGATTCTTACGGCGGTGGTCTTGTTGTTCACCATACCGATGGCCATCTCGTCGGCGATGATGCCGCTGATGGTGGAAGCGCTGGTGTCCCCGGGAATGGCAATCATGTCCAAGCCCACGGAGCAGACGCAGGTCATGGCCTCAAGCTTTTCCAGATTGATGGAGCCTGCCTTTACCGCCGCAATCATGCCCTCGTCCTCCGACACGGGGATGAATGCCCCGGACAAGCCGCCCACATTGGCGCTGGCCATGACGCCGCCCTTCTTCACCATGTCGGTGAGCATGGCCAGGGCGGCAGTGGTTCCCGGCGCTCCCGCCGATTCCAGCCCCAGCTCCTCCAGAATCCGGGCCACGGAGTCTCCCACGTAGGGAGTTGGTGCCAAGGAGAGGTCCAGGATACCGAAATCCACCCCAAGGCGGCGGGCGGCCTCCGTTCCCACCAGCTGCCCCATGCGGGTAATCTTGAAGGCCATCTTCTTGATTCCGTCAGCCACCTGATCCAGCGGTCGTCCACGGTATTCCTCGCAGGCTGCCTTGATGACGCCGGGGCCGGACACGCCTACAGAAAGCACCGCATCCCCTTCTCCCGGCCCATGGAATGCTCCCGCCATAAAGGGATTGTCCTCCGGAGCATTGCAGAACACCACCAGCTTGGCACAGCCCAAGCCATCCTTATCCTTGGTGAGCTCTGCCGCCTCCTTGATGATGTGGCCCATGTCACGAACGGCATCCATGTTGATGCCGCTCTTGGTGGTTCCCAGGTTGATGGAAGAGCAGACTCGGTCAGTAATGGTGAGGGCTTGCGGAATGGACTTAATCAGGGTGCGGTCGCCGGGGGTGATTCCCTTTTGCACCAGGGCGGAAAATCCACCGATAAAGTCCACCTCCAGCTCCTTGGCCAGCCTGTCCAGCTCAACCGCCCATTCCACGTAATTGTCCTCACCGCTGGGCTCTGCCACCAGTGAAATCGGAGTCACCGCAATCCGCTTGTTGATGATGGGAACCCCGAATTCCGCCTCAATGCTGCGGCCTGTTTCCACCAGCCTTCCTGCATACCGCAAGATTTTCTCCCGCATCCGCCTGCGGCTTTCCCTGCCGCTCTCGCAGGCACAATCCCGCAGGGAAATACCCATGGTAATGGCCCGCACGTCAAGCTTATACTGCATGAACATATTCACTGTCTCTTGAATCTCAAGGGGAGAAAAAATCACTGGAAACCTCCGTATATGCATCAAAAGGATGCTCGTTGATGATGAGTTATTGCAAAATGATTTTCCATTGTACTGGATTTTATGAACTTGGAAAATAGGAGGCGAACCTCGCCTTGCACCACAGAGCTTTGCTGGAATAAAAAAACTCCCCGCACGGTGGCGGGGAGCTTTCAATCAGTATACTGATTTATTTGCGGGTGAAGTCTAGTGTGCTAGTTCCGGCCCCTACCACAGGACCAGATAGGAGAACTCCCATGCAAGAAATCCCTCGTGGACCGTTTCCCCATCCTGCACCCACTGACGCCAGTCCACCTCTGCACCAAGAAAGATAATCCTAAATCCATCCTGCTCCAGAATCATAGTATAGTCAGTGTCAATTGTCTTCCAATCCCCAAGGCGCTCAAAAAAATAGTCAGTCACGTCAATCTCAAGCTGGCCCTCTGCATCTACAGGCAACACAATATTTTGCCGCAAGTTCTCCAGAGAGACCTCCAGAGAATCATGGAGTAGCACCATGTTGGCATACTGGGAAACATCCTGCTCAAGATTCAACTTGTTTTTATATCTGAAATGCTTCGCGACTGGCAGTTGACCGCCAGCTTGTGCGGAATCTTCATGCGGTGGCTTCAGCTCATCTTGGGCAAGGGACTCACGCTCCTTCCTTCGCTTCAGCTCATCCTCAACGACATCATAGTAGTGCCAATAGTTCTGGTCATAGGCTCCCACGGCCGACAAATTCATGCCCCACTCTCTTGTCAGCCTCCCCAAATAGGGGAGGCAGGAGCTGAGGGAGAGCAATTCCTGCTCGCTCATCTGTGCCACCGCCTGCTCAAGCTCATAGGAAGTCTCCACTTGATAACGATTTAGGACAGCTTGAAGCCTGCCCTGCTAATTCCAAAAGGCTACCCTCGTCCCCTTCAAGGGAGTGAGGGTGGAAACCACCACCAGCGCCACCAGCAGCAGGAAGGAAAGTCTCCGATACTGCCCCTGCCGAACCAAGGTCGTTACCATGAAGATGGCAGAAAATCCCATGAACAGCAGACCGTACCAGCGGGAGACAGTGAGGCCGTAGGCGGAGATTCGGATTGCCACCGCCACCGCTTGGACTGCAATGAGCGGCAGAATCAGCACCGCACCCCACCTGCGGAACAAGGCCACCAGCCGCTCCTGCTGGAATTCCTCCAGCACAAAGTAAAAGAACATGAACACGGCACAGGCATAGGACACGAACCAGTTGATTTGTCCCACCGGCATAGTTCTCAGCACCAGAATCTTCAGCAGATACAGATACAGCACCACCAGCAATGCAACGTACAGAGGAAACAGGACCCGCAGCACAAACACCCTGAATCCCCTGCCGCTGGAGTTCACCCGCTCCTTCCTGAAAAGGAGTGCCGCCATCATGCCTGCAAAAATCATGCTGGACAGGCTGCAGGAGAAGGCAAAAAAGGCCTCATTCACCGAATCAGGCATCTCCACAATAAGATAGTTGACAGCCATCTGTACAAGTAAAAGCCCCAGCTGCACCGCCAGGCCAGAGGCAAGGGAAAAGCTCAGGTCCTTTGTCAGCATGGAAAGGAGGTTGTTTTCCCTGCGGCCACTGTAGAGGAACAGAAGAACCAGCACAAGGCCGGTATAGACCCCAAAAAACTCCATCAATGGCTCATAAACCTCCAGCGAAATTCCAAACCCGACTGCAATTCCTGCAAGTCCACCCAAGGCCTCCTGCCACAGTTTGGTTCCGCCACGCTCTTCCCTCCACAGCGTGACCACGAGACAGGAGAGTACAGCGGTGAGGCTGATATAAAACCAGTTCGACCAAATTACCATGTCAAGATACTCAAGGTACTCACAAATCACGAGCCCTTCCAGGATGCAGGCTGCTAGAATGAGGCCATACAGGACAGGATGCCCCCTCATGATTTCCATGACAGACCGCAACAGTTTCCTTATCCTTCCCATGGGAACAATCTACCACGGTTGTAGAATTCCATCAACATCGGAGAGAATGGTAGATTGTACCAGTCAATAAAAGTGGATAAAAATGTTTTTCTGTTTCATTAAATATTTTGATTTCCACCCTTGACAAGTCAGTAAAATCAAGTGAAAATAAGCTCGGATTAAATCAAAGTTTTGGAGTACAGGAAGTGGGAGCAAAGTTTTTTTCAGAAAGTAGCAAAATCCTCTTGACAAGTAGGTTGTTCCCAATACAATCCTCAGAACTCAGAACTCAGAACTCAGAACTCAGAACTCAGTAGAAGAAATTTATTCTCAGACAATAAATTTATCTGGAGTAAGGAAGCCAGCAAGGAATTTTTCCACAGGGGGAATTTCTTGTTGGCTTTTTTTTGTTTTTAATCCCAGGTTTTGGGGAAAAGGTATATAGGAGGCATTATGTTAAAGTATGCACTAAGGGAAAATCTTCTTACTCCTGAGCCAGATGATTATATGGCTCAGACGGTGGATGCTCGTTCTTATGATGGGCAGGAAATTGTGGAGCTGATGCTTAAGCGGGGGAGTACTCTTACTAAGGCGGATGCGGCGGCGGCGGTGGAGCTGTATAACAGTGTTTGTGCAGACCTTATTGCTGATGGTTGCAATCTGAATACTCCCCTTATGAATACTAGTTTAAGTATTAGTGGGGTGTTCAATGGGGCAAATGATGGTTTTGATGCAAGTCGTCATACGGTTAAGTTGAATATTGCTCCTGGTGTTTTGTTGCGGGAGGTTGCTAGTAAGGTAAAGGTGGAAAAGACTGAGGCTGCTAGCACGGACCCTTACATTACAGCGGTAAGGGATGTGGTTAGTGGAGAGGTAAACGGAGGCCTTACGGTGGGTGGCATTTTGGAGGCAACTGGGAGTCGGCTTAAGTTTGACGCTGCAGACAATGTGCAGGGGTTGTTTTTGGTGCCAGAAAGTGGGGCGGCTGTTCGTTGCGATGTGGTGGCGGAAAATAAGCCTGCTCGTCTTATGGTAATGATTCCTGCCACGGTGGGGGCTGGTACTTACTATGTGGAAGTGCGTACTAAGCTTACGGAGTCTGGTAGTACGGGAAAGACCCTTAAAGTGGGGCGTTTTGCCAAGGAGCTTACTGTGGCTGCCCCTAGTACCTAAGGTGGGTGGGTGTCACAGCATAATGAAGGTGGGTGTCACAGCGTAATGCGGGAGCGTGTCACAGCGTAATGCGGGTGCGTGTCACAGCATAATGAGGGAGCGTGTCACAGCGTAATGAAGGTGCGTGTCACAGCATAGTGTGGCAGGTACCTTCATTAAACAAAAAGGAGTTTTCTAATGAAGAAAGAAGGTAAGAAATGGATGCTAGTAGTTCTAGCCCTACTGGCAGTGATAACGGTGGTTCTGCCACTGGTGGGTTGTAAAAATGATTCGGTGGCAGAACCTGCAACCCACACCGTCACCTTTAACAGCAACGGTGGAACAGGGACTATGAATCCTCAAAGCTTTACTGCTGGGGTGGAACAGGAACTAGCAGCAAATGCTTTTGAACGGAAAAACTACACCTTTGTTGGGTGGAGTGAGGACAGTGAGGCAACAAGTGCTACTTATGGTGACAAGGCAAAATTTACTGCCATAAAGGATACCACCTTGTACGCCGTGTGGGAGCCTCTCTGTCTAACCTTTACTTCTGATAGTTCAACCGCGTTGATTACTACATTTAATAATATAGATGTTCCCACTGGTATGGAGTATTCTACAGATGGAAGGGAGTGGTCAAAGTTTACAAATCCCCAACAAGAGATTCAGTTTGGAAATGGTACAAAATTATACCTACGGGGAAAGTCTTCCACTGGTACAGCAACGAGTATCAATGACTATGTTAATTTTACATTTACAGAGAACACCGAGGTATCTGCCTCAGGGGACATTCGCACCTTGGTAGATTGGAATGACCCCGTTAATGCAGACACCAGCAATGCAAGGTTTTGTAATCTATTCGAGAATTGTACTCAGTTAGTGACAGCTCCCGAACTGCCTGCTGCCAGATTGGCTGACTTATGCTATAGAAGTATGTTCTCTGGTTGCAGAGGTTTGAAAACAGCCCCCACCGAGCTGCCTGCTAAGAAATTGGCTGAAAGCTGCTATAGCTATATGTTCTATGGTTGCACAAGTTTGAAAACAGCCCCCGAGCTGCCTGCTACCACCTTGGCTGAAAGATGCTATAACTATATGTTCTCTGATTGCACAGGTTTGACAACAGCCCCCACCGAGCTGCCTGCTATGACATTGACATTGGCTGAAAGCTGCTATAACCATATGTTCTCTGGTTGCACAAGTTTGGAAACAGCCCCCGAGCTGCCTGCTACCACCTTGGCTGAGGCCTGCTATATGGGTATGTTCTCTGGTTGCAGAGGTTTGAAAACAGCCCCCGAGCTGCCTGCTGAGACCTTGGCTACCGACTGCTATTACATGATGTTCGACGGTTGTACAAATCTAGCCAGTGTTACCATGTTGGCTACAAATGTTAGTGCTAGTTATGCGTTAGGAGATTGGCTAAGGGGCACGGCTGAGAATGGTACGCTCACTGTTGCTAGTGGTATGGAAAAAAACGAAAAAATTAAAAATAGCTTACCATCTGGTAAAAACTGGACTGTTGTTGCTAAAACAAACTAGGGCTTTGCCTTAGGGTAAAGTTTGTGAGGGAGGCGGGCAACCGTCTCCTTTCGTGGGGGGGGGGGGCAATGAGACCCTAGTTTTTTATCAAGTCTTGTACCGTCTCCAACGGCAACCCCGCTTTCCTTCAGCTCTCTCAGTTTCTCAGCATAAGCCTTGATGGTGGTTTCGTCCAGAATCTCAATGGAACCGGCAGGCTGGAAAACCCCAGTCTCCAGCCCGGCTATTATTTGTGTGGACTAGGCGGCATTCTGACAGGTGATGCCATTCAGGGAGTCAAGCTGTGGGCAGCCCTTTCCGCTGCCCTCACCAGCCTGGCCATCTGGGTCCTGCTCTTTGTCCTGACCAAGAGCAACCTCCTGTCCCTCCTGGGGTTCATTGTCTGTGGATTGTCCCCGTCCTTTGCCACCATGAGCGTGAATTACATCAACAATCAGACAGGCATCTTTCTTCTCCTGTGTTATGCCATCTGCATTGCCTTCTGCATCAAAAAAATCACCTGGCCACGGATAGTAATTGCCCTGGTTTTTTTTCTACTGACTATGGCCAGCCATAAAATCACCATGGTCTTGTCTATAGCAGGAAGCCTCTGCACTTTTTTGTGGCTGCTGGTTTCACGAAAAATGACCGGGCGGAAGCCACCATCAAGAGTCAAGCTCCTGTTTGCTGGAGTCAGTGTGGCATTTGTTGCCATCTTGGGATTCCATTTCTTTCAGCTTCACAGTCCGAGATTCTTCCAGTCCTTCTCCCTGCCCCAGCTACCATTCCAATCCTCCTCTTTCCAGCGGGTGATAGGAAAGTATGCGTCATGGGAAATTGCAGCGCATCTTATGCTCTTGTACCTTGCTGGCTTTCTTGCCTTCATACTGCGGATTCCAGGAAGAGCCTTGGCCCTGTTGATTCCAATCCTCTACTTCCCCTTCTGGAATTTGGAGAGTGATATGGGACAGCGAATGCTGCTCAATGGCCTTCCCTTGGGAATTCCGCTGGTATTGTATTTTGGATGGAGCCTGCTGGAAAGGCTTTCACATAGGCTTGCCCTGAAAGACCGCCGCTTTTTATCCGCTGCCGGGAAAAATTCCCTGCTCTTTTGTTCCACGCTGTTGTTCGTGCTACTCGTTCCTTCCACCGCAAAAAACTACGACCCACAGACAGACCCACCCTACAGCTATTACAGGGAGGTCATCCAGTCAGTAAGCTTGGAGGAGGACAGCCTGCTCATCGCCCACTTGGGGCTGAACCACGTCTATACATATCACAAGGACTTGAAGGACGCCCTGAACTGGCTTCCCAATTTCTACATTCCACCGGAAAAGACATGGAGAATTGCCTGTGGTCCAAGCCATCACCACATGGCTGCCTTTTTTCCAGATTTGGGCTCCCAAATCAATTCCCTGATTCAGCATCTGGACGGCCCATACACCTTGATTCGGGAGGATATATGGCAGGAATATCTCAGGCGGGAGGACAAGGAGATAGCCGAAGCATATAGAAACTGGTTCAATCCCCATCAGGTACGACCAGACTACATCAGAAAGTCCAAGGAGACACCCCAATGATTTCACTTGTCCGCTTCATCCTCAGCTTTTTTCTGGACATCCTCCCCTCCTCCTGCTACGGCTGGAGACGGTTCATCCTAAAACTAATGGGAGCAAAAGTGCATTCCACCACAAAAATCAATGCAGGGTTCAGGCTCTATGGTTCCGGGAAACTAGAGATTGGCCGCCAGACATGGATTGGCCGCAACTGCCGCTTTTACACCATCGGCAATTCCTGCATAAGAATCGGCGAGGGGTGTCAGGTGGGGCCGGAAACCATCCTGAACTGCCAGAGCCACCACCTGGGAAGCAGCCGGAGCAGGGCCGGCGACTGCATCATCCAGGACATAAACATAGGATCAGGATGCTGGATAGGAACTCGTTCCACCATCCTGTGCCAGGAAATTGGCTCTGGTTCCGTAGTGGGCGCCGGCTCACTGGTGCTGAACACGGTTCCTCCCAATACCATGGTGGCGGGTGCTCCTGCCACCATCAAAAAGCGCTACGAGCCAGACTAAATCATCTGCTACGGATTATTCAGCCCCCAGCGCCACCATGACATAGGCGGTGGCAGATGCCGAATCATAATGGGAATTCACCACCTGGTAGTCATGGCTGCGCCTTCCCCCCGTCTCCACCACCTCGTAGACCCGCCGCTCCTGATTGGTTTCATATCCACGGCTTTCCCTTGCCACGGTTATGCTGATGGCAGAAATTGCCTCTGCCACCGCCGCAGCCTCTGCCAGCT
>JAZNAS010000079.1:0-3505 GCA_045586625.1 Treponema sp.
CAGCTGTATCTCCAAGGCGGCAGCACCATTACAAAGGACGACCTGGCTATTTTCCAAAAACAGGGGTACAAGATTTCTGGCTGGCGTGACAGTAACGGAGCTATTTCCTTCCCCTACACTGTAAAGAATGATGTCACCCTCTATGCCCAGTGGACGGCCAACACCTACTCCGTCACCCTTGATGACGGCAATGGTTCCGGGGGAGCTGGTAGCACCACCGTCACCTACGGCAAGACACTACCCAATGTGACTCCCCCCACCATGAACGGCTACACCTTCAAAGGCTACTGGACGCAGCCGAATGGGCAGGGAAAGCAGTACTACGATAAGGATGGAAACGGCGTGAACACATGGCAGGAGACGGCAGTCACCACCCTCTACGCCCAGTGGACGCCCAACACCTATACGGTTACTTTTGATGTTAATACTGGAGCAGGAAGTACCAGCAATGTTACTGCCACCTATGACCAGCAGCCTCCGGCAATAACTCCTCCTTCTCCCATGGCTGGCGGCTTTATCTTCGCAGGGTACAACACGAAGCCGGATGGCACGGGCATAGACTACTACGACGCACATGGAGCTGGCGTGGGAACATGGCAGGAGCTGCAGAATACCACCCTGTACGCCCAGTGGAACTATGAGGAGCCCCAAAAGGATTCCAGCGGCAGCTACTACCAGGTATCCAACCCCGGCAACCTGCTGTGGATTGGGGAGCAGATAAACAGCGGAAAGTTGAAAGCATTCAACCTGAAGCTCACCGCAGACATTGTGATTCCGTCTGGTACGTGGAAGCCAATTTGGGTTCCTGACGGTAATTCCTGCACCTTCGACGGACAGGGGCACTCCATCACCCTCAATGAGACCTATTCTGGCGACGGAGACGGTCTATTCGGTAGTTTCAACTACTCTACAATAGAAAATTTGGTGCTCAAGGGCAGCATCACGATGAACACTGGGAGTGACGTGGGGGTGGTCTCAGGCAGCTCATATGCAACCATCATCCGCAACGTCATGTCCCTCATAAATATCACCAATAATGGCACTGGCAGTACTGGCGGCCTGGTAGGGGTATTTGGAGGAGGCGTAGACAGTACTATAATTGAAAATAGTGCTGTGTATGCCAATGTATCAGGCAAGGGAGCAACTGGCGGACTTGTTGGCCGTTTGTGGAGTGGCAATCAGCCGTGTACGGTGAGAAACTCTGTTTACATGGGGGATGTCAGCGGCTCTCCAGAGGGTGTGATTGTGGGAAGGAATGGCAACAACTACAGCCGTTCCAGCACCTTGTCGAACATCTACTACTGCGAGACCAGTGGAATTGGCACCATAGGGGACAATGGAGCAGGCGGCACCAAGGTGACCAACGTTGTTTCCAAGACTAAGGATGAGATTAAAAGTCAAGACACAGTTAATATTCTTGGTTCATCGTGGGAACTCAAATCCGGCGAAGATTATCCCACCTTGAAGCAGAACCCCTAGACCTGCCGCCTTGGTGGGCTAGGGGAAAGGAGATAGGAGTTGGAGCGTGCTCCTATCTCCTCAGTCCCCACTCCTCATTCAAACATTGCATTTTTTCCCCATAAGCCTTACAATAGTAAAATGTTCCGTATTTATGTAGAGCGAAAGCCTGGCTTTCAGAATGAGGCGGAGAGAATCCGCAGTGAGTTGACTGGGTTCCTGGGGATTTCTGGTGTTACCAGTGTCCGCTATTTGAACAGATACGATATTGACCACCTAGAGCAGGATGTGGTCCAGCTGGCGGCCACTCGTATTTTTAGCGAGCCCCAAAGTGACTTCTTCATCCTTGGCCATCTGGACTTGCAGGCGGGCGATCAGGTCATTGTGTGGGAATATCTTCCCGGCCAGTACGACCAGCGCTCAGATTCCGCCCAGCAATGTCTTTCCCTGCTGCAGGCGGGCTTGGAGAATGCTTCTGCAGAGCCTGCACAGGTACGCTGTGCCAAGATGGTCATTCTGCGGGGGGAAATCAGCCTTTCCGATATAGAAAAAATTAAAAATTACCTGATTAATCCTGTGGATTCTCGGCTTGCTTGTGAGGATATGCCAGAAAGCCTTGACATGAGTGTTTCCGAGCCAGAATTAATTTCTAAAGTAAAAGACTTCCTGTACATGGGCGCAGTTTCTTTGGAGGAATTCCACCAGTCAGCAGGACTGGCCATGGACATGGCTGACTTGGCCTTCTTGCAGGCATATTTCCGAAAGGAGGGGCGCAATCCCACAGAGACGGAAATCCGTGTGCTGGACACCTATTGGTCAGACCACTGCCGTCACACCACCTTCAATACAGTGCTTGATTCAGTTACCATCGAAGAAGGCCCCTTCGCCCAGCGGTTCCAAAAGTCCTGGGAAAGCTACAAGGACATGCGGCTGGAAATGTACGGTGACGCCACCAATTGCGGTGTCATTCGCAGTGACAAGCCCGTTACCCTCATGGACATGGCTGTTATCGGAGCAAAATATCTTAAAAAGCAGGGCAAGCTTGATGACATCGAGCTTTCCGCCGAAATCAACGCCTGCTCAATCTACATTGATGTGGAATATACCCATCCTGAGCCACGGACTGAACGCTGGCTTTTGATGTTCAAGAATGAAACCCACAATCACCCCACAGAAATCGAGCCCTTCGGCGGGGCGGCCACCTGTATCGGTGGGGCCATCCGGGATCCCCTTTCCGGCCGCTCTTGGGTGTACCAGTCCCTGCGTGTCACTGGTGCTGCAGATCCCAGGGTGCCGGTGGAGTGTACCCGCCCGGGAAAGCTTCCCCAGATGAAGCTGACCCGTGAGGCTGCCGCTGGATTCAGCTCCTACGGAAACCAGATTGGTCTTGCCACAGGTCAGGTGGCGGAAATCTATCATCCCGGCTTTGAGGCCAAGCGAATGGAGCTTGGTGCCGTTATTGCCGCCGCTCCTGCCGATATGGTGATGCGGGAGGAGCCTGAGTGCGGCGACGTGGTGGTGCTGGTTGGTGGCGGAACTGGTCGTGACGGAATTGGTGGTGCCACTGGTTCCTCCAAGGTTCATACGGTGGAGTCCGTGGTGGAGGCCGCCGCCGAGGTGCAGAAGGGAAATGCGGTGGAGGAGCGAAAGATTCAGCGTCTGTTCCGCAATCCCCAGGTGAGCCGTATGATCCGCCGCTGCAACGACTTTGGTGCCGGTGGTGTGGCAGTGGCTGTGGGAGAATTGGCTCCTGGCTTGGACATTGATCTTGATGCTGTCCCCAAGAAATATGAAGGCTTGAACGGAACTGAGCTGGCAATTTCTGAATCCCAGGAGCGAATGGCCCTGGTGGTGCGGGAAGGTGATGTAGAGGCACTGATGGCTGCCGCTGCCGCAGAAAACCTGAATGCCGCCGTGATTGCCCGTGTTACCGACACCAATCGCTTGGTTATGAGGTGGCGTGGTCGAACTATTGTGGATATTGACAGGGACTTCCTTGATACGGCTGGTGCAACCCGATCTGCCTCTGCCCATATTCAGTCTCCCA
>JAZNAS010000080.1:0-17177 GCA_045586625.1 Treponema sp.
TGTGTATTTTTAATTTATTATATGTAATAATTATTTTGACTAAATTTATATTTTTAATATTTACGATGTATTTTATTTTTTTAATGGTTTTATAAAATTGTAAAGAATATATAAATTTGAGTTATTTTATTTTTTATAAATAACAAAGATTCTTGAATTTCAGATTTCTTCCGGGGAGATTGTGAAGGTAAGATTTTCACCAGACTCCATCAAAGGAAATGAAAGGCTGGTGGCAAAGAACTGCATCTGTTGGCTTGATTGTTTTGCTGGAGAATCAGTAGGACTGGAATCAGGGAAAGCTTGAACCAAGGGATTTTGGGTGGGATTGTACAGCGGGTCTCCAATGACGGGAAGGCCGCACCAGGCAAGGTGACAACGGACTTGATGACGATAGCCTTTTGTGATGGAGGCTTCTACTAGAAAGCCCTTTTCATCGGTCTTGGTAATGGAAAGCTCCGTGGAATATATTTGACTACTCCCCTGCTTGCTTCCTTTCGCCTTCCGTTGGGAAAATTTACCGGACTGGTCAGTTACCGGACGCACCTGCTTTCTGCCTGGTCCAAAGGGACGAAAGCCACTTTTTACCGTAAAAGTACAAGAAGAAAAGGCCTTTTCAGACAAATTTGAAAAAACGGGAGACACGGATTTCTTTAAAAAATCAGGTTGGAGTGAACGAGGAGACGGAGGAAAACCACCCAAGAGTTCAGTGCAGTGGCTTTCATAATGGCAGCGGGCAATGTAGCCTTTCTTAAAAAGCCCTTCATCCTGACAAGCCATCATGTGGTTGTAAAAATCCTGGTTCAAGGCAAAAAGAAGGAGGCCGGCAGTATCATAATCGATACGATGAATCAAGCCCCCCTCCACTTCCTTTTTTCCCCGGACGGTCAAAACTTGAGGAAAATCTTGAGCAATAAAAGAAATGGCTGAATCTGTGTCGTCAGCTTTGAGGGGGGCGCTGTGGACACCAGCTTTTTTTACCGCCACCACAAAGTCATCGGTGCTATGGACTATCTTTACAGGACACATTTTTTATATTTCTCGTGAAGTACTTTCAGGATTTTCTTGAACCGCAGGGGTGTAGCCGTTTTAAAGGTGACAAAATCCTCCCGCTGGGGAAGCCGCAGGGCCAAGAGGCTCGAATGCAACATGAGGGTGGCATTGGGAAAGACAGAATTCTTGCTGCCGTAGATTGGGTCTCCCAAAATGGGACAGCCGATGTGCTTCATGTGAACCCGAATCTGATGGGTGCGACCAGTTTTTAGCCGAAGACGCATGAGGGAAAAGGGCCCATAGCAGGCGATACATCGATATACTGTGTGGGCAAACTTTCCTTGGGTGGAATCGCTGGCAGCCTTAAACCGCTTTCGATTCCTTGGGTCACGAATCAGCTGGGTCTTGATGTTGCCAGAAGCAGCGGGAGGCCGCCCCACCACAATGGCGATATATTCTTTTTTTACCCGACGTTGTTGGAATTGTTGCTGGAGCCAGGTTTCACTGGCAATATTTTTTGCCGTGATAATCAATCCAGATGTATCCTTATCCAGCCGATGGACAATGCCAGGCCGATGGCTTGTCTCCACCGCTCCCCGTCCCCAGTGAAACAGCAAGGCGTTCACCAAGGTGCTAGTCCAGTTACCAGCGGCAGGATGAGTTACCATCCCCTGCTCCTTGTTCACCACCGTCACATCATCATCCTCATACACAATGTTCAAGGGCAAGTCCTGCGGCTGAATGTCTTGGGGAATTTGCTCCTGCCACTCAATCTCAATCTTGTCGCCAGGCTTTATTTTGGAGGAAAACTTTCCCTGATTTCCGTTAATGACAAGATTGGTGATGATATTTTGCAGATGGGAACGATTGGCACAACCACAGGCTGCAAGGATTTCCTCCTGAGCTGAAAGGAATTTATCAACGCGCATTTGAGCCGTGGTATCTGGTACAAAGATAGTAATATCAGGCATTTGGTATAACTCCATCAAATTGTGGCAGCTTCACAGAAAGCCCAAAGGGAAGGAATTTTTGAGAATCCATTTCCTGAAACAGATTATCTTGAAAAATATTTCCTTGGATCATAGCCTCTTGAACAGAAAAATGTTCTTGCGGTACAGACTCATCATCCAAGGGGATGATTTCCACCGCACCTCGATTTAATTCCTCCTGAGCCTTGTTTCGTTTATGTCGCTGGATAGTTGTAATGGTAAAATCGGTAATCCCCACTGCTGCAGCCACTCCCAAGGAGGTAAAAAGTATTCCCAGCTGCTCGTCGGTGGAAAGGCGGGCAGCAGATGAGGACTTGGCAAAGGGATTGGGAAAATAATCGGGATTCATGTCATGGGAAAAATAACGGTACAGGGAATAGCCCAAGGTGACACTCAAGGTAACGAAGGGCAAGGAGCCCAAGCTGACAATTTCTGCCCGCCGCAGGTCTTGGAGCCAACCGGGAAACTCATCCTTTGTATAAGGCTCGATGGTAACAGTAGGCTCCGCTGCCCCCAAGGACAGGGCAAAGCTCCAGCAGAGAATCAAGGCAATGCAACGGAACAAGCCATTTTTCATCAGTAAACACGCTCTCCAAAAATTGCAGTTCCAATTCGCACCAAGGTAGCGCCTTCAGCAATGGCAATGGCAAAATCATTGCTCATTCCCATGGAAAGCTCCTTTAAGTCGAGATTGGGGAAACGAGCAGCAACTTCCTGCTGGATTTTCACCAGCTTTTTGAAGGAAGCAGCGATTTCCAGCTGATTGTCCGTAAAAGGAGCCATGGTCATAAAGCCCTTGGGAACAATGTGGGAGGCTGAACAGGCATATTCCATCCCAGAAAGAAGGGAATCAAGGCTGGTAAAGCCCGACTTGGACGCTTCTCCCGTGTGGAATTCAAACAATACCTCCACCGTCTTGTTCAAATTGGCTGCTTGTTTTTCAATTTCTTCCAGAAGCTCAATTCTATCCACAGATTGAATGCAGGAGGCACAGGAAAGGGCCTTTTTTACCTTGTTCCGTTGTAAAGAACCAATGATGTGGAGCTGGGCTTGTGGGGCTTGCTCCCTCACCTGCTGGAATTTTTCCACCGCCTCTTGTACACGGTTTTCTCCGAAAAGCAGCTGGCCATGCTGAATGGCTTCCAGCACAGCTTCTGCGGGATGAAATTTGCTGACGGCAACAAGGGAGACAGAATTGGCAGCACGGCCAGCCTTCATTTCAGCCTCCCGGATTGAATCTATAACCTGCTGTAATCGACTTGAAAGCTCACTCATTATTTTCCTCCATTGAAGGCATTGCTGATATCAGATAGATGCAGGAGGATTTCCAAGGGAAGCTCCTCTGCCCGCCCCTGGGGATTGATTCTTGCCTCATCCAGCACGGCGGCAGCCTGCTCACCGTTGCTGTAAAACACTGTCAGATTGTTCTTGATGGTTTTTCGTCGTGAGGCAAAAAGTCCCCGCAGCAGCTTCATAAAATGCTCTGGATTTTGGCAACGGGGGAAATCCTCCCGCAGCTCCATGACCACTGCCCGAGAATCCACGTTGGGTTTTGGCCAGAAGCTGCCGCCACCAAGGTCCATTAAGGGGGTCACCTTGTAGGCCCAGCTACACAAAATGGAAAAGGAAGAATAATCCTTGCTACCAACAGAGGAGCACATACGCTGGGCCACCTCCTTCTGGACGGTCACCACGCAACGAGGAAATCGTACCCCGGCGGAAATCATGTCGGCGATGATGGTGGCGGCCACATTGTAGGGCAGGTTCCCAAAGAAACGGTCAGGCAGCTGCCTTTCTGCTTGGGATTTCCAGGTTTTAAGCACATCGCCCTCCAACAGGGTGAATTTTCCCAGAGCCTCGTAGTCCTTGAAAAAATCGCAAACACAGGCAGCAAAGCCACGGTCAATCTCGAAGGCAGTGACAGCGGCCCCACGAGAAAGGATTTCGTCAGTCATGGCTCCAAGGCCAGGGCCAACCTCCCATACCGAAGCATGTTCATCCACCTGCAGGGCATCGATAAGGCGACGACGGGCAGGACCATTTATGAGAAAGTTCTGGCCGAATTTCTTTTGCATGGCCATTCCCTGTTGCTCCAAGAAATTTTTCAGGGAAGAAGGCGAATCATAATCGGGCTTTTTCATGGTAACTCCAGGGCAGGAATTTTGGCGAATATTCTCACCAGAATAACAACACAAGTATACAATAGATTTACCAGATGTCCAAGGGGTTCACCCAAGGGAGCCCACAGCAGGGACAGGATGATTGACAGCACGCCCACCGTCATAAAAAGGGAAACCAGCGGGGATACCACCACCGAGGCAATGATTCCTCCGGGCATCATGGCTCCCAAGGAAAGGAGACTTACTGGAGCGGAAAAAATCTGGGCTCCCACGGAGGCACTGACGGATGTGGCCACTGGCGCAGGAAGAAATCGGTGGGTCAAAGGCTCAAAGTAGGGACCAGCCAGCAAAATCCCCACCAAGGCCAAGTAGGAGAGCTGGAAGGAAAGCTGAAAAAGATCCTGGGGAGCCAGCATGAGATGAATAAAGAAACACAGGGAAAGAATCCGTATCATGGGACTTTTGATTCCCCAAATTCCTGCTGCCATTACTAAGAGGGAGCAAATGGTGGCTCTAAGCAAGGAGGGAGTCAAGCCTGCAAACCATACAAAAACCATGATTGCAAAAAGAGAACACACAAGAGAAAAGTAACGGCCACCCTTGCGGAACACTGCCGCAGCCAATCCTGCAAAAAAAGAAAGATGCATCCCCGACAAAGCCAGCACATGGGCAAGTCCTGCTGCACGGAAGGCATCTCCTACCTCCCTGTCCGTATATTCCCCGGAGCCACAGAGCAAGGCCACCAGCAAGCCCCCCGCATCACCCCAGCCGTACATGAGCCGCTTGAACTGGAGCCTGCACAATCCACGAAACTCTTGAATCCGTCCCCACCAGGTGTCGGGGTAGCCTAAAACATTGCAGCTCGAAGCGTAGAACACTGGCTCCCCACCCACCAAGGAGTTGCCAATAGAAGGGGATTTTTCAGACAGGACATCTTTTTTGGAAGAAAAATCTTCTGTCAAAGTAATGTTCAGCAGGACTCCCTGCTCCACCACACCAGAAGCATTCCTTGGAGCTGATGTGGAAGAAAGAGCTGAATGAAGTTTTCCTGGATAAAAGGCTTCTACAAAGGAGGCTGGAAGATAGACGGTGGCCCTACCACCAGCCACTGCCTGGGCAAGCTGATTGCCAGCTCCTTGGGTGGCGTTATCTCCAGCCACAATTCCCTGCACCTGATGCAGCCGCACCCAACAGCGATACATCTTTCCACTTCCCGTTTTCACTGGATTGGAAATCACCTGGCACTCCAAGGCTCTCACTTGCTGAAGCGGAATGAGACTGGAATAAGGCTCCCGATTCAACACAGGAACCAGCTTGGAATACAGCAAGGTCACCGTTAAAAGGGCGGCGATGCAGATACAGTTTTGTTGAAAAAAGAGTAAAATGTGTCTTTTCTGTCCTACCACTTCAATCCTGCCAGCGCGGTGCGGGCAGCTGTAGTGATGGTTTCAGGATATGGTAAGTATGTAACGTACAAGAGATTGTCAAATGCAGCCTTGTCACCCAGTGCCCCCAATGATTCAATCACTGCCAAAAGAACCTCCTCATCCACAGAGGAAACATTTTGGGCAGCGGCCGTGTTGAGGACTCCCAGATAATTCACCAAGGCAAAAACAGAGTGGCTGGTAGCCAAGCCTTCCAAGCAGGCAACGACACCAAGGAACTGTTCTCGAGTAATCAAAGTCAGGTTAAACTGCTCCTGTGCTTGTGTAAAATACTCTGCTACAACGGAAGCGGCTCGAGTCCAGTCTGACTCATCAATCTGCTGTACTGTTGCCAACTGAAGGGACAATGCCTCTGGAGCCATCTTGGAAACATCCTCTGTCTTTATTATAGTAGCGGACAGGGCTTTTTCGGCCAATTCTGCTTTAAAAAGTGAAGAAATTTTATCGTTTTTTTGCACAATGAGAAAAAGTCTATATTTTTCGGCCATGGAATAATAATCTTGACTGATGTGACGCAACAAAGTAGGTTGAGCACTGGGAATAACTGACGAAAGAGCTGCTTCAATGGCTGCATCTAATTCTGAACTTATGCTGGAATTCATCAGTCGGAAGAGAATCTCAAAGGAGCTGGGGTCAGCCATATGTCCCATCAGGTTGATGGCGGCAATAGAAGAAGCCAATGCTCCGGAATCCGTGGCGGTGGATTCAGCTACAAAGGTATGAATTCCTTCAAGATAGGGAGAAACGAGCCGCTTGTTTTTTGACGCGGCTCCAGACAGTGCATCCAGCACCGCCACCTTGATCTGGCTGTCCTCAAAAAGCCCAAAAATATTCCACAACAGGGCTCCCTGACGCTGGCTTGTAACCTGCAGCACAGGGATGGCAGCCAAGGCCAATTCCTTCATGCCGGAACCAGTTCCCAGCAAAGGCACCTTTTCTTGAACGAATTCCAAGGCTTCCTCTGGAATGGACACCACCAATTCAGGTGTATCATCAGAAATGGAGAGCCTTGACAAGAGATTTATTTTATCTGCTACAGATCCAGTAACAAAATCGATATAAAGCTGAGGGACAGAAGAGGCAAGCTCTGTAGCAAAAACAGTACCACAGAAAAAAATAACTGACAGGGGTACAAGAACCTTTAATACGATAGTTTTTCTTTTCATGGTTCCTCCTTCTGTATATATAAACACAAATACTCTACGATTGTATCACATTATTTGTTTAATACTCAAGACACTTGTTCTAGCTAGAGCCAGTCTGGTTCTAGCAGAAGTTCTCGCCTTACGATACAATGGCAGCATGAATAGCACCGCCTTTTCCAAGCTCCTGCTGCTGGAGCTTTTGCTTCTCCTTGCCTTTATCCTTCCTCCTGTAGCAGATTCCCTTCCCCAGCTTTTTGGTGGGTTGGATGGAGCAAGACAGGGACAAAATCAAGGGGAGATTCTAGAAAAGGCGGTAAACCCCGCAGTGCTTTCTGTCCTGATCCAAGGACTTTTTGCTTTTGCCATGTTCTTGAGAAGCAGGGAATTAGACTTGATTGTGGGAAAGGCTAATGAAATTGAACAAAAACACCCTTCCTTTATCCGCCAGTTTAGTGTTCAATGGATTCTTCCCTGCCTTCTTGCCTTTGGATTATTGCTGGCAAATAGCTTACTCTGGAATACCCTTGCCCAAGCTCACGGAAAGGCGACGGTTGTTGTAGCCAATCTCCAGCTCCATTCCCTTCCCCTCATGATTCTTGCCACTTCTGTTGCAGCCTTTTACGAGGAGATGGTCTATCGCTGGTATGGCCCAAAGCTTCTCGGCCTTGTCTTTTTTCAGGGAGAAAAGCAGAAAAAAAGCGGCTGCATTGGCTGGAGCTTTGTGGAAGCCCTTCTTACAATAGTTTTTGCCCTTTCCCATGGTTATGGAGGATGGCTTGCAGTGGGCAATGCCTTTATAGCCGGCAATATCCTGCGGCTTTGTGTTATTTACACAAGAGCCCCATGGGCGGGATTTTTCGCCCACCTAGCCTACAACCTCATTCAGTTTGCCCTTCTGTTAAAAAACTAATCCTCTGTCAAAGTCAAAAGAGCTTCCCAGGTCCAAGGACTTATTTCAAATCCGTAGTTAAGTCCACTTATTTCATTCCCGCCACGGGAATAAATCTGTGGAATCAGGTAATAACTGGAAACCTCTTGGTCAAGCTGGGAAAGCTTTCCCTCATAAACCTGCAGCGCAGCCCTGGAACCATCACCTGCATCTAGGGTGATTTCTCCCAGCAACTTTTTTCCAAGCACCACGGCAGGCTCAATCAAGGAGCCACCACGTAAAGACAGAAGTCGGCTTACCTTGGAGGAAAAATCCGTATTAGTAGGCATGATGTTTTTGTGGAGGCTTGCTCCGCCTTGATCAAAAATCTTGATTTCAAGTCCCTGTATATCCTTTGTGCCAGCAATTCCTAAAAGCTGCTGGGAAATCAAATCCATTTCAGCCCAGCTTTTTGCAGAGAGGGAAAGCCAGGGATAAAAATCATCCTCAGCAAGGTAGATTGGAGATTCAGGAGTTTTAAGATAAATACGATAGCCACTATAGTTTGTATCACCAAAAATAACCTGGGAAGCCACAGTGCCGTCCTGTAGCAGAAAACGAAAAGAATACCCTCCCTGAGAAAGTCCGTCCCCACCAGCAAGACCAAAGCTAGAGAGGGTTTCTTGGTCTTGCTTTTGGGAAACAAGGGAAAGGCTTCGCACCTGCATCATTATAGCAAGGAATTCTTGCATAAGGGTAGAATCCACAGGAAAAACCAAGGGAGAGCTGGAGCCAGTGTCAAAGTCTGTGCCACCATGTACTGTACCAATCCATAGAATTTTTCCAGACAATTCTTTCTTATGGAAAACAATAGACTTGTCCTGCTGAGTTACCTCTACACAGGCCAGCAGGGAAATGTATTTTTCGTTCAAAAGCACCGTGTCTATAGTTTTTCCAGACAAGGATTTTTTTCCCGCAGAAGCAATGATGCAGAGTACCACCAGTACACCACAGGTCCCTGCAAGAAGACCAAGATATTTTTTTTCACTCATGGTGTCCCTCCTGGAATTTTTTTGCCAAGGTCCGTTTTACAAGCCACCATACCAACGCCACCAAAATGGGCAATAAGGGCAAAATCACTAGATTCAAAATCAGCACCTTGGGGCGGCTTGCTTCCAATTCCTGCTGGCTCATTTTATACAGGGTTTTCGTTAAAGCAGCCTTGTTCTTCAGCTCCAGAAGGGATTCTTTTTCACAAAGCTGCAGCAAGCCCTTTACCGCAAAGTCCAGATTTCCAAGACTACCAGTATATTGCCTCATCAAGGTGGACAAAAAATACTGACTTCCCACCACCAGCACCTGGCCGCCCCCAGATATGGTAGCAATGGCAGAAACGGCATATTGGGAAGCAAGCTGCCCCGCCTGGGAAGCCGTTTGAGGCAGCATGAAGGGATTGGTTACAAACACCGATTCCTTGCTGAAGTCTGGAGCGGAAAGCCAGGCTGAAGGCGTGGTATACACAAGGGCTTGAGCCTCCATGCTGGTAAGAGTAAGGGGAGAGCTCCAATAAAACTCCAAATTAAAGGCCCGACGAGAAACAGGATGCTCCACCGTGTACTGAGGTAGCGCTTGAATCCATAAGGGATAGTTCACCTGCTCGTATACAGGGTTGTCATCCTCGCTTAAAAAGGTGGCACGGAAACAGGAAATGTCCAGCACCAGCTCTGGACCAACCTCCACCCCCCAGGAGGCAAGCACTGGCAAAAGCTTGTCCTCCGTGGGCACCACCGTCCAGTCATCATACATGGCAGCAGAATGGGCAGAGGTCATGACAAAAAGCTTGCCTCCATCCTCCACAAAGCTACGTATTGCTGCTACCTGCTGAGCTGTCAGCTGACTGCTGCCAAAAAGCATCACAGGAATCCTTCGCCTAGCACCATTATCCATCTGCCCTGCCACCAGCACAAAATCCTCTGGAGTCACGACAGTGGGAGCAAAGCCAGCTGCCTCCAGCCAGGGCACCACATCACCATAATCCTCTTCTACGGAAAGGCCGTTGCCACTCATGACAATTACTGGCCAAGCCTGAGTCACGGAGGGAGCAGAAGAAAAAGAGCCACCTTCCTCCACCAACATCAAAAGACGAGCGGCCATTTCATATTCAAGGCTTTCTGCTGTTTGGGCAAAGGGAATCACCGCCAGCTGGTTCAAATATTCCAACACCACCGCCGAATAAACTGTTACCAGCTGAGTACTATTTCCTTTTGTAGCTTGAATTTGATGGGCATATACCCCCTGCTGCAAAAGGCTGTTCTCCAGCCCCTCCTTTACAGGGTCTCGTACCTGTACCTGTACTTGAGAATTGGCAAGGTTATAGAGGCGGAGAAAATCCTTTACGTCACGGGCGTGGGGATACAATTCCTCCAGCTCTGGTGACACGTAATAGGTGATTCGTAAGGGCTCCGAAAGAGAAGCTAGAAGCTGCTGGCTCATGGAGCTCAAAGAAAAACGCTTGTCCTGGGTAATGTCCCAACGGAAATACCACAGGCCGGACAAAAGAAAAACCAAGGCAGCAAGAACAAGCCACAGGATTCGAGCCACCATTCGGCCACGGGCAGTCGTTTTCACAGGCACCCCCTCCGTCTCATTCTCAAGCTTTCCGAAGCAATCTTCAGCAGGGTCACGGTAGCCACCAGATAAAACACCACATCACGGCTGTCTACAATTCCCTTGCTGGCACTGTCAAAATGCCAGGCAAAGGAAAGGCTCTGACACAGCTGGCTCAACCACAACGGCAGGCTCAGGTACCGGGGAAGCAGGTGGATTCCACTGAAAATGCCAAGGGCCAAGGAGGAAACCAGATAGGCCACCACCGCCCCAGGACTGACAGAACAAAGAAAAACACAAAGCCCACAGGCAGTCCCCATAAAAAGCACCATGCCCAGATAGCCTGCAAAAAGCTGGGCCAAGTCTAGGCTACCGAAAAAGGAGACCGTCGCAGGTACTCCAATTCCCGGCAGCAGCATCAAGCAGCCACAGCCAAAGGCTGCAAGCCACTTTCCCACCACCAGCTGATTTTCACTCAAGGGGAGGCTTTCGTCAAAGAGCAGCCCTCCCGCCTCCCACTGCCCCATAGCAAGGGCGGGAACGGCCAGAATCGACAGGAAGGGAATAATGGAGAAAAAGAAATTGAGATCAGTCGAACCTAGCCCCGGCTCAAAAAAAAGTCCACCCAAAAAAAAATGAAGGCTTCCTCCAACGGTAAGCAAAATAGTTGCCAGGTAAAAAGGAGGCCTTGAGAAAAGAAGCTTCAATTCTTTTTTACACAGGACAAAAACAACCCTCCACCAGCAAAGAAGCTTATTCATATCGTCTCCCTAGGCAGGATATCATAAAAGAAATGTCACAAGGGACTAAGAATCGTCTGCATTTATTCATAAATCATAGCCACTATAGCATATTCGAGAAAAAAAAACATCCTCATACAGGTATGCACTATCAAGGATAATTTAAACTTGACCAAGGTTGAGTTACCAACCATTGTTACAATGAGCGGGTGAGCTTCAAGAAGGCGTCCTCAAAGCTCCTTGTGCCGGTGGAAACGGTGATTTCTTGGGCTGAACCAGAGGCTACCAAGTGGCCCCTGCTGATGATATGTACCTCCTGGCACAGGGCCTCCACCTCCTGCATTAAGTGGGTGGAAAGCAAAATCGTTCTTTCCCGGCCAAGCCTCTGGATCATGTCCCGCATTTGCCGGATTTGAGCGGGATCCAGACCGGAAACAGGCTCGTCCAGCACCAGCACCGGAGGGTTGTGCAGCAGGGCCTGGGCAAAGGACAATCGCTGGCGATACCCCTTGGACAGGTGGCGAATGGGCTTATGGAGCTCCTCCTTCAGCTGACATTCCTCCACCACCCGATCCAACGCCTGAACAAGGCTTTCTTGCGAAAGGCTTTCTCTAGAAAAATCCTTGGACAGGGGCTGCTCCCCAGCTCCACTGGCTATCTCGCCACCCCTTGCTGCAAACCGCAGTTCAGCTGCATACTGCAAAAAATCCTTGGCGGTAAGGCTTCCGATAAGGGCTGGCTGCTCGCTTACATAGCCCACCAGACTCCGCACCTCCACAGGAAAGCTCTCCACATCCCGACCCATCACCCGAACAGCTCCCTCGGTGGGATAATGGAGGGCACAGATAGCCTTGAGAATGGTAGTCTTTCCTGCACCGTTTGGCCCCAAAAGCCCTGTAATCACTCCGGGGCGGGCAACAAAGCTCACTCCATCCACAGCCTTACCACCTGTCTTTTTCATGCCATAAATCTTTGTAAAAGAATCAACCTCTATCACAGTGCAAAGCCCCTACAACAACAATCCAACGACAAACCTAATCCACGTATGGAATGTCAAACACCATGCGGTCCCTGGTCAACACGGTATCTGGAAAAACAGCCCGCGCCTCCTGCAGCAACAGGTCCAGCTCCTTGTCGGTATAGCGGGGACTGTAGTGAATGAGCCCCAGTTGCCTTACCCCACCGTCCCGTGCAATGGTTGCGGCCTGACGAGCGGACATATGCTTCTTCTCCTTGGCCTGATCCTCCATATCCTGGGAAAACATACTCTCGCAAATCAGCAAATCAGAGCCCTGTATCGCAGGAGCAATGGAAGGAATGTACATGGTGTCGGTGACATAGCTGAATTTTCTGCCGGAACGCTTTGTCCCCATCACCTGCTCTGGCGTTACGATGGTGCCATCGCTGGCAGCAACGCTCTGACCAGCCTGCAGCTTAGACCACAAGGGCCCCACAGGTACATTCAAGGCACGGGCAGCCTCCGGATTGAACTCACCGGGACGATCCAGCTCCTCCAAGGAATAACCCACACAGGGTTTGGTGTGGTTTAAAGGAAATGCCTTGATGTAGAAATCCTTTCCCTCATGAACAGTACAGGGGGCAGTAATTTCCTTTACAATCACAGGATAATTGATGTACATGTCCAAAACCTTACGGCTGGTTTCCACGTATTCAGCAACCTTTGGCGGGCCATAAATATACAAGGGCTCGTCTCTATCTACCTGGGAGGAAAGCATCATCAGACCTGGCAATCCCGTAATATGGTCTGCATGGGTATGGCTAATGAAAATGGCGTCTATCTTCTTCCATTTTAAATTTAATCGTCGTAGAGAAACCTGAGTGCCCTCTCCACAGTCAAACAAAAATAAATCTCCATCCCGTCGTAGCAACACAGAAGTAAGATGGCGGTAAGGCAAGGGCATCATGCCCCCACAGCCCAAAACAAATGCCTCAAGATTCATACCTCCACTGTACTGTAAAAAACAATTTCATACAAGAGAATGAAATATATGATAAGTTTTTAACTATTCACATCAAAAATCAGTTAAATGTTTTAATATTTTTTTCATCTATTTCTTATTTCCGATTAACTTTTGTTTCCTAGCCTTACATCACAAAGAACACAAAGGAGTTTTGTAATGGAAGTTTTTTCAAATGTCTTGTCTATTTTCAAGTACTTGATACTGGCAACTGCAGGAAGTGCGGCAATGTGCTTTGTAGTTTCTCTTTTTGGAGGCCTTTTGGAAAAATTGGAAGGTAATTCCAAATAAAAAGATGTTTTGATAACAATTTTATTTGACAGTTTTACTCTTTTTAACTATCATAGCGGTTATGGGTATTGAGTTATTAATTGTGGATCCTCAAAATGATTTTTGTAGTCCCTCTGGATCCATGTACATAAAAAATGCTGAACAGGATTGTCAACGGATTTCTCAGTTTATCTATAAATATATGGATGAAATTGATTCTATCCATATCACCATGGATATGCATCCATTCTATCATATTGCTCATCCAATTTTTTGGAAGGATGCAGATGGTAATCATCCGGCAGTGAACACCCTCATTACACATGCAGATTTTGTTTCTGGAAAATATCATCCAGCAGATCCTGCCTTGGATAAGCGGGTAGAAGACTACCTTATTAACCTGGAAACACGTGGTCGGTATGTACTCACCATCTGGCCACCCCATTGTCTTTTGGCAACTCCGGGAGCCTGTGTTGAGGCAGAGCTTCTGAAGGCCGTGCGTACTTGGGAGCAGCACAAGCCCGGTCGTATCGCTGACTTTGTAACAAAGGCCAACAATCCCATGACGGAGCATTATAGTGCCATTCAAGCGGAGGTGCCGGATCCTGCCGACCCTTCCACTCGAATCAATTTCAATCTTATAGATAAGTTAAAGAACAAGGATATTTTTGTGGCCGGAGAAGCCCTGTCCCACTGTATTTCCCATACCATCAGGGACTTGTGTGTGTACATTCCAGCCTCACGAATCACCCTGCTTACTGACTGCACCTCCAATGTAGAAGGCTTTGACGACATTGGAAATCATTTCCTCATTGAATACAAAAACAAGGGAATGAGAACGGTAATTTCTACAGAAGTTACCCTGTAATTTTCATGGCAGACCTTGTAGTTACCGCAAAAAAACTCGTTTTCGGAGGAGACAGCATTGCTGAATCCGTAGACGGTTCCGGCAAGGTTCTCTTTTTGCCGGGCTTGATTCCCGGAGAAGTCGCCCAGATAGAAATTACTTCCCGTCACAAGGATTATGAGCGAGGAAGAGTCATTTCCATCCTTGCACCCTCTCCCCACAGAATTGAACCAGTTTGCCCCTATTACAGCCAGTGTGGCGGCTGCAATATGCTCCACGTGGCCCCAGATTTTCAGGTGGAACTACGAAAACAGGTGCTGCAGGATATTTTTCAGCGGGAAGGCCTTGCCATTCCACCTCTGGAAGCAGTGTGTGGAAAAAATCTAGGTTACCGATGTCGTATGCAGCTTACCGATGGAGGATTCCAGCAGCGGGGCATGAACAAGAATCCCATTCCCATTACCTGCTGTCCCTGCGGAACAGCGGAAATCAATAACTGGCTCCAGCAGATCCCTCCACAGCAGCGGGGAAAGGGACGAATCCAGCTTTTTGGAGACCAGAGAATTCAGGGTGAGAAAAAGGTGCTTTTTGCAGACAGCGGAAAGAGTTCCGATGGAAAGCAGGCTGGCCCCAAAATCACAGGAAAAACAAACCGAAAAATAAAAGACAGGGTGAAGCACCGTTTTTCTGGTACAAGCCTTTCCCCTGCTACCACCTGTAGCCTTCAATTAAGTCCTACTCATGGTCAGGCAAAGCTCATAAGCTTTGATGTGCGGGGCTTCTTTCAGTCAAATCTGGAGGTATTGGAAAAGGCCATCTCCATTGTGATTGAGTATGTACAGGAAATCAAAGCACAGGGAACTCCCTTGACCCATGCCCTGGACATCTATAGTGGAGCGGGAACCATTTCTGTCTTTTTGGCAGACCATTTTGACACTGTAACCCTCGTGGAGCATAATCGTGATGCAGTTGCCTTTGCAGAGCAGAATCTACGGGGTACAAGCCACCAGAGCTACGGAATCAGTGGAGAAAAATGGGCCAAGGAATTTGGTACAGGAATTGTATCCCAAAATCCTCCACAGCTTGCCTTTGTGGACCCACCACGAAGCGGTATGGAAAAGGGAGTTCGGGATTTCTTGACTACCAGCAGGATTCCTCATATTATCTATCTTTCTTGTGATCCAACCACCCAAGCTCGTGATTGCAAGGTCCTGATTCAAGCAGGCTATACCATTAAAAAGCTTTTTCTCTTGGATTTTTATCCTAACACTAGTCACATGGAAACCCTTGCATTGCTGGAAAGAAGTGTGTGAAAATAGCATTTATCCAAAGACAATTTTTATTCTAATTTGTATACATTGCCTATTCTTGTTTGTTGTGATATTGTAAGTACTTCCATCGGAGCACTATTAATGAAGAAATTTTTATGCAGCATATTACTTTTTCTTATTTTTTTTCAAAATTCTCTCATTTTTTCTCAGAAAAATACCAACAAAAAGACGAATAAGGCCACAACACCCCCAGTAGAAGCAGCTGATGAACCAGCCATAGAACCAAACTGGCAGCTGGTAGTAGGTGGCGCTCCAGTTGGAAATCCCATTATCACTGAATATGGTTTTGCTGTTCCCTTGGAAGGACGAACCATGGCTGCTGTCTCTGAATCTGGAAAACTCATGTGGTTTGCAGGGCTTCCTGGCGCAAGAATTTCTCCCTACTCCAGCACAGGAATGGGAGATTTTTTGATTACCATTTCTGGGGGCAACTCCGTTTCCCTCATCAATCCCAGTGGACTAACCCTGTGGAGCTCAAAGGCTCCTGCAGAGGTAATTTCCACACCAATCCAAGGGCGGGATGGACGCATCTACGTCCAATGTCCTAGCGAGGTGGCCTGCTTTGGTATCAATGGAGTTTTAAAGTGGTCAACGCCAGCAGGCGAATCAAATGGCATCCCCTTGATAGAGCTAGAGGACGGAAGCATTCTTCACATACAAAAGAAAACCCTGCAAGGCTGCAGCACCGCCCTCCGCTATTCTCCCTTTGGTGTAATTCTTGAAGAAATAACCTTCAGTGGCAGGGTCACCTCTGCTATAGGAACAAAATATGGAGCCCTGCTGCTCTTTGCTGACGGTGGCATTGGTTGCGTTTCGTCCCAAAAAAATGAAACCTATGACCCCTGGGTTTTGCCTGCTGGCTCTATCAATGGTACAGCTGCCGCCCGCATCTACCTTGACGAATATCAAAGTGTCTGTGCCATTGTTACTCCCTCTGGGGGGCAAACCACAGTCACCTACTTGAATCCTCAGGATGGCACCATCTTTCTTTCTGCCTCTGCCCCTGTAGATACAAATAAGATTGCCTTTGGAGCCTTTGACAAAGGTAGCCTCGTGCTTTGTGACACCGCCATGGCGGCAGCCATTGGTCTTGATGGAACCATACTCTGGACAAGTTCTTTGCCAGGAACAATAAACTGGAGCCACATTGTATATCTCCCCCAAGGCTATCTTGCCATGCTGGAGCAAGGCTCCTGGGTAATCTCAGCCTACCGCGTTACCCAGCACATCGGTGCCTCAAGCCAGCCTCAAAAGAGCAATAGAAGCCTTTCCTTTCCCGTCTATGTTCAAGAGGCAGCCCAACGGGGAAATATTCCCCAAGACACCTCCACCCTTTTTGGACCTGTTATTTCTTCCGTCTATATGGAGGAAATGAGATATATTCTGGATGAGGGAAAATATAACGACCAGGAAGGCCAATGGTTGGCATTGGTGAATCTTGAAACCTCACGGCTTTTTTCCAAGTATACAGTACAAACGATTAATCCTTCAGAAACTTCTTTTTTTGATGAGAATTTCAGCCATTTTGAGGAAATCGTCAAGCTTATGCCATCCTTTCAGTCAGGCTGCTTCAACAAGGAGCTGGCTCGAATCATCAGAATAGAAAATGATCCGGTAGTGCTGGCCATTGCCCTGCAGGGAGTGGCAAAAATCGGCTACGACCCGACCTTTGAGTTACTGGAAAGCATAGAATCCCTGCTGAAAAAGCCCTCCCTTATTGCTAACGCCAGAATTAGTACCCTCATGTGTGACGCCACCTATGAAATCTGCCGTTTTATGGGAAAGCCTGCCCTCTTTACCAAGGGAAGGTATATTCTTTCCTACCTTTTAAATCAAAATTTGGAAA
>JAZNAS010000081.1:0-32401 GCA_045586625.1 Treponema sp.
GACTTGGCTTTCGGTGTGCTGTTTGGATGGGGTGACATTGGACAGGACAAGAACGCAGACGTCTACTTCTTGGATGACGACATGGCCAAGAAGGTAACCCCTGGTGTTGGCGTTGTAGCTTCTATTCCTTTGGCCTCAACAACTAAATATGAGCCCAAGGAAGGTAACTCCACCACCTCAACATCCTACGGACGTATTGCAGCCCGCATCATGCCCTCCTTCTTCTCTGGAGAGCTGGTTCCTGGCTTGACCGCCGCCGCCTACGGTGACATCGTTGTTCCCAAGACCGGTAAAGGCGATAACACCACATACTATGCAGCTGGTGAAAAGGCTGCAACTCCTATGGCATTTGCCTTGGGTGCAAAGTATGCAATCGAGGCTGGAGAAGTGACCATCACTCCCCAGGCTGGTGTCCGCTTTGCCAACGCCGCTTACGTAGACTACAATACAGCTAAGTACTTCACCGAGAAGGACGATCCTGTATTCGGTAGTATGGGTGAGCAGAAAAAGAAGGCTGCTGCAGATGAGAACGGAATTACCTCCGATGGTGACTACATGAACCTGAAGCTGGGCGTAGACGTTGCCGGTCTCATCGACAACACCACATTGTCCGTAATCTGGGCAACAGATAACATCCTGAACGCTTATGACGGTGCAAATCGCAACGATCCCAAGCTGGGAACCTTGAACTTCAAGGCAAAGATTGCCCTGTAATCTTGGTGTAGCGTAACGCTAAAAAAGGCCGTCCGCAAGGACGGTCTTTTTTTGTGGGCGGTGTGCTTACTTCACGGTTTCCTGTGCCAGCACCGCGTCAATTTATTCAGCATAGGACTCCTCCCGCTGCACCGCCAAGTCGGTGGCGTACCATCGGGCTTGCACCCTCACTCCTAATTTTACACACTTTCACTTTCAATTCAAGGGTCAATTCGGGATTTTGTTCCGGATTGACTCCGAATGCGTCCGACAAGTATAGATAGGATTCCGGACGAAAAAATGCACTTTTGCGAGGCGGAGACGAATTATTTTCAAAAAATTATTGGTGGGATGGAAGTAGATAAAAAAAGGCCGTGGAATGGGGATTCCACGGCCTTGTTGTTTGCTAGGCTGGCAAACCAACAGGACCAGCCGTATTATAAGTTATGCGTTTACAGCAACCTTGTCTTCAATCAGAACAAGAACCTTGGTGGGGCAGCCCTCGATGCACTTCTTACAGGAGGTGCACAGGCTGTAGTCCACCACGGGAATGCCGTTGGTAACAACGATGCACTTGTCGGGACAAACCTTCTCGCACTTCTTGCACTTGATGCAGGCTGTCTCGCAGTTCTGCTTCAGCTTGGGAGAAAGCTCGCCACGGTTGGAGCACAGGGCGATGGTTCCCTTCTGGGCGGAAGGAGTCATGGAGAACAGGCTCTGGGGACAAACCTGGGCACACATGCTACAACCAGTGCAGTTGGTGTAGTTTACGTGGGGCAGTCCGTCGTCGCCCATTTCCAAGGCGTTGAAGTTACAGACATCGCAGCAGTCTCCAAAGCCGATACAGCCGAACTGGCAAAGCTTTGTTCCGTTGACGCTGATTTTGGCGGCCTTGCATGACTTTACACCAGTGTAAAAGCCTCTGTCCTTGGCGTGTTCCTTGCAGCCCTGGCAAGCAAGAATGGCAACCTTTGCCACTGCATCTGCGGCAACACCCAGCACCTTTCCAACAGCCTCTGCTGTGGCAGGACCACCAGCGGTACAGCCTGTTACAGGAGCTTCTCCTGCGGCTACAGCGGCGGCAAATCCGTCACATCCCGGGTAACCACAGGCACCACAGTTGGCACTGGGCAATACCTCACGTACCCTTTCTACGGTGGGGTCTACCGGCACGTGGAATACCTTCTTGAAGAATCCAAGAAGCACTCCCAATATGAAGGCGATACCAAAGGAAACGCCCAATGTAATCAATACAGTATTCATTTCCTCTCCTTATTTAATCAATCCTGCAAAGCCACCAAAGGCCATGGACAAAAGACCTGCCGCCACAAAGAGAACAGGTGTTCCCTTCAGGAAGTTTGGCACGGGTGCAATCTTGATTCTCTGGCGAATACCTGACATCAATACCATGGAAATGAGGAAGCCTGCTGCTGAACCAACTGCGTATACGATGGATTGTGCAAAGTTGTACTCCTTGCTGATACAGTTCAAGGTAACGGCAAGAATGGCACAGTTTGTGGTAATCAGTGCAAGGTACACACCCATGGAGCTGTACAGTGCGGGAGCCGACTTCTTCAGGTAGAATTCCACCAGCTGAACCAAACTGGCAATCACCAGGATGAATACCAGTGTCTGGAGGAAGGTGAGTCCCAGGGGAGCCAGTACATAGTAGTACAGGGGCCAGGTGGCTACCGTTGCCAGAACCATTACGAAGGAGGTGGCGATACCCATACCAATGGCCTTTCCTGTGTCTGTGGTCATACCGATAAAGGGGCAGAGGGCCAAGAACTGAATTAAAACCACGTTGTCAATCAACATGGATGAAAGAAAGATTTTAAGATATTCGTTCATTATGCTGCTCCTCCAGATTTCTTAGCAATCACGTTCTTTAAGAGCATGTTCAAGGAGATAAAGACTCCGAACACAAAGAATCCACCAGGGGCATCAGAGAAGAAGCCAATTCGGTAAGCTTCTGGAATTACTTCCATACCCAAGAAGGTTCCACCACCCAATAGCTCACGGACAATGGAGATGCCGCAGAGAACCCACAGGTAGCCAAGCCCCATTCCCAAAGCGTCAAAGGCGGCCTCTACCACGGTTCTCTTTGATGCAAAGGATTCTACACGTCCCATGATGATACAGTTTACTACAATCAAAGGAATGAACACACCCAAGGACTTTGCCAAGGCTGGTACATAGGCCTGCATCAAAAGATCTACGATGGTTACGAAGGTGGCGATAACGATGATGAATACCGGAATACGGATTGAATCAGGAATCAACTTGCGGAACAAGCTGATGATGATTTCACTCATCAACAGAACGAAGGTCATGGCCAAGCCCATTCCCAATCCGTTGCTAAAGCTGGTGGTAACGGCCAGTGAGGAACAAAGACCAATCATCAGCACCAGCAGGGGGTTTTCCTTTACAAGGCCATTGGTGAAAATAGTCCAATAATTTTTCATTTTGCTCCTACTCCTCCAAATAGTTTTCGTTCAGCTGGTAGCTGTTCTGGTCAATGGCAGTAACACCAAGTCCCTTTTCAGCCAGCATGTTCACAGCCTCTACAGCACCAACCTTCACCATGTCTGCAACACAGTCGGAGGTGATGGTGGCACCAGTGATGGCATCATACTTTCCCTCGCCGTTGAGGATTGTCTGTGCGGCGGAAAGACCATTGAACTGGCTGTAGTAGCTTTCTTCCAAAGCCAGCTGTCCTATATTTTGGCTGTCATTCAGCTCAAGGATGCGGGCTCCGATGATGTTTCCGTCAGATCCAACAGCGGTGAGAACAACACCACCATACTTGTAGGTTTGTCCACGAACAGCCACCAGTGCGGCAACAATCCTGTCTCCAGAGGTGGCAAGGGCTTTTTTCTCTACGAGCATGTTACGAGCAATGTCACCAACTCCTTCTGGAACCTCCTGGATGGCAACCTCGCCATACTCTTCTGCCGGAAAGAGTGATACACAGGCTTCCTCAAAGGTAAAGGGGGTGGCTGCTTCTGCAATTACAGGAGCTTCTCCAGTTCCAGCTACACCACCGTGGTTTGCGGCCAAGTATTCACCTGCAACATAAGCTGCATATTTAATGAGTTGGGAAACCCCCTTTGTAGTGATGGTGGCACCAGAAATAGCTACTACGTCGTCTCCAGCACTAAAGGCATCGTCAACAGACTTTCCGGCAAACTGATTGGAGAATTCAGGCTCTGCGGCCTTTTGTCCAAAGCCGGGAGTGTCGCTAAGACTCAAGAACTGGATTCCAGTAATGGAGCGGTTCAAGGTTACTCCGATGAGCATTTCTGCCTTGTCGTAGGTGGGTCCATTGGCCTGTACTACAGCGCCCAGCACCTGGCCGCCCTTTTTTGCCAGGTAAAGGTTTGTTACCTTGACAGAGGTAGCTGTGTCGGCAACGAAGCCTGGGGCCGCTTCAAAGCTATCTGCATCTGTAAACACTACAGCCAAGCCTTCGTTCAGCTCTCGCTCCTTGGCGGCGGCAATGGCGGGGGCGGTAACCATGTTTACCAATGACAAGCAGACACAGGCCACGCTGGCATAGATGGCCAAGGATATGCCGAGTTTTAACATATTTTTCATTTTGCTCCTGCTCCTTTGCCCTTATAGCCATATTTTGTAGGAATAATCTTGTTCAGGAAGGGGGTAAGCACGTTCATAATCAAGATACTGAACATAACACCCTCTGGATAACCACCAAACTGACGAATCAGGAAGGTGATAAGACCTGCTCCAGCTCCGAAAATCAAGCGTCCAGCACTAGTTACCGGTGTGGTGGCATAGTCTGTTGCCATGAATACGGCACCGAACATCAAGCCACCGGACATGAGGGCCATCAAGGGGTCTCCGCCAGCCAATGCTGTAGCACCAACTGTCACTGCAACCATGGCCACGGGGGCACGCCAGTCAATGATTCTTGTTGCCAACAGGAAGATGAAGGCCACCAGAATCAGTAGTGTGCTTGTCTCACCGATACAACCTGCACGAGCTCCCAGGAAGAAGCTGGTGTATACCTCGCTGTCTGCGATGAACACGCCGTTTTTCATCTCGCTCAATACGGTGGCACCAGTTACGGTGTCAAAGGGCAAGGTCCAAGTACCCATGGCCAAGGGGAAGCTGGTGAACAAGAATGCACGACCAGTGAGGGCCGGGTTAAATACGTTGGCACCGATTCCACCAAAGAAGCCCTTTGCCACAACAATGGCGAACAGGCCGCCGAGAATGGTCATCCACACGGGGATGGAGGGAGGCAGAACCATAGCCAGCATGATTCCGGTTACCACGGCGGACAAGTCCTTGATGCGGACTGGCTGCTTGGTAAGCTTTTGGAACAGCAGCTCAAAAATTACTGTGGAAGCCACAGACACAATCAATGTCACCAGGGCTGGAATGCCGAACACCACCACACCGCAAATGCAGAGGGGCAGCAATGCAATGATGACAAGGAGCATGATATTCTGTGTGTTTCTCCTGGAGCTTACGTGAGGTCCTGGGGAGAGATAAATTTCATTTACATCGGATGGACTAGCCATTGCTCTTCTCCTTTTCGGCCTTAGCCTTTTCTTTTGCCATTTGCTCTCTTACGATAGCCTTGCCCACCTTGAACCGCTGTACCAGACGAATCTGGGAGGGGCAAACATAGGAACAGGTTCCGCATTCAACACAGTCCATAAGACCATAGCGTTTTGCCTCGTTGTAATCATCTGCAGCCATGGAGCGAACCATCAAAACGGGGGACAGACGATAGGGGCAGTAGGAAATGCAGCTTCCGCAGCCAATACAGGGATCCTCATCTACCAGGAAGGTTTCCTTCTTGGTCAGGAAGAGTACACCGGAGGTTGTCTTGGAAATGGGGAAATTGGCATTTGTCATGGCCATACCCATCATGGGACCACCGGAAATAATCTTTGCCACATTGTCCTTGAGGGTGATTTCCTCTGGAATCAAGTCTCCCACCAGGGTTCCGATGGGAAGAATCAGGTTCTGGGGATTCTCGCAGGCCATACCGGAAATAGTTACGGTGCGTTCGATAACAGGCTTTCCCTCGCGGAAGGCATCTGCAATGGCACAGAGGGTAGTGACATTGCTGATGCAGCAGCCGATGTCGGCAGGAAGGCCACCAGCGGGAATCTCCCGTCCAAGGGCTGCCATGGTGACACTCTTTTCTCCACCCTGGGGATACTTTGTCTTGCACAGGCAGATGGAGATGGGGCAACCGTGGATATTGTTTTCGATAGCCTTCTGGAGCACATCGCAAAGCTGCTTCTTGTTATCCTCCAGTACAATGATTCCCTTCTGGGCACCAGTAATCTTCATGGCGATGGCAAGACCGTCAACAAATCTGTCGGGAGTCTCGGCCATGGCACGATAGTCTACCGTCAAATAGGGCTCACATTCTGCGGCGTTTGCCAAGACGTATTCGATGGTCTTGCCGGCAGGTGGGTTAAGCTTGATGTGAGTGGGGAAGCCTGCTCCTCCCATTCCCACGATTCCTGCATCACGAATGCGGGTCAGGGCCTCCTCCTTGCTGCACTTGAAGGGATCCAGCGGAGGCATGAATTCAGTTCTGTCACTGTCATCAGACTGGATAAGGATACAGGGAACCTCCAGGTTACCTGAAACCATGCGGGTCTCAATCTTCTTTACTGTTCCAGCAATGGAGGCATGGACAGGCACCGACATGGGACTTGTACCGTTGGCAATCTTTTGTCCCTTGGCCACGCTGTCTCCCACCTTTACACAGGGAGTATTTGGGGCACCGCCCTGGGTAACGGGAATGGCAACAGTTTTTGTAGAAGGACCGACAGCCTTGAGCTTCATTTCTTCTGTCAGTTCTTTGAACTCTGGCGGATGAATACCGCCCTTGAATGTGTTGGTTTTCATAAATTCCATTCTAAAATAGAATAAAATAGTGGTCAAGTTGTAATGAAAATATTATTGTTATTTTTATAGATAGTTTCAGGAAGGAATAGAAGCGAGAATTTTGGAGGCAATGGAGGAGTTTCTCTCCCGGCAGTCCAGCGACTTGCCACTATCCCAGCAACTTGCAGCCAGTAGCCCAGCAACTTGCACCGAGGCTTTTTTCCGTGATATAGTGGGAAAAGATTAATTTTTCATTACGAGGCTAAAATCATGGCTATTAACTGTGGTATTGTAGGGCTGCCCAACGTGGGAAAGTCCACCATTTTTTCTGCACTGACCGCTGCCCCTGCCGAGGCGGCCAACTATCCCTTCTGTACAATCAATCCCAACGTGGGAATTGTAGACTTGCCTGACTCACGACTGGACTTTCTTTCCCAAAAGTTTCAGACAAAGCGACAAGTTCCTGCCACCGTTGAGTTTGTGGACATTGCCGGCCTGGTGAAGGGCGCCTCCAAGGGTGAGGGCTTGGGAAACCAGTTCTTGGCCCACATCCGGGAGGTTGGCGTGATTGCCCACGTGGTCCGTTGCTTTGAGAATAGCGACATTATCCACGTGAACAACAAGATTGACCCGGTGGACGACATTGAGACAATCAACATGGAGCTGGCCTTTGCCGACCTGGACACGGTGAACAAGCGGATTGAAAAGGCCGAGCGAAATGCCCGTGTCATGGGCAAGGAGGAGCAGAAGAAGGCCGCCGCCGTGCTTTCTGCCCTGAACAAGGTAAAGCCCCTGCTGGAAAACGGACAGGCCGCCCGCACCGCCGACTTGAGCGAGGACGAGAAGGCCGCCCTCTACGACTGCCATCTGATTACCATGAAGCCCATGATGTACGTGTGCAATGTGGACGAGGACGGCATCCAGAATGGAAGCCCCTACGTGGACTCGGTGCGAAAGATTGCCCAGGAGCAGGGAAGCGACGTGGTGGTTATCTGCGGAAAATTCGAGGCCGACTTGGCGGAGATGGACAGTGCCGAGGAGCGGGCTGAGTTCCTGGCTGAAATCGGCCTCAAGGAGTCTGGCTTGGCAACCTTGGCCCGTGCGGCCTACCACTTGATGGGACTGCGCACCTACTTTACTGCAGGGGAGCAGGAATGTCGGGCCTGGACAATCAAGGTGGGGGACACTGCTCCCAAGGCCGCCGGCGTGATTCACACCGACTTTGAGCGGGGCTTTATCAAGGCGGAGGTTTATAGCTACGACGACCTGGTGGAGTACGGCAGCGAGGCTGGAATCAAGGCCGCCGGCAAGTACCGCATGGAGGGCAAGGAATATATCGTACAGGACGGGGATGTAATCTTCTTTAAGTTCAATGTGTAGGATTACCCAATGAAGGAGGTTTGGCATCTGGATTTGGATTGCCGAATCCAGATGCGGTATGCTATGATAACGTAAAGTATTAGGAGTTTTTATTAGTGTTGGAGGAACGTATGAAAAAGATTTGTTTTCGAATAATCATAACCAGTTTTTTGCTGCTCATTGTCTTCACAGGTTGTGCTTCAACTTCAGACTCATCTAGGCCACGGACGCTGACGCTTTCTTACTACATGAGTGACGAGCGGATTGACAGACTCATTGCAATGGCGGCTGACCCTGGAGTCTTTGCGGATGCCATTGAAGCTGGACTTCCTATAGAGGATGTCCGGGAATTGGTTCGAAAGTATTTGTCTGAGCAACAAATTTCCGAGGATATGACCGATGAGGGGTTTACCTCGTGGCATTGCGTTGATTTCGTATATGGCAAAAAGCTTGGGCTTGAATTCGGTTACTATTCAATTGATGGTGATGTTTTTGGATTTGTTTTGTATGATAACAAAGATGTGGGGGAGTGGGCGACATATAGTAAACGGGGATTGGAGCATCGTTGGGCTTGGACTGGATCGTATGGAGGTTCCTATTCCTTTATCATCTCTCCGGAAGGATACGGTCGTTACTACGACTTCACCAATGTTCCCGAAGGAGAGAGCATCAAACCTCGTGATGTGTACAAGGTGCGTAAGAGATAGGGGGTATGGCTAAGAAGATTTGGTATAGTGTTCCGCTTAAACTTTTTTGGGATGAGGTGTATCCAATACAAAAAAGGTTGACTCCATTGTATTCCGATGAGCAGATATATTTATCTTTGCTTCATCAAAATGCTACAGCACCCTATGCTCCTACTGAAACGGAGTGGGATAGGGAGCATTTTAGGATTGGGCTCGACCTGTGGTGGGCGGATTGCAATGGGGAGTTTTTGCACATTTTTTTCATGGAAAAAAGACTGGAGTCTATTCTTTCAGATATTTCTTTGAAGGATATTTCAGGGATAAAACAGTATTTTCTTGTTGAGTTTACACATAATTATGTGTAAACTAGAATATAAGGAGATGGGTTATGGCAACAAACTTAGCAATCAATCCGCAACTGTTGGAGCTTGCTTATGAAATTGGTGGCTATGCCACAAAAAAGGAAACGGTAAACACCGCTTTGAAGGAATTTATTCAACGGAGAAAATCTGAGGATTTGATTCAGTTGTTTGGTTCTATTGAATATGATCCTGAGTATGACTACAAGAAAATGAGACAAAGATGAGATTCGTTCTTGTAGATACTTCAGTCTGGTCCCTTGCCCTACGAAAAAAAGAACTTTCAAAGCAAGAATCAGATTTGAAAGACAGTTTGGTTTCTTTAATTCGAGAAGGCTATGTGGTAATGATTGGCGCAATTCGTCAGGAAATCCTTAGCGGAATCTCTCGTCATGAACAGTTCTTGGCATTGAAACAAAATTTGGAATGCTTTTCAGATTTTGATGTGGTGACTCATGATTATGAGACTGCCGCTGATTATTTTAATCAATGTAGAAGAAATGGAATTCAAGGTTCTCATACAGATTTTCTCATTTGTAGTGTAGCTCATAACAATAATTTTTTGATTCTCACCCTTGATAAGGATTTTTTAAATTATAAAAAGATTCTGGATATTGATGTAATAGCTCTAGAGCTCCTGCATCAATAAAATAATTTCACGTTTTTCAAAAAAAATCCGAGATTTTGTCAAATTTTGCCTCCTCCAACCATACAATATATATGGGGCTTGTTTGTGGAGCCTTGTATTGTTGTGGAGGTTATGATGAAGAGATTGTGGTCATGCTTGTGGATGGTGGAGCTTGTGCTGTTGCTTTTTTCCTGTGAGCTGGAGGGGCGTACTACTGGTGAATTGGCAGCGTCTCGTGAAAACCAGCTGTATGTGGTGAGCTGGAACGTGCAGACCTTCTTTGACGCCCAGACTTCTGGCTTGGAATACTCGGAGTTCCGTGGCAGCAAGAGTATCTGGAGCCAAGAGCTGTACGAGAAGCGGCTGGATCGCTTGGTGGAGGCCATTGAACAGATCGATGCAGACATTTTGGTGCTGCAGGAAATTGAGAATCAGGCGGTGATGTACGACATTTCCAACCGGCTGGCGGGCCGTCTGCGGGGCAATGATGCCTATGGCTGGATGTGCTTTGAGGCAGAGGAGGGGAGTGCCATTGGCTGCGGTGTCTTTTCCCGGCTTCCCTTGGGGCAAAAGAGGGTGCATCAGGTGGACTGCAGGACTAATGGGGAGCAGCCCCAGCTGAGGCCCCTGCTGGAGGTGGAGGTGTTGCTGGAGGAAGGGGAAAATCCGCAATCTGTGAATCTCTTTGTATGCCACTGGAAATCCAAGTCCGGGGGAGCGGATGAGGCTGCCTTTTGGCAAGCTCGGCAGGAGGAGCTGTTGGACTGGCAGCTTCGTCGGGTGCTGGCGGATTCTGGTGAGATGGGGCGTGCCATTGTCTGCGGTGACTTCAATCGTGAGCTGGGGGAATTTACTGCTTTCAAACAAGCTTCTGGAAAGGTGCTGCTAGGCTCCGTGGCGGCAGATAATGGCTGGCTTCATCCTGATACAGTCAGTTTGGGAAGCTATTGGTATCAGCAGCAGTGGGAAAAAATTGACCATGTGTTTACAGCGGGAGATTTGGAGATTCTTCACTTTGAAGCTCTTGATTCTGGCCCCTGGGTTCAGCAGGATGAAACTGGAAATCTCATTCCCTTCCGCTATGCCTTGTGGAAGGATGAAGGCTACTCAGACCATCTGCCTGTAGCCTGTATGATTTCACTTTAAAAGAAGGAATCTTGCAACAACTAGGGAAATATGTGATAATGAGGGTGGAGGTTTTCCTATGGTAGCGATTATTGTGGGACTTGTGCTTATTGCATTTACTGTTTTTGCAGCTCTTCCTGGTGGATTGTCTTGGGGATCTGAAATCATTTCGTTTTTGAAGGGAGCTTCTCCTATTTTGGCTGCCTTTATTGGCTTGATTGCTGTTTTCATCGGTATTGCCGACTTGAAGGACAAGAACGAGGCCAAGAAGGAAGAAGAGGCAAGTTCAGCTAAAGAATAAAGAGTTTGTTTTTATACTGATGGGTGACATTATACTGTCGCCCTTATTTTTTGAGGTTCCCATGCTTTTGAAAAAGAATTCTGTTTTTGTAGTGGCGGGAGATTCCGTTACTGATTGTGACCGTGACTTTTTGGCTCCCACTTGGAAAAGTGAGGCCCTTGGAAATGGTTATGTGTATTTTTTGCAGGCAGCTCTTACAGGCTTTTATCCTGAGCTGAATGTTCAGGTTATCAACCGTGGTGTTGGTGGCGACACTTCTGCCCAGCTATTGGAACGATGGCAGGAGGATGTGCTGGAATGCAAGCCTGACTTTATTTCCATCTTGATTGGGGTGAACGACGCTTGGCGTCACTTTGACGGACACGCCGGCTTGGACGAGCTCATTGATGTGGCGGGCTACCAGGAAAATTGCCGCAGGATGATTCAATCCGGCTTGGACTGCGGGGCGGCCATGATGGTGCTGTCCCCCTTTATGCTGGAATTGAACAAGGAGGATGCCTTGGGAAAGATGGTGCGTGAATATGCTGCTGCCTCCCGTGAGGTGGCGGAGGAATTCAAGCTTCCCTTTGTGGACCTGCAGGCCGCCTTTGACCAGGCCCTGTCCCGCCGCTACACCTGCAACTTTTCGCCGGACAGAATCCATCCCAACGAGGCCGCCCACATGATTATCCTGAGGGAGCTGTGGAAGGCCCTGACTGGCGGCCAGCTTTTAGGCTAGCGGCTTGTCTAGCAGAAGGTTTCCAAAGCCTTCTCCATAATTGATAGATAACCTGAGGCTTCACCTGCAAGCCGCATTTGATGCTTTTTACAAAATGCAGTTTGCAAGCTGGAGCTTCAGGTCATTTTTTTTCCCCGTATTCGATTTGATTTTCTGCGGCAAATGATTCACTTTCTTCGATAAAAGTGTACTCATCCTCATCAAGGAGTTGTGCTGCCAGCTGAGCTGTGGCAGAGGAGCTGTCGCTATCCGTGTTTTCAAAGGCCGTTGGTGAAGCGGCTTTGTTCATGTCCTTGTTCTGGACCTGATTCAATCGAGCTTTTGCAGTCTCTTGCTCTGCCACAAATTCCTTGCAGGCCGCTAAAATATCTTCTGCGTGACTTCTGGGAATGTGGAGGAGGGCCGCAATGGGAGCTGCCTCGTAAATCTCCTTTTCATCGGGGCCTGCAGGCAGGGTGATTTTTCCGGCAGAGGTTTTAATGTCAGGATTTGCCTTGTTTTTTCCTTCCTTTAATGACTCCGCTTTGGGAAGAAGTATTTTTCCTGTGGCTGCCTGGGTGGCTTGGGCTTCTTGCAGATATGACTGGCAGTCTGCCACCAGCTGTTTCGGGCTGGTGAAGGTGAGCATGAGGCTTCTGGCCCTCTTGTCTCCTACATGGGGCATTCCGGCAAAGATGCTGACGGTGTTTTCCTTGGTGCGCAATCGCTGGTTGCGGCTGGTGGCAAAGCGGTGGGTTTCGTCACGGACTCGCTGCAGGAGCCGCAAAGCATCGCTTCGTTTTGGCAGGCATATGGGGGTGCTGTTGCCGGGACGATAAATCTCCTCGTCCCGCTTTGCCAAGCCCGCCACAGGAATGTCCAGCTGCAATGTGGAAAGCACTGCCTGCACCGCATTCACTTGGCCGATGCCGCCGTCTATCAGAATCAAGTCTGGCAGGTCGGCCTGCTCGTTCAAGAGTCTGGTGTAGCGGCGGGCCACTGCCTCCCGCATGGAGGCAAAGTCATCGATGATGCCGTCGGTGGTCTTCAGGCGGAAGTAGCGGTAGCTCTTCTTGTCGGGATTTCCGTTGTAAAAGCTGATGAGGCTGGCCACCGGGAGCCGCCCGCCGATGTGGGCAATGTCAAAGCCCTCGATGCGGACAGGAAGGTGGGGCAGGCCCAGCAGCTTCTGCAATTCCTCCATGGCAGGCATGTCTCCCCGCTCCCGAACACGGCGGATAATGTCTTCCCGCGCATTTTGAAATGCCATGTTCATGGCTGCCAGATGTCGTTTGTAATTTGGCAGCCCTGCCAGATGTCGTTTGTAATTTGGCAGAGCTGCCTTAGGTTGGTCTGGAGCAGAAGCTTGGCTAGCTTCTTCTTTTACCACTTGAATGTCTGGCTGAACCTCCAGGGCGGTGGCAAACCATCGGCGGCTAATATCAAGGCCAGTGGTGGTGGGCACAAATATTTTGGGCGGAATCATGGTGGCTTCGGTGTAATAGGCTGCAAGGAATTCCCCCAGCAATTCCTCCGTCTCGTTCAAGCTGACGGTGCGGTAATTGTCCCTGCCCAAAAGCTTGCCCTGCCGCATTTTCAGCACCGTAAAACTGACAAGCTCCCCTTCGGTAAAGTAGGCGATGTAGTCACGGTCCTCCGGGTCAAAGTCCTCCACCACGTTTTGGCTTCTGAGAACCCGCAAGGCCTCAATTCCGTCTCGCAGTCGAGCAGCCTTCTCAAACTTCAGCTCCTTTGCCGCCTGCTTCATTTCCGCTGTGAGCCGAGCCTCCGTGTCGGGGCCTTTGCCCTCAAGAATCCGTTCTATCTCACCGATATATTCGTTATAGGTGTGTTCTGATTCCCGCTCACAGCATGGGGCGCCGCATCTTCCGATATGGTAGTACATACAGGGAGATTCCCGTTTCCGCAGTATTTTGCAGCGACGCAGGGGATAGAGCCGCTGGAGGGTTTCAATGAAGGTGTCCAAGGCTCCCACATCGGGAAAGGGCCCAAAGTATTTGGAGCCATCCTGCAGGATACGCCTTGTCTTGAAGAGCCTTGGAAAGGGCTCGTTGGTAATCCGCAGCACCGGATAGGACTTACCGTCCTTCAGGTTGATGTTGTAGCGGGGATTATGTTCCTTTATCATGTTGTTTTCCAGGATAAAGGCCTCGTACTCGTTGGCTGTGGTAATGTATTCGATGGAGCTTGCCCTGGACACAAGAATCTGAGTCTTGATGTCCTTGCGGCCAGAAAAATAGGAGGAGAGGCGGTTCTTCAAATTCTTTGCCTTTCCCACGTAAATCACGGTGCCTGCTTCGTCCTTCCAGAAGTAGACGCCGCTTGTAGAAGGAGCTTTGTGAGCTGTGTCCTGGAGTTGTTGTCGTCGTTCTCTTGTATCTGTTTTCATGTCTTCAAAATCTAATAGAAAACTCATACCCTGTTTTACCCTTCTTTGTCTACTGGTGGTTTCCATTCAACCTGCTTTCTCGATAGAAAAGACCATTACCCTGGGAGGCAAGAATGGCTGGAACAGGATTTCCTCCATGAGTGGCATTACCATTGGCCCGGGCAAATATGGACAAACCTCACTGGAGTTGGCCACAGCTTCCCGCACTGTTTCTCCAGATACAGAAATGCTTTTTTCCTTCGAGGGTGATTCTCTTAGGGATGAGGCAGGCAGATTTCAGGTGGTAAGCTCCAATGTGCGGGTAGTGGAGGATGCCGCCATGGGAAAGCAAGCAGGGCTTTCTGTGGGCAACAACAGTGGATTTTCTGTAACAGGAATGCCCGGCTCTATTTTTTCCACCCTGAACTGGACCGGTTCCTTTTCCATTGAGTTTTGGCTCTGTCCTGCTGTGGTTGACAACGGTGAAACGGTAATTTCCTGGCGGTCAAGCCGCAATGTGGACGGGTATCCCCTGTATCAGATTTTGGAGGCATCCTTTGTTCGGAATCATCTGCAATGGAATTGTACCAATCTTTTTTCTGGTTATGCAGAGAACAATGGAGAGATAAGTCTTTCTGGTACCAAAAGCATCATTCCTGGCAAGTGGTCTCACCACATTCTTTCCTATGATTCAGAAACGGGGCTTTTAGAATATCGAGTGAATGGTTTGGTGGAGGATTTAAAGTACATTACCATTAGCGGGCGTGAACGAGGTGGTATCTATCCTTTGATGCTGGGTAATCCTGCAGAGTTTGAAATTTCACCTTCATATGCAGGAAAGATTGACGACTTTAGGGTCTTGAGAAATGCGATTTCCCAGACAGAAGAATTTTTCTATCAAAATCAGGAGAATTATCAGACAGGCTGGACTGCCGTGCGTTACACTGTTGACGGTGGCAGCTTTATCAGCGAGCCTTTGGAGGTACCAGTAGGTAGCCAGCTGACGCACTTGGAAGCCAGCACTATTATACCTGAAGAAACAGGTGTGGAATTCTTTGTGCGTTCAGGAGACAACTTCTATGGCTGGAGTCAAACAAGCCCAGCTTGGGTTCCCGCCTCTCCTGGAAAGACCCTTTCCGGGGTGGAGGGAAAATACTTTCAGGTGATGGTGAGGCTTTATCCCGATGGAGCCGGAACAAGTACTCCTTCGGTGGCCTCCGTTACCCTGTGCTACGAGGAACAGGAGCCACCTTTGCCTCCTTTCTATGTAAAGGCTACTGCAGGGAATGGTTATGTGGACTTGATTTGGTCTCACACCATAGACAAGGCTACCAATTATTGCGTGTACTATGGTGAACGTCCGGGAGAGTATCTTGGTCGTGTTGCACTGGAAGGTGATTCACCTGTTGCGGTGGGGCATGAAAATTCTGTTCGGTTGACAGGCCTAAAAAATGGTAGAATCTATTATTTTGCCATTGCCTCTGAATACAATGGTCAGATTGGTCCGCTGTCCCAGGAGGTGTATGCCCGTCCTACCATTCAATCTTATTGATTAAGGAAAAGCTATGGCATTTGGAATTTCTTCAACTCACAAAAATACGCTTTTCAGGGCAAAGTCAGCGGTTTTGGCTCGAGACTTTGAGTTGGCAATTCGCCTGTTTAAGCGCTTACTTCAGGAATTTCCAGATAACTTCGAATTGCTCCACGAGCTGGCAACAACCTATATCCGCAGTGAGAATGACGAGGCAGCCCTTTCAATTTATCAGCAGATCCTGAAAAGAGATAGAAACGATTTCGCCGCCTTGATTGGTTTAGGTGGAATTTACCGTCGCTTGGGAAGATTTGAGGAGTCCGTGGGTGTTTTGGAGCGGGCCTTGGCCTTGGATGGCAATAGCACCCAAACTTACTACACCTTGGGCTTTACCTACAAGCAGATGGGGCTTTTTGATGATGCCCTTGAATGCTTTGATCGTGTGATTGAACAAAATCCTGAGGATATTCTTGCCTATAACCATTTGGGATGCATTTATTCCCTGCGGGGCGATAGCAAGAATGCCATTGCCTCCTATCACCGTGGCTTGCAGCTGGATGCCAACCATCCAATCCTTCATTATAATCTGGCTCATGAATACGAAAAGCTTGGGTATTATGATGAGGTAATCGGTGAATACGAGGCTGCCTTGCGTGCCAAGCCAGACTGGAGCGAGGCCGTTAACGGATACGCAGTGTTCTTGATGTCCCACAACCTGTGTAAGGAAGCCTACAGTATTTTGTGCCAAGGAATTGAGGTTGCTCCTGAAAATATCCATCTACAGCGCTCCATGGGAATGGTACAGTTGAGGCGGAGTGAATACCAGGATGCAGGCCAACGATTTGAAGCTGTTTTGCGTCAGGAAGAAAATGACTCCTGTTCATTGATGGGATTGTCAGATGTATATATCCATGAAGGACGGAGTGAGGAATCACGAGATCTGCTGAAAAAGCTGGAGCCTGTTCAGGAAAAAAGTAAGGGTGTGAAGCTGCAATATGTCCGCAGCTTGCTGAATGCAAATAGATTTCAGGAAGCAGGGAATCTTATGAATGACCTGCTAAATGAATATAGCTTTGATTTGGGAACAGCTCACCTTTTGGCAGAGTATTTTGCTTGTTGTGATGATCAGCGGCAGCTTCAGCAGACGCTGGATAAGATACAGGAAATTGACAGTGCTTATTTTCTTCATTTCTTGGATGTGGCCCTACGATTTCGTCAAATTGGCAATCTGGAGAGGGCTCAAGCCTATTTAGTGGAATACTTGAAGCATCTGCCTCACGATCCTGTAGCCTTATCCGCCTTGGCTTCCTGCTACGAAAAGTGCAATCAATATGGGGATGCCATGCGATTTTATCAGCAGGCCTTGAATTGGGATGCTGATAATAGCTACCTACAAAAAGCTCTGGAACGGATTTCCCTTTGCTCTCAGTCGGGTTGTGAGCAAGAGGCTGAGCAGGAGAGCTTTGTTGCTCCCAAGGTAGTTTCTTCCTTGCGGGATATTTATTCAGATGCTGCAGGTCGTCAGGAGGTACCACAGGAACAAAAGGAGGTACAGCCAAGCTTGCATCCCCTGATTGATGAGGAGCAGTATAAAGCAGACTCTGGTAGCCAATTCTTGTTTCAGACAGAAAAACCTGAAAAAGAGGAGTGGGACTTGGAGCAATATGATCCTTTGGAGCTCGCTTCCAATGAAGCCGTCGGAGCTGAAAACTCCCAGCTTTCAGCCCTTGCCCAGGATGATGGACCTGTGGATTATGAGCCCTTGCTTGCAGTTAATTCCGCCTTGGATTTTCAGGATGAGGAAGACGAAATCTTTGACAATGTAAATAAAAAGCCTGACGAGATATTCTTGCGGAAAGAGCCACCACAGCCTATTGGTGAACCTGTAGCTAAACCACGAAAAGAACCTCTAGAGGAGGTGCCCATGGAGCTTGAGATTGTGGAGGAGCCTCTGCCAGAGTCCTTCTTTGGTTCCGAGCCAGTCCCCCTTTCCATGAGTCCCGATCCAGATGAGGCTGAACCAATCCTGACTGATTCAAATCCAAGACTTTCAAGTGAGGCCTTCCTCCCACCGAAGGATTGTTCTTTGGAGCTGGAGAATGAAGCGGAGTTTGTTGAGCCAGTGCATGAATCAGATTTTACAGGGCCTGACTTTGTTGCAGCTCCCCTTGAGCCAGAATTGGAGGATGAATTTTCTGAAACAGCCTTTGTTCCTAAATCTGAAATAGGGAATAGAATGCCCTTCCAAAGTGAAGTGGACATGCCTTGGGATTTTAATGGTTCTCCTGCCGAAATGGATAATGAAGAGGATTTTCCCCTTGATGAGCTTGAGGAGGCTGAAGAGGGATATGAGGCGACGCTTCCCCATGGCAAGGATATTAGTGTAACCAAGGGACTAGGACTGCTTTTGGAAAATCCTTCAAGTCCAGAGGAAAATGCTGATATTATAGGACTGCTCCAAGAGTTGAAGCATCTGTGTGAATATCTTCCTCAAGAAAAAAAGGCCGGATTCCATAGTAGCATGAAGCTATTGCAGATGGAATACATTATCAGCAGGTTGTCTGGAAAGCCCGGATTGATAAAAATCGCCGAATCTATTCGAGAAAAGGGCTTGGTAGAGGTGCCTGCTGAACGATACGACATTGTGGAGCGTTTTGATGAATCTGCTGTTTCAGCCCGTGTCATGACCTTGATGCGGTCTCTTGTACAGCAGCTGCCCGACAAGGATAACGCACTGGTTCTGGACGGTTCTTTACAGCAGCTGTTGAATCGATTGTCCGAGGTTTAATATTTGCAGCTATTTCTGTACTGCAAAGCAAGGGGCTGGCCAAACTTTGGACAGCCCTTTTTTTATACAGTTCTTTTTACAGGCGGATGATTCGAGCCTTGGTCAGCACCTCATGTCCTTCTGGGGTAATGAGGATGTCATTTTCCAGTCGGCAACCACCAAGGCTTGTGTCGTAAAGGCCAGGCTCCAGTGTCACCACCATGCCGGGGCGGAAGTGGGCCTCCGGCGGCTGGGTAGTGCGGACGGTGGGCCACTCGTGGGCTTCAAGGCCATAGCCGTGTCCTAAGGAATGGGGCATGGTACGACCAGCTTGGGCAAAAATATCATCTACAGTTTGGGCTGCCTCTTTTATGGGCAGGCCGTTCTTGTATTTTTCCAGGGCGGTATCGTAGGCCTGCTGCACCAGCTCCAGCTGCCTTTCCTGCTCTGGAGTGAGCGGCCCCTTTGCAAAGGTGAGGGTAACATCGCTGGTGTAGCCCTCCACCACCACCCCAAAGTCCAGGATGGAAAGCCCCGTTGCAGGAAAGGCTCCTGCCGTGTAGGGAGGAAAGCAGTGGATGCCAAAGCTTCGTTCCGGTCCTGCTGCCAAGGTGTCAAATCCAGTGCCCTCACAACCAGCCCTTCTGCATTCCCGCTCAATCAGCAGGGCGGCATCCATTTCCGTGGTGATGGCTCCAGAGCGGACTCCTTCTTCCAGCAGCAGGATGAGATTGTCGGTGACGGCAGCCGCCCTTTTTATGCAGCTGATTTCGTACTGGTCCTTGATGGCACGCATTTTCACCGCATCCTGATGGACCCCATCTTCCCGGCACAAAAGCTGAACCTGTCTGGAATTGCCCAGGGCCTGGCTAATGGCCTGCCGGTATTTTTCGTAGGCAGGGTAGGGCAGGCTGGGGGGCAGCTCTATGGTTGCAGTGCCGGGAAGCTCCAGCCGCTTCAGGACTTGGGCCAGGGCAGTGGTGGCAGTGCGGCCAAAGTCGGTGTAGGGAAGGAGTGTGTCCACGGTGGCCATCTCTTGAGCCATGTTCATGTCCCAGGGAATCAGCACAGACTCCCCGCTGGCGGTGAGAATCAGCAGGGCATCGCCGGGCTGTCCAGTGAAGTAGCGGACTGAAGTGTCCCTCCGTCCTTCCGTGTCCTCGAAAAATGCCACATCAACCTTCTTGTCCCGTAAAATCTGGGAAAAGGTCTTTTGTCGCTGTCGATTGTATTCAGCTAGATTCATATTCTTCTCCTTAGTTTTTTCACAATCAATTGAGTCAGGGAATCTCGTGTAATGAGTAACAAAAGTCCTCCCACCGCAGCAAACAACAGGGCAGCCATAATCAAGGGAATCCCCTCTTGCAAAATGCGACTGTTAAAGCTGAAAAGTGAGAAGAGCCTATCCTTGAGCAGGAGCAGGGGGATGGAGGCAATGAGGGAAAGCACCACCATTTTCAGGGCATAGCCTATCATACCCTTTACCACGGTGCCCATGGCGAATCGTCTTGTTCTTTGCAAAAAGATGAGGAGGAAGATGGTGTTGGCAAGGCTTGCCAAGGTAAGGGCCAGTGCGATACCGCCACCTTTCATGGACCCCACCAACAGCAGGGCTAGGAGGATGTTTACTGCAAAGCCCAGAATGCCTGCGGTGGCCGGGGACTTGGTGTTGCCCTGGGCGTAGAAGGCCGGGGAAATGATGCGGTTTACGGCGATGAAAAAGAGCCCTGCAATATGAAAGGCAAAGGCTTCCAGCGTGAGCCGCACCGATTCCTGGTCGAAATTATTTGATTTGTACACCAAGGAAATAATCTTTTCCCCGGTGATGAGGGAGAAGAAGGTGATGGGAATGGTGATAAGGGCAATGATTTTTACCGACTGGGTGAGCATGGCGGAAAACTCCTCCCATTGCTGCTTCTTGGCCAGTCCCGCCATGTCCGGCAAAATTACGGTGCCGATGGAGACTGCAAAGATTCCCAGAATCAGCTCCTGGAGCCGCAATGAATACTGGAGGCTGGAAACTACGCCTGTTCCTGCCCGTCCTGCCAGGGAGGTGGACACCACGTCGTTCAGCTGGTAGGCGGCCATTCCGATGATGGTGGGGCCTACCAAGGTCACCACCTTCTTTGTTCCGGGGTTTGAGAGTGCCTTTTTCAGTGTGGTGAGGGAGACCTTCCATCCACTGTTCAGCACGAAGGGCAGTTGGAATATGGCCTGCACAACTCCACCAGTAATGACACCGATGGCCATGGCTCTGGCAGGATTGGCGGTGAGGGGAGACAGGAGGTAGGTGGCGGCAATGACGATGACATTGAACAAAATGGGGGTAAATCCTGAGGGGGCAAAAATCTTCAGCCCATTGAGGATGCCCTGGAAAAAGGCCGCCACAGAAATCACCAGCAGGTAGGGAAACATGATTCTGGTAAGAAGGGTTGTTTCCTGCAGTACGGAAGCATCACCGTCCTTGTAGAACAGGGGGATGATAAAGGGGGTGAGGCAAATGCCCAGCACCACCACTACTGTTGTCAGAAAGGTGACGAGGGTACAGGTGGCATTAACAAAGTCTTGGGTTTCCTGTCGTCCCTGTGGAGTGTCGGAGCCTTCCAGGTAGGCTTTGAAGGTGGGGATGAAGGCAACGGAAATGCTGTTTTCTGCGAAGAGGCGGCGAAACAAGTTGGGAATCATAAAGGCAATGCCAAAGGCATCTGCCAAGGCTGAGGTGCCCAGGAAGTAGGCCTTGGTTACTTCTCGAACAAGTCCCAGAACACGGGAAATGAGGGTCAGGAAGGAAAGCTGGACTCCCGCCGCCAGCAGGGATTTCTTTTTCATGGTGGCAGTATAGCAGATGTAAACTGATAGTAAAAGGGGGAGGGAAAGTTTGTGTCTAGGGAAAGGGTATGTTCAGATGCGAACAGAGACCATTGCCGTTCCTGACTAAACTTTGTGCCAGCTCCAGGAGGAGGTTGGCACAAATGGTGACCAGATTCTTTCCGAAGGCGGCAATGTAGTCGGAAAATCCCATCCTGTAGTTTGACTTGGCGGGATTTTCCCAGCTCTCGCCCCCTAACTCTTCGTGTCAGCGAAGCGGGATATTTTTGTTGTTTCCAATGCTTTTGGGGGAGGCAGCGGCGGGAGGAACTCCTCATTTCTCCCGCCACATTCCGTGCCGCTGCCCGGTAGTCTAGCCCCTGATGGTGGCGGTAAAGCCCAGGTCGTCCAGGGTGCTGATGGCGGTGCTGGCACAGCTTTGACAGCCGTCGATGCTCACGCTCTTGTCCTCCAGCGACACGGTGAAGCTGAGCTTGTCATCCTCCAGCGCCTTGGTGATGCGCTCCACGCACTTGTTGCAGTGCATTTCCGGTACATCAAGAATAATCATCTGAAACCTCCTTCATTCTGTTTTGAGTTTCTGGGAATTTTCCCAAACTGGTGGCAGGATGCCCCAGCAATTACCGCATTAATTTTTGCAGGGTTTTGACCAGCTCGTCAATGGTTTCTTCCTTTCCTTGCTGGATGTCCTGCACCACACAGGTTTTGATGTGGTTTGCCAGCAGCTCCCGGTTGAAGGAGTGGAGGGCGGACTGTACTGCGGACACCTGGGTGAGTATGTCCACACAATACTTGTGCTCCTCCACCATCTTTCTAATCCCCCGCACCTGTCCTTCAATCCGGTTCAGCCGGTGAATCAAATCCCTTTGTTCAGATTCGTCCCGTATCTTTGTCCTGCCGCTGCAGCAGCAAGCCTTCCTTTCGGGCTCTTGTAAGGCAGACTGATCTTGTTCCCTTCCTTCCATGACTTCATTCCCCTGCAGAATAATTTATAATTTTTTTGTCTTGAGACGCAATGCGTTGGACACCACGCAGACAGAGCTCAGTGACATGGCTAGTCCCGCCAGCATCGGGGTCATCAGGAGGCCGGTGAACGGATAGAGGAGGCCCGCCGCAATGGGAATGCCGATGGTATTGTACAAAAAGGCCCAGAACAGATTTTGCCGAATGTTTCTAAGGGTGAGGCGGCTGAGCCTGATGGTTTTTGCAGCATCCCGAACATCGCTTTTCATCAGGATGACAGAACCTGCCTCCACTGCAATGTCACTGCCGCCGCCAATTGCCACCCCAGTGTCAGCCTGCACCAGGGCCGGCGCGTCGTTGATGCCGTCTCCCACCATCATTACCTGGTGGCCCTCCTTTTGCAGCCGCTCAATCACCTGGGCCTTTTCCTGGGGCAGCACCTCCGCAATCACTTGATCCACTCCAACCTGCTGACCAATAAAGTCCCCGGCCCGGCGGTTGTCTCCTGTCAGCAGCACTGTCTTGACTCCCCAGGACTTGAATTGCTCCACCGCCTCCCTGCTGGTGTCCCGGATGGTGTCTGCAATGGCGATGAGTCCTAGCAGTTTTCCTGTCTGGGGGGAATTGCCTCCGGCGGGCTTCAAGGTGGCCACGTACACCAGGGTATTCCCTTGGGCGCTGAGCTCCTGGCCTGCCTGTAGCAGCCTTTCCCCAATGGCAAGGCTCGCTTCTTCCATGAGGCGGCTGCTTCCCACCAGCACCTCCTGCTGGTTTTCCAAGGTAGCCTTGATACCCTTTCCGGGAATGTTTTCAAAGCTGCCCACTGTAGGCAGGACTGGAGAGGCTTTTCCCTTCTCTGTTATTTTTTCAAGGATGGCAGAGGCTAGGGGATGCTGGGCCACTGATTCTGCCGCCGCCGCCAAGACTAGCGTTTGCTCTTCTAATGCGCTGTCATTTTCTGCCGTTACAATTTTTGTAACCCTTGGTCTTCCCTCTGTAAGAGTGCCTGTTTTATCCATCACAACGGCGGTGGTCTTTCCCGCCACCTCCAGTGCCTCGCCGCTTCGGATGAGGATGCCGTTGGAGGCTCCCAGCCCTGTTCCTACCATGATGGCGGCGGGGGTTGCAAGTCCCAGGGCGCAGGGGCAGGCAATCACCAGCACAGAGGTGAGAATCTGTAGTACAAAGGCCACATCCTTTCCTGCAACAAGCCACACCAGGGCTGCCACCACGGCAATTCCCATAACCACCGGCACAAAAACCCCGGAGACCTGGTCTGCAATCTTTGCGATGGGAGCCTTTTTCCCCTGGGCATCCTCCATTACCGCAATGATTTTTGCCAGGGTTGAATCCGTTCCCACTCGGCTCACCCTCAGGGTAAGGGCACCGTTTAGGTTCATGCTGCCCCCTGTAACGCTGCTTCCTTCAGCCTTATCCACTGGAATGCCTTCACCGGTGAGCATAGACTCATCTACAGAGCTGATTCCCTGCACAACCTCACCGTCAGCAGGAATGCGGGTGCCGGGTTTTACAAGAATCAGGTCCCCTACCATCAGCTGTTCGGCAGGAACCTCCTGGGTGGCTCCGTCTCGAAGCAGGAGGGCGGTGTCAGGAGCCAGCTCCATCAAGGCAGTGATGGCTCCCTTGGTCTTCTTCTTGCTCCGCTCCTCCATATATTTTCCTGTCATCACAAAGGTGAGCACCATGGTGGCGGACTCGTAGTAGAGGTTGTGCAGCTGGTGGGGATTGTCTGCCACCAAGAAGGTAATGGCAAGGCTATACACAAAGGACACAAGACTTCCTAGTGCCACCAGGGAATTCATGTTTGGATTTTTGTGAAAGAGGGCGGAAAGACCATTTGTATAGAAGAATCTTCCGTAAAATAGCACTGGAATTGCCAGAAGCAGCTGCAAAAGGGCAAAGTTCGTTGGATGGCTTGAGCCATCGAATAAATCCGGCAGGGGAAGGGGAGTGGGCAGCATGGAGCCCATGGACACATACATCAGGGCCAGGGTAAAAATCCATGCTCCGATGAGGCGATGTTTTCTTTCCCTCAATTCCCTGTCTTGGAGGTGGCTGCTGTCTTCCTGTGTCCTTGTAGGAGCAGTTTTTTCCTCCTCCCGCTTGAACGGCTGGCAGCCAAAGCCCGCCCTGTCCACCTTGGCAATAATAAGGTCAGGTGTAACCTTTTCTGTATCGTAGCGAATGGTAAGCTTTCCCGTAGCCAGGTTGACATTGCTGGCCTCCACGCCATCCAATTTTCTTGTCACCCGCTCCACCGCACTGCTGCATGCGGCGCAGGTCATGCCGGTTATCGTATATGTTTCTTCTTGAATCATTTTCTGTCTCCGCAACTAGTGTATACCCTATAGGGGTATATGGTCAAGGCGATGGATGTGAATTGTAAAAGAAAAAAATTGACACCAACCTGAATTTTGAGGGTGGTGTCAAATAGTGTTGTTGAACAGATAGAAGTGATTTTAATATAGCATCATATCTAGAAATCAATTGGGAAAATATAAATTTCATCAAGTTCACTGAGGATGTCTTGTCTTTCCTTTTTACATTCTTTTACAGCATTTTTGCAGAATGAAATCCACTTTTTATGCTCCTTAGAATCATTAAAAAGTGTTATAGCCTGTTCATAATATAAAATAGCATTTGTGTAGGAATGAGAAAAATGAAGACTCATTGCATGATACATGGCCAAATATGGATTAGTTGTTTTATGACCAATCCTTTTCGCAAAATAGTCAGTTGCTTCTGAATAAGATTCTTGTCCAAAATAGGCAATTCCCATATCCTCGAGCATTTTTTTATTCTCTGGCTCTTTTTTTTCTATTTCTTTTAGAGAATTAATTGCAGCAGGAAAATCTTTCACCTGAATATACGACTCGGCAAGTACAAGATATAATTCAACTGAATGAGCACCAAGTTCTTCTGCTTTATTCAAACTTGAAACTGCACTCTCAAACTGATTGTTTTCAAACTGTAGTTTTCCCAGTTCATAATATGCTTCCTTGTAAGATGGTACTAAATCAATGGCTTTGCGATAATCCTCTGTAGCTTTTTCTACTTCATTTATTTTTGAATAAATCATGCCTCTCAGACAATAATCCTCTGCGGTTGGATGAAAGGCTATTGACGCTTCACAAAAAATAAGGGCTTCATCATATTTTTTTAATCCATAATATATTTGAGCCATGAGTTTATTTTCTTCAAGACTAATCTTATTGTTTTTCACAGCTATCTCTATATCTTTTTGAGCAGATTCAAACAAACCAAGTTCAGTTTTACATTTCGCTCTCTCAAGCAGTAATGCGGAATTTTCCTTTACCTCCGCCAATACATCGATTGCTTTTTGAAAATCTCCCTTCTGAGTCTCTATTTTTGAAGAAACGAGTAAAGCAATATTGTTATTAAGGTCATTGGCTTTGAGTAATTCTACCATACGACCTGCATTTTGATAATCATCCATTTCAAAATATGTTTGTGCTAATTCTTCAAGAATCTTGATTGTAGTGGGATAATCATTGTCAGGCTTGTTGACACCTTTTGTCTCTTCCGTCTCAACGATGTCTGATTCCTGCGGGCTTTCATCGGGAGCTGTTATCTCTGTTTTTTTCTGGTAATTTGACTCATCCAGAACTTCTGGTGTTTCGCTCTTACTCAGCTCTTCAACTTTCTCCTGTGCAGGAACTTCTTCTTCATATCTTATGTCTTTTTCATCGTCATCATTTGTTGTTGAGACAGAAATAGAATTTGATAAAATGTCCTCTGCGACTTCTTCATTATTTTGCTCGATAACTCCTCCTATTATTTTTTCTGGAATACCTGATTTCAATCTGTTGATAGCATTGTCATATTCTTTTGACAATCTATAATATTTTCCTGTTAAATAAATGGAGCGTTTATCTTCTGAATTGAAAGCATCTGTATTTTCTAAGTATTTTTTTGCCATATCTAGTTCACCAAGTTCAATGGAAGATTCAGCACATAATGTAGAAGCGGCGACTTTGTCTACACCATTTTCCAGGGCTTTGTTGCATACTGCAATACAATCATCAAATTGCCTTATCTCAAAGTATTTTCTTGCCTGCTGGAGATAGGTATCTCCATTCAAGATGCTCAATTCAGCTACAGTCTTTTCAATAGATCGATCACTTGTTTGTGATATAGATTGAATGATTTCACCTGTTTTTGTATTTGCTGATACAATATTTATTGTATACGCTATCACTACATCTTGGGCATCAATCTTAGTTTTTGTCTGTTTTGCAACCGTTCCGTAAATGATAACATCAGTGTTCTCGTCAACTTTATTTACGAGGTTTATTTCACTGTATGAAGGCTTTACTTCAAGCCCCTTGATAATTCTCTTTTTTGTTTTTTCAGCTAATTGCTCATCAGTAGAAAAATTGGTAACTGCCGTGTATTTTCCTGTAGAACCAACATATTCTCCTAGCCGAGAACCAACATCCTCTATGCTGTCAAGTTCAATGATTTCACTTTGATGGCCAATATAAGAGCGAACTGCGTCACCAGCATTCTGAATCATCTGATATTGGTCGGCAGCTCCTGACAAAATGATGTTCTCTGAGAATTCTCCAGCAGCGAGTTTCCTCGCCTTTTTCATAAGCTCATTTTCATCAAATTGTTCACCTTTTTTTTGTAATTGTTCTGCTTTCTTCGCAAAAATCTCTTTTGTTTTTTCTTCGAGTTTTCTATTGTAATCGGCAGCTCTTTCTTTTAGCTTATCGTAATCATTCTGTGTAAAAAAATTGATTTTTACATACGGCTTTTCACTGTAATTAAGCATTGTGAGTGCTGCTGTCATTGGGGTTGCTGCTTTGGGAAGAATATCCTTTCCTCCAAAAAAAAGCGAATTCAATAATGAAGACTTTCCTGCCTTTACACGTCCCACCAGACCTATGTGCAAGAGCCTATGGGGATTCATCTTTTCATGATATTGTTGCAGAAGTTCCTCAGAAGAGACCGATAAGACTTCACTGGCACAATCCGCCAATTCACTCGGATGGGAATCAACTAAATTCTGAAGCCTATTCTTAATATTGCAAATTTCAGTAATATCCATATTCTGCTCCTTATTTGTTAGCAAACCTTGGCTCTTGCTTCTTTTACGGTTGAAAGAACTGCTTCGAGATTTGCAATCTTTTCATTGAGTTCATCCTGGTGCTGCTTGCGTTCTGCTTCTGCAGCATTGATTTCCTGCTGTTTTTGCTCAAGAAGAGTTCTATACTGCTCTGTAATTTCAGTGACCATAACTCCAGCTCGTTCCATTATCATTTTCTCAACTTTTGGTCTCAATTCTCTTTTAACGTTTGGAATAAGCTCTGTAAGAAGCTGAGATCTGATGTGTTCCCTTGCCTGTTCAGCCTGTTCTTGGGCACGACGTCTTGCTTCTTCTTCTTGTCTTCTCATCATATTTTGGGAGAAGAAATTGATTATTTCCGGCAAGAAAACAATTGCCAATTCTGCTATCGGATTGATGATATCAGTTGAAATAGCCAGGAAAGAAGTGATGGCCTTATATGATTTTGTTGAATCCTCCTTGTTCTTTCTATTTTCAACCATGGTATTCAATGATGTCATGCCATTATTGATTGTATTTGTAATAATATTGGAAAATTGAGCATGGGCTTTTGGGTTCTGCACCAGCTTCTAGGGGCTCATCTACCAACTGTCAGGTTTCCTCTTGGCGGGTGGTTTTCTGCCCTCTCTGCCTCTTCCCCCAATTCCATTTTAGTTATGGCAAATCCTTCTCCCTTCTGTAAAAATATTGTAAAAACTACAAATTTGTATTTGCTACACCTGTTCAATTTCCCTTATTTTTGTTATGATCTGTAGAATCGATTATACTGCGGGAGATTTTTTGTTTTGCAGAAATCCCCGGGGAATTTGCTGAGCCATCTCGGTTTGTTTGGATATTATTTTATATAATTAAAGCACTTAGATGTCTTGTTGAATTCCTGGAAGTTTTTTTGTGACGAGGTTTTTTATGGATTTGAAAGCTACTGCAAATACCATGACCTTCAAGCCGACGGCCTTCAAGCCAACGGTGCCGCCCCTGCGGGTGGGAATTGATGTTGGGTCCACCACGGTGAAATTCGTGGCTCTGGACGAGAACGACAATGTGTGCTACAGCGAGTACAAGCGGCATTTGGCGGACATTCGCGGCACCATCATGGATGTGGTAAAGCGGGCGCTGGACAAGCTGGAAAAGAAGTTCCCTGCCGGCAGTCGTCAGCCCCTGAGCGTCAAGGTCACTGGTTCCGGTGGATTCGCCGTCTCCCAGTGGCTGAACATTCCCTTTATCCAGGAGGTGGTTGCCTCCACCACTGCTGTACAGAAGCTCATTCCCCAGACCGACGTGGTTATCGAGCTGGGTGGCGAGGATGCCAAGATCACCTATTTTTCCGGTGGGGTGGAGCAGCGGATGAACGGCTCCTGCGCCGGTGGAACGGGGGCCTTCATCGACCAGATGGCGGCCCTGCTGGAGACGGATGCCCCTGGCCTGAACGAGATGGCCAAGGGAGCCACCACCATCTATCCCATTGCCGCCCGCTGCGGTGTGTTCGCCAAGACCGACGTGCAGCCCCTCATCAATGAGGGAGCCCGCCGGGAGGACATCGCCGCCAGCATCTTCCAGGCGGTGGTAAGCCAGACGATTTCTGGCCTTGCCTGCGGAAAGCCCATCCGGGGCAATGTTGCCTTTTTGGGCGGCCCGCTGCACTTTTTGGACCAGCTTCGGCATCGCTTTGTCACCACCCTGGAGCTGAAGGACGAGGAGATTGTGGCCCCGCCGGACTCCCAGCTCTTTGTGGCAGCCGGCGCCGCCTTCTCTGCCGAGCGGAGCTTAAGCTGCGTCCAGTCAGCCGAAAAGCAGCAGTCCTTCCCCTTGCTGGGTGAGTTCCGGGACAGCCTGAGCAACCTGGTGGATGCGGAGATGAGCGAGGTGCAGCGCTTGGAGCCCCTGTTCCGAAACGAGCATGAGCTGGAGGAATTCCACCGCCGCCATGCAGAGGAGATGGCCGCCTCCGCCAATCTGGAGACTGCCGCAGGCCCCGTATTCTTAGGGCTGGATGCCGGCTCCACCACCACCAAGGCTGTCCTCATTGATGCCGCTGGCCGTATTTTGTGGCGTTTTTACGACGTGAACGCCGGAAATCCCGTGGATCTGGCGGTGCGGGTGCTCAAGGACTTGTACACCCAGTTGCCCAAGGATGCCTACATCGCCCGTTCTGTCTCCACCGGCTACGGCGAGGCCCTCTTCCAGGCGGCCCTGGGGGTGGACTCTGGCGAGGTGGAGACCATCACCCACTATCGGGCCGCCGACTTCTTTGTTCCCGGAGTGGAGTTCCTTCTGGACATTGGTGGCCAGGACATGAAGTGCTTGCGGATGAAGGACGGGGCCATTACCTCCATCCAGCTGAACGAGGCCTGTTCCTCCGGCTGCGGAAGCTTCCTGGACAACTTTGCCCGCTCCTTAGGAATGGACGTGCGGGAGTTCAGCCGCAAGGCCTTGCTGGCAGAGCGTCCCGTGGACTTGGGCAGCCGCTGTACCGTCTTTATGAACAGCCGTGTAAAGCAGGCCCAAAAAGAAGGTGCTACAGTAGCCGATATTTCTGCCGGTCTTTCCTATTCGGTTATTAAGAACGCACTGTTCAAGGTCATCAAGCTGCGCCGTGCCTCCGAAATCGGAACAAAGGTGGTGGTGCAGGGCGGAACCTTCAACAACGATGCGGTTTTGCGGGCCTTTGAGAAGATTTCCGGGGTGAACGTGTTCCGTCCCGACGTGGCGGGCTTGATGGGAGCCTACGGTGCCGCCCTCATCGCCTTGGACCAGTGGAAGGACATGATTCGTCCGCCGGTGGGAGTGGACGAGGCCACCTTTGAGCCACCAACCATCCGCTCCAACATTGCCACCCCAGATCAGCTTGATTCCTTCAATGTGGACTTGGAGCTGCGTCGCTGCGGCAAGTGCAACAACAATTGTCTGATGACCATCAACACCTTTACCGCTGGAGCAGGGGATGACCACAAGTCAAGTCGCTTTGTAACAGGAAACCGCTGCGAGCGGGGAGCCGAGCTTGGCGACGAGCTGAAGATTGTGGATGCCAGCAACAAGCATAATACCTTCACCGGCTCCGGGCATGGAGGACGCAAGCTCCCCAATCTTTTTGACTGGAAGTACAAGCGACTTTTCTCCTATTACAAGCCCCTGAGCCCAGACAATGCTCCCCGTGGAGACGTTGGCCTTCCCCGTGTCTTGAACCTGTACGAAAATTATCCCCTGTGGTTTACGATTTTTACGGAGTTGGGCTTTCGGGTGCGTCTGTCGCCCCGCTCCAGCCGTTCCGTCTACGAGATGGGACTGGAGACCATCCCCTCCGAGTCTGTGTGCTATCCGGGAAAGATTGCCCACGGCCACGTGGAGGCCCTGCTGAAGCAGGGGGTCAAGTTCATCTTCTATCCCTGTGCTCCCTATGAGATTAAGGAGGACGAGGGGGCTGGCAACCACTACAACTGCCCCATCGTCACCAGCTATCCAGAGGTGCTCCGCAACAACGTGGATGCCCTCCGCCGGGATCCCACCGTCACCTTTATGAATCCCTTCCTGCCCATTTACGACAAGGACAGGCTGGCGGTGCGGCTCCACGAGGAATTGAAGGAAAAATTCGATATTCCTCAGGAAGAAATCACCAAGGCTGTGGATGCCGCCTGGAAGGAAATGGAGAAGTTCCGTCGTGACACCCAGATTGCAGGAGAAGAGGCCCTGACCCAGATGATTATCATGGGGGGAAGGGGAATCGTGCTTTCCGGCCGCCCCTATCATCTGGATCCGGAAATCAATCACGGTATTCCGGAAATGGTGGCTGGCCTTGGACTGGCAGTATTTACCGAGGACTCCGTTGCCCACCTGGGCAGCGTGGAGCGGCCGCTGCGCATTGTGGACCAGTGGACCTACCACAACCGCCTGTATCGTGCCGCCGCCTTTGTGTCCGAGTTCCCCAGCCTGGAGCTGGTGCAGCTGACAAGCTTCGGCTGCGGCCTTGACTCTGTCACCTCAGACCAGGTGGACGAGATTATGCAGTCCCATGGCAGGATGTACACCCTCATCAAGATTGACGAGGGCTCCAACCTTGGTGCCGTCCGCATCCGTATCCGCAGCCTGATTGCCGCCGTGCGGGAGCGGGAGCGCCGCCAGACCTCCAAGCCCGTGTCCATTTCTGCCGCCTACAAGCGCCAGGTCTTCACCAAGGAGATGAAGAAGACCCACACCATCATCGCTCCCCAGATGTCGCCCATCCACTTCCGCCTGATTCAGAAGGCCTTCGAGTATTCCGGCTACAACTTTGTGATTCTGCCGGAGGTGGATACCATGGCGGTGGAGACGGGACTGCAGTACGTGAACAACGACGCCTGCTATCCCTCCATCTTGGTGGCAGGACAGATGATTGCCGCCCTTAAGTCCGGCAAGTACGACCTGGACCACGTGAGCCTCTTGATTACCCAGACAGGCGGCGGTTGCCGTGCCACCAACTACATCGGCTATATCCGCCGCGCGCTGGTGGATGCTGGTATGGCCCATGTGCCGGTGCTTTCTCTGAATGCCTCCGGACTGGAGTCCCAGCCTGGCTTCAAGATTACGCCCGCCCTGCTGCATCGTGCCATGATGGCCCTGATGACCGGCGATGTGCTGATGCGGGTGCTGTACCGTACCCGCCCCTACGAGGCCACCTCCGGTTCTGCCGACCGGCTCTATGAGAAGTGGAGCGGCCGTGCCGAGGTGCAGCTCAAGTCCCTGTCTATCCGAAAGTACCACAAGCTGATCAACGGCATTGTAAAGGAATTCGATGCCCTGCCCTTGCTGGACATCAAGAAGCCCCGTGTTGGTGTGGTGGGAGAGATTCTGGTAAAGTTCCATCCCACCGCCAACAACGACATCTGCCGTGTCATCGAGCGGGAGGGCGCTGAGTGCGTCATGCCCGACCTGGCGGACTTCCTGTTCTACACCTTCTCCACGGGCATCTTCCGCCACGAGGAGCTGGCCTTCCCCAAGAAGACGGAGCGGAACGCTCGCCGCCTCATTTGGTTTTTGGAGCTGTACCGCAAGCGAATCAAGAAGGTGCTTTCCAAGAGCAAGCGTTTCGATCCGCCCTCATCAATTTATGA
>JAZNAS010000082.1:0-171254 GCA_045586625.1 Treponema sp.
ACGTCAAGTTAGATTAACGTTTGATGAAAAACACTTTTTTGTGGATTTAGTTTTCTACAATAGATTTTTGCAATGTTTTGTTTTAATCGACTTGAAAATTGGTGAAATAACACATCAAGATTTGGGACAAATGCAAATGTACGTTAATTATTACGACAGATTTGTGAAACTCGACCATGAGAACAAAACCATCGGAATAATTCTATGCAAGAAAAAATCAGATTCATTGGTTGAAATCACTTTACCGGAAAATAATAATCAGATTTTCGCAAGTAAATATCAGACAGTTTTACCAAATAAAGAAGATTTGATAAAATTGATTCAATCAGAAGAATAGTTTTTACGGTTACTGAGATTCTCGAAGTAATCTCTGTGGCAATAAAAGGAGAGCAACCATGGCAAACATAGCAAATATCATAAAATCCCTGCAAAACATCATGTGGAAGGATCCTGGTGTTTCTGGCGATGCCCAGCGATTGGAGCAGCTTGGCTGGATGATTACCCTGAAAATCCTTGATGACAAGGATGCAGAACTGGAGCTTTTGAATGATGACTATGTTTCGGTGATTCCAGAAAAACTTAAATGGCGAACTTGGGCAGCCGACTCAGAAGGCATCACTGGTGATGCCATGAAGGAATTTGTGGACACGGAGCTTTTTCCCGGCTTGCAAAACCTAGATGTTTCATCTGGCAAGGATGGAGTGAACAAGAGGGCTGTTCTTGTCCGAGACATTTTTGCTGGCACCAACAACTACATGAAAAATGGCACCATTATTCGTCAGGTTGTGAACAAGCTGAACGAGATTGACTTTAATGCCAGCGAAGACCGCCATACCTTTGGGGACATTTACGAAAGTCTTCTGAAAGACCTGCAAAGTGCTGGCAATTATGGCGAATTTTATACACCACGTGCCGTAACAGAAATAATGACAGAAATCATAAATCCCCGTCTTGGAGAAAAGGTTCTTGACCCAGCCTGCGGAACAGGTGGATTTTTAACCAGTGCCATTGAAAATATCCGTTCTCAGGACGTTCATTCTGTGGAAGATTTGAAGACACTGGAGGAAACGATTCAAGGTCACGAGCTCAAGCCCCTTCCTTTTATGCTTTGTGTTACCAACTTGATTTTGCACGACATCGAAATTCCCAACGTCATCAATGGTGATAGCTTGAATCGTGAATACTTCAGTATTGGCGAAAAGGATCGTGTAGATGTTATCCTTGCAAATCCTCCCTTTGGAGCCAGTGTTTCCGATGGGGTGGAGACAAATTATCCTGCTCAGTTCCGTACCACAGAAAGTGCAGACTTATTCCTGTTGCTGATGATCCGTTATTTGTGTAATGGGGGCCGTGCTGCCATCGTTCTGCCAGACGGTTCCTTAACAGGAGATGGAGTAAAGCAGCGGATTCGGCAGGAATTTTTGGAAAAGTGCAATGTTCACACCATCGTTCGGTTGCCCAATTCTGTTTTTCAACCCTATGCCTCAGTAGCTACAAACCTGCTGTTTTTTACAAAGGGTGAGCCCACAAAGGAGATTTTTTATTGGGAGCATAGGCTTCCAGAAGGTCAGAAATCCTATTCTAAAACAAAGCCAATCCAAAAGAAGGAATTCGATTCATTAAAAGCCTGGTGGAATAATCCTGTGGAAAATGAACAAGCCTGGAAAGTCGGAATTGAAGTGCTCAAAAACAACGGCTACAACTTGGACATAAAAAATCCCTTTGTACCAGAAGCAGAAAACACCTTCACCACTTCCCAGCTACTGGAAATGCTCACTGATTCCTTTGCAAAAAGTGAGCAGTTGATACAGGAGCTAAAGGATTCCCTTTAACCCCCTCGTCACAGCCCTCTTGCTCTAGGTATCGACACAGAGCCTTTCCATATTGTACAATAGAAATAGGAGTTACAATAGATTTTTAGAGTGAAGGGGTATCCATGAACTATTCCATTCCGGCGGGCAAAAAGCTCCGCATCGCAATCTCAGGCAAGAGTGGCTGCGGCAACACCACCGTCAGCACCATGCTGGCCCGCAGGCTGGGGGTGAACCTCATCAACTACACCTTCCGCAACCTTGCCCAGGACACATGCCTCACCCTGGCGGAGATAATCGAGCGGGCCAAGAGCGACGACAGCTATGACCGCCAGGTGGACGGCCGCCAGGTGGAGCTGGCCATGGAGGATTCCTGCGTGCTGGGCTCCCGGCTGGCAGTGTGGATGCTGGAGGAGGCCGACCTGAAGGTTTTCCTTTTGGCCGACGAGGAGGTCCGTGCCCGCCGCATCCTGAATCGGGAGGGCGGGAATCTGGAGGAAATCAAGGCCTTCACCGCCATGCGTGACCGGGAGGACTCCCAGCGCTACCAGCGGCTGTACAACATCGACAACAACGACTACAGCTTCTGTCAGCTGGTCATAGACACCGCCTGTCACAATCCGGAGGAGATTGTGGAGCTGATTCTCCAGGAGCTCCTGCGGCGGGGACTGGTGCAGGCAGGCTGAATGGAAGATTCCCCACTGAGCTTGTGTGTGCCAGCGCCTGATCCCGCCGTGACGCTGCCCAATGGTTCCACCGTCGCCGAGTTCCAGTCCATGATTCTGGACTTCTACCGGCAGGAGGGCCGCTCCTTTCCTTGGCGTGAGACCCGTGACCCCTATGCCATTCTGGTGTCGGAGCTGATGCTGCAGCAGACCCAGACGGAGCGGGTGGTGCCGAAGTACCTGGCCTGGCTTGAGGCCTTTCCCACTGCCGCTGACCTTGCGGCGGCACCCTTTCCCCAGGTGCTGGCGGCCTGGAGCGGTCTGGGCTACAACCGGAGGGCAGGATATTTGCAGTCTGCCTGCCGCCAGGTGGTGCAGGAGCTCGGAGGAGTTTTTCCCTCCACTGCCAAGGAGTTGCAAAGACTCAAAGGAGTCGGAGCCTACACGGCGGGGGCGGTGGCTGCCTTTGCCTTCAACAGGCCGGAGGTTTTTATAGAAACCAACATCCGCTCCGTGTACCTGTTCCTGTTCTTTCCGGCGGGGAAAACTGGCGGCCAGAGGGTTGCGGACGCACAGCTGATGCCCCTCATCGAGACCACCTTGTACCGGCCGGACCCAAGGGTCTGGTACTATGCCCTGATGGACTACGGTGCCCGGCTGAAGAAGAGCACCGCCAACCCCAATCGCCAGAGCCGCCATTACAGCCGTCAGTCAAGGTTCGAGGGCTCCCTGCGGCAGGCGAGGGGAGCCATTGTCCGCCAGCTTTCCTTGGGAGGAAATCGACCTCAAGCCTTGGAGGACTTGGCAGCTGGTGCTGGCATTGACTTGTACAGAATGCAGGGGGCGGCAGAAAGCCTTGTATCAGAGGGGATGATAATGCAGCGGGGGAACCTGTACTGCATCAACGAGCAGAGGTAGCGTGTAGTTCCAGCAGCCGGAATTGTGCTTGGCATACGATGTGCCTTGAAACGGGAGGTAAACCATGAAGAAGGACAAGTTCACCCTCAAGAAGGTGGTGGTGGAGCAGGTGGAGCAGTACAACCAGCTTTTGAAGTACGTGTTCCAAGTGACCAAGCATGTGCTGCAGGAGGTGGGCTGGGAGGAGAAGGAAATCCTTCGGGCAAAGCTCCCCAATTTCCAGCAGGCTCAAGTTTTGGGCTGGTTCGACGGGGACAACCTCATCTCCCAGTGCGTGGTCTATCCCATGAGGGTGCGCATTTTCAGCCAGATCTACGACATGGGTGGCCTCACCGGTGTGGGAACCTATCCTGAGTACGCCAACCACGGCCTTATGAACAAGCTTTTGGAGCACGCCCTCCACGACATGCGGCAGCGGGGGCAGTACATCTCCTACCTCTATCCCTATTCCATTCCCTTCTACCGGCACAAGGGCTGGGAAATTATCAGCGACAAGATTACCTACGAGATTCAGGACTACCAGCTGCCCAAGAACAAGAAGGTGTCCGGGGAAATCCGCCGGGTGCCGGTGAACGGCCCGGAAATCAAGGAGGTTTACGACAAGTTCTCCGAGCGGACCCATGGAGCGCTGATTCGGGACGAGCTGGCCTGGAGCGAGTACTTCATGTGGGATTCCGACGACGTGAATGCCGCCGTCTACTACAGCAGCAAGGACGAGCTGGAGGGCTACCTCATCTACTGGATTGCCGACGAGGTCTTCCACCTGAAGGAGATGATCTTTCTGAACGAGGAGGCCCGCACCGGGCTGTGGAATTTCATCAGCGCCCACTTCTCCATGATCTCCAAGGTGGTGGGGCAGACCTACACCGACGAGCCACTGGCCTTTCTGCTGGAGGACGCCAAGATCAAGGAGGACATCTCCCCGTACTTCATGGCCCGCATTGTGGACATCAAGGAATTCATCGCACGCTATCCCTTCAAGCCGGACAACAGGAAGCGGGTGTGGAACTTCACCCTCTCGGACCCGCTGCTCCCTTGGAACCAGGGCTCCTTCACCCTCACCATAGACCGCAACGGCCATGGCACCATCGAGCCAAGCCCCAAGCGGTTCCGGGACCAGATAGACATCCAGACCATGACCACCATGCTGCTGGGCTACAAGAACCCCGACTACCTGAACAAGATTGGCCGCCTGCGCTGCTCAGAGGCCACCGTGGACATGCTGGAGGATGCCATCGAGCAGCAGACACCCTACTTCTCGGACTATTTCTAGGAGCCAGTTCTAGGGAGGCCATTGTCAACCTTCCTCTGCAATCGGGGGATTTCGGCTTTGCTCAATGGCCACCTGCCGAACTGCCACTTTATTTTTTTCCCAAAATATGACATACTACCTTGAATAAACACAGCGGTCTGTCATTGCAGCCTCACTTGAAGTTGCTGCGACAGGCCAAACTCAGGAGGAGTTGTTTTGTATAAACCTGTTGACCCAAAGGCGAATTTCCCCACACAGGAGGAGGAAGTTCTTTCATTCTGGAAGGAAAAGGACATTTTCAAGAAGTCCATTGCCCAGCGTAAGGAGAGCCAGGAGTATGTCTTCTATGACGGGCCTCCCTTTGCAACAGGAATGCCCCATTTCGGCCACTTCATTCCCAGCACCATCAAGGACATTATCCCCCGCTACCAGACCATGAAGGGCTATCGTGTGGAGCGTCGCTTCGGCTGGGACTGCCACGGTCTTCCTGTAGAAAACCTTATCGAAAAGGAATTGGGCCTTAATTCCAAGACCGACATCGAGTCCTACGGCGTGGCCAAGTTCAACGAGGCTTGTCGTGCCAGCGTTCTCCGCTATGTAAATGAGTGGGAGCAGACCATTACCCGTCTTGGCCGTTGGGTAGATTTTGAAAACGACTATAAAACCATGAATCCAGATTATATGGAATCAATCTGGTGGGTTCTGAAAAGCCTGTGGGAAAAGGGCCTCTTGTATGAAGGTCACTACATCCTCCCATACTGCCCCCGCTGCGCCACCGTCCTTTCCAACCACGAGCTGGCCCTGGGAGGCTACAAGGATGTCCATGACCCCGCCATCACCGTTCGCTTCAAGGTGACGGAGGCCGGCCCCCACAGCAATGACAGTGACATGGCCAACGGCTCCACCTATCTTTTGGCTTGGACTACCACTCCTTGGACCTTGCCCTCAAACCTGGGGCTTACCATGGGGCCTGATATCGATTATGTAAAGGTGGCCGACGGCAACGAGTGCTATATTTTGGCGGAAAGCCGCCTGGGAGCCTATTACAAGAATCCAGAGGAATGCACTATCCTGTGGAAGAAGAAGGGTAGTGAGCTTGTCGGCACCCGCTATGAGCCTCTGTTCCCCTATTTTGCCCAGCTCAAGGAGGCCACCGACGGTTCCGACGGCAATCCTCCTTCCATTGGTGCCTTCCGTGTATTGAATGGTGACTTTGTTACCACAGAGGACGGAACGGGCATCGTCCACACTGCCCCTGGCTTTGGCGAGGACGACAACAAGGTGTTCAAGGGAACAGGTGTTCCCACCGTTTGCCCCATCGACAACGAGTGTAAGTTTACCGACGAGGTGCCCGACTACCAGGGACGCTTTGTAAAGGACTGCGACAAGGACATTATCGACCGGCTCAAGCAGGAGGGGAAGCTGGTAAAACGAGACCAGATTCTCCACTCCTATCCCTTCTGCTGGCGTTGCTCCAGCCCCTTGATTTACCGTGCCGTGGGCAGCTGGTTTGTCAAGGTGGAGGATATCCGTCACAAGATGGTGGCCGCCAACCAGAAGATTACCTGGCAGCCTGACCATATCAAGAATGGGCGCTTTGGCAAGTGGCTGGAGGGAGCCAGGGACTGGGCCATCAGCCGAAACCGCTATTGGGGAAATCCCCTTCCTGTGTGGAAGTGTCCTGACTGTGGCAAAATCCACTGTGTAGGAAGTCGTCAGGAGCTGAAGGAGCTTTCCGGAGTGTATCCAGAAGACCTCCACAAGCATTTCGTGGACGAGATTACCATTCCCTGTGAGTGTGGTGGTGTCATGAGCCGCATTCCAGAGGTTTTGGACTGCTGGTTTGAGTCTGGCTCCATGCCCTATGCCCAGAACCACTATCCTTTTGAGAACAAGGAATACTTTGAGAGCCACTTCCCCGCAGACTTCATCTCCGAAGGGCTTGACCAGACTCGCGGCTGGTTCTATTCACTGACGGTTTTGGCTGCAGCCCTCTTTGACCGTCCCGCCTTTGACAACTGTATCGTAAGCGGCTTGATTTTGGCCTCCGACGGAAAGAAGATGTCCAAGAGCCTGAGAAACTACACCGACCCGGCGGAGGCTGTGAAGATGTTTGGTGCAGACGCCATCCGCCTGTTCCTGATGCATTCCACCGCCGTAAAGGCCGATGACCTGAAGTACAGCGATGAGGGTGTCCGTGACGTTCTCAAGGGAATCCTCATTCCCCTGTGGAACAGCTATAGCTTCTTTGTGACCTATGCCAACATCGACGGAATCCAGGCCAAGGGGCACGGGTTTACCCAGAATCTTCCTGTCAATCCTCTTGACCGCTGGCTTCTTTCCATCACCCAAAAAATGGTGCAGGACGTTACAGTGGCCATGGATGCCTATGATCTGTCCAAAGCCATTGACCCCATTGTGGCCTACATCGAGCAGCTGAACAATTGGTATATTCGTCGCAGTCGCCGCCGCTTCTGGAAGAGCGAGAACGATGGTGACAAGAATGAGGCCTATGAAACCTTGTACTGGGCGTTGAAGACCTTTGCAAAGGTGGCGGCTCCTGTAGTACCCTTTATTACAGAGAGTATGTGGCTGAACCTGCGGACTGAAGATGACCCGGAATCTGTCCATCTGGCGGATTATCCTGTGTATAATGAGGCTCACCGTGATCTGGAGCTTGAATTCAAGATGGACACGATACAAAAGGCTGTTTCCATGGGCCGCTCCCTGCGGTATCAATACAACCTGAAGATTCGCCAGCCCCTCAAGTCTGTGGAATTCGTCACCAGAAATCCCGACGAGAAGCGGGTTCTGCTGGAGATGGAGGAGTCCATCAGGGAAGAGCTGAACGTAAAGAAGGTTGTCTTCCACCAGCGGGAGGATGAGCTTATAGAATACAAGGCAAAGGCAAACTTCCGCACCCTGGGCAAGGAGTTGGGCCCCTTGATGAAGGCCGCTTCTGCAATCATCGCTGATTTGGGACAGGATTCAATCCAGTCCATTTTGGAAGGCTCCACCCTCAGCATTGACGTACAGGGCACCACCGTGGAGCTTGATGAAAGCAAGATTCTTGTGGACCGCATCGAGAAGGCAAACCTCAAGGTGGTAAACGAGGGAACCCTTACAGTAGCCCTTGACTCAGAGATTACCGACGAGCTGAAAAAAGAAGGCTATGTCCGTGACTTGGTGCGAGGCATCCAGAGCCTTCGCAAGGAAAGTGGTCTTGCTGTTACCGACAGAATCAACCTTAGGGTTTCTGGTTCAGGCAATCCTGCAGCCGTCAATGAATTGAAGGATGCTTGCAGCCAGTTTGGTGACTTTATCCGTGGTGAAACCTTGGCAGAAAAGCTTGACTGGGAGGATGCTCTTTCAGCAGGTAGCCAGGTAGAAGCCGGGGATGCTGTTTGGAGTGTTGCCCTTGAGAAGGCTTGAGGTCTCATCAACATCTTTATCCCTTGTTTCATGTGCCAAAAATGGCAGTAAAATTACTGTCATTTTTGGACTTGTTCTGACAACCTTGTTCTTTTTGGCTGGTTGTGCCAGTCAAAAGGGCAGGGTGTCGGATACTGATTATTTGTCCATGCTGCCGGAAGACGCAGAAATTTATCTTCATTTTCCAGTGCAGGAAAATTCTCGTTTTGCTTCACAGCTCATTACGTCCTTTGATCCTAATATTGAAGCTTCGGATACACAAAAGCTTATTAAGCGCTTTGACACAATTTATGGAGCTGTAAAAAATGGCCAGTTTTCGGCAGTTGCCACTGGCTCCTTTCCAAAGCTTGGTTTGGGTTTTGCTCTGAAAGAAAAAAATGGCTGGAAAAAAATCAAAGATTCAGCTGTTCCCGTAACAGGCGCTTATTATCAATATCAAAATCTTCCCCTTCAAATCGCATTTCCCAGCTCCTCTGTTATGATGATTGCACCTCAAGTGGATGAGCTCTTGTCTTCCTATGAACAGCAAATTGAGGGAATAGCTATTATAGATACACATCCCTTGGCTGTTTTTATTGCTGACCATGAATATACTTTCATAGAAAATACAAAGCTAGATGAAAATACTATTTCTGGGAATCAATCAATCGATTTTTATATTTCTGATGTTGTGTCTGTCGTCCTTCCAATTGTAAAAACGACACTTCCTATTAATTTGCCTCTTACAGATTTGTATGGTAGCTTTATTCCCCAGGGTGATTCAACTGCAAGTACTACTACAGAGGAAATTGAGTATTCCTTTGTAGGATATTTAGGTTTATCGGATGCCCGTGCAATGAAGCCTGCTTTGACTGTTTTAAGGCTTGTAATCCGTGGACTATTAGGTTTTGACTTAACCTGTTCTTCTGTGGGAGATACAACCATAAAGATTTCGGGAGTTACCGTATCTGAAAAGACTTTAGGAGACTTATTGAAGCAAGCGCTACAATGAGTTGTATTTGCTATGATTTTATAGAATATAGAGTTGATTATGGAGGTAGAAATATGGAGTCAAAAATTATTTTGAAAGCGGAATCCTTGGATGGTTACTTAACTGAAAAAGACCAGGCATATCTTTCCCAGATGGATGTCTTGTATGAAAAGGCCATGAACTCATTTAAGATTATCTCTTCTGGGGGATTCAGTTCTTCCATCGCAGCCGAGGAGCAGCGGGTAATCGAGGTTTTCAATGAGATGGGAAATCTCATGCAGGAAATCTGCAACGAGGTGCCTGGGCTTCAGGTTTTTTCCTTCTGTACTGAGCCTGGAAGCCATGCAGAAGCCTCCCGTGTCATCGCCAAGCTTCGAGACATCCGCACCGACCATCAGGAATTCGTGTACTACAGCCAGCGCGCCTATGAGATGCTTTTCCGTCAGGCTTATACTGGCAGTCCCTCCGACAACAAGAATTACCTTGTGGTAAAGACTCCTGTTACTGCTCCTGTGCAGAATTTTTCCGTTCACAAGATACCCGACATTGACCACAAGATTGAGAATTCTGTCATGTGTGTCATGCTTCGTGGTGCCCTGCTGCCCTCCATGATCATGTCCAAGGAAATCGAGGAGTATTCTTCCAAGGGCTATGTAACTCCCTTTGCCCTGTTCAAGATCAAGCGTAACGACTCCAAGCATGAAAATGATATGGAATACATCCTTGACTTGAAGAATTCCTTCTTCAATCTGGAGGAATTGAACGGCAAGGATCTTATCTTTGCAGATCCCATGAATGCCACTGGTGGCTCCTTGGTAACTGTGGTCAAATATCTTTTGGACCAGGGGGTAAAGCCAAAATCCATCAAGTTCTTCAATGTAATTGCCGCCCTCAAGGGGGCCTTGCGGGTGGTTCGTGCCTTGGACAACTGCACCGTCTACACCTTGTGGATGGATCCTGTTTTGAACAGCTCCGCCTACATTATGCCGGGATTGGGAGATGCAGGAGACCGGCTCAACGGCCGTGATTCAGAAGACTCTCCACGAAATATCATCCAGCTCATTGCCGATTATGGAACGAATATTACCGGCCTGTACCGTTCCCAGCTGCGGAAGATTGAGCAAACTGTTTTAGGTAGTGTCTAGCAATGAAAAAAGGCCTGTTCCTTTTTGTTCTTGCAGCCTTTGTGTTCTTACTTGTTTCCTGTAGCTCCCTTGGGGGGCTTGCTGTTGCAGGGGAGAAGGACAGAATATACAGCAATGTTCTGTCTGAATATTATCTTATTGGCGAGGCGTATTTGGAGAACGGGAAGTATCAGAAGGCTATTGAGTATTACACAAAGGCACTTGATCATCCTGATTTAGCTGAATCAGCTCGATACAAGATTGCCTTTACCCATGCTTTATCTGAGAATTGGGAAAAAGCCCGACTTGGATATGAGCAATTGTTAGAAAAGGATCCCGACAATAGTGACCTTGAAAAAAGTCTTGCCTATATTTACGCTCGGCAGGGTGACTTGGCCCATGCAAGTGCAAGTTATCGTGAACTGGTGGAGCATAATCCCTACGATCAAGCCTTGCTGGAGAATTTTATCACAGTGCTGATTGCAGGTAATTACCTTGAAGAGGCTGAAATTGCCCTCCACCAGCTTAAAGCTGATTTTCCAGATAATAGTTCTGCCCAAGGATTTGAAGAAAAAATTACCAAGGGCTGGGAGTCTCAGGAAGGAAAAACTTCTGTTCCAGAGGATGAGATTTCAGAACAATCTGAAGGAAAACAGAATAAACAAAGTGATGGGGATCAAGAAGCTATGGTTATAGAAAATACAAACGGGTAGGCTTTCATAAGACAGCCTAGCAAAATAAAATAGGCTATCCCAGCTTGAAAACCTCAAACTGGGATAGCCCTTTTTTGTAGCATTAATTTTTCTTATTGCTCTTCGTCAGCGTAGGTAGAAATATACTGCCGATATTTTTCAGGATCAACTCTAAAAGCAACAATGGCGGTCTCTGGATCGGTAAAGGCACGGATCAATGCCTGTTCAGCCTCTTCAAAAATTCTCTTTCCAGGAATTAATCGGAAGGAGCGGGTGGAAATACCAATACCAATTTCATTATCCATACCGTTTTCTTTCAAAATCTTTGAAAGGGCAACATAAACTTGCTCGGCCATATCCAATGCGGTATCCACATTGATGCTGTGTACAATGCAGGAGAATCCATCATTTCCGTATTCAAAAATCAAATCCCGGAACTTGTAGAATTCCAGCAATGTGTCATAAATTGCCTGATTTCGTTGGTCAGCCTTATCAAGTCCCTGGATTCTTACAATCATAAGACCAATATCTTCTTCTGAAGAAGCAGAACGAATCAGCTCGGAATCAAGGCGTTCTTCAAGATATGCTTCCCAACCAAAACCAGTTACTGGTGAAAAAAGTCCTGCAGGCTCAGGAGATACATCTGAAGATTCTGCCGTTACTTCTGGTAACTCAGTAGCCTCTTGTACCGGTTCATCAATAATGTCTGCAACAGGCTCAAAGAAGTCTGGCTCCATTGTGGTGTCAATTTCTTGTGAAATCTTCTTTGCAGGAGGCTCATAGCCTTGTAACGCCTTGTCAATATTGAATTCCTCGTTGTAAGCATTTCCTGTAGCAGGTATATCAAGGTTTTCCTGTGTAAATCTTGCTTGTGTCACCACTGCATTTTCCAACTCAGTTTCTGGTGGGATTTCTGCTGCAATATCAGAAATGGCGTTTTCCTCGCGTGGAGAGTCTATATTTTGTTCAAATGAATCAAAATTCTCTACAACAAAGTCATTATCCGCAATTTCAGCTAAATCTACTTCTACTGAAGGTGGAATAAAATCTTCCTGCTGAACAAACGCTTCTTCTGCTGGAGGCATGGGGTAGTCAAGCTCAACCTCTGGAGAGTGAAAATCTTCAACAGAAACCTCTTGTTGTTCCAATTCCTCCTCTTGTGGAAGTGCTAAATGTGACTCTGCTTGAATTTCATCTGCTGGAGGAAAATCAAGGGCCTCTTCTGGTAAATTTTTCTCGTCAAAAAAATGATTCTCATCATCTGATGGAAAATCAAAGCCATCATTTGCCAATGCGTCGATGGAAGCTTCTGCATCTATTTCGGGAAAGTCAATCTTGCTGTTCTTTAATCGCTGTGCTGTTGCAAGATCATCAAAGCTTGCTTCTTTTTCCTGCTTTTGTTCGGTAAGATAAAGGTACATCAATGCAATGCCCGCAACGAGGGTTCCTGCTAAAATTATAAGAAAAGAAATGCGGATGTAGGAATAAATTACTGCAGGCTGTAATGAGTATAAGGCACTGGTAATGAGGTAATTTCCACTTCCCAACTCAACGGTATTGCTTTTAACTTGGACAAAGGAAGACGAGGCTGATATAGTTGGCTGACCTGTAGCTCCTTGAATGATAAAAGGTGAAGACAGTGGATAGGCAAAAATAACATTATTGCCTTGGGCAATAGTAACTACTGCAATGGTTTTGTTTGAGGCAATTCTTGCTCGCAGTACATCTGAAAATTGCTGAGTACCAGGAGTATAATACTCTGAGGCTACACCAACATCAGTGGTAAACTGATTCAATGTTGAATCAATGACCTTTGGTGCGTTTTTATATTCAACCATAAGTCCAACTGCAAAAAAAAGAACTGCCAAGGCGAACAAAGCAACGAGGCAGATAGAAAGAATCTTGATAGCTTTATTTTCCATAGGTCTCAGTATATCGTACAGTTTGAGAGTATGCAAGTTTCATAATATGAAAAATATCACATTTATCATTGTTTTTTTTAATATACCATCCAAATAGAGGTAAAATAGAGGAAATGACTTCTTGTTTTTTTTCTTTTAGCAGGCTTTTATACCAAGCCACAAAGCCTTCATAATTTTTTTTGCTTAGATGTGTTATTTTGAGGGGACTGGGAGTTAAAGGAACATTGGCGCTTGAAATCTTCCCCTTGGTTTTTTCTAGATAAATCCTTTTGCTATCAGTAATAATATGTACATCAGCATGAGTCTTTATGTATTGCTCAAATGATTTTCTGTATTCATTTAAAACTGTTGTAACAAGCCTTTCGTTTTCCTTGAAGGTAGTACCTCGATACATGAGCTCAACATATTTTTGCTCCGATGGTGCAGTTCTGTATGCAGTTGTGGAAAACTGATCCTCAAAATAAGTACCCCGACAATAGGGCTTTCCTTGTAAATAGGCAAAGTCTCCGCCACCGATTTGAATCTGAGAAAAACCCATTTTATAGGCCAAATCAACTGCAGCTGCAGTTACCGTTCCGCTTCCTGTATCGATTTCTGGAAGGAGCGATTCATATAAAGCGTGGTTATCAGAAATAATTTCCTTTAGATATGTTTCCAGCAATAGTGGTAAGGGATTTTTATTACGAAAGAACAGAATGGGACAGCCCCTTTCCTTGCAACGAAGTATGACATCCGGGGAACAAGAAATATCGGCAGCCAAAACCATGGCGCTGGGAAGATTTTGCAAAAAGTGACGTGTAGAGGCTGCCTGCCCGTCTATGGACACTGTCATGTCCGGTGTAATTCCCTGACGCAACAACACTGGTAAGGCTGTGTCTGTAGAAATCAAATAGATTTTTTCCCGAATCAAGGTGTTTTTTAAGTCAGGAATGAATGAATCAAGGCTTGGTCCTGCCGCCGCTACAAAGGCACATTCCTTTTCTCTTTCCAGCTGAAAATCCACAGGATTTGCTGCAAGAGATTTTAGGTTCAAAAAAAAGTTTCTAAACCAAAGCCTTCCGAAATGGGCCTGAGTTGAAAAATCACCTGCAATGGATTCCAAGGCATGTTCCAAGGAAGCTTTAAGTTTGGAGGCTTCTTCTGGAATCTGATCATACCAAGAACGCACAGGCAAGAAAAAGAAGCTTCCGTGAAGCAGGGGATTGTAGAGCTGTATAAAGGTCTGTGCTGCCTGGGCGCTCTGTGTAAGCCAAATGTTATTCAAAGAAAGCAAGGGCTGTAAGTTAAAATTGTCTTTCAACCACTGGATTTCATCAGGATTTTTTTCTACAACCAAAATCAGGCTTTGGGGAAATCTTTTTCGCAAAGCTTGAATGTGAATTCCGTTTCCCAGTCCAGCTACCACAAAAAATCCACCTTGTTCACCTTCGAGTTTGACAGCAGCACCGAAATTTTCAACCTCCTTCAAAGGGGCATAACGAGAAAACATGGTTTTTCCATCGGAAAAAACCGGCACTAAGGTTCCATCCTTGGCTTCCACTGTAGATTTATACAACATGGTCTTTTTTTTCTCCAAGGGATTTTAGGTAGTCAATGATTTCATCTATGCATTTACTAGATTTTTCTTTGATTTCTGCCTCAAGCTCAGACTTATCAAGGCTTCTCCTTGCCAAGGCTTGTTCTGCTGGTAATAGGGTAGAAAGCCAATGGTGAGGTAACTGCTGTCTCTTATAATTTTCCAATGCTTCTAAGAGCAGCTTATATCGTTGACCTCCATCTGGAATCATAACAGATCGAATTACCGGAAGATGTACTGTAGCTTTATTTTTTTTGTATTGAGCAAGAATTGCTGCAAAATTCTTCCAATCAATATCCTGGATGGCACCAAGCCTATTGGAGAATTGGTAGCTTGAATGGGCCAAACGGTAAAATCGTTCCTTAAAGCGAGTGCTTTGACTTATAAACCACTGGGCATAAATCTCCAGGGATTGCGATGGAAGCTGCTGATGAAACAATCGTGTTTCCTTGGGTGCAAGTCTTTGATCCTTCGCTTCAGCTCCCATCTCCAAACGATTGGGCTGACAATGCTGGAATCCTACAGCTGTGGCTAAATCAAGTCCGCAGGCAAAAACTGGTCCTGTAGTAATAGCAAGTGCCAGCTCCAATGCCGTTCCGCTGACAGTCCCGTTACGGATGGCTTGAAGAGCGGGAATTTTACAAATATCCAGAAGCTCGGATTCTGGAGCATCACCATATTTAAGGGGAATGATATTTTTTTCAAAGAGCTGTGCTGGAATGGCAGCCTCAGCAGGCAAGGCGAGGGGGACAGGGCAAAAATCAATATGCCGCTTTGCCCAGTAGCCACCGTCTGTGGAAATGCATAAATCCGGCTTGATTCCTGCTGCCAATAAGGGGGAGAGCGCCGAGGACAAGGCAATCAAAAAAAACGAATCCCTGTGCTTGATGATATAATCTAGAGAAGATTCCAAGGAAGGACCAGAAGCAACAAGCAAGATGGGTGCAGTTCCAGGTTCTATAATGGAAGCATTTTTCAATCTGCTACAAAAAGAAAGGGTATTTTTAAGCCATCGCTTGCTAAAATAAGATCGAGTTCCTAAAATATCCCTGCTCGTTTGCACTAGACTTTTAATTTGCTGCCAGCAGTCATTGTATTCCTCTGAATATACCTGCTGAGACGGTTGCCAAGAGAGAAAGCCTGTGGCCAAAACTACATCCTCTCCGTAGGTATTCAATATCTGAATAACCTGATCATGGTAAAAAACCTTGTCCCACAAATAATTGTATTCATCAAAATCATGGGTAAAACGTATGGCCACAAGAATCGCATCTGGATAGGCCTGTCTTAAAAAATCCACGCAGTAGGAAAGAGCGGGTTCTGTTACAACAACAAGACTAGGAATAAAGCCAAAGTCCAAGCCAGAGACAAATCGTTGAGCCTCTTTTACAGGATCATAGGCTGAATGAAGTCGAATTCCATTAACGGTACAGGTTTGTTTACCTGTTTTCGTCAGACTGAATTGCATGGTATCCATCCCAGACTCCGGGATACTATGACTGGACTGATTCAACGAGAATCTTAGAAGTAGAACTTCCCAACAAGGGAATAAAATACTTTTGCAATTGGAATTGCAGTAAATCTGCATCCATATTATCAGCGTGAGAAAAGAACAAGACAATGTCAAATTCGTTCAAGGGGAACACAATATCATCAGGAGAAAGTATCTGCTGCAATCTATTAAGGGTTTCTGATAAAACAACAGGAAACAACAAATCCAAGGCTTCTGTGTCAGTGTGTAAGGAATCAGTGATTTCTGCAACAGGCTCCTTGATTGAAACTGAAAAGCTTCTGCTTCCTTCCCGCAAAGGAGTGGGAGGTATAGCTTCTATTACATTTGATATCTCTGCTGCAATGTAATCTGCTAACTCAGGAATATTTCTATCAATAAGCTCACGATCGATTGTTTTATCAGCTATAAGAAGAATTGCTTGGATGGGTACATCTGCAAGCAAAATGAATGACTTCATGTGCAAGTCATTCAGGTTCAGATTGAATTCGCTTGAAAAAAGCTGGTAAAATGGCTCTAGATCATCACCAGAAAATGTATGCCATTGCTGATTTTGTGGAAGTGTTCCATTCCAAAAATCAACGGATGAAACGGATTTGAAGATAGAAACCACATCAAATCCATGTTCATAGCGCATAAAAAAACGCCGACCAAAAGGTACAAGGACTGCACTTTGCTTTAATGCAGCCTTTTCTGCGAAACTGTGGTAATCAGCAACTTTCTTCTGGATGGAATCATCCATACTGCCAGAACTCTGAAGAGCTTTATCTCTGGCAAGTATGGCCTCCATGTGGCTTAATAAACCCATTATAATCCAAATTCTGTAAATAATTTCTTATACAACTCAAAGTGCTCTGAGCGAGCAAACTCTGCGATTTTTTCTTCTGGCAAGCTATCAAGCAACTGATCCATGTAAGAAAGAACAGACTTGATATCTTCCTTAAGATCATCGGGAAGATTTGCTGTCTTTGGTTCATCAACTACAACAGGCTCTTCCTCAACAATCTCTTCAGCAGCTGGAATTTCTTCAAGGTCATCTGTTACAGGAATCTCTGCCAATTCCTCCAGCAACTCTTCTTCTGCCAGAGAAACAGTATCCACAGGCTCTTCTATAATAAGAGGATCATCTGCAAAGGCACTTTCTGTTGTGTCAGCAGCAAATCCCATGGTTTCTTCCACAACAGGAGCTTCCCACTGATTTGATTCAAGGACAGTTGGTTCATCAGTAATTTCTTCTACTACGGATTCAACTTCCTCCGAAATCTCCTCTGCGACAGGTTCAGCTTCCTCCGAAATCTCCTCTACCACAGGTTCAGCTTCCTCCGAAATCTCCTCTGCGACAGGTTCAGCTTCCTCCGAAATCTCCTCTGCGACAGGTTCAATTTCCTCCGAAATCTCCTCTACCACAGGTTCAATTTCTTCTGTAATTTCTTCTACTACAGGCTCTTCCCACTGGTTAGATTCAAATACTGTTTCTACAGGTTCGTCGCTAATTTCCTCTACAACTTCCTCTGAAGCAGGTGCTTCGATCTCTTCTACAGGCTCTTCAATTTCTTCTATGAAAGCTTCTGAATCAGAATCTAATGCAGGCTCCACAAAGTCTTCTGTAATTGATTCTTCGGTAATTTCTTCATCAGATTCATCGTCACTAGAATACTCTTCAAGCTGTTCTTCTGTTACGTCAAAGCTATCGTTGTCAAACTCTGATTCTGAGGTATCTTCTTCAAAGATTTCTTCTGTTCCCTGATCTTCTTCCTCCAGCTCAATCTCTTCAAAAATTTGATCCTGTTGTGCAACAATTCCTGTTGGAACATCGATTTCATTAGGGAAGTCGTCGGAATCATCATCTTGGAAATAATCATCATCAATTACAGGCTCTTCAAGGGTTTCTGAATCGAAATCCATGGAAGGCAATCCATTGTCAGAATCTTCATCCTGCAACTGTGTTTCTGCATCTACAGATTCCTCTGTGAAATCTGCAGTGTTGAAGATATTGGATAATTCATCTCCAGATAAGGCAATGGTGTCATCACCTGTATCATCAGCAAAGAATCCGCCAGAAGTTTCCTGTTGTACTTCTTCTTGGAGTGGAGAATCCTCTACTATGGGGTTTTTGCCACATTTAAAGGCTTCGAATTCACTTCTGAGACTTGAAATCTCGTTTCGAAGTAGTGCTATCTCACCAGCAATATTACGGATAAGTTCTTCTGTTGGTGATACGGCTGGTTGATCCATTTCATGTTCCATTGCTTCCTCCGGCTTTTCCATGATACATTCCTGTGATTCTTCTTGCATCTGCTGATTATCGGAGGCTTCACAAGAAACCGCAACCTGTTCTGGCTGGAATTCTTCTGTTTTTTCTCCAATATCTTCCACTTCGGCCATAATTTTATCTACGTCAAAATCATCAGAATTGTAGCTTTTATCAGTATAATCTGTAATTTCCAATCTAGCAATACTTGGCTCTTCATTTTTCTCATTTTTTTCTTCTGGTTCAGTAGATGACAGAAGAATTCCCTCATTGTTTTCCCGGTCAGAATCAGTTTCTGCTATTTCTGAGGTGGATAGACTTTCATCATCTACACTTACCGTGAGGTTGTAGTCCTTTGAACCCTCTGGTTTGTGTTCCTGTTGTTTTGGTTCGGAAGACTCACTTAAGAAGTCATCAAATTCACTTACCTCATCAAACTGAAGTGCTTCGAGTACAGGCTTGTCGGCTGGTGTTTCTTCTTCTGCTGCTTCTACCGCTTCAGACTCATCTACAATGTTGTCAAACATTTGATCAAAGTCATCCATATTCTCAACAGTGAAGGTGTCGTCCATCTGACTTACGGGGTCTGTGGTTGTCTTCACTGCAAAATCATCATCAAAGGTGAGTTCCATTTCCATTGGAATTTCATCAAGAATGTCGTTTTTCTCTTGCACGGGAGTGTCAATAAAGGCTTCGAGTGAGACTTCACCGGAATCAGATAGGAATTCGTCGAGAGAAACTTCATCAGAATCATTTAAGAAGTCGTCAATGCTGATAATGGTTTCATTGTCATCTTGGTCATCCTCTTCAAAGCTTGGTTCTTCAACAGGCTTTCCTTCTGCATCGGTAAAATCTTCTGTTGTAGCTTCTGTTTCTTCCATGAAGGAGAGGCCTTCTTCAGTAAATTCTGGTGGCAGCTCCATGTGGATTTCAGGCTCTTCTTGAGGATTTGGCTCAGGAAAGGGATTGAAGTCCTCTTCATTTTCATCAAACTCTTCATCGATGTTATTGGTAAAGTCATCAAGAAAGTCTATGTCAATAATTCCTTCTATCGGAGCTTCTTCTTGGGGAGTATCCATGGAGGTATCATCAATACTATCCTCCAGCTCCAGGATCGGGGTCAAGTCTGAAGTCTCTTCTCGAGCCATAGACTCAAAATCATCAATGGGAGAATTTTCTGGCTCTTGATAAGCTTCCTGCAGGAGTGGCTCTTCCATACTGTTATCTTGTTCATTTTTCTGGGAGGACTCTTCGGGGAGAGCAGTTGTTCCTTCTATATCACGGGGAGGTTTTTTTACCCAGACACCATATTTGTCCAAGTCTGTTTCTCTATTAATAGAATCAATCATATCCTTTTCATTAAAATCAAATGCCATATTGTCTCCGCTTATAAATATGAATTTTCGATTCTATTATCGGTAGCAATCTATTAAAGAAACATATTTTTTTAAAAAAGAATCAAGTGGGCAAAAATGAAGGTTGTGCCGATTAGTAGAAGTATGGTAAAAGCTAAGATATTGATTTCTATCAGTGTGGGAACCCTTGTGTATGTTTTGATTTCCTTTTTTGGTGGACAAAGCGGTTTATGGGCAATGAGGCAATTAGAAGAGCAAAGACAGAATATCAGTATTAATAAAGCCAAAATAGAAAAGATACACGATGATTTGACCTTAGAGTATACTGCCTTAAGAAATGATATGGAGGTGGTTGCAGCTTATGCCCGCCGACTTGGGTTTGTGGGTGAGGGGGAAATGCTGGTAAAAATTAGTGGCTTGCCTACCTATTACACTACCATGTATGATGCAGGAACTATTATGCGGCAGTCCGAAATCAAGTTTATTCCTGAGTGGATTGCTAAGGTAAGTGGTTGTATTGTATCTGCACTGATGATGGTTCTTCTACTTTTGAAGGATTTATCAAAGGGTGTTGCCAATTTCTCTCGTCCTAGTCCTTCATATGAAGCTGGCATAAGGGTTGGTGGTTACGATTCATCAACTACGACTTATTTATGAAAGATTTTTCTCTGACAACAAGGGTTGTGTCCCGTGCTGAAGAGTCGTCTGTAGTTTTGGTGGCTCAATGTATTAGGGAAGGGGGTGTTTGTGTGCTTCCAACAGATACCGTCTACGGTTTTTCTGGTATTGTTCCTCATAGTCAGTCACGTATTTATGCTATAAAAGGCCGGGATGAAGGCAAACCCTTTATTCAGCTGCTTGCAAATCCAGCGGATATATATCGTTATACTGATGTTGTTATTCCTGAACAGTTTTTTTCCCTGTGGCCAGGAGCTGTAACGATTATTGTTCCTGTTAAATCACCTGAAGATGGTGCTACTGAAAAAACTACGGTGGCCTTTCGTTGTCCTGGGGACAGCTGGCTTAGAAAGATTATAGACTTGGTGGGAGCTCCAATTTACTCCACTAGCGTCAATCGTAGCGGCCAGCCAGTTATAGGAAGGATAGATTCTATTTGCCAGGAATTTTCCGGGGAGGTGGAGCTGATTGTTGAAGGGGATGAAAGTATCGTTCCTCATGCCCAGCCTTCTACCTTGGTGAAATTGTTGCCTGATGGAAAGTGTCGCATTGTACGGCAGGGAAGTGTTGTAATTCCCTGTGAGTTATTGGCATAGTCTACTGCCGAGTCCAAGTGACCTGGCTTGTTCCCATTTCTGCACCTACTGCTGAGCCAGCCACCATAATAGCCTGAAGACTTTGCTTGGTACCAGTAAGTGTACTGTTGTTTGAAAGTGTCATAGTCCAAGTGATTGGCTGGGCATCCATGGCAGCCACCAAGGCAACCTCACGGGGAAGCTCTGGAAAGAATGAGGCGTTGGGTTTTCCTGATTGGGTGCAGATAATGGTGGTTCCTTGTATTTCCACATTTATGTTCATGGATGCACCATTGTTGAAGATGACAAAACCACGGCCGCCACGCAAAAGTACAATCTTATTGATAGAAGGTTCGCCACTCCAGGTACCAGACAAGCTATCAAAGGTAGGAGCTCCAGCCGCCCCTTGGGGAGCTGTCTTGCTGGAAGCTGCACTGGCGGATGAGCTGGAAATTTTGGCAAACAATTGGCTAATGGAAGATTTGGCATCAGAAAGAATCTTAAAGTAAGAGTCGTAATTGCTGGTTACCTGTGATTTTTTGTTCAGATGGGGTTGTTCCAAGGTGAGGGTACAAATCCAGGTGTTGTCCTGTTCTTGAAGCTCTCCGTGGAAAATCATAGTGTCCTGGTTAGGATTGTCGGTATTTCCATTGTAGCTTGAAGGTCGTTTGTCTACCACTCGGTATTCTGGGAGAGACAGGAGCTGGGTATAGAGCAAGTCCTCTGTCATTTTGATTTTGCTGGAATCGCTATGGGTGGAATCAAGACTATAAAATTCTACGTCTACAGCTACAACGGTAGTACACATCATAAAGATAGTGAGAAGATATGCTGCAAGCTGTGTAGAATATTTTTTCATCTTATCCTTGTAATCCCTTGCGGAACTCCCGCTGCAAGTCACGCTTGACATCACGATCTCGGATATCAGCGCGCTTGTCAAACTGCTTCTTTCCCCTACATACTCCTAGATTAACCTTTATTCTTCCATTTTTCAAGTAAAAATCCAATGGAATAAGGGTACAGCCTTTCTCCTCCACCTTGCGGACAAGACGTTTTATCTCATCCCGATGGAGAAGAAGCTTTTTGGGGCGATCAGGATCGTGATTAAATATAGAAGAAAAACTATACTCTGCCACGTGGAGCCCTCGCACCCAAACCTCACCATTCCTAATTTCGGCAAAAGCGTCAGGAAAGGATATGTTTCCAGCCCTAAAAGACTTTACTTCAGTTCCTTCCAAAACGATTCCACACTCAATGGAATCTTCTATGGTGTAGTTAAACCGAGCTTTTTTATTCTGTGCTAGTATTTTTCTTCCTTCTGCCATGATTCCTAGTATATGCTATCCGCCCTCTTGTCTCAAGTACCTAGCAATGAGTACCAACATTCATTACGTGATGCCAAAGCACTCCCTGTCCGGCTGCAATGTCTTGGGAAAGCCTTGCTCCAATTATTTGGGGAAAATATTTCGGAGCAAGCCCTGGTTCCAAGATTTTCTCCGTCCGTAATATGGCAATGGAATCCCGGGTGATAATATCTCCCGCCTTCATGTCATTCAGTACGTGGATGGAGCGATTGGTACGCCCGTAATTAGCCCGTTCTGCAGGGGCCAGCTTCTTTATGCCTGTTCCCAACACTGATTGCACCCGTTCTTTACCATATTCTTCTTCCAGTTCTTCCATTATTATTGAAGCACCACATTGACAGCCATAGTTCTTAATAGGAGTTTCCCACTGACGAACCCTTTGCACCATAGAAGCAAATTGTGCTGGCTCCAAAGCAACAGGATCATCCAGGCCCTCTGTTTGCCGTGAAAGGGTAATATGCTTTTCTACGAACCGTGCCCCGCAGGCTGTGGCCAGCACTGGAACCAGGTGGGGATCAAGGCTGTGGTCACTGACACCAACCTCCACTCCAAAAATTCCCTCTAGATTTTGCAAGACCTGAAGATTGTATTCTTCCTCTGGTGCCGGATAGGAGGTGACGCAGTGGAGCAGGGTAATCCCCTGTAGGTTATCTTCACCGTAATTTGAAAGAATTTCAAGGGCCTGCTCAATGTCTGCCAAGGTGGAAACGCCAGAAGAAACAATCACTGGTACTGGAATTTGTCCCTGTAAACGCTGTTCTTGGCGGATTTCTGCCAGTCGTTGCAGCAATGGGTGGTGATTCAGCTCTGGAGAAGCGATTTTAATTGCGTCAGGGGACAATGCAGCTAACTCCTCCAAGCTTCTTAGACCAAAGGGAGAGCAGATAAATTGACATCCCTTGCTTCTTGCATAATCTCGTACCTGCTGAAAAAACAAGGCGGGAACCTCCAGCTGCTGAAATCGTTCATACAGGGGAATCGCTCCGCCCGGCAACTGCACCAGTCCCGTATTGGGATGGAGAATTTCATGGGCATACACCCACTGAAACTTTACGGAATCAGCTCCCGCATCCACTGCTGCATCTATCAACTGATAGGCTTTTTCCAATGATCCACCGTGAGAAGTACCAATTTCTGCTGATATGTGAACGAGATTCTGCATGGTATACCTCCACCCACTTTAAAATTACAGGTGTTCAAAGAAATAGCTGCACATGGTTTTGATTCGATTCATGAATGAAGTTTCTACTCTATCCCGCAGGAAGAAGATACTGGGAGCCTTTACACCTCCAATACCGTAGAGAACCCAAGAATCTCCAACACGGAAAACGGAAACGATGGATTTCATGCACTTGTTCTTGACAACGGTGATTCCATCATGATATTTCAAGTTGTTCAAGTTGGTGTTTTCGTAAAATAAGGATTCGTCATCAGTTACTAAAACAATATCAGTGTCAATTCCACCAAAGGGAGACATTTCCATAATGGCGTTAAGACGTGCTGTGTTTCCATCATCACTTTGACTTTTAATCTCTACGGAAGAATACAAGTCATAATATCTTTCATGGCGTTCAGAATAGTAAGGAATTCCTACATAATCCTCCACATTTAAAATGATGGGACGCAATTTTTCTAGCAAATCCTCGTTACCAGCGTATGGAACCATTCTGATTACCTCTGCTAGATATGAGGGGTTCAAATCCTTGATGGTATCAATAGTTTTACTTAGGGTGTCGTTCACCCCATTAATACTGATATTCTTTGCTTTGCCAATATTTCTGATGACGAGCTCTCCATTGGCAAGACGCTGTTGCTCATCACTGGTAAGCTTATTATTAAAAACTTGGGCAGAAAGGGAAAAAAGAGTAAAAACAAGCAAGATTGCTGACATTGTAGTTTTTTTCATGGTAAACCTCCATAAATCATGATTAACATCGTGATATACTGAAAATACATCAAGGGCTATTGGGTTACAAACAAAACATATTCTCAAAACCATCGTTGGTATTTTCCTAAAAATCCACAATTTAATTAGTATAAACGATGGATGGGTTCTGTGTAAACAAAAACATTGCAAAATTTGAAATACCTATGTTATAATCTTTAACAGTGATTTGATTTTATTCAAATCTTTTTGAAATTTGGTTAAGGATTTTTTATGGCAATAGCACCCCATATCAAAGAACTCATGACTAGTAAGGATGCCTCTGTTATTCGCAAGATGTTTGAGGAAGGTGCCTTGCTAAAAAAGGAATTTGGGGAAGACAAGGTATATGATTTTAGCATTGGAAACCCAGATTTAGAGCCGCCTGCAGCTGTAGTACAAGAAATTGTAGCTGCGGCACAAAATCAAGATAAGGGATGTCACGGCTATATGCCCAATGCGGGTTATATGGAAACACGCATTGCGATGGGCAGGAAGGTCTCCTTGGAGCAAGGTGTTTTTGTCGGTGGAGAACAGGTGGTTATGGCCTGTGGAGCAGCTGGTGCCTTGAACTGCTTGTTCAAGGCCATTCTTTCTCCAGGTGACCAGGTACTGGTGCCCGCACCTTTTTTTGCAGAATATGGTCATTACGTGAGAAATTATCAGGGGGAATTGGTTCCCGTGTCTTGCAACAAGGACTTTTCCCTTGATTTGCAAGCCATTGAAAGTGCTTTGTCTGCCAAAACTGCTGCAATCCTCATTAATTCTCCAAACAACCCCTCTGGAAAGATTTATTCTTCCCAGGAAATTGCTGGATTGGCTCAACTGTTAAAAGCTCATGGAAAAAAAACTGGCAGATATCCCTATCTTGTGTGCGACGAGCCCTATCGTGACATTGTGTATGACAACAAGCAGGTGGCTCCCGTTTTCCCCCTGTATGACAATGCGGTGGTGGTATCCTCCTTTGCAAAGAATTTGAGTCTTCCAGGGGAACGCATCGGCTACATTGTGGTGAATCCTTCCTGCCAGGCCGGCAATGAATTGGTTGCAGCCTGCATATTCACCACAAGAATTCTAGGCTTTGTAAATGCCCCTGCGTTTTTTCAGCGTGTGGTGGCCCAAAGCTGGGATGCTGAGGTAGATTATAGTTCCTATGAAATACGACGGAATCAATTGATGGCAGTGTTAGATGAGGCGGGAATCTCTTATTTTAAACCTGAGGGTGCCTTTTATTTGTTTTGTAAAGTTCCTTTCAGAAATGGTGGTGAAGAAGAGGATGACAAGGAATTCTGTGATTTTTTAAAGAGGTACCGTGTTCTCTGTGCCCCTGGCTCTGGGTTTGGTTTGAAGGGATGGTTTAGAATGGCATATTGCACTTCGGAAGCAACCATCTGTAATTCTAAGGATGCATTACGGCAGGCTGTGCTTGACTGGAAAAAATAAACTTTAGTGGGAGAATGCTATGAAAATTTTGATGGTAACAGCTGAGGCTGTCCCTTTTGCAAAGACTGGTGGTTTGGCGGATGCAGTGTCTGCTTTGGCCATTGTATTGAACAAGCTGGGACATGACGTTCGGATTGTAATGCCACGGTACTACAAGATTGACCGTTCAACCTTGAAAGCTTTGGAAGGTCCTATGGGGGTTCCTGCTGGCTACATTGAAGCTTGGACAGAGGTTTATGAGGGAACAATGCCTGGAACAAAGGATTTGCCTGTATATTTCATAGATCACGAGCAGAGCTTTGGCCGTGATGGTGTGTATGGTACGCCTGCCGACCCTGATTTTCACGACAATCCCTATCGTTTCTCTGTGCTGTGTCATGGGGCCTTCCAGCTGTGTCGCAAGCTGGGTTGGTATCCAGACATAATCCATGCCCATGATTGGTCTGCAGCCTTGGCTCCTGTGCTTCTGCGGTTTATTCAGAGGCACAATGGCTTTCAAAAGACTGCCAGCGTATTCACCATCCATAACTTGGGATACCAGGGTGTGTATGGAAAATACAATTATCCTGCCACTGGTCTGGACTGGAATTTCTTTTATGCCGCCGGCTTTGAGGATTGGGACAGAATCAATTTCTTAAAGGCTGGACTTACCACCGCAGATATGCTTACCACCGTGTCTCCCACCTATGCCCAGGAAATTCAAACACCCGCATCGGGATTCCGGATGGATGCCCTGTTGCGTCACCGCAGCCAGGATTTGGTGGGTATCTTGAATGGAGTGGACACAGAGGTATGGAACCCCTCCAAGGATACCTTTATCGCGGAGAACTATAGCGTGAAAAAACTCGGAGGAAAGGCCAAGGATAAGGCCGCTTTGCAAGAGCGGATGGGCCTGCCTGTTGACCCGGAGGTTCCATTGTTTGGAATTATTACTCGTCTTGCAGACCAAAAGGGCGTGGCAGAGCTTTTTGCTCCAACCTATGGTAGCATGTACAGAATCTGTACCGAGATGAAGGTTCAGGTGGTGGTTCTGGGAGCTGGTGAGCGATGGTGTGAGGATGAGCTGCGGGCATTGGAGTCGAAGCTGCCGAACTTCAAGGCATATATTGGCTATGATGAGTCCTTGAGTCATCAGATTGAGGCGGGAAGTGATTTCTTCATCATGCCTTCCCGCTATGAGCCGTGTGGTTTGAACCAGATGTATTCCCTTTTGTATGGAACTTTGCCCATTGTACGCCGAACTGGAGGATTGGCAGACACGGTACAAAACTACAATCAGGAAACTGGAGAGGGCACTGGATTCATGTTCGACGAGCTGACGCCACAGAGTGTTTTTGATACCGTAGGTTGGGCTGTGTACGCATGGTACAATAAAAAGGAACATATTCTTGCCATGCAAAAACGTGCTATGGCTCAGGACTTTAGCTGGGAGGCTTCTGCAGAAGGCTACCTTGAGGTTTATAAAAGGGCTTTGAGCAAACTATAGGTCATAATGGGAGGCTGGGTTGGCTCAGCCTCCTTTGTATTGCTGGTATCATTAAAGTAATTATAAAAAAATGCGAAAAAATAAACTGAGGAGTCAACATGTTGGGATATTTTTTAAAATTATTTAAGACCCTAAATAGTAATTCACATCCTGGAGAAATTGCCCATGGTGTAGCGTTGGGTGTGATTATGGGAATGATTCCCAAAGATAATGCACTATGGTACATTCTTTTTGTCTTATTTTTCTTCATTAGAATTAACAAGGCTATCTATCTCCTGGTAACCTTGGGAGTTTCCCTTTGCGTCGCTCCGTTGGACATGATGCTGGACAGCCTTGGCTACCAGGTGCTGGTTTTTGAGCCTGCAATTCCTGTCTATCGTCGGCTGCTGGATATTCCCTTCGTCGCCTTTACGAAATTCAACAACACCGTGGTGATGGGGAGCCTGGTGGCGGGCCTCCTGCTGTATATTCCCGTATATATTCTTTCTCGGTTATTGGTAAAATTCTGGCGAGTGGTTTTAGCTCCGAAAATTACTGCATCTAGGGTATGGGTGGGAATAAAAAAATTACCCCTCATTGAAAAAATAATCTCAAAGTCCCAGGAAATTTCAGGAGTGATAAAAAGATGAGCATGGAAAAAGAGCATTTTTCGTTACACGAGATGCATAATTCTCAAAAGGTCGATGAGACTGTTCCTGAGGTACAGGATGGAATGACTGCTGTCTCGGAATTGGAGCCTTCTGAATCTCCTGTAGAACAACAGGCTCTAGAACAGGGTAAGAAAGGGAAAAAGCCACCCAAGACCTTTCCCAAGAAGAAGCTGCCCCGGATGCTCAAGAAGAAGTATTCCCCTCGGAAGCTCAACAGGAAGGTTCTAAGGAAAATCTACATCCCCAGGGACAGGGACTTTATCTCCGGCCTGTTCCTGCCGGTGGCCGGCTCGAAAAAGGAGCGGCTGGCCATTCCCGATGACCGGCTGTTCACCAAGCAGGAGCTGGCGCGGCTCAAGGTGCTCTCCAAGGAAATCCGTAAGCAAAAGGGAAGAGTAAAGTTGATTCCTTTGGTAGCAGTTGTTGGGGTCATGGTGGCAATGGTATCTGCAGTGCTAATCTTCAAGGATCCTCTCATTAAAAAGGGCTTGCAGTCAGCAATGGAGTCTATGTTTGGTGCAAAGGTTGATATCGCCTATCTTCATCTGGGAATCCTGGACTCCAACTTCACCATCCAGGGGCTTGAGGTGGCCAATCGTAACAACACCATGAAGAACCTCTTCGAGATTGGTTGGCTCACGGTGGACTTCGATCTCCTGCAGCTGCTGAAAAAGCGCTTTGTGGCCGACGAGATGAGCGTCACCGAGGTGCGGGTGAACACCGACCGCGAGACCGACGGGGCCCTGCCGGCGGATTATGCCCGGACATCGCGGCTGGAGCAGCTCCAGTCCCAGGTGGCGGACTTCACCCTGGCGCGGGTGGATGTCCTGGAGGGCAGTGTCTCGGACATCTTCGCCCAGTACAATCCGGAGACCCTCATCAGCAACTTCTACAGCCAGCTCGCCACGCCTGGGCTGGTGGAGGAGGTGGAGGCCCAGATGAGCGAGCTGATTCCCGCCTGGACTGAGGTTCCAGACCAGCTCACCGCCTCCGTGAGCAAGCTGATCGCCGACGGGCAGGCGGTGGCGGCCTTCGACTGGGGCGGCATCCGGGACGACCCAACCAAGATTCGGGACGGAATCGCCTCTGTCAAGACCGCCGTGGACAGCGCCACCGCCCTGTACAACGAGACCGAGCAGACCATGAACATGCTGAGGCGGGATGTGGATACGGTGCAGTCGCTGGTGGAAAAGACTACCGCCGCGGTTACGGCCGACTTCAACCTGGTCAGCGGCGAGATTGACAAGATAGCCTCCTTCTCCCTGAAGGAGGACGGCATGGCCATCCTCACCACCAGCTTCGAGAAGATTCTGGCGGACCAGTTCGGGCGGTACTATCCCGCCTTTCAGGAGCTCCTGGTGATGGCACAGGACCTTTCCGCGAAGTCGGCGGCAAAGAAGGCTCAGGAGGCCCGGCTGCCGAAGGAGGAGGAGAAGCCCGCCATCCAGCGGTATGAGGGGCGGAACATCGAGTATTCCGTGGACAACATCCCCACCTTCCTCATCAAGCGGATGCATGGCTCCGGAGCCGACGGAAGTTTCTCCCTGGCGCTGGACGTAAATGACATCAGCAGCGACATGGACAAGTGGGGGAGGCCCGCCTCCTTGTCGGGAACAGTGGGACATGGCGCCATGACAGACAGCTTCTCCGGTGTCCTTGACATGCGGCAGACACGTCCCGGAGACCTGGTGGAGCTCAACTACAATGGGACCGGCTACACCATCGACATGAGGGCACCGGAGGGGGAGGCGATTCCTGGTGTCCCCACCGGCATCGGCACCGGGCATTTCAGCGCCCGCATCACCGCCAACGAGACGGGGAAATTTTCTGTGGGCGGCTCCATCACCCTCGACCCGGTCTCCTTCACCACCGCCACCTTCGAGCCGGCCTTTGCCTACGACCTGTACAGCCGGGCCCTGGCCATGTTCACCTCCGTGCAGGCGGGGATTACTCTGGCGTACTCCAACGAGTCGGGACTCTCCCTCGATGTGGACAGCGACATCGACCGGCGCTTTGTTGAGGTGCTGACCCAGCTGTTCAACGAGGAGCTGGCCAGAGTCAAGGAGCAGGCCGTCTCCAGGGTCCGGGCGGTGCTGGAGGAGAACATCTCCAAGGTGACGGAGCAGTTCGGGGACTTTGACGACATCAGGGCCCGCATGGAGCAGCAGCAGGCCCGGCTGGAGTCCTACCGTGAGGAGCTGGAGCGCAAGCGCCGCGAGGGGGAGGAGCGTCTGAACGCCGCCCTCAACGCTGCGGTGGATGCCGCCAAGGATGCGGCCACCAAGGCTGCGGAGGATGCCGCCAAGAAGGCGGCAGAGTCGGCCAAAGATGCTGCCACCGATGCCCTGAAAAATCTGTTCGGCAGATAGTGGATTGGTGTCGGACACGTGGGCCGTCAGTCGGAAGAAGCTGGCGGCTCAAATATTTTTTTAAAATCCATGTACATAGGTAGTAAAAAAGTATATAGTACACAATAGTATGAAATTTACGGAATTACAGTTGCATGAGTCCCTGCTGAAGGGAATTGAGTCAGCAGGATATGTGGAATGCACCCCGGTTCAGGAGCAGGTGCTGCAGGCAGCCTTGGATGGTGCCGATTTATACGTCCAGTCACAGACAGGAACTGGAAAAACCGCCGCATTTTTAATTTCAATCATTCAGCAAATGTTGGCTCGTGGTGAGGTTGCGGGAAAGAAGGCCCTGGTTATGGTTCCCACACGGGAGCTGGCGGTCCAGGTGGAGGAGGAGGCCCGGACGTTGATTTCCGGCACCAGCCTCAAGACGGGAAGCTTCTACGGCGGTGTGGGCTACAACAAGCAGACTGCCATGCTGAAAGAAAATGTGGATATTATCATTGGTACCCCGGGCCGTGTGATTGATTTGCAGGAGTCCAGTACCATGGACTTGAGTCAGGTGGCCTTCCTGGTGGTGGACGAGGCGGACCGAATGTTCGACATGGGCTTCTATCCCGACCTTCGCAAGCTCATCAAGGTGCTGCCCAGGACCCAGGACCGCCAGACCATGCTCTTCAGCGCCACCCTGAACACCTACGTGAAGAACCTTGCCTGGGAGTACACCGAGAATCCGGTGGAGATTACCATCGAGGCCCAGCAGATTACCGTGGAGGAGATTGACCAGCAGCTGCTCCACGTCTCCAGCGACGCCAAGATGCGGCTGCTTTTGGGCATCCTCCAGTCCGAGAAGCCTGAGAGCGTCATCGTGTTCTGCAACACCAAGCGCAGCTGCGAGGTGGTGGCCAAGCGCCTGCAGCTGAATGGCTTGGAAAGCGAGTTCATCATCGGGGACCTGCCCCAGTCCAAGCGGCTGCAGGTTCTGGACTCCTTCAAGAGCGGCTCCCTCAAGTGCCTGGTGGCCACCGACGTTGCAGCCCGTGGCATCGACGTGGACGATCTGGCCATGGTGGTGAACTACGACCTGCCCAACGAGTCCGAGAACTATGTCCACCGCATCGGCCGTACCGCCCGGGCCGGTAAGTCCGGCAAGGCCTACACCTTCTGCAGCGAGCAGGACGTGTACAACCTGGTTCCCATCGAGCGGTATCTGGGGCATCCAATCCCTTCCTCCGTGGCCTACGAGGACATGATGGTGGAGGACAAGAGTGCCGACATCTACATCCGCACTGGAGACTACCGGGAGGATGGTGAAGAGGGAAGACGTAGCCGTGGCAATGGAGGCAGGCATGGTGGAAAGGACGGCGGGAATAGAGGTCGAAATGGCTCCCGGCGAAACGGCAAGGCTTGTTCTGGAGATGATAAAAGACGAGGAACTGGTTCCCACAGCAGGGGCGACTATCAAAAAGAAAAGAGATATAACAAGAATGGAGATTTTTCTGGCAGAAGTGATGGCTATCAAAAAAAGAGGCGGTATGACAGCAAGGGCCACAATGCCTCTGAAAAAGCTTACTCCCGACAAGATGGAAGCCTGCTGAAGGGAGAGGATCTTTCCGGTTTGTCCTTTGACCAGCGGATGAAGGTTTACAAGGAAAAATATGGGAATAATTCCCAGTCAAGTGGAAACAAGGGAAAAACAAGCGGCCAAAAGCAAGGATCCAGACGGACTTCTGGTCAGCAGCAGACGAGGAGGAGCATTCCTTCAGCACAGCAAAGCAAGGCTGCCACTTCAGTACAGGCCAGTCAAAGCCAAGCCGCTTCTCGGAAGAAGGGCTTCCTTGCCCGCTTGAAGGGACTTTTTGGCGGAGGGGCAAAATCAACCAAGCCCGATAACAAGTAATTTTATAAGGAACAACAAGATATGGTAACAGTAAGCGATGTAAGCCTCAAGTTCGGCGACAGGCCGCTTTTCAAGGACGTGAACCTCAAGTTCACCCCCGGCAACTGCTACGGCATCATCGGTGCCAACGGAGCGGGAAAGTCCACCTTTCTGAAGGTGCTTTCAGGAGAGCTGGAGCATGACTCCGGCCAGATTATCATCACTCCCGGCGAGCGGATGGCCGTGCTCAAGCAGGACCACTTTGCCTATGACGAGTTCTCCGTGAAGGACACAGTGATGATGGGCCATCCCAAGCTCTATCAATGTCACAAGGACAGGGAGGAAATCTATGCCAAGGAGGACTTCACCGAGGAGGACGGAATCCGTGCCAGCGAGCTGGAGGGCGAGTACAGTGAGCTGGGGGGCTGGGAGGCGGAGAACCAGATCGAGCAGATGCTCTCCGGCCTTGGTCTGGAGGAGGAGTACCACGACCGCATGATGGGCGAGCTGGACGAAAGCCGCAAGGTTCGGGTGCTTCTAGCCCAGGCAATCTTCGGGGAGCCTGACATCCTCCTTCTGGACGAGCCCACCAACGGCCTTGACCTGGAGTCCATCAGCTGGCTGGAGGACTTCCTGATGGACTTCCCCAACACGGTCATCGTGGTGAGCCACGACCGCCACTTCTTGAACTCGGTCTGTACCTACATCTGCGACATCGACTATGGCAAGATCAGCCTGTTCAGCGGAAACTACGACTTCTGGTACCAGATGAGCCAGATTATGCAGCGGCAGGCCAAGGACCAGGCCAAGAAGCGGGAGGAGAAGATGAAGGACCTGAAGGAATTCATCCTCCGCTTTGCCTCCAACGCCGCCAAGAGCCGCCAGGCCACCAGCCGAAAGAAGATTTACGACAAGCTGGCACTGGAGGAGCTGCCGGTCACCAGCCGCAAGTTCCCCTACGTGAACTTCAAGCCAGACCGGGACATCGGCAACAACGTGCTGCGGGTGGAAAAGCTGAATTACACCTCCGAGGGGATCCAGCTGCTGAGGGACTTTTCCCTGACGGTGAACCGTGGTGACAAGATTGCCTTTGTGGGAATCGAGCACAAGGCAAAGTCGGCCTTCTTCGACATCATCACCGGCAACGTGAAGGCGGACTCCGGCGACTATTACTGGGGCCAGACCATCAGCCACACCTATCTGGGGCTGGACAACGCCGCCTACTTCGACACCGACGCCAACATCACCGAGTGGCTGCGCCAGTATTCCCCGGAGCAGGACGATGCCTATGTCCGTGGATTCCTGGGCCGGATGCTGTTCAGCGGCGACGAGTCATTGAAGCCGGTGAGGGTGCTTTCCGGAGGGGAGAAGGTGCGCTGTATGCTCTCCAAGCTGATGCTCAGCGGCGCCAACTGCCTGATTCTGGACGAGCCCACCAACCACCTGGACCTGGAGGCCATCACCAGCTTGAACGAGGCCCTGGTGAATTTCCCCGGTGTGGTGCTGTTCAACAGCCATGACCACGAGTTCATCTCCTCCATCGCCAACCGCATGGTCGAGATTACCCCCAAGGGTGTCATCGACCGCATGATGGCCTTTGACGACTATCTGGCCGACGAGCAGGTGAAGTCCTTGCGGGACGAGATGTACAAGGACATGGGCAAGAAGGTTCGATTCTAGGGTACAACTTGCCCGCAAGAAGGTTCGATTCTGAGAGACGATAGGGAGTAGGCTGGAAAGGTGCGGAAACTCTTTTCCAGCCATTTTTCATGCAATCATGAAAAAATATTCTGTTTTTATATTGATAATATTTTATCTATACTATTTTCTTTGATTATTTTCTTGTAAACTACATCTTGAAATATCTCAAAAATAAAGTATAATTGTATTGTTATGGAAGTGAAGAAGAGGAAATTCGGTATACTCTCAGATAGCTCAAAGGTTTCCCTTTATAAGGTGTCTAATGGAAAGATGTCCTTTACGGTTACCAATTATGGGTGTGTGCTTACCAGTATCCTTGTTCCATCCAAGTCAGGCAGTGTAGCTGACATTGTTTTGGCTCCCCCCACTTTAGATTCCCTTATTTGCTCAGATGCGTCCTTTGGTGGTATTGTTGGGCGTTTTGCAAATCGTATTGGTAATGCATGTTTTACACTAAACGAAAAAGAGTATCCATTGGATAAAAATGATAGGGACAATTGTCTGCACGGAGGTTTTCTTCGCTGGGACAAGTTGTTGTGGGAAGAGCGTGAAATCATAAAGTATCGTGATGGTGCCGGTGTCATCTTCTCTCGGACTTCTCCCGCAGGTGAGCAGGGAATGCCCGGAAATCTTCAGGTCAGTGTCAGATATTTCTTGGACAAAGAGAACAATCTGGAAATCGGTTACTCTGCTGTCAGCGATGAAGATACCATCCTCAACCTTACCAACCATTCCTACTTCAATCTTGCGGGACACAACAAGGGGTCTATCGATTCCCATTTATTGACCCTTCATTGCTCCCAATATCTTGAGGCAAAGGATTGCATCCCTACAGGAGCTATTCTTCCTGTCAAAGGCACGATTTTTGACTTCACCGCGGAAAAACCCTTGGGGCGGCATATTGATGACATGGCGTTGCGAGAAACACGGGGCTACGACCATTGCTACTGCATTGACCATACCCAGGACAGGCTTGTTTCCTTCGCTCAAGTCAGAGAGCAGTCTTCTGGTCGTGTCATGACAGTAACTACCGATATGCCCGGTGTGCAGCTGTACACCGCCAACTGGCTCAAGGGGGACTTGGGCAAGGATGGTATTCATTACCAGCCCCGTAGTGGGTTTTGTCTTGAAACTCAGATGTATCCCGATGCTCCTAACAAGGCGTCATTTCCTTCCTGCGTGCTGAAGGCTGGAGAGGTGTTTAATTCTACTACGATATACAGTTTTGATTGGTAGGAAATTGTACAGCTTCCGGGCTGTTTGAAGATATGTATATTATTATTGAGAGGTCATAATGGACGTTCAATTACAGGAACTGATCGACAAGATCAAGAAGGATGGGGTTGCTTCCGCCGAAAGCTCCGCCGCAGCGATTATTGCTGATGCCGAAAAAAAGGCTGCCGCAATAATCAGTGATGCCGAGGCTAAGGCTGCAAACATTGTAGCTACAGGCAAGAGCGAGACAGCCCGTATGGAGAAGGCCAGCGTAGACGCAATTCGTCAGGCTGGACGCAATCTTCTTTTGAGCTTCCGGGACGGAGTAAACGCCCAGTTGGCAGCCATTGTGTCTGCCCAAACAACAGGAGCCCTTTCTGCCGATGCCCTCAAGGCTGTGGTGCCAGAGGCCGTAAAGGCTTGGGCTGCCAATGCCGCCGCAGAGGACATTTCTGTATTGCTCCCTGCAAAGGATTTGGCAGCTGTAGAAGCCTCTGTTCAGGCCGCTTTGAAGGCAGAGCTTGCCAAGGGAGTGGAGCTTAAGGCAGACAAGAGTCTTTCTGCAGGCTTCCGCATTGGCTCCAAGGATGGTGCTGCCTACTATGATTTTTCTGCCGAGGCAGTTGCGGATCTCTTCTCGGCATATCTTAATCCCAGAACGGCGGCTATCATGAAGGAAGCAGCTGCCTCTGTAGGGGAAGGAAGCAACTAAGTGGCAAGCTGGTATTATCTGATGTCGCAGCTCCCGTCTATCACTGTTACTAGTGAGAGAACACCGCTGCCAATCACAGAGGAATACTTTTTGGATCTCTGCTCCCGATTTCTGGATGCTAAAAGCATACGGATACTGAATTCCTTGTCTTTGGAGCCACCTCGTGAAAGCAAAAAAACGGGGTCAGCCTTTTTGGATGCCTGGTACGACAGCGAGCGAACCTTGCGGTATTCCTTGGCAAAGATCCGGGCTCTCAAGATGAAAAAGGATGTGGAGATTCCCTTCCTGTCTGCCTCCCCTGACATTGTTCAGGCAGCACGGACAGCCTGTGGAATGGATAGCCCCCTGGAGGCCGAGCAGTACCTGAACGAGGTGCGGGTGGCCATGATGGATAGGCTTGCTCCAGAAGACCATTTTTCAACTGATGCCGTGTTCATGTACGGATTAAAGTTGAAGCTGGCCAAAAGAATGAAATCGTTTACAGAAGAAGCGGGATCAGCTTCCTATCGTGCGATATATGACCAGATACTTGGAGAATCAAAATGACGGATACAAAAGGAAAGGTAGTAGCCGTAAACGGAAACATGCTGAGCGTTGCCTTTGACGGCGTTGTTTCCCTGAATGAGGTAGGCTACGTACACGTTGCAGGAAAGAAACTGAAGAGTGAGGTAATCCGTATTCGTAACGGACAGGCTCAGCTTCAGGTATATGAGATGACAAAGGGCATTAGTACTGGTGATGAGGTTGAGTTCACCGGTGAGCTTTTGTCTGTAGAATTGGGGCCTGGTCTTTTGGGACAGGTTTTCGACGGTCTCCAGAATCCCTTGCCACAGCTAGCTGAACAGGCTGGTTACTTCTTGGAGCGAGGAATCTATCTTGATGCCATCCCCGACGAGCGAGTTTGGGCCTTTACTCCTGTAGCAAAGGTAGGAGATACTGTTCGCCGTGGTGATGTTCTTGGTTCTGTGCCAGAAGGACCTTTTACCCACAAGATTATGGTGCCCTTTGGTATGTACGGAACGTACACTGTTAAGTCCATCAAAGCTGCTGGTGACTACAAGCTCAAGGATGCTGTTGCTGTGCTTGCTGACGAAAAAGGTGAAGAAACAGAAGTTTCCATGAGTTTCCAGTGGCCTGTAAAGCGTGCCGTAGACTGCTATGCAGAACGTATGAAGCCAGAAGAAACCATGGTTACCAAGGTTCGCCTTATCGATACCTTCTTCCCCGTTGCCAAGGGCGGTACTTACTGTATTCCAGGTCCCTTCGGTGCAGGAAAGACCGTGCTTCAGCACACAACAAGCCGTAACGCCGACGTGGACGTTGTAATTGTTGCAGCCTGTGGTGAGCGTGCTGGTGAGGTTGTAGAGATTCTTAAGGAGTTCCCTGAGCTCACCGACCCACGAACCGGCCGCTCCTTGATGGAACGAACAATCATCATTTGCAACACATCATCCATGCCGGTTGCTGCCCGTGAGGCTTCCGTCTACACCGGCGTTACCTTGGCAGAATATTATCGCCAGATGGGACTTCACGTTCTGTTGCTGGCGGACTCCACCAGCCGTTGGGCACAAGCGCTCCGTGAGATGTCCGGCCGCCTGGAGGAGATTCCTGGTGAGGAAGCCTTCCCCGCATATTTGGAGTCCTACATCGCTGCCTTCTACGAGCGGGCAGGCATCGTTCGATTGAACGACGGAAGCATCGGTTCTGTAACCATTGGTGGCACCGTGTCTCCTGCTGGCGGTAACTTTGAGGAGCCGGTAACCCAGGCCACCTTGAAGGTTGTCGGTTCCTTCCACGGTCTTTCCCGCGAGCGCTCCGATGCCCGCAAGTACCCTGCCATCAACCCCTACGACTCCTGGTCAAAATACAAGAGCGTCATCCGCAAGGACTGGGTGGATTATGCCCGCAGCTGTCTCTTCCGTGGCGCCGAGGTTGGTCAGATGATGAAGGTTGTTGGTGAAGAAGGTACCAGCCTTGAGGACTTCATCCTGTACCTTAAGAGTGAGTTCCTTGACTCTGTATATCTCCAGCAGAACTCCTTCGACGAGGTTGATGCCGCCGCAGACGTTGAGCGCCAGACCTATGTGTTCAAGCTCCTGCTGAAGGTGCTGGGCTCCGACTTCGTGCTGGAGTCCAAGGATGAGGCCCGTGGGTACTTCAACCAGCTGCGACAGAAGTTCATCGACTGGAACTACAGTGTTTGGCAGGGCGATGATTTCAAGAAGAACGAGGCTGACATCAACCAGTTGTATGCCGCCAAGTCCGGCAAGGAAACTCCAGCTGTAGCAGCCCTGCTGAAGGATGGTGAGTAAGATGAACAAGATTTATAGCAAGATTGAATCAATCAGCGGTAGCGTTATTACCGTTCGTGCAGAGGGAATCAAGTACAACGAGCTGGCAGAAATCGAGACTGCCTTCGGAACCTCCTTGGCAGAGGTGAACCGTATTGACGGTGACTTGGTTTCATTGCAGGTTTTCGCTGGAGGTCGTGGTGTTTCCACTGGAGACAAGATCCGCTTCCTTGGCCGTGAGATGGAGGTATGCTTCTCCGAGAACCTGATGGGACGCATCTTCAACGGTTCTGGAGAACCCCGTGACAAGGGGCCGGCCCTACGGGACAATCCCGTGGAGATTGGTGGTCCTTCCGTCAACCCCTCAAAGCGCATCATGGCCCGCCGTATGATTCGTACCGGTATCCCCATGATTGATATGTTCAATACCTTGGTGGTTTCCCAAAAGCTGCCAATCTTCTCCATTTCTGGAGAGCCCTACAACGAGCTTCTTGCCCGAATTGCCATGCAGGCGGAGGTTGACGTCATCGTTCTTGGTGGAATGGGTCTGAAATACGACGACTATCTTTACTTCAAGAACACGCTGGAAGAAGGTGGAGCCTTGAGCCGAACCGTCATGTTCGTTCACACCGCCGCCGACCCCACTGTAGAGTGCCTCAAGATTCCCGACATGAGCTTGGCCGTTGCAGAGCAGTTCGCCCTGCAGGGAAAGGACGTGCTGGTGCTTCTCACCGACATGACCAACTTTGCCGACGCCATGAAGGAAATCGCCATCACTCAGGAGCAGGTTCCCTCAAACCGTGGCTATCCGGGAGACTTGTACAGCCAGCTGGCCAGTCGCTACGAAAAGGCCGTTGATTTTGACGATGCAGGCTCCGTAACCATTCTGGCGGTGACCACCATGCCTGGTGACGACGTAACCCACCCGGTTCCCGACAACACCGGATATATCACCGAAGGGCAGTTCTACCTGAAGGGCGGACGCATCGAGCCCTTTGGTTCCCTGTCCCGCTTGAAGCAGAACGTAAACGGCAAGACCCGTGACGACCACCGTGCCCTGATGGACGGTATGATTCGCCTGTATTCATCCTATAAAGACACCTTGGAAAAGAAATCCATGGGATTTATGATGTCCGAGTGGGACGAAAAGCTTTTGAAATATGGTGAGATGTTCGAGAAGGAGATGATGGACCTCTCCGTGAACATTCCATTGGAAGGGGCTCTGGACAAGGGATGGGCTATTTTGGCTGCCTGTTTCAAGAGTGAGGAAACGGGCTTGAAGTCCGAGCTGATTGCTCAGTATTGGCCCAAAAATTAAGGGGTTAGCTGATGGCTACAATAAAGCTGACAAAAAACGAGCTGAAGGCCCAGAAAGATGCCTTGAAGATGTACAATCGGTATCTTCCTACCTTGACGCTCAAAAAACAGCAGCTACAGACGGAAATTCGCACCATTGACGAGCGGGCTCGTGAGGTTCGAGCTCGGCGAAAGGCTTTGGAGGCTGAATTTACCAAGTGGATTGCTGTTTTTGGGGAGGCGGATGCCTTCAAGCCGGACATGGTTACTGTCAGCAATATCCGTAAGGGTGTAGGGAATATAGCGGGTGTTACCATCCCTGTGTATGAGGGTGCGGACTTTGCCCGTGGTGACTATGACTTGTATTCCACCCCTTTGTGGATTGACCTGGCAGCAGACAAGATGGAACAGGCTCTTTCCTTGGATTTGGAGGCTAATGTGCTGGATGAACAGGTGCGACTGCTCAATATAGAGCTGCGGACTACCACCCAGCGTGTAAACCTCTTTGAAAAGGTGAAGATTCCTGAGACCAAGGCCAACATCAAGAAGATTACCGTCTACTTGGGCGACCAGCAGGTTGCTGCCGTTGTTCGTGGTAAGATTTCCAAGAAAAATCTTGAGCGGGCAGCACAAAAGGCTGACAAGGAGGTATCTGAATGATTGTACCTATGAAAAAGGTTTCCTTTGTATTGTTGGAAGAGCATCGCAAGGAAGCCTTGAAAAAAATGCGGCGACTGGGAGTAGTGCATCTAGAAAAGGTGAATGGTGCTAGTGAGCAGCTCACTGAATTCAAGGATACCTATTCCAAGGCAGAGACAGCCTATGCTGTCCTTTCTGAAATAAAGTTGCCCAAGAAGGCTGTTTCCACTGCAACCTTTGATCGGGACAAGGTTCTGGCAAAGGCTGAGGAAGTAGTCGCCCTCTCTGATAGGAAAAAACTCTGCAAGGATATTATTTCTGCCCATACCTTGGAGCTGGAACGGTTCGCAGCTTGGGGAGATTTGGATCTAGAGAGCTTCCAATATCTTGCAGGCAAAGGAATTATACTTTCCTTGTATGAAATTCCCCGGGATGCATATCTTTCCATACCGGAAACCATCAATACTATGGTGGTAAATGAGAACAAGTCCTTGGTTCGGTTCCTTCTGATCCAGTATGGTGAGGTTGGTTCCACCTTGGCTCTTGCCTCTCGTCCTGCCGATATGCCGGCGGAAGCCTATGCTGTTCCGATGATCAGCTCTTCCTCAAAGCAGCTTCGTGATGAGATTGTTGCCTTGAAGGATGAGATTGTCTCCATCGACAAGGCTTTGGCAGAAGCTGCACTGGATCGCCAGCTTTTCAAGCAGTACTGTTCTGTAGTTGGAAAGGATATCGAATTCGAAAATCTTTTCTCAGGAATGGCACGGGAAGAAGATACAGAAAATGGCCGCCCTTACATGGCATTGTGTTGGCTTACAGGCTACGTGCCTACAGAGGATGTGGCTGGAGTTCAGGCTGCTGCCAAGGAAGAGAACTGGGCCATGGTTGTATCTGACCCGGGAGAAGAGGATGAGGTTCCCACCAAGCTCAAGAACAATAAGCTTATCAGCTTGATTTATCCTGTATCGGACTTTCTGGGTACAGTGCCAGGTTATCGGGAATATGATATTTCAGGCTGGTTCCTGCTGTTCTTCTGCATATTCTTCGGCATCATCTTTGGTGACGGTGGATATGGTCTTTTGATGGTGCTGGCTGCAATCCTTGCAGACCTTGGTGCCGTGGTAAAGAAGAAGAAGATTCCTCCTGCATACAACTTGCTGTTGTTGTTGGGATTCTTCACCATGGCTTGGGGTACTGTCACCTGTACTTGGTTTGGTTTAAGCACTGATTTGTTGCCAAGCTGGCTTACTGGCCTGTCCTTGCAGCCTATATCAAATGCTTATGCCGCTATCTCCCCGGAGAACGAGGCATTGGTAAAGCAGAATCTTCAGATTTTCTGCTTTATGCTGGCTCTTATCCAGCTTTCCATTGCCCACTTGAAAGGAATTGCGCGGTACATTAAGTCCCCAAAATGCCTTGGAGAATTGGGTTCCCTGTTGCAGTTATGGGGTATCTTCTTTGTGGTATTGAACATGGTTGTTAAGTTGGAAACCTTCTATGGTATTCCCACCATGGGAACAATGGTGCTGGGTGTTGTTGGGGTTGGATTTGCATTGAGCTTTATCTTCTCCAATTACGAGGGAAGCCTTGGAGCCTCTATTTTGGAGAGCTGCAAGAACATCGTTTCTGTGCTTTTGGGCGTGGTAAACGTGTTCTCGGACATCGTATCCTACATCCGTCTGTGGGCCGTTGGTCTTGCAGGTGGTGCCATTTCTGCCACAGTGAACGATATGGCTGGCCCCATGCTGGGTGGTGCCATCATCTTCTTTGGAGTGCTTTTGCTGGTGTTCGGTCATGGCTTGAACATGATCTTGAACGTATTGTCTGTTATTGTTCATGGCGTCCGCTTGAATACACTGGAGTTCTCCAGCCACTTGGGAATGTCATGGTCTGGTTTTGCTTATGAGCCCTTCTGTGAAGGCGCTGATAATAAATAGAGTTCTTTTTTAGGAGTATAATATGATTGGAATGTTTGGTGCAGCATGTGTTCTTGGTATTGCAGCTATCGGTTCTGCAATTGGTATTGGATGTGCCGGTCAGGCAGCCATTGGTGCTTGGAAGCGTTGTTACATGAACAACAAGCCCGCTCCCTTCATCCTGACTGTTTTTGCCGGTGCCCCTCTTACCCAGACCATCTATGGATTTCTGTTGATGCAGAATATGATTACCTCCGAGCAGGATGGACTTTTCCTGTTGGCTTTGGGTATCTTCTCTGGTCTTGCCATGGCCGCTTCTGCTGTATTCCAGGGAAAGGCCGGTGCTGCTGGTTCTGATGCTCTCGGTGAGACAGGAAAGGGTTTTGCCCAGTACATCATGGTTGTAGGTCTTTGTGAAACTGTTGCCTTGTTCGCAATGGTATTCTCTATGATCGTACTGTAAGAAAAGGAGACTTCATGCATCACACACGTCAAGTGTTTATTGGTGGTGCGGGAAGAACAAAACGGCTGGGTATCGGTGGTGCATCACCGGTATCCATCCAAACTATGTGGAAAGAGGGCATTACCGAAATCCTTCAGGATCGGGATGCCCTTTTGTCTATTGTTCACCGCATGGAAAAATTACAGTCTCTCGGCTGCGACATCATTCGCTTTGCAGTGCCTGATATGGCCAGTGCCGATGCCTTGGTGCTTTTGGCCAAGGAAACAGACATTCCTCTGGTAGCAGACATCCATTTTGACTACAAGCTGGCTCTCCGCTGCCTTGAGGGGAATGTTGCTAAAATCAGAATCAATCCCGGCAACATCGGCAGCCGTGACCGAGTGGAGGCGGTAGTTGCCCGCTGCAAGGAGAAAGGTGCTGCTATCCGTATTGGAGTCAATACAGGAAGCTTGCCTCAAGATATTGCTGCTGACGTGCGGGACGGCAAGCTTACTCGTGCCCAGGGGCTTTCCCAAACGGCTGCACGTGAGGCAGAGGTTTTTGATAGCCTTGGCTTTGACCAATTCGTTGTTTCCATGAAGGCTTCCTCGGTTAGGGAAACGGTGGATTCCAACAGGGATTTTGCTTCCCGTTTTGATATTCCCCTCCATGTGGGAGTCACTGAGGCAGGCCCCCTGGTTGGTGGCATTGTAAAAAGCACCTTGGCCTTTAGTCGCTTGCTGGAGGAGGGCATTGGCAACACCATCCGGGTAAGTCTTTCATCAACTCCAGATAACGAAGTTATTACTGCCCGTGAAATCCTGCGGGAAACAGGTCATAGAGGCGGTGGCGTAAAAATTGTATCCTGTCCACGGTGCGGTAGAAATGGCTTTGATGTCCACGCCTTTATGGACAAGTGGGAGACGGAGCTCCTTTCCATGGATAAGGATATTACCGTGGCCGTTATGGGCTGTGTAGTAAACGGACCTGGGGAAGGAAAGCATGCTGATATCGGTATTACCGGTACTGGTGATAAGGTAACAATATTTAAACATGGAAAAATAGTTCAAACGGTTTCAGCAGAATCTGCCGATACTGTATTTAGAAAGGAATTGTTAAGTCTGTGAAAATGAGAAAACTAGTATTTGTCAGCATTGCATTACTCTTCAGTACTGTGGCCTTTGCCATTGATTTGCCCTTGTTCCAGAAATCTGCCCGGCTTTTGGAAGATGCCCAGTTTGCCTTTGATTCTGGTGAATACGGCAAGGCATTGTTATTGGCAGAGGAAGCAAAGCTTTTGCGTCAAAGGGAAGCAACCGAATCTCTTGATGCATTGAATGCGGCCCTCCATCCTCAAGAAGTACAAAATGCCGGTGATAATATTCATGATGTTATTGCCGTTTTGCAATCTCGTGATGTATACGATGTAGTCAATCTTATTGACTACACCACATCACTTCACAATGGTACTTTTTTCAATGGATCCATTACGGAGATTCAAAAGCATCTTGCTGCCAAAAAGATTTTTCCTGAAGCCTCCCACCTCATGGCAAGAATATACGAGTTTGAGGGAGAGTATGAGCTTTCTTATTCATACTATATGGATGCTTGGAATCATGGAGATATTTTGGATATTCCAGAAAGCAAGTATGATATATTGTATGATATGGCCAATCTTTCCTATAACTTCAACGACTATGAAAACTGTGAAAAGGCTTTGATGCTGATTATAGCCTCGGATCCTTACTATGGAAATGACGGTTTTACCGCTGCCTTAACAAATTCGGTGCAGAGAGGCTATAGTGCGGATAAGATTTTCAGTCTTTATCGTGCAGATTGCTACCGCTCCATTCCTGCTTTTTTCCGATTGACGGAGTTGTATGTGGAGCAGGAACGGTATCAAGAAGCATTTAAGATGTCATTGTTTGGAACATTATCTTCATTTACTCGTATGAACAATTTTCTGACAAATCGTGTTACTGAATTTCAGTATGAAAACCTACGGGAGTTCTTTCATATCGCAATTGATAACTATGAATTGGCTGAATGGAGCATGGAACAAGGATTCTGGCGGTGCTTTTACCGGCTTGCTGATTTAGGCTCACAAATGTTCCCTGAAAATGAGGATTTTGCAAAGGAATTGCTAGTGGTAATTGCCCAGACTGCACCGGAAAGTTACTGGCGTCAGTTGGCTGTTGCCAAGCTTTAGTCTTAAAAATCGCTGCTAATCTACAAAAGCCTGACAGTGTCAGGCTTTTGTTTTGTCTACGTATTTTCTATAGTTTTCTGTAAAAGGATGTATTCATGCTGGGCTTTTCCTGCCATCCTGCTAATTAATAATGAAGCCCGATTCCAATTTCAATTTCAGGTCCCTTCTTATCCCTCCAATCCTGATCCAAGAGTCGCGCTCCAAGATCAAGTCCAGCACTTGCTCTTACTTGGATACTTCTCATTTTATCTGGATACACAACAACTTCAAGTCCAGCGGAATAAAATCCATCGTCAAGGTGGAATAGGCAATAGTCATCAGCTCCGTAAAGAGCGATGTCAACAAAGGGTACAACTTGCATTTCAAAGTCAAAGAACCCGAACCATGATGGCATATCTCGTTTAAATATAGCCTTTCCCCACCCACGCCAATCTGTTTCCAAGACCCTGATGGGGAAATCAAGGTTCATTACAAATCCTGTTGGTAAATTAGCTCGTCCAGAATTGTAGCTGCTACCATCATAAACACCACGCATCCATTCTGCAACATTGGTAGTATCTGAATTCCTTTTGTGGGCTACATCATAATGAGTAAATATCTTTGAGCGCGTTGAAATCCCGATGAAATTGATAAAGTAAAATCCTTCAAACTGCAAGGCGACTTCTGTTGTCCAATCTGTAGTGTGGAAATTATACCCGTAGGAGTGGGTGAAGCTTGTGGTGAGTCCCTTCCTAAAGTTACCAATCCAGTTTACCTTTCCTACAGAAAGCCCGTATCCTAGGTTAAGGTCGGGACCTACCAAATCTGGGTGTTTAATGCCGTTTAAGTCCCAATGATAGGTAATGGAGGTATAGGGAGTAAATGTAAGGTTACCTAAAGCACCTGTTGTTCGAAGCAAGGTAACTGGTGTACTAAACTTCAAGAATTCCGTTCCGTAAATCCAATCTCCAGCTTCCTTGTAATCGTTGTCAATGTCCACAGACTGTTCTACTTCCATTTTTAAGGTAACATATTTAAAGGCATAAGCTAAGTCCAACCCAGTTGAAAAGGAAAAGTTTGGACTAGAATCCCCAAAAGTATAGTCGATGGAAGCATTGTTATTCCATTGGGCATCAAGGACTCCAATGACAAATGGAATAGAAAAATCAACTCCTAAGCCTATTACATTGGTTGTCCCTTCATCTTCTTGGTAGAATTCCAAGTCAAAATTAAGGGGCTCCATGGTGCCTAAGAAGTTATAGTCCTTTACCTTTAACTTGAAGGTAAACCCTGAATTGGAATTATATTTTGGGTAGGGCAAAGGTAAAATATTCCAGGTTTCGTCAGCGGTGATAAACAGGGTTACCGGAATAATACCTTCGCCAGTAGCAGTACCTAATTCATACCGTACCTGAGTATCCTCGAGAACTCGCTGATCACTGAGCTTTTGGGAGATAAAATCAACATAGAGTTGCAATTCCTCCTCGGACTCAAGGATATGATCCTTTCTGATGTCCAAAGCCTTGTCTAGTGCATATTCCTTTGTTCTGCCGTTTAATTCATACTGAACATCAGCAATCTGATATTGTTCTGCAAGAACTGTAAATACGGAGGATAGTAAAATCAACACAAAAAAAGAAATTTTTCTCACAATCAATATGCTCCCTTTCTTCTTAATACAACCCAAATAGTTTTTGTTATTATCCATAAATCAAGCCAGATAGACCAGTTTTGGATATAGTAGGTGTCCAGATTTATTCTTTCTTCGTAGGCGGTATCTGAACGACCTGAAATTTGCCACATGCCTGAAAGACCTGGCTTTACAGACAAGATGAAATCGGATAGTTTTCCATATTTATCCAGCTCAGAACGAGTGACTGGACGTGGTCCTACAAAACTCATGTCACCAGTAAAGATATTCCAAAGCTGTGGTAATTCGTCGAGACTTGTGTTTCTCAAAATTTTACCAATCCTTGTGACTCGTGGATCATCCTTAAATTTTCTATCCTTATCCCATTCAGCCCGTCGTACAGGATCTTCTGCTAAGATTTTCTCTAAAATTTCCTGTGAGTTGGTAACCATAGAACGGAACTTCCAAACAGTAATTTCTTTACCATTTTTGCCCACCCGTTTATGCCCATAGAACACAGGGCCTGGAGATGAAATTTTTATGGCTATAGCTGCTACAAGGGTAACCAATAATGTGGGGGCAGCTGCGATTGCTAACAAAAGTATGTCTGTCAATCGCTTTAGAAATAATTCAGTCGGTCGGCTAAGGTTTCGAGTAGTGGAGAATCCAATGATTCCGTTGAAATCCCGTACGGAGGAATAGATGGAACGAATGTGTTGATTATAGGGTATTGCAATAGTATACCGGTATTGCTGCATGATCTTGATGTATAAATCTTGATTATCTATTAAGGTGTCCTCTTTTTTTTCTATGATGATGGCCACCTTGATGTTTAATTTTTTTATGACACTATGTATTTCTGGAGATGGAGGAAATTCCGGGATTCCCTTATACTGGGATTCACCAGGTGCGGTCGCTGCCATATTTATGATGATGGCCGGCTTGTATCCCAACTCAGGGTGATGGATAAGACGCTCCACCACGATGTTCTTCTCATCGTCGAATATATACACTGCCACTGGGACACCCCATATCTTGCTGCGGGAAAACAAGAGACGGCCAAATTGCCGTGCAATGGGTAATCCCAAGCTGGCAAAGGGAATGGCAAGTATCATGGCTATGGCGATGATTCCTCGGCCATCAGTCTCGAAGATAATTGAAAAGGCTATACCTATGAAACAGAAAAAGGACCCCTCTGTAAAACAGCGAATTTCCTCTGCGGGAGCCAGAACAATACCAGGATATAGTCTTGCCACATAAAAAACAAGAAAGAAGGCAGGAAGATAAATCCAATAGGTTATAAAGGAACGGAAATTGATGAAGCCTCTATTGATGAGGTTGATGATAAAAAAACTGGCCCCAATACAAAGCATGATTGTCAGCAAATCTACTAAAAGCAACAGAAAGCCTGACAAGAAAGAACTTGTTCGTTTGTAATGATTTTTAAACCATCGGGGGAAGTCTTCAACCTGCATAGAAAGGATTATATCTTGTTTATGTTAAATTGTCCACATTTTAAGGTGATATAAGGCAAAACTTATGAATTATTCAACATTGTCCTTGCTAGACTCAATCTTGTTTACCTCGGTGATAAACTCGTCAAGGTTTTCAAAATGGCGATATACAGAAGCAAACCTGATGTAGGCAACCTTGTCGAGACTGTGAAGCTTTTCCAGCACCAAATCCCCCAACTCCTCTGTGGGAATTTCTCTGGAAGCTCTCCCTCGGATAAAGACAATATCCTCGATTTCAGAAATAAAATTGTCTGTCATGGTGGCAGAAACAGGTCGCTTTTCTAGTGCCCTTGAAATACCCTTTTCAAGCTTAGCCCGATCAAAGGGTTGGCGGCGTCCGTCACGTTTTACCACCATAAAGGGCTTTTCCTCAATTCGCTCGTAGCTAGTGAACCTGTAGCCACAGCTAATGCATTCCCGCCGACGCCGAATACTTTCTCCAGTACCTAAGGTTCGAGATTCAATTACCTTGTCGTCAAGACTGCCACAATAGGGACAACGCATACAAACTCCCTCTCAACTGTTGTAGTATATACTACAAAAAAATTCCCTTCAAGGCCACAGGAATTCAGTCAAGCCCTTCTTCTCGACTTAAAATTGCTTGCCAGGTATTTTCTGCTTCTGTAAAGGCGAGCAGAAGAAGCTGGGGAAATAAAATATAAATCATTTTAAGTCCAGTTGCTCCACCACGGGCCTTCCAGGAAAGCTCCAGCTGATTCCACAGCTCCATGAGACGGGGAATGAAAGAGACTGTCATGGTAAGGGTAAAGGTAAGGGTAGCTCGGCCCTGGATTTTCTTCCCAAAAAACGGGAGCCCTTGCAAAAGTCTACGAAGCTGCACCTCAATTTTTTCCAGGCTGAACTTCAGCTGAATGGTGGAGGTGGTTTTGTAGAAGAAGCGGGATAGCTGAAGACTCACCAAAAGCCGGAGTATTGATGAGGAGATTGTTGCCGAGGGGATTAAAATGGCCAGGGAAAGGCTTTTAATCTGTCCAAAGCTGGTGATAATATTTACGAGATAATATATCAGTATATAGACGAATATGGGCTTGAAATCTTGGAATTGACTTTCAAGGGAAAACCCCAAGGGAATGGCAATAAAGATAAGGAGGAAAAATAAGATTGTAGTTAGAATCAAATCCAGATAAAACAATGAAATGATTGCAATGAATAAAAGTAGGAGCTTTAATCCGGGATTGATTTTTTCTAAGGGACTATTGGTGGGCTGGAAAGAAAGGAGGCTTAGTTCCATACCAAGTCCTCCAAGGACTTGTACTGTCCGAGGGGATTGCGAATGGCCCAAGACTCAAGATCTTGCTGCAGGCCTTCTGGCGGGCTATCGTCAAAAACAAGCTGGCCATGGTATAACACTATAAACCTTGTGGCGAGGGCAAGACACTTTTCCAGCTCGTGGGTCAGGACTACAAGGGTTTTTCCCTCTTGATGGAGCTGCCTTAAAAGACCGTTGACTTGCTGTACCCCAGGATAATCCAGGTTTGCAAAGGGCTCGTCAAAAATGATTATATCCCGCTCCAAGGCAAGGATACCTGCTGTAGCCAACCGCCGTTTTTCTCCTCCAGAGAGACTGCGGGAAGGAAAGTGAGCTTTTTCTGAAAGTCCCACCTTTTGTAAGGCTTCTTTACCCAAGGAATTGAGTTGCTCGCCTTTGATTCCCTTGTTTTTAGGTCCAATCAAAACGTCCTCCCAAGGAGTTTCTCCTAGGATTTGCAGGTCAGGATTTTGAAAAACCAACCCAATGGAGCTTTTTCTTGTAACCTTTCCCGCACTTTGTTTGACAAGGCCAGCAATAATAGTCATAAGAAGGCTCTTTCCTGAACCATTTGCACCACCTAAAACTACAAATTCATTTTTGTTGAGAGAAAAGGTAATATCTTTCAATGCATAAAAATAAGTTTTAGCTTCATTGCTACTGCTTGATAAGGGGAATCGTTTGGTGATTCCCTCCAGGGAGAGGATCGGTTCTTGAAGAATCCTTTCCTGGGAAGCGGTATCCAAGGAAGGACAGCTTCCTTCTGTATTGTTGAGAATGAATTTTTTGTCGTTACCTGTCATGAAAGCTCTTCTTCTCCCTGGTCATTCTGTATATGACGAGCTACCACAGGACGAAGCCGGGCTGCAATAGGAACCATGATACAAATCTTTATGATGTCAGGGATGATAAATGGAATGATGCAAAGAGACAGGGCTTGGGAAAAGCTTGTTCCGGTGACTCGTCTAAAATTAAGCATTCCAATCAAATAGGTGAATCCAAGTCCCGCAATGGCTCCTCGTGCCAGTCGGAAAATGGTTTCTTTAGAAAAAGACTTTTCCTCGACCTTTGGTTTTGTGGCAATGGAGCCTGCAATAAGGGCTCCCACAAAATAGCCGACTAGAAAGCCGCCGGTGGGTCCATTCAAAACGGCGATACCACTTCTGGCACCAGAAAAAACAGGAAGTCCCAGGGTTCCCACCGCCAAGAACATTCCCACCGCGGCAGCTCCTTGGGGAAGTCCAAATACAAGCCCTGCAGAAATTGCCACGACATTCTGCAGCACTATGGGAATGGGGCCCAGGGGAAGGGAAATAAACCCTGTTACACAGATAATTGCAGCATACATGGCCATAAAAACTGAGCTTCGGGATGTTTTTTTCATTGCCTTCTCCCTTTTTTCTCCCTTGCAATCAAGTTTACAAGGACAAGAATAAAGCAGAGTGCTGGTAGCCAATTGCCAAGCAGACAGTATACCGTCATTGTTCGCTGGTAAACGGGAACTGCGGTGTACAATGAAGCCTCCTCAAAAAGGGGCATATCTGCAATCACCTGTCCTTTGGGATTTACCACTACGGAATAGCCTGAATTGGTGGAGCGGATGAGGGTTGTCCTGAACTCCATTGCACGGAAAGATGCGATTGCAAAGTGCTGGTATTCTGCGGAATTGGTCTTGGACCAGGAATCGTTGGTAATGTTTACAAAAACCTCACTACCGGCCCGGAATAAGGCTCTGCACACCATGGGAAAGGCATCCTCAAAGCAAATGGGAATGCTGATGGTAACATCACCTCCTGCTTTCAGCGGTACATTGAAAAGGGTAAGCTCTGTACCTGGTGTCCACCCGCTGGAAAATCCTACCATGGCATCCAGCAATTTCCGCACCCATTCATATTGGGCTCCGGGAATGACCTCTGCAAAGGGCACCAGCTGCATCTTTCCGTAATACCCCTGATATTCACCAGCATGGTTAAAAAACAATGCTGCATTGGAATACATTTTTTTTGCCTTGTCTACAGTGGCAGCCCCTCCAATGACAAAGGGCACATCCATCTCCTTGATGTAAGGGATCAGAGAGCGAGGAAAGGGGTTTGAGTGATAGTAGAACTCAGATTCCGGGAAGGAATAGGAAAGCACCGACTCGCTCCATACCACTAAATCAGGCTTTTCTCCTGTAGCTTCCACGCACTCTTCCACAGCGGCATCAGTCAAATCTTGTGAAATTTGAATGGGCAGATCATCCTTTCCCACCACCCAGGAATCGATATTTTGTTGAACCATAACAGTTTCCATCCGCTTTACAGGAACGAGCTCCTTGTTCAGCTGCCAAGCCCCGTACAGCACAGAGACAGCAAACAAGGCCATGCAGCAGGCGGTAAGCTGGCGGTACTGGAAAAACAAGTTGTGATTATTTCTTGCAACTGCAGAAGAGAGCAAATAAATGCCTTCTCCCACCAGGGCACCAAAAAGAGAGAGGAGAAAGCTTAAACCCCAGGTTCCAGTTATGTCTACAATCTGGGTAAGAAGGTTCCACTTGTAGGCGGTCATGACCAAGGTACCCCAGGGATAGGCTAAAAATCCAGTTGATTTTGCCCACTCATACAATGTCCAGATACTGGCAAAAAATAGGGCAGAATGAAAAAAATTTTTTTTTCCACATAAAAATTCGAATGGCTCTTTGCCCACAAAATAGTGGAGATAGCAACCAAAGACAAAGCCAATAACTCCTGTTCCTAGGGCAGAGGCACCCAAGGTAAAAATGGCAAAATTCCTGAAAAATCCCAACCAAAAGCTGGACAGGAGGTGAACAAGCAAGGTTTGCAGCCCAGCAAGCAATGCGGATTCTAAATAGGAGGAGCTATTTCGCAAAGCAAGATACAGGGGAGCTAGGGCAAAAAGACCGAGAAAAGGTGAGCCGAATGGCAGAAATTCATTTTGAATGGCAAGGGAAAAAATTATTGCCGAAAAAAATACATAAAAAACTTGTATAATTCTGTTCATTGTATTATTATCTTATCAATATATTGTACTTAGTGCAAGATTTCACGATGTACATCCGTGAATAAACAATGGCCGGAAGTATTACTGAATGAAAGAAGTTATAGAAGCACATCTTAAAGAGTATGGGAAGAAACCTGATTTATTAGTTTCTGCACCTGGTCGTTTTCACCTTATCGGGGAGCATTCCTGGTTCTGTAAAGACAAAACCCTTTCCATGGCTGTGAATTTTCCAATCTATGTAGCCATTTCTGTGAGGGATGATGTAACGGTCCGTTTTAACTTTGTGCAGATGGACGAACGAAAGCGATGTAATCTCACAAACTTGAAGTTCCGCAAGGAGGATCGTTGGGCAAATAGTATCAAGGCCATGATCTATGGTTTTACCTCCGGGGGCTTTTCTGTCAGTGGTATGGATATTACCATTTGGTCAGAAATTCTCCCTTCAGCAGGCTTTGGTATTACCACTGCCATGAAGGTGGGCACTGCCTTTGGTATCAAGCATTTGTGTGGCTCCACCTGTTCTGAAGTCCAAATGCTGCAGGCCATTGAGCGGGGGAACAAGCTCTTTTTAGGGACTGGAAATTATATTGCTGATATTTATGCGGCAATGTATTCCCGGCCTGGTTCGTGTATTCTCACGGATCATGCCACCAATAGCCATGATATTTTGCCTTTTCAGTTTGAAGATGTCTCAATTCTTCTAACAGATGCCCGTGTTCCCCGCATTTCAGTCTGGAACGAGGCCTCTGTTATGGAGCCAGAGAATGTATTGCTATTAGGAGAATTAAAGGAACGGAAGAGCCGTGTCTATGGTGGCTGGCAATACGAGGAGTCTACAACGGAAATCAACGAGGTTCTTTCTGTGGTGGATGAGGATATGGGACGCCGTCTCAAATGCATTATGTTGGAGCATAAATATATTCTCAAGGCAGTAGATGCCTTGAAGAACAATGATTTCGCCCTGTTTTGTACCACTGTCAGTCGTTCCCAAGATATAATGCGAGATTTGTATCTCATTTCCTGTCCCGAAATCGATTGGCTGGTAAAACGTGTCCAAAACTTTGATACCACTATGGTGCGAAATCCCAATGGCTGCTCAAGAATTACTGGCAAGGGATTTGGTCGTTGTACCTATACCATACTGCAAAAGAAGGATGCAGAGCTGTACAAGCAAAAGCTGTCTGAGTATGAGCGAATTTTTGGTTTCCATCCATCCTGCTACGATGTTGAGCCTGCTGGAGGAGTTCATTTATGCGACTTTTGATCACCAATGATGATGGTATTGATGCGCCCGGACTTGTGGAGCTATCGCGCAGCTTGTCTACTGTCCATGAGGTGTGGGTGGTGGCTCCAGACAAAAATCGTTCTGCCATTTCCAATGCCATCTCAATGGCCGATCCCCTCAAAATCACCAAGAAAAAGGAGCGTTGGTATGCTTGTTCCGGTGTGCCAGTAGATTGTGTTGTTAGTGGTTTGAGAACTATTTTACCCGGCCCTCCAGATGCTATTCTTTCTGGTATTAACAAGGGTGCAAATCTTGGTACTGATGTAATCTATTCAGGAACCTGTGGGGCGGCTCGTCAAGCCATCATTTCTGGATATCCTGGGATTGCCTTGAGCATAGAGAATTTTCAGCCCCGTATTAAGTGGAATTTTAAGCCCTTGGCAGAATTTGTACGAAAAAATCTGTACGAGCTTATTGCCTTGTGTTCTCCTGATGTATTCGTCAACATAAATGCGCCTTCAGCAGAGGCTTATGCCGGCTGGAGACTTACCCGTCTTTCTAAACGAAGGTATAATAACTCGATTGATACCTTTACTGCTCCCGATGGTTCTTTTTATACCTTCTTTCAAGGTGGAAAGGTGTCTACAGAGGGTGGCTCCGATAGTGATTTTGCTGCTGTGAACCAGGGATTAATTTCTATCAGCCGTATTCATGCTCAGCCAACAGATGCCGATGATATGAAAGAGAAGGGGTTAAAATTAAGTCTGTAAGGATTTTGTTAAGGAAGAATAATGGATCAACGGTTAATTTCACAAGGTATTATCTTGTATAAGACAGGAAAATATACAGAAGCCTTGCATTTTTTTCAGTCCTTGTCTTCTGAACAGGTAAACGATTTGGACGTGATTTATTTTATCGGTCTGTGCCACACAAAGTTAAAGCATTACGAGGATGCCTTGTTGTATCTTGAGCAAGTTGTGACAGCTATTCCTGAAGATGATATACAGCAGGACCGAATTCTGCAATGCAGGCTCGTGCTGGCAGTAATCTATGCCACCACAGGACGTTCCCGCCTTGCAGAATTTGAATTGCGAAGCCTGAAGGAGACTGGATACAATCCCTGTGCAGTGTATGCTGCCATGGCCTATATTTCTTGGCTGCAGCAGGACTACACAAAGTCCATTGAGCAGTATGAGAAGGTTCTGGAGATGGAGCCAGAGAATATTACCGCCCTCAATGGCCTTGGCTATGTCTTGGCCTGCCTCAACAAGGATTTAACCAGAGCCCTTATGCTTTCCAAGCGTGCCTTGGATATCTCTCCAAATTCACCGGCATGTCTGGATACCCTCGGTTGGGTGTATTACAAGCTGGGTTTATTGGAGGAAGCTGAAAGCTTCTTGCGAAAGGCTCTGGAAAGGGATGGAGCGAACGAGGAAATCCTGGAGCACCTAAAAATGATTCAAGCAAGCCGAGAAAATTCGGCATCAGGAGGAAAATAAATGAAAAAACTGCATATTGCATTGGCAGTATTCCTAAGCATAGGGATTTGCACGCTTTTTTCCTCTGATTTCAAGTCAGTAACAGTGGAAACAGCTGACTCCCTCTTTGCAGAAGAAGAATTTCGCCGTGGAGTTCATTCTTATTATCGCGGAGCCTACAACGATGCAATTCTCTTGTTTGAAAAGGCCTTGTCATATCTTCCTACAGAAAACTTGATTTTGGACTGGTTGGGACGGGCCTATTATCGAGCTGGTATGGAAGACGTAGCTTTGCAGCATTGGCAGATTGCCTCGGATGCTGGCTACGGTGGTATGCTGTTGGCAAACCGAATAGAAATTATCCGTGAACGACGGATTTCTGGAAAGAGCCCCCTTGTTTCCAGTCAATTTGCAGAGGCAGGAAATTATCCTGGCCTTGCAAACGGTAATTTGATTTTCAGCCAGCCTTCTGCAGTCCTCGCCAATGACAACGGAACAAACTGGATTTTAGCCTATGGCTCCAACGAGCTGTTGTTGATGGACATCAACGGATTTATTATCAATCGAGTGAGAGGCCCCCTGCAGGGCTTTGACCGTCCCATGGATATTATCAGAAAGAGTGATGGAACCTTGCTTGTCTCTGAATATGCCGGTGACAGGATTGCCATCCTTGATAGTAATGGCAACTACAAGGGAACCATCGGCTCCAAGGGCGTGGGATTAGGGCAGTTTGTAGGGCCTCAGTACTTGGCCTTGGATTCCTCGGAAAATCTCTATGTAACAGATTTTGGCAATGCCCGTGTCTCTGTCTTTGACAAGGACGGAAATCCTCTATTCAATTTTGGGAAAAAGAATGGTAGCTTTTCTGGATTTTCTGCCCCCACTGGTATCTGCATTTTCTCCGATATGGTGTATGTGGCCGATGCGGTGAAGGGGACAATCTATTCCTTTGATCGTTCTGGAAACTACACGGGAATGTTGGTGCCAGAAAAGACCTTTAGCCGCCCGGAATCCCTGCGTCTCAGTGATGACCATATTGTCGTAAGCGATGGGAATAGAATCTGTTCCGTGGATTTGTCCACAGGAGCCGTCTTTGAAAATGGCCGGACAGGAAGCGCTCCTTCCCGCATTCTTTGTGCTCAGCCTGATGTTAATGGCAATATTCTGGCTACAGACTTTGTTTCAAATGAAGTGTACGTATTGTCCAAAATGACAGAGCTGGTGGGTGGCCTTTTTGTTCAGATTGAGCGGATAAATGCAGACAAATTTCCCAATGTTACAGTGGAAATCAAGGTGGAGAACCGGCAGCGTCAGCCCGTGGTGGGATTGAAGGCTGAGAACTTTTATATGACAGAAAATGGAATTCCTGTGACAGCCCAAAAGCTCGAGGGATCAGCCTATTCTAATGATGTTTGTGACATTGTGGTTGTCCTTGATAGGTCTGTACAGACAAGCCAGTATAATGAGGCTTTGGAAACAGCATTGAAAGAAATTGCCGGTAGCATGGAGGGAAAGGGTACTTTGACAGTAATTTCTTCTGGTAGTGTTCCCACCACAGAATATTCCGGAGCTCCAAATAACTTGGGAGATTTTACGGTAAAAGCCTTGAAGACACCTGTTGCAGCTGATTGTACCACGGATCTTGCCTTGCGTTTGGCTGGAAACACCTTGGTGAACGGAGAAAAGAAGCGTGCCATCATCTATTTGACTGGAGCCTCAAGCTTAACCCATTCATCTTTTTCTACCTATGGATTGTCCGATATGGTGTCTTATTTTAATAACAACGGCATTTCATTCTATACTGTAAATCTGACCCAAAATGTGTTGCCGGAGGAAATCATCTACATTACCGAGGCTACCGATGGAGACACCCAGTTCGTGTATCGTCCAGAAGGCTTGTCTGGTATTGTAAAAGAGGTAATCGCCACACCAAACGGCTCCTATCGCCTGTCTTATACCTCTTCCTTGAACACAAACTTTGGAAAGGACTATCTTCCCTTGGAAGTGGAGGCTTATCTTTTGAATCGTTCTGGCCGAGATGAAATCGGTTACTACGCTCCATTGGAGTAAGGCTGTTTGCCTTAGCTTTGATGAGCCCCTAAAGTTGAATACTCGTTCAACTTTAGGGGTATTTTTATGATTGTTGGCGGCTAAAGTGATGGAAGGTTTTTCCATCCTTGTGGAAAATGTGGGTTTGAATATTAAATACCTTGTCTAGCAGCCCCGTTTCAATTACCTGCTCCGGACTTCCTTCTGCAAAAAGCTTGCCCCGTTCCAGTAAAACAATATTGTGGGAATTCTCCAGGGCAAGGTTCAAGTCGTGGAGCACCATGATAATGGTCTTCCCCTGGCTATTGAGGAATCTTACCAACTCCATCAGTTCCAGCCGAATGTTGATGTCCAAATAGGTGGTAGGTTCGTCTAGGAACACGATGTCCGTGTCCTGGGCTAGGGCCATGGCAATAAAGGCCCGTTGTCTTTGTCCACCAGAAAGGCGAGTGAGGAGGCTGTTTCTCAAATCATGGAGCTGAACTTGACTTAAAGCCTTTTCCACTGCCTCATGATCCCTTTGGGAAAAGCTTTGACCATATTTATGGTAGGGATAGCGACCATAGGATACCAAGGTGGCCACAGTAATTTCTGGTGGAAAATTATTTTGATGGAGGAGGGAAATTCGCTTTGCCACATCCTTTGATTTCATGGTGTGCAAATCCTTGCCATCTAACAAGACTTGGCCTTGCTGTGGCGTCAGCAATCGGGCTGCAAGCTTGAGCAGGGTACTTTTTCCACTTCCGTTGGAACCAAGAATGGTGGTAATCTTTCCTTCTGGAAAGCCCAGGTTGAATTCTTGAAAAAGGGGATGGCGGGAAGGATAGGCAAAGGAAACCTGCTGCAGCTCAATCATTTTGACTCCTCTTGCTGCGAATCACAAGATAAATAAAGAATGGGCCACCTGCCAAGGATAGGAGAATTCCCACGGCAACCTCATAGGGGGCAAAAACAATACGAGAGACAAGGTCGCAAAGGGTTACAAATCCTGATCCTGCAAAGATGCTGGCTGGTACCAAAAGCCGATGGTCACTACCGATAAAAAAACGGATGGCATGGGGAACAATAAGCCCTACAAAGCCAATTAATCCCGCAAAGCTTACTGCCGCTCCAGTAAGAATTGCTGCGGTTGCAATCAAAAGAAAGCGAGTGGTGGATACAGCCATTCCCAAAGCCTTTGCCGTATTAGAACCTAAGGCAATAATATTCATGTCTCGTCGCAAAAATACGGAGAGAGTCAGGCCAATAATGATATAGACAACTGCAAATCGAAGATTGTCCATGGTTACAGAACCAAGCCCACCCACCAAAAAGGTGCTGGCTCCAATGTAGGCATCGGGAAAGAGAATCATAATGACATTCATTCCCGCCCCAAGGATGCTGCTCATGGCAATTCCAGTAAGAACAAGGGAGAGCTTGGTGGAGCCCCTTCCCATGGCCAAGGCAAATATCATGAGGGCAGTGATTAAGGCTCCGAGAAAGGCTGCCAGGGGGAGAATCGCTGGATTACTGGGAAAAACCACGGAGCAGGCCAGCACAAAGAATCCTGCGCCATTGTTTATGCCGATGATGTTTGGACTGGCCAAGGGATTTTGCAAGACAGCCTGCATAATTGTCCCTGCCACAGCCAAGGCACTTCCTGCCAGCAGGGCTCCAAGCACTCGTGGCAAGCGGCTAAAATAGATGATGCGATAGGCTGGTGCAGAGGTATCACCCTTTACAAGGGCTTGGAAGAACTCCATTAAAGATACCTTTGAAGACCCAAATGACAGGGCAAGGAGGGTGATGCAAAGGGTTAGTACAATTGCTACAACTAGAACAAGCCGACTTTTTTTCAAGTTGGCTTGTCCCAAGTCGCTTTTTAATTCTTGATTCATCTTATTTGTTGACAGGATTGTTCCGGAAGTATTCCCCCAGATAGCGATAACTTTCTGCCCAGCGATCATTGGGCTTGAACATGAATTTTTCTGGTGGTAGGGGGTGATACCGCTTGTTCTGTACTGCAGACAGTACGTTCCAGGCTGGATTTTCCTCCACACTGGTGGTCAAAGCCCGCAGGGCTTCTTCATCGCTGTATCCCATGGGGATGACAAAGATGTAGTCCGGGTCAATTTCCATAACCTTTTCCATGCTGAAATCTTTCAGGAGGCTGGGATAATCATCGATGATGTTCTTGCAGCCCAGCTGAGCCAACATTCCTCCAGTCATGGTGGTAGAGGCCTGGGGTCTGATTCCTCCTGAATAAGTAATCATCAGGAGGGCAGTGGGCTGGCTTTCCAGTTTATACTGACCTAGAACCTCCTGGATTTGTGCTTCTACGTTCAAGCCCTTTTCGGTGTAGAACTGCTGGTTTCCAGTAAGCTGACAGCAAATCTCCAGCATCTTCAGATAGTCCTCGAAGTGGGTTACGCTGAAATAGGCAGCAGGAATTCCTGCGTCAGCAAGGCTGTTCTTGAATGCCACATGGTTGTCCGTGCGGACTGTCTCGGAGGACAAGAGCACCAAGTCGGGGGACTGGGCAAGGATAGCCTCCAGGTTGGGGGACTGGTAGGTTCCCACATTTACCACGGTTTCTGGAAGCCCCAGGTCACGCTTGTCCTGGGTATCCACGGCTGTTCCCACCAAGGTGTCACGTCCACCTGCCAAAAGCCAGATTTCAGTAAAGCTTCCCATGAGGGAAACAACACGCTTTGGGCGAGCTAAGGTGAGCTCCTGGCCCAGGGCATCGGTAAAGGTAATTGCCTCAGATGTAGCTTCAGAAGCAGGCGCTTCAGCTGCATTCGCTGCTTGTTTTCTTGCGGTAAAAAAGTAAACGACAGCCAGTACCAAACAAATACAAAAACAGACGAAAACCTTTCTTGCTGCAGGTGAAAGAGGACATCTTCCTTTTCTATTCGTTTTATCCATACTATCCTCCAATCCCTTAGGCGTGTTCTCGTCTGCTGAGTCCATAGGCACAGTAAGTGTCTTCTGCCAAGATATTTCCATTGTGGTAATAAGCAGAACGGGCCCGGCATCCACCGCAAATATTGTTGTAATCGCAGGTTCCGCAGGTTCCCTCATAGTGCTTTGTTCTCAAGGTCTTGAAAACCTGGCTTTCCTGCCAAATCTCATCAAAGGCCTTTTCATGAACGTTCCCCGCTTCCTCCACCATGTAGGCACAGGGACGAACAACCCCGGTGGGGCTGATAATACAATAGGTAAGTCCTGCCAGACATCCTCTGGTAAAGCGCTCGTTCAGTTCAATGTCCATTTCAATTGCTACACGAGTAAACTGGGGGGCACAGGTTGGCTTGATGGAAATGGGAACCTCCTTCTGCTTGGCCATGATTTTTTTGAGCAAGTCCTCATATTCTTGAACCTCGACTGCGTTTTGCTCAATGAATACACCCCGTCCCACTGGAATCAAGAAGAAAAGATAGGAAGCAATGGCTCCCATTTCCACGGCAAAGTCAATGACCTCGCACACCTCTTCCTTGTTCCAGTCCATGACGGTGGTGTGGATCTGGAAGGGGAGGCCAACCTCACGACAATTTTTCATTCCCTGAATTGTCTTGGAGTAGGCATCAGGTAGCCCACGGAACTTGTTGTGCTTGGCTTCATCAAGGCTATCGAGACTGATTCCCATGGCTTGGGCGCCGGCATCTTTTAGCTTTTGGGCAACCTCCTTGGTAATGAGCATACCATTTGTACCGAATACAGGTCGCAAGCCCTTGGATGAGGCGTAGGCTACCAATTCATAAATATCTGGGCGGAGCAAGGGTTCTCCACCACTAAAAATCATAACCTTAAATCCAGCCCGAGCAATTTCGTCAATAAGCTTTTTACCCTCGGCCGTAGTCAACTCCTCTTCCTTTGCAGCACCAGCATCCTGATAACAGTGGCTGCATTTCAAATTGCACTTATTGGTAGTCATCCAAGATACAATCATTATAAAAACCTCTTTCTTCCCGCCCTAAAACAGAGCAAAATGTAATCATTACAACTTTATCATAGTTTCAGATTCTTGAAAACCCGAAAAATGATGAATCGTTCAAACTATCCCTAGACTTCTTGGAAGGTAACTGACAGGGCGGGAATATTAATATTACCTGCCTTTACCTGCAGAATTTGGTTCAATTCCACCGTTCCCTTGGGGGTAAGCAGCGTTTCCTGGGCAAGACTTGGAATCAGGCAATAAGCTTGTTTTCCTCGGATTTCTACTACAACTGCCTCACCTGTCCACTGGGGATTCATGGCAAGATACACGAGAATCCAGTGTAGGTTGCTATTGCGTTCTGCTCGTACTGCAGCACTGGCGGCAGCATCACCCGCTGAGATTCGCTCCAGCACCTTGTCCTTGTCCAGCAACGGACGGCCATCGATAAATGCTCGCAGCTGCTGGTGGGCTACCAAATCGCTGTACCGACGCAAAGGGCTGGTGACCTGACTGTACATTCCCAGTCCAAGACCTGCATGTTGCATCGGAGTGACACCAACACTTCTGCTTCTCATGCAACGGCGCAGCTTGTATTGTCCTGCTAAACCTGGGGGCGGATCAGACGGTAAATCCGGAGACTCTTGGCTGACAAAGGGAAAGGGAATGTTGTTCTTGAAGGCAAACTTTGCCGCTGCCTCTCCTGCCAGCAGCATAAACTCTCGCACCAAGTTCCCTGATTCCCAATGAATGCTAGGATGAATCTCCACTTGTTCTTGATTCACAGAAATGTGGACTTCCGGCAAGATTATAGATACAGCCCCATTGTTCAGGCGTCGCTGCTCATTTCGTCTGGCAATGGCAAAAAGTGGAGCAAATTCAGGGGAGTCCTTTTGCTCGTCCACCTGCTGGTAGGTACATCGCTGCACCTTAACCCGAGTCTTTAGTACATCGCAGCTCATAATCGCGCCGGCTTCATCCAGCTGGATTTTAAAGGAAAGGGCCCGTGACAATTCTCCTGACCCTTCTGTTAAACCCAGGGCATAATCCTCCAAGGACTCTTCTGCCAGCATACGTGCGGCACCTTCTGGAATATACAGGGTTGAGCCACGATGACGGGCAGAAATATCAATGGGAGTGTCAGGTAAAACACTGGAAGCTGGATCTGCAATATGAACCCATACAAAGCTTCCATCGAAGGCAATGGCATCGTCAGGATCTGCACTCCAGGCATTGTCTATGGCATAGGCAACTTGATTAAGCTCCAGTCGCTCCTCATGAGGGGGACTGGCCAGCTGCTCCGTGGCAGACTGCATGGAAAGCCCCCAACGTGCCGGATAGGGATTCTTGTAGATGGACCACACCCCAGTATCCAGCAACAATTTGTGGGCCTTTTCTGGTGTCTCTGTAAAGCCGGCTTCCTTCATGGTACGGGATTTTTCTGTTTTTCCAAGGGCAAGGGCTTCCACATCCTGCATCAGCTGATAGTCTCCGGGAAGCTCCAGCTGCTGTTTTTTTAACCGCTGGATAAATGCTCCTCTCAGCTCTTCTTCCCGCTCCTTAGCAAGGCTCTTTTCTGCAAGCTTTGTAATCTCTTCTTGAGAACGGGGGATGAACTGAAGGCTTTCTCCTTGTTGCTGAAAGAAAAAGCTTCCCTTCAGTGCCTTGTAGAGCTTCCAGCATTGTTCTGGCGTTTCCATTCCACCATAATCACAAAGGTCTCCAAAGGAAAATGAGGTTGAAAAAGCATCGTCTTCTTCTATTAAAAGTTCATATAGCGGTTCTATCAAATCCCTACATTCAGCATCTGTTGATTCTATTGACAAAAGGGCTGGAAGGAGGTTTTTGTTACCTTCAGTTTTTGCAAAAAGTTCAGAAATATCTTTGTCACGAACTTTTTGTGTGGCAAACTGGGCTGATTTTCCTCCTGCGGAAGGAAGGCTTGAGCAATAAATAATAGTATATTTTCCCCCTGATTCCTCTTGAACAAGGGCTGGCTGACCTTTGTACAGCACCAAAGAATGAATGTCAATCATGAGGCTACTATATCAAAAAAATAATTCTATATAAAGTCCACCCAAAAAGTCTGGCATCACAAATTCAAGGGAATCGATGCTTGTTTATCGCACAAAAGTGTACAATGTTTCGGTAGAATGCTCCTGGCTAAAGCTATAGCCAAGGCCAGTAAAACTCTGCATAGCCTCTGGTTCGTGTAAATTTTGCTCCGCCATGTAGCGGACCATTTCCCCACGAGCCATCTTTACGTACACGCCTTTTTCCACGAGCCTGCCATCTCCTTGCTCACAAAAACGACAGGTGATAAATCTATCTGTTGGCTGCACATATTTTTTTATAGCCTTGCTATATTCATCGGAAGCAAGATTGATGATGATGTTTGAATCCATTGTCAATTCTTGATACAACCGATCTCCCCAAAAATCATACAAATTCTTGCAAAAATCTGTTTTCAGCTTGGCCTGCATCTCCAGCCGATAGGGAACGATGGCGTCAAAGGGACGCAAGATGCCATAAAGCCCGGAGAGAATCCTCACGTGCTGCTGGGCATAGTCAAAGTACTCGTAGGTAAAGACCCGTGGAGCCATGTACTGATATTGGATTCCCTCATAGGACACCAGGGCAGGATTTGTTCCTGAATGAAGGTCCATGCTTTGATAGCGGTCATAATTCAGCTGGGCAAGCTTGTCGTTGCAGGCTAAAAGGGTTTTCAGCTGTTCAAGGGAGAGGGACTTAAGGTAATCCACCAGTTTTTGTGCCTGCTGAATAAAAGCTGGCTCTTCCTTTGGAGCTAGGGCATCGGCCTTGGTACTCATATTTTTTGCTGGAGAGATGATGACTTTCATGCAAGAAAGTATATCTAATTCGGGTAAAACTGAAAAGTGGTTATATAATATTTATTAGGTAGTATGAAATAGTATACAATATACATTTCCTGCATAAGGAACTGTATAAAAAAATATAAATCATAATAATAATTCTATGTATGGAGATAAAAAAAAGGCTTGGTTTTCCAAGCCTTTTCAGTCCCTAGGGGAATCGAAGCCCTCTTTAAAGATTGAGAATCTTTTGTCCTAACCGATAGACGAAGGGACCAAAGAATCACGACACTCGTGTTATTTCCCCAAGGAGGACTCGAACCCCCACAATCAGAACCAGAATCTGAGGTGCTACCATTACACAATCGGGGAATGCAATGTAGGAGTATACTAACAAAAACAGTAAAACGTGTCAAGATAAAAAAAAATATTTTTTTAATTTTTTTTGAAGTTAATCCTCTGATTTTTCAGAAGCATTGGCTTTGGCAGACTTGTTCAAGAGTCGGGCCTTGGTAATGGGCAGCTGTGGATTTTTTGTTTTTAATTGTAATACAACCTCTTCCAGTTTGTGCTGTCGTTCCTGTCCAAAATCGAATAAGTCCTGCTGAACGATTTCTTGGCCAGGCTCCAAGTTCATGGCTCCAACTCCCAAAAGTCGTATTCCCCTCCCATTGTATCTTTTGTCAAAAAGCTCCGTGGCTCGTTGAAAAAGATCCTCTGCACAGGCAATGTAACGCTGGGATGTTTCCTGGATGGAGGTGGTGGTAAAGTCATAGTAGCGGATTTTGATGCAAACTGTTTTGCTTTTCCAATTTTCTTTCATCAGGCGAAACATTACGTTTTGAGACAAATCCATGAGAGCTGTACCAATCACATATCTGTCGGTAAGATTTTCCTCGTAGGTGTTTTCAGCACTGATGGAGCGGGACTGGGGAGCATCTCGAAAGGTAGAGGCTTCCATGCCCCGCACCGCCTTGTAAAAAAATTGCCCGCTAGCCTCTCCTAAAAATCCCTCCAAAGCTGAAAGAGGCGTTTTCAAGCCATCCTCTACCGTGTGGATTCCGTGGGAATGGAGCTTTGCCAAGGTTTTTTCTCCCACTCCCCATACTTTTTTCAAGGGGAGCTTTTCCATAAATGACTGCTCCTGTCCTTCCTGCACATAAAAGAAACCATCTGGCTTAGACATGCCGGAGGCAATTTTTGCCACATAGCGATTGCTGGCAAGCCCCACAGAAACTGTTAACCCAGTTGCCTCCAAAACACGTTTCTTCACCATTTTGGCGGTTTCTTCTGGAGGTCCAAACAATCGTTGGGTTCCTGTCAAATCGATAAAGGCTTCATCGATGGACATTTGCTGCACGTCAGGGGAGAATTCCCCAAAGATTGCCATAACCTCCTGGGATTTTTCCCGGTATCTTCTCATGTTGGAAGGAAGATAGATTCCTTGGGGACATAATCGATATGCCTGGTCAATGGGCATGGCAGAATGCACCCCGAATTTTCTAGCTTCGTAGGATGCGGCAGCCACAACACCACGCTTGTGCCCTGGAATGGCACCGACAATCACTGGCTTTCCTCGTAACCGGGGATTGTCCAGCTGTTCCACCGAGGCAAAGAATGCGTCAATATCTACGTGTAGGAACATCAGTGCATTCCCTCAAGGGCTGGCAGGAAAAAATTACGCTCAACAAGACACGCTTGCTGAGGGGCTACCTGGAGATATAAGAGGACTTTGATGTTTTGGGGCATATCTCCGTCAGCTGTGTATTCAAAGGAGGTTGTATTTGTTGGAAAGTCAGGAATCAAGAAATGGGTTGTTGCAGTTGAGCCTTCAGTTTCTGAGTGATTTCCTGATTGAATGGTATTTTGTACCGTGATGAAACTTATGGGAGAGTCGTAGACTGGAATTGGATTTTCAGATGTTACACTGACTTCATAGCGAACAACTGGTACGGGAGAGTCGATTCGCACTTCTACAGACTGTAATTCAAGGTAGCTTTTTCGCTCAACAGAAGCATGGAGTTTTTCTGGTACCGGGGCTTCTACAAGCTGATAAAAATAGGGCCGCAGTGGTTGTTGCTTCAACTCGTTTCCAGAAATGGCTCTGTCGAGCGCCAGGGAAGCAAAAAATAAGGTTCCGACAATACAGAGCACCATTATTCCCATAACTCCAATGGTGGCGATAATGATCTTTATGGGGGAAATATGGCGGTTGGTACCAAAAATATCAATTCGGACCATTATCCTAAGCCACATAATTTGAAATGGGATGAGAATACAAGCGTATAGCATATTGCCCAAGATTCCTGTTTGAACAAGGTGAAGGAGCTTGTCCCGGGAGGCATATGCCAAGATATTTACAGCATAGGGAATGAAGGGGAGCAGCATGATTAATGAGGCAACAATCAAAGGAATAAGCCTTTTTGCAAGTCTACTGAAATAAATGATGATGTATTCAAGTACAAAAATAAACAGGAGTACCAAATCGATGGAGGCAAAGATAAAAATGTTCATGGCCACTACAATAGTTAACAGATATCCATAGGCAAATTGCACAATGGGAAGACGTAGCTTTAAATGAAAGATAAAAGGAAGGGAAACTGCTATGAAGGAGAACAAGGTTTTTATACCAAGAATTATCACCGTATTTTCAGGCACAGTTTGAACAAGCTTGCCCGCCACAAGCTGACCTACCCACAGGAAAAAGGTTGACAGAAAGATCGTAATGGGAATAAGATACCAAATCTTAAAAAAAGATTGCCGATGGATTGCTCCCTTTTTACCTAAAAAGGAAAAGCCGCTGATAATGGCCAGTACCAAAATGCTGATGAACAGGTACACAAGGATGGAAAATTGCTCTCCAATCCAGATATTGTCCACAAAATGAAGGACTATATAGTTTTTACTATTGGCAGAAAGACTTTCCTCCACAGAAAAATTTTCTGTCATGGTTTCCAGTGCGGAAAAAACCTCTTGCCGTTGCTCCTGCTCACTACTATTAAAAGAAATTGCTACTGTAGCCATTCCAGATTGAAAAAAAGGTATTAGGGCAGGATTGTCTTCCGCCAGATTCAGTCGGTAGGTAATGAGAGAATCCTGGGAAATTGGTAGGGGAACCTGCTGAATCAGCCAAAGGGGAGTGAGAATACCGTCTGCACCGAACACAACGGTGGCTTGATCGAATTGAGATGCAGTACCATCAAGCATAATCAAGGCGCAAGCATCTGGAGTGTAAATATTTTCCAATAGGATTTGGGAGCCTGTAGGGTGCCATTGGTTTTCTACAGAAGCTTTTGCTGCTATAGCACTTGAATCAGTTTTTTTGAAAACTGAGGGGAAAGGATAGATCTCATTTGCCAAGAGTGCAAGGGTTAAGGGTACTTCAGAATCAGCTTTTTCCATCAGTCTGGCCAAGGCTAGCACCTCATCTAGACATTCTTGGGCCGTTTCCTGAGCTAGGGCAATAATGAGCCTTTGGATTTCTTGATTTTCCTCAATTTTTTTTTGGTTAAAATCAAGGAGAATGGAATAGGGGAATTGATTGCTGTTTGCCAGCAGCTGCCGTTGGGGACGAAAGCCCTCCTGCTGGAAGAAATCATATAGCTGGTTGGAAAGTTCCCGATGACCGGAAGATTGTGCAAAAAAAATACCTGAAGAAAGAAATATCAACAGAACAATTAGTGAAAACCTTCCGATATTATTCATATTATACAATTATAACAATTCTTGTTTACAATGCAAGTACCTTTGTATATAATGGAATCTTAGGAGTTGAACAGTGAGTGAATCCACAAAGAAGGGGCTTTTGAACCTTCCGTTGAAGGTAATTCTAACGGAAGAAGGAGCTTCCCATTTTATCCAGAATAAAAAAAAGTTGTTGCGGATAAAACTGGCGGATAACATAGAGGAATATGGTATCTCATTGGATTCTTTTGCTCCCCAGACAATCCAGCAGATGATTTTGGTAGATTATATCTCCAAGTTGGAAATATCGCTGCCAGAATTCTCATCCTCCAAGCAGGATGTAATGGATTTGACCAAGCTGGTGGTTTTTTCCTTGCTTTACAAGCAATTTAACAAGGAAGTGTATGCCACCCTCATAGATTCTGATTGTGTTCATAGACATAACAGGGCAAATCCCTCCCAAATTATTGATGAAAGGTCAAAAATAACTGATCGACAGGTGCTTTTTCATCTTTCCAACAGGGAGGAGGTAGTTGCAAGGGTACGCAAGGCGATTTTAGATCCCCTGTGGCATTCCATCAAGGAAAATCCTGATTTGTCTCCAGAGGAACGGAATATCTTTATGCTGATGACGGAAAAATTTCTGAACCGCATGAGCCGTCTCAACTGGTATGTTATTACCAAATTTTATGGGCAAAGTGGATTCGAGGAGATTCACAGACGCATCAATGCCCTGCTGGAAGATTACATGGAAAAAGGCCGTGTTGCTGAATATATTTCCTTGATGATAATGGAGCTTGCCTTGAACTGCGAGAATACCAATATGCGTCAGGAAGCAAAGAAAATGTACCGGGGGCTCCCCGACACCGACATGCTGATTTATGATCCAGACGTCCGAAAAAAAATCATTTCTGAAATGATTAAAAAGCATGAGATGGTATTTCTTTCCTGGAAGCTCGGTGGTGGCTCCTCCTCCATCGGCAAACAGGGGCGGCTGCAGATTACTCTGTATAACAAGGATGATGAATTCCAAGAGGTTAAGGAAAGCATTGAGACAAAGAAGTCCGCGGACTTGAAGAAGCGTTCCCTCATCGACTTTTACAAGGAGCTGCCAGAAGGCTCTGAGGGCATGGACTTGGGCTTGTATTACCTTTCATACTTGGATGAGGCATGTAAAAAGGTAAATGTTAAATTTGAGTCATTGGTAAACCAGTATTCTGTTAGCAATCTGATGGTTATTACCTTGGCGTTCAACTTTTGATGAGACATTTTCTTCCTTTTTTCATTGCAGCGTTTTCTATATGCTGTGTGAGTTTTGTAGCTTGCTCCAACTCCGTGCCAGAGCTGATTTCTCTGGACGCCATTGTTGTCTATGATTACAAGAGCCTTCAGGAAGAACCAGTACAACGGCTTTCCGTCTTTGCACAAAGCTCCGAAGGGACGGAACGTGTCATGAGACTGGAAATTTCTTTTCCCGAAGAAAAGCTGTTTTGGCTCATAGACAAGCCACTGATTCTAAATAATGGCTCCAAGCTTTGGGCTGGTTCCCCGGGTCTCATGTCTCCCTATTTCTCAGCATTTCCCCAAGGACAGTATCAGGTTATCTACACTGATTTAGCTGGAAAAACAGCAACGGGACAATTCCAGCTTGATTATGAGGAAGTTCCTGAACCTCCACTGGAGCAGCCGATTTTTTCAATCCAGCAGGAACAACAGGAAGGTGATGATGGTTCCAGTGAAGGTTCCCCTGATGAGCCTATCAGAAGGGTAGCTCTTTTTTCTGAACTCAATGGTAGGGGAACCCTGCTGTTCTTTGAAAAAGCTTGGGATGACTGGAAGGATTTTTCGGATATAAAGAATTCGTATCACGAGGCAAAATCCCTGAGAATCTGCTTGGACTATCCAAACAGGCAGGTTCTCTACCTTTTGCCAGCCCACAACCTTGAATAGGAGACCAACAAATGGATACAGAAAATCAAGTACAACAACAAACAGCATTCTATCGTACTATCAAGACCTTTGTATTGCGGGCTGGTCGTATGACTCCTACCCAGCAAAAGGATTATCAGGAGCTTTCTGGCCGCTGGTGCATTCCCTACACAGATGCCTGCCTAAACTATACCCAGATATTCAGCAACACCAATCCTGTAACAGTGGAAATCGGTTTTGGCATGGGAAGGGCTACAGCCATCATTGCCGCAGAAAATCCAGGCACAAATTACCTTGGTTTGGAGGTCCATCGTCCAGGTGTTGGCAAGCTTTTGGGGGAGATTCGCCGCCGCAACCTAAAAAATATCTATATTGTGGAGCATGATGCCCTGGAGGTGCTGGAAAGAATGATTCCCGATGGCTCTGTAAGCGGCTTCCATATTTTCTTTCCCGACCCTTGGCCCAAAAAGAAGCATCACAAGCGGCGGCTTGTTCAGCGGCCACATACCGATTTAATCACCAAAAAGCTTGTGGCGGAAGGTTATCTTTACATGGCCACCGACTGGGAACCCTACGCAGAGTTTGCCTTGGAGCAGTTGGAGCAGACCCCTGGCCTGAAAAATAAATTCCAGGGCTTTGCCCCCCGCCAAGAGTGGCGTCCAGAAACTCGCTTTGAGGAAAAGGGGCTGGACAAGAACCATGTAATTCGAGAATTGTTCTTTTTACGGCAGGAGGACTGAAGTGGAAATAAATCTTTTTGACTCAGTACGGATTCACAAGCTGGAACAACTCATTGCAAGGTATCAAGATGCCTACTACAATGGAGAGGCCCTTATTTCAGACCAGGAATTTGATTCCTTGTGGGATGAGTTGAAAAACCTTGATCCGTCAAACTCTATCCTCCATCGGGTGGGGGCGGATTCCGGGAATTTTGCCAAGGCTCGCCACCGCATTCCCATGGGAAGCCAAGACAAGGCCGCCAATCCCCAGGAATTTTTAGCTTGGACAGAAAAGCATCCCTACGATGAATACTTGGTGGAATATAAGCTCGATGGTGCTAGCCTTGAGCTGCAATATGACAAGGGGGTCTTTGCGCGGGCGGTAACCCGGGGCAACGGCATTGTTGGAGATGATATCACTGCCAATGCTAAGAAGATGCAGGGAGTCCTTGCCACACTGGAATTGGAGGGAAAAATTCTTCCCTACACAGGAGGCATTCGGGGTGAGGTGATTATGACTCGCCAGGTACACCGTGACTTTTTCTCTGACAAGGCAAATTGTCGCAATGCCGCCAATGGCCTTATGAAGCGGAAGGACGGGGAGGGAAGCCATCATTTAAAAGTCATCTGTTACGATGCCCTCTTTGAAAACCATTCCTTTGCAGACGAAATTGACAAGGTGAAATGGCTTGAGTCCTGTGGCTTTAACACCGTTCCCTTGGCCCTCTGTAATTCTCCCCAGCAGGTAATTGACTACCGAGCTCAAGTGATGGAGCTAAGACCAGAGCTTGACTATGACATTGATGGCTTGGTGGTAAAGGAGCGGGCCATAAACCTGGAGGATGCTGCTAGGGCAAGGCCAGAACGTCAGATTGCATTTAAATTCAGCCTGGAAGAGGCGGTTACAATTCTTCGTCAGGTTGAATGGAGCGAATCTGGAGCCACCTATACCCCCGTGGGCCTGTTCGACCCGGTGGAGTTGGCCGGAACAAGGGTCAAGCGCGCGAGCTTGGTGAATCCCAACACCATCAGAGCCTTGGGCGTGCAAATCGGTAGCCATGTGGTGGTGACAAAGCGGGGGGAAATCATTCCCAAGATTGAGGCTGTGGTTAATCCCCCAGAAGGAGCTGCTCCTCAAGCTTTAGAAGAAATAGCCTTTCCCTGCCAGTGTAGCCAGTGCGGCTCAGACTTGGTGGATGAAGGAACTCGCCTTTATTGCCCCAACAAGGCTTGTGTAAAAAAGATTCTTCACCAGCTGGAAAAATGGATTTCTGTTCTTGATATTAGAGATTTTGGAACAACCTTGCTATCATCCTTGTTTCAAGCAGGGGTGGTAAGCTCCATTTCCTCTCTGTATCAGCTGACAGAAGCCCAGCTCACCCCCTTTTTCTTGAACCAAGAAAGTATCTCCAAGGACAAGGAGTCACTGGGAGCAAAGAAGGTCATCAAGTCCTTAAAAACTCGAAGCACCATTTCTTTGGCTACCTTTGTGGCAGGATTCGACATAGAAGGTATTGGAGAAACCTTGGTGGAGCGGCTTACAGAGGCTGGGTTCTCCACCTTGGATAAGCTTCTTTCTGCCTCGGCAGAAGAAATCAGTGCTGTCAATGGATTTGGAGACATTACCGCAGCAGCCTTGGTACAAGGCTTGGCAGACAACAAGGCAGAAATGCAAGGACTGGTAAAAAATGGCTTCATCACCCTCAAAGCAACTGTTGCCGGCGGAGCCTTGTCAGGATTATCCTTCTGCTTTACTGGTGAATTATCCATGAAGCGGAGTCAAGCCGAGCAGCTGGTAAAAGAGCGGGGCGGCACCACCAAGTCGTCAGTGGTAAAGGGCTTGTCCTATCTTGTAACAAACAATACCGCCTCCGGATCCGCAAAAAACAAGAAGGCCGCCCAGCTGGGAATTCCCGTTATTGATGAGACAGCCTTCATGAAATTACTGGAAGTATAAAAAGCTTTTTTCTGTAAAGAAATCTGGATTTACCGCCTCCCCATTCAACCGCACCTCCCAGTGCAGATGGGGGCCGGTGGCCAATCCAGTGGAGCCAGACAAGCCCACCTTGTCTCCAGCCTTCACCATGTCTCCCACCTTTACGCTCATGGAATCCAAGTGATAGTACAGGCTGTACAATCCAGGCATATGCTCAATCACCACGCTCAACCCAGATGAAATTCTCTCTTCAGCCATCACCACTCGGCCATCACCACAGGAAGTTACTTCAGAACCAGTTGGAATACCGTAGTCAATGCCATAGTGCAGGCTTGTGGAAGAACCACCTCCCACGTAAGTATATACACGTCTATCACCAAAGAAAGAGGTTCTTCGTGTAGCTGTGGTGGGAGCAACAAAGGCTTTTTTTTGATACACAGCCTCAGAATTCACGGTAAATAAAATTTCGTTTAATGTATCAATTTGGTTCATGCGAGTGGAGCTTGTATCTGTTTTGATAGCAGTATTCCTGTTGTCAAGCTCTAAGGTTTCACTAATAAATTCCTTGGGCTCCACAGAAATAGGTAAACTGAATTTCATGTATTCCCTGCCGTATGCACTATACATGATTGTTACATCGTAGGAACCACTTTCTTGATAGGTGGAAAGGGGAATCATGGCACAGAGGGAAAGAGAAGTATTCGCGTCATTTTTTCCATCAAGGACAAAAAAATCAGTTTTCTTCTTTTCCCCAAACAGCAGTACCGCTTGGGTAAGACCATCTGGTTCCCTCATAGTCTTTTTTGACGGAGTAAAATCCAATCGAACACAAAGGGGGTCTCCAGGCTGCAGGCTTTCTGAATAGGTTACATAGATTGAATAATCCTCCCCAGTAAATACAGCTGTAGCAGGTTCAGCTGCAAAACCAAGTCCAACCACAAAAAAACACAATAGCAATAAAAAATTTTTCTTCATGGCTACTAGTATAATGGCAAATTCTCCTTCATGCAAGGATTAACTTTAAAAGGCAAGATATTTACTCAAGAATTTTAATTTATGGTTGACTTCTCTGTTGACAAATAAATTCATATTTGTTATGATACCTAGACCTAGAAAGATAGGTGATGGGCTACTAGCTCAGTAGGTAGAGCAACGCCCTTTTAAGGCGTGGGTCATTGGTTCGAATCCAATGTAGCTCAGGAAGGACTTCTGCGTTATGCGTAGAAGTCTTTTTTTTTCCTAGATTTGTTTCCCAATGTTTCTATTGACAATTTTGGAAGGTATCATTAATATGACATTATTGCTATTTTTGTCTAAATGAATGCAAGAGGTATTTTAAACTATGGAATATAATTTAGAGCGTCAGCACGCAAAGGGCAAACTCCATGCCATCGAAAGAATCAATGCACTGGTGGATAAAGATTCCTTTATGGAAATTTACTCTGGTGTACACCATAACTGCACTAGCTTTGGTATGGCCGGCAAGGAGATTCCTTACGACGGTGTTATTACAGGATTTGGAATGATTAACGGCCGTCGCGTGGCCATCTATGCACAGGACTTTACCGTACAGGGCGGTTCTCTGGGAAGGATGCACGGAGACAAGATTGCCCAGATTATCGAAATGGCAATCGAGGCTCGTTGTCCTGTTATCGGAATCAATGATTCAGGCGGAGCTCGTATTCAGGAGGGCGTTAATTCCTTGGCTGGCTACGGAAACCTCTTTTTCCAAAATGTTCGTGCATCAGGATATATTCCTCAGATTTCCATCATTGCAGGACCTTGTGCCGGTGGAGCCGTCTATTCTCCTGGAATCACAGACTTTATCTTTACTGTTGATGAAATCAGCTACATGTTCATTACTGGTCCAAAGGTTGTAAAAAGCGTCATGTTCATGGACATTACCGAGGAGGACTTGGGAGGTGGAGCAATCCATGCCCAGAAATCTGGTGTATCACACTTCCGTTGTCCCGATGAAAAGGATTGCTTTTCCAAGGTACGAAAGCTTTTGGACTATATTCCCCATTACTACGGAGACCGTGTTCCTTCAGCTTCTGCCCGATACGATGCCCGCAAAAAGGCAAAGAAAATTGCAGAGGTTCTTCCAGACAGGGGAACCCAGGGATATGATATCCGCAATGTGATTGATTGCTTGGTAGATGATGACAGCTTCTTTGAGGTTATGGAGGAGTTTGCCATCAACATTGTTGTGGGATTTGCCCGTATCGAAGGACGTACCGTTGGTATCGTTGCTAACAACCCCGCAGGGCTTGGAGGAATCCTGAACTGTGATGCCTCCGACAAGGCTGCTCGTTTTATCCGTTTCTGCGATGCGTTTAACGTTCCCTTGTTGAGTTTGGTTGACGTTCCTGGATTCGTTCCTGGCCCACAGGAGGAGCAGAAGGGAATTATCCGCCACGGTGCAAAGTTGATTTATGCCTATTCTGAGGCAACAGTGCCGAAGATTACCGTTATTACACGAAAGGCCTATGGTGGGGCATACATCTCCATGTGCTCCAAGCATATTGGCGCCGACTTTGTATTTGCATGGCCCAAGGCAGAGATCGCTGTGATGGGTGCTGAGGGTGCAATCCAGATTCTGTACGCCAAGGATGTACAGGATCCCTCAAAGGCTCAAATGATTGAAGAAAAACTTCAGGAATATCGTGAAACTGTCATGACTCCCAAAACTGCCGCCGAGCAGGGCTATGTTTCAGAGGTCATCAATCCTGAGGATACAAGGAGAAGGATTTCCCAGTGCCTTCGCTTGCTGAAGAGCAAAAAGTCCACCTCCTGTGTTGAGAAAAAGCACGGGAACATTCCCCTGTAAGCTCATCTTGCAGAAGTGCAAAGGCTGATGATTTCCTTATGCCAAGGAATTTGTCGGCCTTTTTTTACAAACTCCATTCTCTGGTTTGGCAAACATGAAAACTAAATAAAAGAATTGTGAATAACTTGAAGTTCCGTTTAGTTTAGGCTATACTGTACCAGAACATTTTACATAGGAGGTTTAATGTGAACAAGAAGATTCTTATCGTTGCAGCACTCCTGATGGTAGTCTGTGTTGGTGGCGCCTTTGCCTGGGCCATTGGTATTCAAGGTGGTGGTGGTGTAGGTGGAAATGGTGGAGCTGCCATTACTTTCAAACTTGATAATGTACCTTTGGTTTTTGCAGCAGATTTCTATGCTCGAAGTAATTATTTTACTTTTGGTATTACGGGGGATTACTGGTTTATCGAAGACACAATCGTTGACACGGGAATTGGTCCCTTTGGTTGGTTCCTTGGCGGCGGTGTGGGTGTTGCTTTCCGATTTTGGGATAATGACAGCTACAAAAAGGACGACCATGATGGCTTTGGTATTCGAGTGGCAGGACGGCTTCCTATCGGATTGAACATGATGATTCCTGTTAGCTCAGTTGAAATTGAGCCTTATATTCAGGCTGTACCCCAGGTTGGTGTGTGGTTGATCGATGATTTTGGCTTGTATTGGGATGTTGATTTCAATGCTGGTATTCGCTTCCACTTCTAAATCATCAGTTTAAAAGTAAGAATCCCTTGGAATGGGTGTGTCCCGTTCCAAGGGATTTTTTTTGGGTCATGGGCTGTAGGCAGCTTCCTGTCCCATCCTAGGGTTCTTTTCCTTATTTCAGCTTGGACTCCCATTCAGCTTCTTTAAATCCCACCAGCACTGTGTCACCACAAATCAAAATGGGGCGCTTCACCAGCATTCCATCGCTGGCCAGCAGATCCAGTTGTTCATCCTGGCTCATGGAAGGCAACTTGTCCTTCAATTCCATAGATTTGTAGACTTGACCACTGGTGTTAAAAAACTTTTTTAATGGTAGACCACTCTTATTAAACCAATCCTCCAACTGGTCACGAGTAGGTTTTACCTCCTTCAAGTCGATGGATTCGTAACTAATATTATGTGCCTCAAGCCATTTCTTTGCCTTTTGGCAGGTACCACAGCGGGGATACCAAAAAAAATCAATCATATATTACTCCTTTGACTAAACTACAAAAACACCCTCAGCTGGTCGCAGATAATTGTTTGCCAGCATCTGCACATGAGATAAAAATGCCTGGTCGGTAAAATGCTTTGCCTTGGTATGACATACTTTGACACAAGCCTGACATTTAATGCAAATTCCTGGTACAAGACTCGTATCTTCAAAAGAAATGGCACCCATAGGGCAACGTCTTGCACAGGCTCCACAAGAATCACAAAGCTCAAGATGGGTTTCTGGTTTTGCCTTTAAGAATTGAACAGGCTGATTGTCTACTCCCAAAGGAGTGTAGTAAGGGGCAGGGTAGGAGCCTGGAACATCTAATTCACCAGATAATTTTCCTTCCAAAATTTTTCTTGCAGCCTTTTCAGCAAAATCCAAAACGGGAACCATATCCTGCAAGGTGGGTCTTCCTCGGCCAATATCTTCCAAAAACACGTGTTCTGTAGGTATGGCGGCTACAGCGGCTACCCTAAAACCGTTCTTTTTCATTTCATTGTAAAACTCTATTGGTGCATTATCGTAATTTCTGTTGCCAAAAACATTGACTGTTATAGCCACAGCTCCACTTCCTTTAATCTTTTCTTGAATGAAGGGAAGCAATTTGTTTGGTAGTCGACCTGCATACACAGGAGTAGTACAAATTACAATATCTTCCTGAGTAAAAGCAAACTCTTTTTCACGCTCCTTAGGCAGAGTAAAGCTCATTTTTTCCACAGGCAATTGTAGCATCTGGGAAATTTTTTCACCAATTTCTGTAGCAACCTTTCGGGCATTTCCTGTTGGACTGAAATACAGCACAACAATGCGTTTAAATGGTGTCTCATTCATTTTTTATTTTCCTCCAAAAAAAATATATCATAGCATAAAGAAAAATGATATACCATTTTGTACAGGAAATACCGATAGCAATTGATTTATTTTTCATTTTCCTTTATTATATCTAAACCCCTTGGAGGGAGCAGTATACCCTCCCAAATTGACCATAAGGAGATACTATGAGAAAGTATGAGCTGATGACTATCTTTCCCGCAGAGGAAGAGAAGTACAATGCAGGGCTCGCCGCACTTCGCTCAACATTGAGCGAGTATGGCGTGGAGATTGAGAAGGAAGAGCCCTTCGGAGACAGAGATCTTTGCTACGAGGTAAAGAAGCAGAAGAGAGGTCGTTTCCTCCTGCTGATTATCAAGGCAAATCCTGCTAAAGTTGTAGAGCTTAACCGCCAGTTCAAGTTGAATCCTGAGCTGTTGAAGTGTATGTTCGTTAAGATTGACGAGTAAAAATCATTCTGAAGGAGGCAGTTATGGCAGCTGATATAAATCACATCATGATAATTGGACGTCTTACCCGGGATGCTGACTTAAAATACACATCCACTGGATTTGCCATTTCCAATTTTTCTATTGCCGTGAACCGCCGCCGAAAGAACGGCGACCAGTGGATTGAAGAGGCAAATTTTTTCGAGATTAACCTCTATGGAAAATCTGCTGAAAGCCTTAAGCCATACCTTATTAAAGGAAAACAGGTGGCTATAGATGGAGAATTGCGTCAGGATAGATGGGAGCAGGACGGACAGCCACGAAGCAAGGTTGTAATTGTTGCAAATAATGTCCAGCTTCTCGGTGGTAATGCTGGTGGCAGCGGGTCTACACCTGCTGGGGGGTACAATCAGGGTAATCGAGGAACCTATCAACCTAGAATGCAGGAGCCATCTAGTCCTTCTGGAGGTTATGATTCTTATGAGCCATCACCTTATGGTGGAGGAAATGATTCATTCCCAGAGGACATCCCATTTTAAGCTGTAAGGTCAGCTATCTTATAGGAGAATTAACATGTCAGAAGAAATGATCAAGGACATTGATACAACACCTGATGTACAGATGCAGGATGTTATTCGTGACGCCGACGAGCGCGCTCCACGTGCAAAGGGAAAGACATTCTTCCGCAAGAAGGTTTGTCGTTTCTGTGCTCAGAAGGCAAAGATTGACTACAAGGATGCAGATGGCTTGCGTCGCTTTACCACAGAGCGGGGAAAGATTCTTCCTCGCCGCATCACTGGTACCTGTGCAAAGCATCAGAGACGTTTGGCACTGGAAATCAAGCGGGCACGTGCAATCTGCCTGCTTCCTTTCGTAGCAAATTAATCTTGTTCTATAGAGTTTAGATATGGGCCCTAGTCCGACTCCCGGAAGCTAGGGTATCATTGGATTTTTGTACACAATGTACAAGTGTTTAAAACACAATAATGGAGCTTGTAAATGAAAGTAATTCTTAATCAGGATGTTAAGCACCTCGGTGAAGAGGGTGATGTAAAGGTTGTAGCTAACGGATATGCACGAAATTATTTGCTTCCCCGTAACTTGGCTCTTCCATATAATGAAATGACCGTGGCTTATTTTGAGGGTCGCAAGGCTGAAATAGAGGCTCGAAAGGCTGAGAAGCGCAAGGATGCTGCTAGCTTGAAGGATAAGCTGGAGGCATTTACCGTTTCTTTGGTTATGCCCGCTGGTCCCAACGGAAAGCTATATGGTGCTGTTACAAACCAGACTGTTGCAGATGAATTGCATAAGAACGGTTTTGACATTGAGCGAAAGCGTGTTGAGATTCCTGGAAACGTCATCAAGAGTGTTGGCAAGTATCACGCAACAGTACGCTTGTATGAGGCTGCCACAGCTGAGCTCAAGATTGAAGTAGTTTCTCAGGAAGATGCAGCCAAGGCTGCAGAAGCTGCTGCAAAGGAAAAAGAGGCAGGGCCTGCTGCTGAATCAGCTGAGGCTTAATCATGTCCACCGCATCCCTGAAAGACAACATTCCTCCTCATAATTTAGAGGCGGAGCAGGCCACTTTGGGGGCTGTTCTCTTGGATTGGGATGCGGTGGGTTCTGTCATAGTCCACCTTAGATCAGAAAGTTTTTATTCTTTACAACACCAAACAATTTTTAAGGCGATTCTTTCATTATATAACAAAGGGCAACGGGGAGACATTCTTACTTTAACAGAAGAATTACGTCAAACTGGAAAATTGGATGCCGCTGGTGGAATAGCCTACATAGCATCCTTGCCAGACCATGTGCCAACCAGTTCCAATGTGGAATATTATGCTCAGCTGGTAAAGGATGATTTTAACCGACGAGAGTTGATTAAAATCTCCTCTGCTGCCATTTCTGAAGCCCACGATGATACAAAACCCAGTCGTAGTACATTGGAAGATACCCAGAACAAGCTTTTCGCCTTGGCAGAGTCAGACCAGAGTCAACGATTATGGACAATGCTGGAGCTAGTGCCAGATACTTTTTCCATTATAGAAAAACATTTACATAATCAGGATGCCTATACTGGTATTCCCTCTGGATTTTCAGCTCTTGATACCATGACCAGTGGTTTTCAAGATTCAGAAATGGTGATTATTGGTGCCCGTCCATCTATGGGTAAGACTGCATTGGCTTTGTCAATGATTCAGCATATTGCCATTCAGAAAAATATTCCTACGGGTTTCTTTTCACTTGAAATGTCTAATACACAGATTGGACAAAGACTTTTTAGCCAGGTTGCTCGTATTTCTGGTTCTAAAATCCGTTCAGGAATGTTGACACAGGCAGATTTTCAACGTTTACAAGATGCTGCTGGACGTTGTTATGATGCTCCTTTATACATTGTAGATACCCCTAATATGAAGATGCTTGATTTGAGGGCAATGGCTCGAAAGATGAAGCAACAGTATCAGGTTAAAATTATTTTTATTGATTACATTGGTCTCATTACTAGTGAGAACTATAGCTCGAATATACCTCGTCATGAGCAAGTGTCAGAGATTTCACGGTCTCTCAAGAGTCTTGCCCGTGAATTAAAGATACCTATTGTAGCCCTTTGTCAGGTAAGTCGTGATAGTGAAGGAAAGGAACCAACACTGGCAAATCTTCGAGATTCAGGTTCTATAGAACAGGATGCCGATGTGGTAATGTTTATTCACCGTGAAAGAAAGGCTGCCGAAAATGATGAAGGTATCGAAGCAAAGATTCTTTTAGCAAAACAACGCAATGGTCCCATTGGTAATGTGGATCTTGTATTTCTTCCGCACTATGCTAAATTTGAAAATAGAGCGGAAGATATACAACCTTCTTCTTAATCGATAAACTTAGAATTCAAACCACTGTTTTTCTGTGGTCATATACCAGTCTGCCAATACAGCACCATTTCCTGCATTGTACCAGGAGATGCTTCCGTCTCTATTCAACACTGCGATACGGTTTCCGCTGCGAGCCAGCTTCAGTGGCAATGAGGCGGAACGATTCAGCTGAACCTCCCGACGTTGCTTTGTATCATAGGAACGAATCTGGCTTTTTCCAATATTAGTATAAATTGTTGAACCATACAGGGTTAAAAATGCATTTACATCTTCTCCTGCAACCTTCATGATGGCGGTGGAGGTTTTTCGTTCTGGATAAAATGCAAATATTGTGGTCTGGGAATTGCTTCCTTGTGATGTTGCTTGAATACCGTAAATTACATTGGAGTTATTTTCTTGATCAAGGCTTAATGAAAAAGCAACACTTCCATCTAGAGGAAGCATAACAGTTTCCTTCGTCACTGTATTCACGCTGATAAGAGGAGAGCGGGGGATACTGGAGGCTGATTTTGCCACATACAGCTCATCCCCATGATACAAGACTACATCTTGTATACCGGTTCCTGTGTACAACTCGGAGTTAGAATTAATATCCATATCATATAAACCAACTGTAGTACTACCTTCGATATAAACAAGCTTGTTTCCAAAAAGCCGGAGATTTTCAATATAATTTTTAGGTGTAAACAGATTTTTTGTTGTTTTTGTCTGTAAATCAAGAAGAACTACAGCTTTCCTTGTTCCACGAGACCAAAGAAGAACATTGTTTCCATAGGGAATGATGTTTGTAAATCCACTGATTTGTGCTACCATATCAATCTGACCTGTATCATAGGAAGACAGGAAAATGGTATCCTTTGTTAAAAAATAAAAATCGTTACCAATGGAGGCAATATCATAAATTTTATCGTACATATTTTCTGTTACGACAGCAACCTTGCCAGCATTCTCAGTTTGTTCTAGAGCTACAGAAAAAATATTTCCTGCTTTTGAACCAAGAAAAACTTTACCTCTGCTATAAAAGCCCGACGTAATGGTATTTGCGGTATTTATCCCAGACAAATTGTATAAGGTTGAAGGATTTGCAACGGTAGAACCTTCTTCCGTTACCTTTGTTTCTATGGCTTTAAGGGTATAGCTTCTTCCATCAGTTTCTACGTAGTAAAGGATCGTACCGCCATCGCATAACAGTATGGGAGAACGGGCTGAAATTCGAGCCGAGGTTTTTCCTGACAGGGCATCGATGATGTAAATCTGGTTATTCTTGACACCAGCAAAAAACATATTGTTGTTGAGCAAGGTACCCTGTTCCAGTTGAGTTTCCGTTGTAAAACGTTCTTTTCTACTTCCATTTGTCATGTTATAGTAGGTTAGGGAACCAGTAGGGGAGTAGAGAACCGCACTCTTTTCCGAAGCACTACCATAGAACATGCTCACAATTCCTGTAGCTTCCTTTATCTTTGAAACGGTGCGACCAGTGCTTGGATTTAGAAACTCCATGCCATTTACAGTTGCAGTTCCTACAGCCAAATACGTGCCTTTGCCAGTAAAATTCAAGGAAAGAATATTATTGGTATATGTCTTTACAAATTTTCGTCTCAAGCTGGGCCAGTTCCAAATAGAAACTCGGTGAATGGAAAAGCCGTCTGTCTCATACACGGCAATATCATTTCCGTTGGGATGAACAGCAATCATAGGAATATCCAGTTCGGTTATCTGGTAATGTTCTCCCATACCATCTTCTGTCCAGCGAATTAAAAATCCATCCTTTCCTGCTGAAAATACGGCTCCCTCCTTGGTTTCTACAACCTTATTGACTGCATCCTGATGAGCCTGAGTTGATAGATGGGCCTGTGACCATACAGCTAAAGTCAAAAAAAGAGAAATCAAGATAAAAGATATTTTTTTTGAAGAAAATATTGTCATTTACTACCACCTAAAAATTAGAAAATAAATATCGTGCATCACTGAAAAGGGCAATACCGAATAAGACAATAATGAAGGCAATTCCAATAAATTGGGTGTAATACATTACCTTTGGATGAACAGGCCGACGAATCACAGTTTCTATCAAGGCAAAAAGTATTAAGCCACCGTCAAGTATGGGAATTGGTAATAAATTCATGATAAACAAGGAAATACTAATCAATGCAAGAAAATTTAAGGTGCTGGAGAGTCCGGCCCTGAAACCAGCTGCAAAGCCACTTTGAACGGTATCTCCCAACATAACCGTTATGCGTACTGGTCCTGATACTGCCTGGGTTACATCAATTCCCTTAAACAGAAGTCCTATGCTTTTGAAGGTCAATGCAACTAATTCTCCAGTTTCCTTCGCCCCTTGCCACAAGGCAGGAAAAAATGAATGACGAGGAGCCTCTCTAGCGGGCACACTGAACATTACGCCAATGTCTCCATTTGCAGGAACTGAAAGGGTAAGGCTTACAGGTTCTGTCTCACCATCCCGTTTTACTTGCATTTCTATGGTAGAGGCTTCTTGTGGTATAAGCTGTTGTATTTCGACAGTATTATCCACAGCCTGCCCATTAACACAGACAATCAAATCACCTGCTTGTAGGCCGGCTCTGTAGGCAGCGGCTCCAACCGTCACTGAATGAACCAGGGGACTGACCCAATTCATAACTCCGATTTTTCCCTGTCCGGTGGAAGTATCCATTACAGGAGTCAGAATCATTTTCTGTTGGGCTCCATCTCTTTCGATAACTACCTCCAACTCCTCACCTGCACGAACAGCCACTGCCTGAGAGATTTGTGAAAAATCAGATATTTCTTCACCATCGATAGAAATAATTTTATCACCAGTCATTATTCCAGCAGCCTTTGCCGCAGAATTCATGTCTGGATATACATCGTCTGCCAAAATAACCTTATTATCTGCAGCGTAAAAGGTATAACCCGTCATGGCGATAATAGACAAACTAATTGCTGCAAAAACAAGATTCATTGCCGGACCTGAAAAGGCGATAATGGCTCGCTTCAATGGGTGGACTCCGTAAAATCCCCCCTCTTCCTTGGGAATTGCAGGTAAATTCTGTTCTAGAGCATCTCGAAATGCCTGCTCTCCTTTCATGCCACAATAGCCACCAAAGGGTAAAAGTGACAGGCGATAATCTGTTTCTCCTATTGTCTTGTGAACAAGGACAGGCCCCATTCCAATAGAAAAACTTTCTACCTTAACTCCACAAAGCCGTGCAGCAATAAAATGCCCCAATTCATGAACAAATACAATCAGTCCGAGACAGAGTATTCCCCAAACTATTGTCACTAAAGAGCCTCCCTAGAACCAGCTTAACAAGTTTTTTTTGTATTATTTACTAAAACACATGCTGCCACAGCAGCTTTGGCCTGTTGGCGAGCCTGCTTATCAAACAAAAATACCTCTTCTATGGTAACAGGTTCCCGTCTCCAATCTCCTTCCAAAACCTTTTCCGTCACAGAAGAAATCTGGGTAAAGGTAATTTTTTCTTGCAAAAAAGCTTCCACTGCTATCTCATTTGCTGCATTATAGGCAATAGGTCCAGCTCCCATAGAAAGGGATTTGTAGGCCAGGGGAAGCATGGGAAAATCCTCCAGACGAGGAGGATAAAAGCTTAAGGTTCCACCAGAAACAATATCCCATTCTTCTAGGCTACTTGGAACAAATTCAGGCCAGGTAAGAGCTGTCAAAATGGGATGACGCATATCAGGAGGAGAAATTTGCGCGTATAGAACACCGTCTTTTGTTCTAATCAACGAATGGACTAAGCTTTGTGGATGAACGGTCACTTTAACCTTATCTGGAGAAACAGCAAAAAGCCTGCAGGCTTCAATTACCTCCAATCCCTTGTTGGCAAGACTTGCAGAATCTATGGTAATCTTTGTTCCCATATCCCAAGTTGGATGCTTCAGGGCATCAACTGGTTTCATGAGGGGTAAATCCTCCCGTTTTTTCTCACGGAATGGACCTCCTGATGCAGTCAAAACGATTTCACCAATAGCCTCTGCTCCAAATTTTTGCACCAAGGTAAAAACTGCAGAATGCTCTGAATCAACTGGTAAAATTTTGCAGTGATGTTTTTGTGCAAGCAGGGCCACCAAAGGACCAGCCATGACAATTGTCTCTTTATTTGCCAAGGCCAAATCGATTCCAGAGCGAAGCACATATACAGAGGGCATTAAGCCAGAAGAACCGGCGATACCATTTACTGCAATATCTGCTCCACAGGAAGTAATCAGCCTTTCCAATGCTTCAGGTGGTTCTTTTCCCGTTAAACAAATTGGAACACCACCAAATTCTTGGGACAATTTCTCTAATTTTTCTTTAGAATTGTGGGCTGTAAGTCCTACAACCTTGAATTTTGTGGGAAATTCTCGAGCTATATTGAGGGTACTAGTACCGATAGAACCAGTACACCCTAAAATAAGTAATTTTTTCATAGTTTTGTAAACAATAGACCTGCAATAAAATAGTAGAGGGGGGCAGCCATCAGAATAGAATCGATTGAATCCAAGGCACCACCTCGACCAGGGATAATGTTTCCAGAGTCCTTTTCTTCTGCAGAACGTTTAAACACTGATTCTGCCAGGTCTCCAAGAATAGCTGCAACAGATATAAAGAGCCCTAAAACAATCATTTTCCACAAAGAACCAGAAAAAACATCTGGCCAAATAAAAGCGCAAAGGATACCACTGGCAACAGAACCAAAAATTCCACCAATAAATCCCACAATACTCTTATTGGGACTTGCTTTGACAAAGCCCCGTGTCCCCTTACCAAAAAGCACACCAAAGAACCATGCGGCAGAATCACACATAAATACTAAAATTAAGAAAGTGATTATAAATTCTCTTGAATGAGGAAAAACTGTCATTCTTGAAAGAAAGGATAATAGATAACCACCATATAAAAGAACAAAAAGAGAACCAAGTATTTTTTTATTTGAATCTGCAAAGGGCATATCTGGATTTTGTGGACAAGGAAAAAAAATCTCTAAAACCAACAAAATCATGAAAGAAGCTAAAAAAACAAGAGTAGATATAACTAAATCAAAATTAAATATGATACATACATACGCTGAAATAGGAATTAATGTAGCCAAGCCTACTATAATCCCCTTCCTTTGCATGGGAATATTTCTGCTTAAGAGATTATAAATTTCGGATGAGGCGATACATGAAAAAAATACTATTGCACAGTGTAGTAATAAATGATTGTAAGGAGTAAAATAAACAATAAAAACCACAAGGGGAAGCCCAATAAAAAATGTTAATAATCTTCTTAAAATTTTATTCATTGTCTTTCCTTACCCCTTGACAGCACCAAATCTTCTATCACGATTATTAAAGTCTCTCAAAATAGACAAAAATTCTTCATTGCTAAAGTCCGGCCATAGTGTGTCAGAAAAAAATAATTCAGAATAAGCTGAATGCCACAATAAAAAATTACTGAGGCGCTTCTCACCACCAGTACGAATAATTATATCTGCATCTGGAAGATTTGGTACATCAAAAGCAGCTGAAATATCCTGTTCTGAAATGTCATCAGCAATTTTTGAGGATAATTTTTTCATGGCACGGATTAACTCATCTCTACCACCATAATTTACAGCGAGAATAACAGTCATTCTATTAAAGTCAGCAGTTTCTGACTCTGCAGCCATCATCTCTTTTTGAACAGCTTGTGGCAATCTGCTCGTATCGCCTATATGACGAATACGAATTCCATGCTCTTTATAAAATTTATATTCTGCACGAAGATGGCGGGTGATGAGGCCCATGAGGAAACCTACTTCCTCCTCTGTTCTCTTCCAGTTTTCCGTAGAAAAAGTATACAAGGTCACATATTTAACTCCAGCTTCAACAGCACAAGATACAATTCTTTTGGCCGTTTCTAAGCCTTCCTTGTGACCTGCAGTTCTGAGAAGATTGCGTTTTTGGGCCCAACGACCATTTCCGTCCATAATAATTCCAACATGGACAGGAACAGTCTTATCATCCGTCATAATGGTAGCCATTAGCCTTCCATTATTTCCTTTTCTTTTTCTTCAAGAATCTTGTTAATATCTTGAATGTATTTATCCGTAGATTTCTGAAGATCAGCTTCACCTGTCTTCAAGTCATCTTCAGTGATGGAACCATCTTTCTGCTGTTTCTTAAGCTCATCATTACCATCACGACGAATATTTCTGATGGCAACTCGACTATTTTCAGCAATTGACTTTGCCTGCTTTACCAGCTCCTTTCTCCGCTCAGCGGTCAACGGTGGGATAGAGATACGAATAACCTTACCATCATTGGAGGGATTCAAGCCCAACTCGGATTTCAAAATTGCCTTTTCAATCTCGGTAATCAGGGATTTGTCAAAAGGTTGAATGACAATTGAACGAGCCTCTGGAACAGAAATAGTTGAAACTTGATTCAAAGGAGTAGGAGTACCGTAATAATCAACCCGTACCCTATCAAAAATTGAGGCCGAGGCACGACCAGTGCGCAAGGCCTTGAATTCATCTTTCAGTGCTGCAATGGTTTTGTCCATGCGACCCATTGTTGCTTCACTTACTGACATAGAATGCTCCTCGTAAAAAGCCTTGATAGAAAAAAATCTATCAAGGCTTCATCTAAAAATTATGCACCAAGCTGGTAAGAAACAACCTTTGCAAGTGTCAGTTTTGCACCAACATTCTTACCAATTTCTTCCATCTTCTTTGTTACAGAAACCTTGTCGTCTTTAACGAAAGGCTGATCCATAAAGCAAATTTCGGCCAAGTGCTTGTTTACCTTGCCCTCAACAATACCTTTCTTGACATTGTCGGGCTTGTCCAGGCTTTCAACCTGCTTTGTAAAGATTTCTCTCTGCTCCTCAATATAAGCAGCATCAACGTCTTCACGCTTAATGTAAGCAGGGGAGAATGCAGCAATGTGCAAACAGCAATCATGAGCAAATTCAACAACATCTGCATTCTTTGCAGCATCGGCTGGATCAGCAGAAATAACAGTGATTACACCAGTTTTTCCGTCGCTATGTACATAACCGGAAGCTGAGGCATTGGCAGGGATTTCCACCAATTCCAAACGGCGTACAGTCATGTTCTCACGAATCTTTGTTGCCAAATCCAACAACATATCGGACAATTCCTGATTGATTTCTGTGTATCCCTTAGCAATAATGGTAGAAACCATGTCATTTCCGATCTTGATGAAGTCTTCATTCTTTGCAACAAAGTCAGTTTCACAAGTCAGCTCACAGATAGCAGCCTTGTTTCCTTCAATCTTGATGAATATACGCCCCTCACCAGTCTCACGGTCAGCACGCTTACCAACAGCAGCAAGTCCCTTTTCCTTCAGCAGCTTTTCTGCAGCAGCAGCATCACCATTTGTCTCAGCGAGAGCTTTCTTGCATTCCATCATTCCTGCACCAGTCTTATCGCGCAGAGCCTTTACATCAGCAGCTTTAATTTCCATTCTATTTTTTCTCCAATATTATTTATACAGCTTGTCTTCATCCAAGTCATCATCATCAGATGCAACAACATCTTCTTCCTTTGGCTCGGTAGGAGTATAGTTGCTATAGTCAATAATCTCTTCTTCGTCAGATTTTCCGATAACGTCAGAGGTCATTTCTTCCTCATCATCCTGCAAGTTTTCGATAATCTTAAGACCAGCCTCATTGTCAGCATCGATTACAGCATTAGCAATAATCTGAGTAAACAATGTAATGGCTCGGATAGCATCATCATTACCAGGGATAGGATAGTCAATTCCTTCTGGGTTGCAGTTTGTGTCAACGACAGCAACAATAGGAATACCCATGCGACGAGCTTCTGTTACAGCAATCTGCTCCTTGTGAGTGTCAATGATGAAGATGATTCCAGGCAGCTCCTTCATTTCCTTGATACCGCCTAAGTTCTTCTCCAGCTTTGACTTTTCTTTCTGGAGAGATGCAATTTCCTTCTTTGTAAGATTGTCAAAGGTTCCATCAACCTCCATCTTCTCAAGCTTCTTGAGACGGGTCAATGACTTTTTGATGGTAGAAAAGTTTGTAAGCATACCGCCAAGCCAGCGGTTATTTACATAATACATTCCACAACGCTCAGCTTCCTTGGCGATAGCCTGCTGTGCCTGCTTTTTTGTTCCAACGAACAGCACCGACTTTCCAGCTACTGTTACCTTGCGTACTGCCTCGTATGCATCCTTAATGGATACGATAGTCTTCTGCAAGTCAATGATGTGAATTCCATTCCGTTCCGCAAAGATATACTTCTTCATGCGGGGATCCCAGCGCTTAACCTGATGACCAAAATGCACACCAGATTCAAGCAAACTCTTCATGGTTACAACTGCCATGAGTCACTCCTTCCCGGAAGCCGAAGCTTCCTCCAAACTCTATTTCTCGTAACTTTATCTACATCACTAGATAAAGCCCGGAAGATTCGACAAGCAGGCAACCTACGGTTAACCACAGCCTGTAGACAGAAATCATTCCAATCCAATTAAGGAATATCCCTGTTCCTTCAACATATCATATAATTCAAAGAGTGGCAAGCCTACGACAGTACTACTTGTTCCCTCTATTTTTTTTATAAAATATGAGCCAAAGCCCTGAATTCGATACCCTCCAGCAGCATTGTGCCACTCTCCTGTAGAAATATACCAATCGATTTCTTCCCGGGAGATGTTTGCGAAGGTAACCTTTGTTTGAGCTGTTCGTGTTGACAAGTACTTTAACTTGCCGTTGTACAACGCCATAGAAGTGATTACCGTATGGGTTTTTCCTGAAAATTCCTTTAGGAATCTGATTGCCTCATCAATGTCAGCGGGTTTTCCATAAATCTTTCCATCCATAATCATGATGGTATCTGCACCGAGAATCCAAGGCACCTCTTGTTTTGCAGGAAGCATCTTGGATGCGTACTCGACTTTCTTTGCTGCCAAGTACTCCGGCAGCTTTTCTAGTTCAATTCCTTCTGATAGGTTTTCATCTATTTCTGGAATGATAACCTGAAAGGGGATTCCTAGGGTTTTAAGTGTTTCTTGCCGACGAGGTGATCCTGATGCTAAAATAATTGGTTCCATAATTTCTCCTCACTTGACATTTCATTTAAATCATTATATTCTTCTACACGCTTGAGAGATTAGCTCATTTGGATAGAGCGTCGCCCTCCGGAGGCGAAGGTGGCAGGTTCGAATCCTGTATCTCTCAGTTTCTACAAAAAAGGACGCTTTTCAGCGTCCTTTTTTTTGATTAGTTGGATGATCCAACTCCTGTCAACTGTCTCAACAAATCATAAGCCTTCTGTCGGACAGGAGGAACAAAGGTGTAATTGGAAGCAATGGCAGAAATTGACTGAATCATTGGAGACTTGTCTTCTACACTTCCTGCCAATCTTTCATAAGCAAAGAGAATCTCCATAGCCAAGCTGCTGGTAGGATTCAATGTTGCATATTTCTTCTGTACCCAAATAATAGTGGAAACAACTTCGTCATTCTCGTTGATACCAATATTTCCCAAACTGCGGATTGCGGCAGTTACAACCATCGGCTCATTGTCTGCAAGAACTGTTTTTACGAGAATAGTTTTTGATTCCTCTGTTTTGATTTCTCCCAACAATTCGCATGCCTTTGCACGAACATCAGGGAAATTGTTCATAAGACGACCATTGGTACGAGCCTGAGAAGAGATGCCTTCTCCAGCCAAAGACTCTAATGAATATATAATGTCAGGGCTGGTACGGCCACCGTCAATGGCTGCCTCGATATACTGGAGAGAAACAAGCTTGTTGTCCCTGTCATCTGTGTCTGCCAATTCTCGGATGATTACATCCTCAACGCTACTTAAATACTCTTGTTCAACAGTTGTCTCTTGTTCAGTCTGCTGGGAAAAAGCAAAACTAGTAAAAAGCAACCCCACACAAAGAAGTGCGAACATCTTTGTTGACTTCATTTAATATCCTCCTAAGAACAGATTATATAACTATAATACACCTATTTCAAAAAATCAATTAGAAATTCATCAAAATCACAGTGTATCAAGCTTTAACAACCACTTGCCGTCTATTTTCTCAAAAGTATAATAAACGACATCTCGTTTTTCCTTGACTTGAACAGCTTTCACTATGGTATCAGAAACATAACGTATCTCATCAACGTGATGACCAGCACGCGCAGGAATGAAAATGTACTTGAAATAATCTCTCAAACCTGAAAGCTTTAATCCCTTGACAGGAAGACGACCTTCCAATTCCTTGAGATGCTGGGCATTCATCCAATAATCCTTTGATTCCTTGGATACGTAGGTCAACCAACGAGTATAGTCACCCTTTTTCATAATCTGGTCAAGCTCAGCTATTGTTTCTAGAACATCCTTCTTGTCTTTTGTGAAGGTATCCATAGAAACAGAGAGCTCTCCATCCAGAGCTTTTGTAGATCGCAAAAACTCTTGCTCCTCTGGAGTAAGCTCCTTTGGCTCAGACTCTGGAACCACTGGTTCTGGAGCTACTGGCTCAGGTATCTCTGGCTCTGATGCAACTGGTTCTGGCTCCACAGCAGGTGTTTGAACTTCCTGAGGTACAGGAACCTCCTCTACAGGTTCTACTACTTCGGTAGTGCCCTTTGTTGCAGTACAGCCTGCCAAGAATAAAAGAACAATAGTTATGAAAATTGATAGTTTCTTCATAGTGTAACTCTATCACTCTTTACCTTTTTGGTCAAATATAATATCGTAAGTTTATGAAAACTGCTATTTTTGCTGGTACCTTTGACCCACCAACCTATGGTCATTTAAACATAATCGAGCGGGCTAAGAATACTTTTGACGAGCTTCATGTGGTGGTTGCCTTGAATCAGGGCAAGAAATGTTTGTTTAGCCCTGATGAAAGATTGAACATGCTGCAGCAGCTAACGGGACAGTGGGACAACGTAAAGGTAAGCATTTGGGATAAATTGATTGTTGATTATGCCAAGAAACAAAAAGCGAAGATTCTCGTAAGAGGAGTACGGAACATTGGAGATTTTTCTTACGAATTTGATCTTGCCTTGATGAATCGAGGCTTGGCGGCTGATATAGAAACGGTTTTCATTCCAACTGATCCCAAATATTTTATCTTAAGTTCCAGCTCAATAAAGGAGCTGGCTCTTTTTGGTGGAGATATTTCTACCATGGTTCCATCCTTGGTGGCGGAAAAACTGGCAGAAAAAATGAACTTGTAGGCTTTTTCCAGTTTGATACATTTTTTTCTGACAATTAAACAAAAATTGTCATTTTACCGTTGACAAAACTTGTTAAAATGGTATAATGCATTGACAGCCTAGGGAAAAATATAGTATCTTAACTAGGTATAAAATTACAAATTATATTGAGAGGTTAATATATGGCAGTACCTAGAGCGAAAACGTCAAAAGCTCGCACCCGCAGACGGCAGCACATCAACATGAAGTTGACAGCTCCCAATCTTGTAGAGTGCGGCAATTGCGGAAACCTTACAATGCAGCACCGTGTATGTCCCAAATGTGGATTTTACAAGGGCCGCCAGGTAATTTCACCTGAAAGCAACTAAAGAGGAGTGAATCATGGACGAGTTGTTTGAGAAGATTAAAGGGCTGATCGTGGAAAATCTGGGTGTTGATGAAGACAAGGTTACACTTGACTCATCCTTCCGTCAGGATTTGCACGCCGATAGCTTGGACACCTATGAGTTGGTGTACGCTATTGAAGAGGCTCTTGGCGTAAAGATTCCCGATGATGTGGCCAATGGCTTTGAAACCGTTCGGGATGCTTACGAGTACATTAAGTCTCAGCAGGCATAAGGTTCAACAAACGAAAGGGGTGTTTGACCAGTTTTCTGGCTGAGCACCCTCATTTTTTTTAAATATGCTAAAAAAGATATCCAGTCTAATCTTAAATACAGGTAAATTGCCCCCCCAGAGAAAAAATCTTCTCATGGATTTTTCAAAGAAGAATTCCATTTTGTTTAATGATTTGTTGTTGCTTGATTTGGCTTTGCACCACCGATCCTACTCAAATGAAAACGGAGTTGAAAATCAGCGCTATAACAATGAACGACTGGAATTCCTTGGAGATGCAGTGCTGGGCATGGCCACAGCTACCTATTTGTATGAGTCCATGCTGGAAAAACCTGAAGGTGATTTGGCTAGAATCAAATCTGTAGTAGTATCTGAAAGCACCTTGGCACCAATTGCAAAGGCTATTGGTGTGTCAAAATGTCTTGTGTTGGGAAAGGGTGAGGATCTTTCTGGTGGACGAGAGAAAAAGGCAATTCTTGCAGATGCCTTAGAGGCGATAATAGGTGCATATTACTTGGATTCAGGATACCATGCGGCGGAAAGCTTGGTATTGCGACTTATTGTTCCCGAAATAGAAAAAGTATTGCAAAACAAACACCACCGTGACTATAAGACTCTTTTGCAAGAACGGTATCAAAAATTACACAAGGCGTGTCCTGAATATTTGTTGGTAAAACGTACAGGACCAGACCATGATAGAACCTTTTGGATTTCTGTAAAATTGGGACAAGTAACCTATGGTCCAGCCAAGGGAAAGAGCAAGAAGGAAGCGGAGCAGGCAGCAGCTGCCATAGCTTGGGCGGAGATTGGCAACGAGGATAATAAATCCTAAGCTAGAATTCAAGATAACAATCTTTCGGAAAAAAATCATGACTTGCACTGTGAAAAAAATTGTGATATTCTGCTGTTATGGCCCGTTCCGTATACGAATTTTCATATAAAGAGCGAAAAAAGCTTAGAAATACAATTCTTTTTTTTGTGGGATTGTTCTTTTTAATCCTTGGATTGAACACTCTGATATTTAGATTTCTACTATTCCCTGTGGTGGTAAAATCGGATTCCATGCTTCCTCGGGTAAACCAGGGCGGATTGATTTTAGCTTCTCCCATCGGTTCGATAGAACGAGGTAGTCCTGTAATACTAAAACCACAGATGAAGGAAAAATTGGGTGCAGTTTCATCCTTTTTCAGTAAATTTGTCTCATTTGTGACCTTTCAGCAGGTACAGAACTTCCAAAGTGGAGCAAGGGCTGTTGCTGAAGGAAATGTTCTACGACGGGTTGTCGGTTTGCCAGGAGATACTCTCTACATGAGAGATTATATCCTGTACATCAAGCCATCAGGAAATAGTCATTTTCTTACTGAATTTGAGCTTGCGGATGTTTCTTATGATATAAATGTTAGTGGTTTGCCTGAAGGATGGGACAATATTATGGGAGCGGCAGGCACCATGGAAGAGATGACCCTTGGGGCAGGAGAATATTTTCTGTTGTGTGACAATAGAACCGTAGGACTCGATTCCCGAATTTGGGGAGTAATTTCTAAAAATGAAATTGCAGGAAAGGCCTTATTTCAGTATTTCCCTTTTTCTGGTTTTGGTGGACTGTAATTTTTCAGTATGATTTTGTAATAGAATAATATGAAAAATAATATCCCTTCTATCTCCTCCTTGTATATTCACATTCCGTATTGTGGATCGAAGTGTTCCTATTGTGATTTTTTTTCTTTTCCCGCCGCAGGAGTACCAGAAGAATATGTCCAGGCTGTTTTAAATCAATTTAATTGGTTTGTGCAGCTGGGACTTGTTGCAAAGCTTGAGACAGTGTATTTTGGAGGTGGAACTCCAAGCCTTTTATCCTGCGAACAGTTAAAAGGTATTATGGAAAGGACTCAAGGCTTTTTGGCAGAGGATGCTGAGGTGACATTGGAGGTTAATCCAGAAAGCGTGACCTATAAATTACTTGAGACTGCAAAAGCTTGTGGCATAAACCGTATTTCCATGGGAATTCAAAGTTTAGATGATGATGTATTAGCATGTGTTGGTCGTTGCTGTACAGCATCAAAGGCTCGGCAGGCATTGAAATTGCTGAAGGACAGTGGAGTAAATTTCTGTACTGACTTTATTGCAGGATTGCCCGGACAGGATAACCGGGGCTTTTTGTCTGCCTTGCAAGAAGTGATTTCCTATAATCCCCATCATATTTCAATGTATTCTCTAACTGTAGTGGAAGGAACGAGGCTGTATGGTCAAATTGAAGGGGGGCAGGTTCAGTGGGAGCCAGATGAGGCTGACAACCAATGGATTTTGGGACGAGATTTTCTTGAGGCGGCTGGATACATTCAGTATGAGGTGTCCAATTTTGCTCCACCTGGACAGGAAAGTGGTCACAATAGTGCCTATTGGAAGCAAAAGTCTTATATAGGACTAGGTGCAGGGGGAGCAGGAAGTTTATATTGCCAAGACTGCCATGGAGTCTTTCAGGAGGGCCTTCGTTATACCAATGCTACCAACACTCAAGCATACATTGATTTTTGGAATAAAAGTTTTTATGGTGGAGCAGTGGAGACGGACTTCAATCAAGCTGAACAAGAGGATTTCAACTGGAAAAATCTTTGTGGAGTTTTGGATACAATTCCCTGCGAATGGGAAAAACTGAGTCAAGATACCCTTGCCTTTGAATATCTCATGTTGGGCTTGAGAATGAAAAAGGGAATTAGCGGCTGTGAATATTATCATCGGTTTGGTAAAAAACTTGAAGCTGCTCCCTTTGATAGATTTGTTCAGCAGGGTTGGATGAAGAGGGTGGAAGAAGTTGACGGTTTTTGTGGTTATTCCATGACAAAGGAAGGGCTTTTGTTCTTGAATCAGATTTTGGAAGAATTGCTTTAGGCAGATGGAGCTGAAAATCCACCTGCCGTCAACAAAAAACTTGGATTATTCCACAAACTCCAGGATGGTCACCTGTACGGTGCTGGAGCGACCCTTTGTATCGGTGGCAGTAATCTGGTAGGTGCCGGGCTGGGGCTTCCACTCGATTGATTCACCGGGCTTGCTTCGACCAATAAAATTTACCCCAGAGAACCATAAGATTTCAGTGGTGTCTGCATCGGCGGTGGCACACAGAAGGATGCTATTCCTGCTGGTGTCGCTGGAACGGAACATATAGTCGGAGCCAGTGAGGGGAGAGATGATTTCTGGCGGGTAGCCTTGCTTAAGGTAGTCAAGGTGGTATTCCTCCGGGGGATAGTCCGGGGGAACAAGGCGTGGCAAACCGGCAAGGGCAAAAAGCTGCTGCAAGTCGCTGGGCCAGAACTCCCGCACAATGGTTGCCACATACTCCTTGTTCCGCTGGTTGGTGCGGTAGCCAGTCCGGGTGTCAATGTATACCTGACGATGAATCTTGCAGGTGGTGATGGGGGAGGTTCCCGGAATGAACCAGGCATACTCAGTTTGGGGGCAATGGGGATTTGGAAGGCCACCAGAAACACTGCATACATCTATATTCTTGACGTTTTGCGGCCGCTCATAGCTTGTCTGCTGATTCTTGGGAATATTTGACAAAAGGCTGTAGGCCATGTTGAACATGAGGGGAGCGGCCATTCTCCGCCCCAAGAAGGCATTGTTGCCGTGACCGTCAAAATTACCTATCCAGACACACAAAATATAGCGGTCAAATATGCCCACGCTCCAGCTGTCCTTGAACCCGATGGAGGTACCTGTCTTGTAGCCGATGGGAATGTCTGCCACCTCTTGGGGACGATTTTGATAGGGGGGGACATTGGCCTCCAGCATCTTCTTTACGATAAAGGCGCTTTCTGCTGTAAGCATGGAGCGGCCGGGAGATTTTTTTGCTGTGTAAATGGAGTTTATTTCCTTGTAGATTCCGTTGTTGGCCAGGATACCGTAGAGGGAGGCCAGCTCCATCATGGTAACATCTCCAGTGCCCAGCACAAGTGAAAGTCCATAGTGGTCTCGCTCTTTGAGTCCTGTAATTCCTGCTTCCACGAGGAAATCGTAGAGATCTCGTTGTTTCAAATCCCGGTTCAAGGCAACGGCTGGAATGTTCCTGCTGTCTGCCAGGGCATACCAGGCCTGCACCGGCCCCTTGAAAACACTGCCGTAATTGTCGGGGGCATATTCGTTGAAGGTAACCGGGGTATCCTTGAGCATGGTGCGATAGTGAATCAGTCCCTGCTCCAGTGCCAGTGCATAGATGAAGGGCTTGAGGGTGGAGCCGGGAGAACGTTTGGAGGTGGTGGCATTCACCTGTCCCTGGATGGCGTCGTCGTAGTAGTCTGCAGAACCAAGATTGGCTACCACCTCCATTTCCTTCCAGTCCACCAACAAAAAAGCTCCGTTGTTCACGCCCAAAGAGCGTTGCTGGCTCAAATAAGAGTGAAATAATTCCTGGCATTGCCGCTGAATTTCAGAGTCGATGGTGGTACGAACTGGCTGGCGGGGCTGTTCCTGGGCAAGCTGGATATTCAGCATTTCCGTAAAGTGGCGGGCCTGGTTGGGCATCTGGCAAATGGTGCTTATCCTCATGTCCATGTACACGGCCTTATCCTGGTCTTGGGGGTGCTGCTCCACCCATGCCTGAAAAAGACGACTGCGTGCTTCCAGCAGTTCCCGCGGAGTGTGGGTGGGAGAGGGGGAGCGCTTGGTGGGATTCTGGGGAAGGACACAGAGCATGAGGCTCTCCGTAAGCCCCAAGTCTTGTACCTCCTTGCCAAAATAAAACCAGCTGGCAGTCTCAAAGCCCTCGATATTGCCTCCACAGGGGGCAAGGTTCACGTAAGCCTCAAGAATTTCCTGCTTGGAAAAACAAAGCTCCAGGTACAGGGCAGCAAAAATCTGCCGCACCTTCCCCAGAATGGATTTTGTGTAGATGCCGTATTTAAGTCGGGCTGTTTGCATGGTGATGGTGGAAGCCCCCATGCGACGGCTTTTTATCACGTAGGTTTCCCAAAAGGCTCGGAAGAGGGCTACAGGATTGACTCCGTGATGGCTATAAAAATAGCGGTCCTCCTGCAGCAACAGGGCCTCCACAAAGTCAGGAGGGAAGTCTGACAGGGGGCGGTAGATGCGGTACTTGTGGTCAGAGGTGAGAAATACCTGCAAGAGCTGGCCATCCTTGTCGGTATAGGCACGGGAAAATTCAATGCCTTGAAAAATATCTCCTGTTGTTGCCGTTGCCACCACCTGCACAAGGCCAGCAAACAGAGCCAATAAGGCTCCTCCTCCCAAAATGAGAAGGAGGAGCGTTTTTTTTCTTGCCATGAAGGAATCCTACTCGATGACAATGGGAGACTGGGGGCTCAGTCCACGGATATCCTTGTTGTACATGGATTCAGCGAACATGGGGGGAACCACAAAGGTTCCCGTATTTATAGCCCGTGCCCGGTAGGTGAAGGTGGAAATCTTGTCGGTAACGGTACCATACAGCACCACCCGGTCCTCACGAACATCCACGTAATCAGGCTTCCAGCTTCCCTGATGGTCCCGCACCGACTGGATGTTGGCCTCCAGTCCGGCAGGCTGCAAGTCAATGAGGGCCACATTGTTGATGTAGCCTTCCTTGGTGCTTCTGAAGGAAAGCTTTACCAAAACCTCGTCTCCCAGCTTGATGGAGGAAAGCTTTTTGCCGTCAAGGGTTTGGTATTCTCGATGCACTTCAAGGCCATCTTTTACCTGCTTTTCTGGAATTGCAAGCTCATAACCTCCCTGCACCAGCTGGTAATACATGGGCAAGTCGGACTTGTTGCTGAAAATAAGCTTTTCCGCTGCCTTGGAGAAGGCTGCCTGCAAGGTGGATTCCCCTTCAAGAGTCAAATCTACCTTCTCCTTGCCCACCTGCTCCTGAACGGAAAGCTTGTCCTGTTCACCTTCTGCCATGGATGCAAAGCTGGCCAAGGCACGGCAGGCAGCGGCGGTGGAGTAGGTGTTGTAGTACATGGTATCAAGATACCCACAGAAGGTTTCCAGAAGCTGTGAGTGCTGCTCCTTAATTCGATGTGGGAAGTAACGAGCCAAAATATCAAGATAGGTTGCCACATAGTGCAGGTTGTTGTGGTAGGCCCAGGATGAGTCAAACTTCATGGAGGGCTTTACCTGACGAACCAGCTTGTCGGCCTTGTCACTTTGCTGGAGCATGGAATAGCTGGCGGCAAGATACAAGGCAGGATATTCTGACATGGCACTCTTGTTTTCCTTCATGTCCCGCTCCAGGGATTCAATGAATGGAGTGGTGACAATTTCATTTTTGGTAAGAACATAGATGGCGTATGCCCTGTCCAGGGACTGGGCATAGCTTGTTCCAGAGCCTGTGGCTGAGCTGGAGGCAATGCCTTCCACGGCAGAAAGCACCTTGGCCAAGAAGGAGCTTGGAACGTAGTAGCCATTCCGTTGGGCATCCGTCAGGAATTCGGCACAATAGATGGTAATCTGGTTGTCCACAGGACTCTTGTTTGTCCAGTAGCCGATGTGCCCGCCTGACATCATGCGGGACTGGAGGATGGCGATGGTTTCATTCACCAGTGGCCGGTATTCCTCTGGACTTGCTCCCAAAACGGAGTCTTCCAAGCCACAGACATAGGGATAGGCCTTGCTGGTAATCTGCTCGGAGCAGCCGTAGGGATAGTTTTGCAGATAGAAGTTGAACCCCTTGGAAAAGGCCGTGGGCATGAAGGAGAGGCTTACCTGACGCTGGGCATATTCCTCGTAGGTTTTATGCTCCACCGCCAACTCCGCAGATTTCTTGTCGCTCTTGCCGGACTCAATCCAGGTTTGGTAGGGCATGGCGGGACGGATGCTCATGGTGGCGGTATATACCGACTTCTCCTGGGCATCCTGTGCGGTAAAGAGGATTTCACCGCCCCCAAGCTTGTCCAGGGCCTTCACCTTGAAGGTGGTGGTGGCGTCCCTGCCTTCGGCAATGGTAAATTGTACCGACTTTTCTCCCACAATCTCAAGATGGGCACTTGGCTTGGCGGTGAGAGTCACCTTGTTGGCATCTCCTGAGCCAGCATGATTGTTGGTGACGGTAACACTAACATCAAACTGGTCGCCGGGAGCCACCGCCAAGGGGGTGTTGGGGCTGATGATAAAGGTATTACGTGCAAGGGCAGAGGTAGTAGCCACTCCCATGGTGCCGGGAGAAACAGCCACAGCAATTACCCTGATGGAGCCGTTGAAGTACGAAGGAACCTCGTAGCTGACGGTGGCTTCCTCCGGGCCGCAATCAAGGATACCCGACCAGAAGGCCACTGGCTTGTTCTGCTTGCGCTTGAAGGGATTCAAGTTTCGGGCCAGCTCGTCCATGCCGGCACCACCACCGGCGGCGGGAATGGATTTAAGAATCTCGTAGTCTGGCAAAATCAAGTCCAAAAGCTGTCCAGTGCGAACCTCCAGTGCCCGCTTTTGGAAGAAGAATGCCAGGGGATTGGGATTGGTATAATTTGCTACCTGAAGGATGCCTTCGTCCACGGCATAAAGAACAATCTTTCCCCGATCTCTGGCAGAATAGGTGATTTTCAGCTCCTCTCCCGACTTCACCTCCTCGGGAACCTGCAGGTTGATGACATTCGTTCTGTTGGCCCGGTCAATGGAGAAGGGAACGGTTCCATAGCAGAAGGGACTCATGAAAATTTCCTGGGAGTCGGAGGATCTGGTGAACATGACATTGATGTAGGCATTGCCCTCCAATCCCTTGGGAATCTCAATCACCTGCTGGCTGGAAAGCTCCGTGGTGGTAAACCACTTCCAGCTATACACCTTGTCACGCTCAATGGTAATCAAGCCGCTTCCTGCATAGGGGGCCTTGATGAACAAGCGGGCAGTGCCGCCAGAGGCCAGGTCGCTTCGCTCCAGCCGCAGGTCAAGCTCGGCCGTTCGGGTAAGGCTTCGGGCAATGTTTTGGGAGCCAACCACGCTGTAGGAGAAGGAATTGTATACCAAGCCCTCCTTGTCGCTGATTGTCACCACAAACTCTCCTTCCTTGTCCGTGGGCAGGAAATAGTCCAAGCCCTCCTTGGAGACAGCAATCTCCCTTTGCTCCAGAGGATACTTTTTCTGCACGGACTGGTACTTGTACAAGCCGTTGGGCTGCTTCATGAGGGTGGAGACATAGCGTTTTTCTTCCAGTGTGAGGGTCAGGTTATTGACTGCAACCTTTTCCAGGCTCTGGTCTATGGCGATAAAAGAAATCTTCCGCTTGGAGCCGCTGTTGATGTAGCCCAAGTCACCGTCGGCCTTGTAGCCAATCAGGTGCTGCAGGGGAGACACGTAGAGGCTGGACTGCTGGGTTACCGAGCGTCCGCTTCCCTTTTCAAAGGCTTCCACGTAAAACTCCAGGCGATAGGTTGCCTGCTGGAATTTTTGCAGGTCAATCTTGAATTCAGCCTCTCCTTTGTCATTGGTACTGGCATTGCCAAGGAATTCCTGATAGGAATTGTCCTTGGAATAGGGATCCGCAAAGCGATAGTCCTTGTAAGAGCGCAAATTGGGGAAGCCGGGAGTCAAGAAAAGCTGGGCCTTCACCTCGTTGCCAGCGGCGGGAGTGCCGAACAGGTTCTTGAGGCTTACTGTTCCAGTCAAGTCACCGGGATTTATCCATCCCTCCTTTGGAAGGGGAGCAAAGCCTGCGGACAAGGTGAGGGTATCAGGCAGGAATTCCTCCACCTTTACCGAGCAATCTGCCAGGTATTCCCGGCGGATGTCTCCGTTGGACAGCTCCTTGAGGAGGTAGAGGTTTGCCACATACAAGCCTGTGGGAGAATATTCCCTGGTGGAAAAGCTCACCTCCTCAAAGCCTGCGTCGGAAAGCTGCAGCTGATGGCTGTACAGGGTAGAGCCGCTGGAATCAGTCACCACCAGCTCCAAGGGCAAGCCACGCAGATTCAAGCTCCAGTCACCAGACTTTACGATGAGTCCCAGGTTCACCTTGTCTCCGGGGCGATACATTCCCCTGTCCGAGAACATGTAGGCGGAAACCTTGGTGGCCTCTGTTGCCCCGTAAACACCTCCTACGTCAAAGTTGGAGTAATCCAAGGTGCGGCCGCGCTGGGAATAGGGCATGAAGGACAGGTCGTTTGCCGTCTCCACAATGAAGGCGGTGGGGCTGTGCTCATCTCGGTAGTTGGCAAGACTGGGAAGATGGGCGTGGCCATCGCTGGAGGCCCTGGTGGAGACAAGGGTATTTCCATTCAAGCCAATGACCCGCACGGTGGCATTGGGAACGGGACGGCCTGTGGAAATGGACTGGACGAACACATCATAGCTTGAGTCTGAGTTCCGCTTCACAAAGAAGCCCAGATCCGTCACCAAGATAAATCGCTTGTCGGATACAGAACCCCTGTATTGCTTCACCTCAAAGATAAAAAGTCCGTTCTTCAGGTTGCGATCAGGGTCATTTTTCAGCTGGCCGGAAAAATCATAGGAGAAATAGGAGATGTTCTCCTTGCTGGCATCAGGAATAACATACCGGCTGGTAATTTTCTCTGAAATATTGTCCTCATCAAAATTGTAGCTGGAGAACTCAAAGTTCTTCATGTTCTGGTTGGACATGGACACCAAATGGTTCACATCCTTGGGCATGATGCGAGACAGGGAATACTCCACCTCATTTACACCACGGGAATAGAGGGCCATCTTCTTGCTGCCGGCCAGGGAAAGAATGGTTCCCTCGGAAAGGATTCCCAATTCCGTGGGATATTCCTTTACCCGAACCACGGTTTCATAGGTGTCAGAATATTTGTAGCCGCCCAAGAAGTCCAAGTCCCCTGAAATCTTTACGTAGAGATAGCGGTTTGGCTCTGCGTCAAAGGTAAAGCTGTTTAAGGTGGCGTGTTTTTCCTCAGTGGGAATCAGGTGGACCGGCACCTTCCGTGACTGGGACAGGGCCAACTCAGTTACCTCCTGCACACTCCAGCGGTGGTTCTTGCTTTCCTTCCAGCCCTGCTCGGCGGCCCGGTTCACCGGGAGCTGCCACACCGTAATGTTGTCCGCAATTTCCTCCCCGGCAATGGAGCCCTTTGTCTCCACCGTCAGCACTTGATCATAATTTTGCTGCTGGTTTTGCACCAAGGCATGACCAATGCTTGTAATCCGCACATAATCGCTCATGCCAGGAATGTCCACAGAAGTCTCCATCTTCTTGCTGGCAGAGCCGCCCCGCAGGGACTTGACGCCACCGGCAACGGCAATTTTCATGGAGGAGGTTCTGACGGGCATTTCCACCGGCTCGCTGACCACGTAGGCCACAGTGCCAGCATCATTGTAGGAAACCTCAAAGGAATAGTCCTTGGTAGAAACCACGGCTCCCTTTTCGTTCAAAAGCTCCAGCTTCATGGAGACAGCCCTTGCCACCGTCTCTGGCATCAAAGGATGGGAGCCTTTCAAGCTGAAGGTTACCCGCTTTACAGAAGGATTTTCTGGGTCAATATAAAAATCAGGCTCATCGACAGACAAGATAAATCCTGTAGTGGTGAATGAAAACTCATTCTTCACTGTAATATGCTCAGGGAAAAGCTCGGAGGAGAATTTTACCTTGTACTTTGTGGCAAGCTGCCAATCTTCTAAGGGAGTAAAGACCAAGTCTGTGTCCGTATCCCAGTGCCAGCTTCCTTTGATGGCTGGTGTAATGGAAATCAAGCTTTCTTCCAATGCCTCAAGCTCCATATCCTCCAGCTGAGCCACGGATCCCTTGAAGCTCACCGTCAGCTGGTCTGGCTCTGTAAGCCTATAATCCATGTCTGGTGCGTGATGGCGGTATTCCACCGTAATCTTTTCCTGCCTGGTACAGGCCAGAAACAGCAGCTGCACTATAAAAACCGTTGAAATCAAAAAAATTATCTTTTTCATCGTATGCTCCTCCTCAAATGATGCACTCTTATTGGTTGTACAAGTCGGTCAATTTCCGATAGATAATGCCCAAATGGGCCTTTTCTTTTGAAGAAAGGGAACCTGAAGTTTCGTCTATAAGGGTTTCCAGGCTGGAAAGGCTTTCGTTCAAGGCGGTGGCAAAGCCTCTGCTTACCTTGAACCAATAGGATCCCCTTCCATCACTGAAAAGACAAATAAATCCCAACTCCTTTGACTTGGACTTGGCTTCTGCCACCCGCAAAATCAAGTCCAGGCTTTGAATGAGCTGGCTTGTCTCTTCCGGGCTGTTGACAGAAAGGTTTGCCTTGCGGTTCCACTGATCCTCCTTTATGGGAGTGAGGTTCAGATGGCGAGCAAGATAAAAGACAAAATCGGCCCGCTCTCCGCTCAAAAGCCAGCTGCCACCAATCTTTACCTTAGCCTTCAAGCCACCAACCTGGGCGAGCCTTCCTTCTTCCCCGGCATTTTCCAGTGCCTGCAGGGCATCCTGTAACTGGGGCAGGGGCAGAATCAAGGATTTTTTCCCCTTGACCCGCTCTATTTCAAAGACTTGTCCCCCAAGCACCAGATTTTCTGGAAGCTCGTCCTTGCCACCAGCCCTGCCAGCGGTTTTGGCCCCTTTTCCTGAAGCCTTTCCCTTGGAGGGAGAAGTCTCCGCCGCCCGACTGCGGCTGGCTCTTGAACCTTCCCGGCCAGAGCCATCTCGTGGGCCCTTGCCCCGCTGACTCCTTCCTTGCAATTCCAAAAGGCGCTCTTCCAGGGTGCCCCTTCCGTCGTGGGAAGAAATGCGGGAAAGAATATTTCTGGTGAGGGGAGACACGGACATGGCGAACATGCGGGAGGTGCGGACAATCTCGCCGGCCACCATGTACAGGGGATCGGAGCGGAACATATTGGAGCCAGGGTGAATCTGGATGTTTTCGGCGGTGAGGGTGCGGTAGTTCTCACGGCCAGAGCGAACACAGATGAACTGCACCATGCCGCAGGCGATGCAGCACAGGTAATCGTCGGTGTGGCCGCCGCTGCCGATGGGAATTCCCATGTCCGCCACAATCTGCTCCAGCTGCTCCTTGATGTTCAGGATTTCTGCCATAACCCGCTCGTCAAGGTAGCTATTCTTGCAGAATTTTTGCTTGTTCTTGATGGAACCATAGGTGCGAAACAGCTTTACGTAGGACACAAAGTCGCCCTGCACGTCACGGAAGGAGTGGTGGGCCTTTCGGGCGTCCGTCTCCTCTCCGGGAGGCAGTACAAAGGGAGAGGTGGTGGAAAGGAAGGATGCTGCAATCAGGGCTTCCTCCAGCACATCAGGATATTTCAGGATGGCCTCCACGATGATGCGGCTGATTCTGGGCATGAGGGGGAATTCCACCATCAGCTTGCCGATGGATGAGAGGGTATTGTCCTCCTCCAGGGCTCCCAGCATCCGCAATGTTTCCACCGCGCCATCCATGCCCTCGTAGCTGGGAGGAGAGATAAAGTCAAAGCGCTGGAAATCCGTAATTCCCAGCTCCGACATACGCAATACCACCTCCGACAGGTCGGTGCGATAAATCTCCTCGGTGGTGTACATCTGCCGCTGGTTGAAGTCCTGGGTAGAGTAGAGGCGGTAGCAGGTTCCTGGCTGAGTGCGGCCGGCCCGTCCCTTGCGCTGGTTGCAGGAGGCCTTGGACACAGCAGTTTCCACAAGGCTTGAGGTGTAGGTGCGGGGATTGTAGTGATTCAGTTTGGCCAGCCCTGAGTCTATCACCGTGGTGATTCCTGCAATGGTGACGCTGGTCTCTGCTATATTGGTGGAAATCACCACCTTTTTCCTGCCGAAGGGAGGGGAATCAAAGACCCGCTCCTGCTCCTCCTTTGCAAGGCGTCCGTACAGGGGCACCAAATGGAGCTTTCTGCCAAAGGGTGCGTTCATCAATTTCCTCATGCAGTCCTTGATGATTTTCTCTCCCGGCAAAAAGCACAGGATGTCTCCCGGCTCCCGATTGTCCAGCACTCGGCCAATGGTATCCTCTATCTTGGAAAGCAGGGCTTGGGCCGCTATGGTGCTGTTGGTGCTGGCGGCCACCTCCGGCGGGTCGTAGACTACGGTGACAGGATAGGTGATGGTGTCTATGGTGACGATGGGGCAGCCGTCAAAGTAGTTGGAGAAGACCTCCGTGTTCATGGTGGCGGAGGAGACAATCACCTTGAAGTCCTTGCGGGCCGCCAGCACTCGCTTGAGCAGGCCAAGCACAAAGTCTATGTTCAGGCTACGCTCGTGGGCCTCGTCCACCATCACCACCGAATAACGGGAAAGCCAGGGATCCAGCTTCATCTCCTGCAGCAAAATGCCGTCGGTCATTATCTTGATGCGGGTGGTGGCATCGGTTTTGTCCTCGAACCTCATCTTGTAGCCCACCAAACCAGGATAGGAGGTTTTAAGCTGCTTGGCAATAAACTCACTGACGCTAAGGGCTGCAATTCTGCGGGGCTGGGTAACGGCAATCATGCCAGATTGAGAATAGCCTGCCTCATGGAGTATTACCGGCAGCTGGGTGGTTTTTCCGGAACCCGTGGGACTTTGTACCACCACCACCTGGTTTGTGGCCAAGGTTTCCAGAATCCGCTCCTTTTGCTGGTAAACAGGCAGGTCGGTGTAATTGTTTTTCATGTATATGCCCCTTTGCGTAATTTTAAGAAAAAATCACCATCAATTATAATGGAAAAAAGAACCTTTCTCAAGAATTATTTCCATATAAGTTGTTGTCAAAGAAACTTTCCTGCGTTACAATCTTACAATAACGTTATTTCGCCTTCTATTTCTATATCATCCATTGTTCATAGTGATAGGGGGGGGGGTATTTTATGACGAGGTTGTGATGAAGAAAAAGGTTTCCCTAGCATCAGTATTGTTGTTTGTATTTATTGCGGCCATGGTTACTGTTGGTTGTAGTGATGTTTTCTTGAAGGGAGGAGATAATTTTTCCGTATCCTTTGTGACACCAGGCAACAGCTCCTCCCGCAATGCCACCGGAGCAGACTGGAGCATACGTGCTTGGCTTGAGCTGGAGGACGGGACCAAGCTGCAAAACAAAACCACCACTGCATCAGCTGGGCAGTCTGTCTCCATTGTCTTTGACTCGGTGCCGGCGGGAATAAGCTTGCAGGTGAAGGTAGAGCTGGCAAAAGGTACTTCAATAAAATATGCTGGAAGAAGCAAAACAGTGGTAGTAAAGGCAGGAAACAATGAATTGAGCTTGGCCTTACAACAGGTTGTTTCTGATTGGACTAGTTTGAGAGAAGTTTTGTATTCCGGTGGTACTGGAAATATCTACCTGTATGGAGATTTTATAGCCAATGAGACCATCTCTGGTATAAACGGTTCTCCAAATTTAATTGCGTATGGACCTGTTACTTTTACCCGTGAAGACGGATTTACTGGAGCACTTATCCAAAATAGTACTCCGTGGACCATTTCAGGAAGTCCTTCTTCACCAATTGCATTCGATGGAAAGAATGAATCTGTTGGAAACCCCATGATTTCTGCGGAAGCAGATCTCACCATGACCTATTGCACGATGCAGAACAATGTGAATACTGCTTCTAGTGGTGGAGCCATTTATGTTACAGATGGAACATTGACTTTAGAGAATTGTACTTTTATCGGAAATAAGACGACTTATAATCTTGGACAAGGTGGTGCCGTATGTATAGAAGGACAAACTACAAAATCACAGATTACTTCATCTTCATTCACAAATAATACAGCTACCTATGGAGGTGGAGCTATTATCATCAATGGGGATGTTTCTGAGGGAACAGATTATATTCATACATTGAGTGACTGTACATTCAATGGTAATTCCATTTCAGGTGGAAATGGAGGCGGAATATATATTTATAAAGGTCTTGTTACCATAAACGGCATTACAATGACAGACAATACTAATTCTGACAATAAGAATCAAGACATTTTTCTTTATTATGCAAGTACACTCACCTTTGGCGATACAGTGTCTATTCCTAGTTTATACAACAACTTCTCGTCTGAATACCCTACGATGAGGGTTTCTCAAAGTTTTAATAGTGCGAGCTCTGTTGGCATTGTCCTTTCACCCGCAAGTGGTACAACTTATCCAACAACTTGTCAATTATTTACCCTCGAAGATGGTGCTTCTGTTTTTAGCTGGGTTGATAATTTTACCATTTCCGGCGAGGATGGGAGTCAATACACGATCAGTGATTACGGAACTATTCAAAAACAATAAAAGTTAAAAAATAAGTCTTTCTCCACAAAAAAATGCTTCCCAGAGTCGGTGTAAAGCACGCTCTTGGAAGTATTTTTAATCCCTACCGCACCACGTCCTTCCGGCCGATTTTTTCCATCAAGGCTTTTCGGGCGGCAAGGTAGGTGGCCCACTTTTCGTTGCCCTCATTCCGCAGCTCCTGGATAAAGCCATCGTCCAAGCGGCGGATGAGGTAGTTCTTGCTTTCGTCAATGTAGGTGGTGATGAGGTGAGGGGTAACAGCTGTAATCCTAAAGCCTGAATCTTCCCCATCCTTTTCCAGCTCCACCTGAATCAAGTAGCCGTCGCCAGTGTAGTCTCGGTTTGTCTCCGGCTTGGTGAACTGGGGATTTGTCCGCTGGCCGGAGATGGTGTTTCCCAGGGCATACATGGCCATGGCATGAGGATGCTCCTTATCTTCTGCCGTGAACACCTCCCATTCCTTTGCCAAATGAGGATGGTTTGCCCACACAAAGTCAACGCCGCTGTCCAGCAACGAGCGGTAGAAATCCCGCCGCAGTTGGGTAATTTCATGGACATACTCATCCTCGCAGGTGTGGAGTGAAAGCACAAACACATCGCAGGGATTTTCCTCCCGCAGCTGGGCCAATTCCTGAAACAGCTTCTGGCGGCGGGTGGAGGAGGGGGCCACATAGTCCAGCTTGGTGTAGTCGGTAAAGCTGTTCAAGATTTCTGTCACCGCCACAAACAATATTTTCCAGTCATCCTTTTCAATAAGCCGGTAGGTAAGCCCCTGATGACCCGCAGGCTTAATTCCTGCAGCAAACACTCCCTCGGCCTCCTTTGACTGGAAAAAGGCCAGGGTTTTTTCCATACCCTCATAGCCCTGGTCGTTGGTGTGGTTGTTTGCCAGGGAGAACACATCGAATCCGGCATCGATGGCTGCCTGGGCATAGGATGGCTGCACGTTGAAGGTGGGGTAGCTCTCGTAGGGGCGTCCGTCGTGGACTGGTGTCTCCAGATTGGCGAAGGTCAGGTCATCATTCTGTATGATTTCCTCTATGTCGGCATAAATCATGCTGTAGTCGGCCATTCTGAAATTTGGTGTATGAGCCATAATGTCTCCCCCAAAGGTCAGAACAAGACGGCTGGGTGGGGGAGGCTCCTCTGATGGAAGGGGGAGAATAGGGGGGGCTTCAGTAAAAATCTCAGGGGAAACAGGATCAATTTCCTCTATTTCTTGGCCTGAACTTTCCTTAGGAATACTCGAACAGGCAAGAAAAATGAAAAGGCTTGCAAAACACACAGAATAAACAAAAAATTGACGTAATCTCATAGCAATCATTCAATTATAACATTGACAGTAGGAATTCTTCAAGGTAAAATAGGTAAGTTATATGAGATAAACACTAAAGGAGTTTTTTTTAATGGCAAACCAGAAATTTGTGTATTTCTTTGGAGCCGGTAAGGCTGATGGTGATGCCTCCATGAAAATGGAGCTAGGTGGAAAGGGTGCTAACTTGGCAGAGATGACAAGTCTTGGTATTCCTGTTCCTCCTGGATTCACCATTTCCACAGAGGTCTGTAAACTTTTCTATGAAAATGACCGAGCATATCCTGCTGGATTGAAGGAAGAGGTTACTGCAAACCTGAAGGCTCTGGAAGATCTTATGGGCAAGAAGCTGGGGGATGCTGATGATCCATTATTGGTATCCGTTCGTTCTGGTGCTGCCATTTCCATGCCCGGAATGATGGACACCATCTTGAACCTGGGAATGAACGACAAGGCTGCAAAGGGACTTGCCGCTCGCACTGGAAACCCACGTTTTGCTTGGGACGCTTACCGCCGCTTTATCCAGATGTACGGTGACGTTGCCATGGGTGTTCCCGCCGACCACTTTGAGGATGCCATCTCCGAATTGAAGGCAAAACGTGGTGTTACCTTGGACACTGACCTTACTGCCGCCGACCTGGAAGAGCTTGTTGCTACCTACAAAGTTATTTACAAGAACGCCATTGGAGAAGAATTCCCCCAGGACCCCGTTGAGCAGCTTTGGGGCTCCATCGACGCAGTTTTCGGCTCTTGGATGAACGAGCGAGCCATCAAGTACCGTGCCATGAACAGCATCAAGGGCTTGGCAGGAACAGCAGTGAACATCCAGTCCATGGTATTCGGTAACTTCGGAATGGACTCCGGCACCGGTGTTTGCTTCAGCCGCAACCCCTCCACTGGAGAGAACAAGTTCTACGGTGAATACCTGATGAATGCCCAGGGAGAAGACGTTGTTGCCGGTATCCGTACTCCAGAAAAAATCAGCAAGCTGGAAGCAGAAAACGCTGAGGTTTACGGACAACTCATCGCCATCCGTGAGCGGTTGGAAAAGCACTATCGTGACATGCAGGACATGGAGTTTACCGTGCAGCAGGGCAAGTTGTACATTCTGCAGACTCGTAGCGGAAAGCGAACCGGCCAGTCCGCAGTAAAATGTGCTGTAGACATGGTGGGCGAGGGACTCATTACCCAAGAGGAAGCCGTCATGCGTGTTTCCGCCGCCCACATCGACCAGCTCTTGCACCCCATGATTGACGCCGATGCCCTCAAGACTGCAAAGCAGCTTACCAAGGGCTTGAATGCTTCTCCTGGAGCTGCCTGTGGTCACATTGTATACACTGCCGATGACGCAGAGGCCTGGGTGCGGGAAGGGAAGAAGGTTATCCTTGTTCGCAAGGAAACAAGCCCAGAGGACATTTCCGGAATGGCCTGCTCAGAAGGTATCCTTACCTCCACAGGTGGTATGACAAGCCACGCCGCCGTTGTTGCCCGTGGTATGGGAACTCCCTGTGTTTGTGGAGCCCAGGAGGTTGTTGTAAGTGGCAAGAATGTAACCATCGGTGAAAAGACCTTTACCGAAGGCGACTTCATCACCATTGACGGAACCACTGGATGCGTATACGAAGGTGAGCTGCCACTAAAGGAAGCTGCTATTTCTGCTGAATTGAACACCTTCTTGGGATGGTGCGACGAGATTTGTGAGGCTTCCCAGCGGGGCTCCATCAAGGGCTTTAACGTTCGGGCCAATGCAGACCAGCCCCAGGATGCAGCCCAGGCCTTTACCTTTGGTGCCAAGGGAATCGGCTTGTGCCGCACGGAGCATATGTTCTTTGACCGGGAAAAGCTCATTCACTTCCGTGCCATGATTGTTTCTGACACAGAAGCCCAGCGCAAGCGAGCCTTGGACAATATCCTGCCATTGCAGCAGAAGGACTTTACTGGAATCCTGGAAGCAATGAATGGTCGTCCTGTAACAATCCGCTTGTTGGATCCACCCTTGCACGAGTTCATTCCTCACACCCGTGCTGAAAAGGACGAGCTGGCAGACTTCATGAAGCTGAATCCCGACCAGCTCACCGTAAAGCTGGACAAGCTCCACGAGATGAACCCCATGCTTGGTCACCGTGGCTGCCGCTTGGGAATCACCTATCCAGAGATTTACGACATGCAGGTGGAGGCCATCGCCCGTGCCGCTGCCGATTGTATCGCACGGAAGATTCCCATTAAGCCTGAGATCATGATTCCCATCGTTTGCGACGTGAAGGAATTGTCCATTCTCCGTGGCCGGGCAGAGGCTGTCATCGCAAAGGTATTTGCAGAAAATCCTGCGGCGTCAAAGGATATCCTTATCGGCTCTATGATTGAGGTTCCCCGTGCCGCTCTCCAGGCAGCCAAGCTGGCCGAGTACGCCGACTTCTTCAGCTTCGGAACAAACGACCTCACCCAGATGACCTTTGCTTTCAGCCGTGATGATGCTGTTAAGTTCCTGCCCACCTATCTGGACAAGGAAGTCTTTGAAACCGATCCCTTCAAGACACTGGATGAAACTGGCGTTGGTGAATTGGTAAATATTGCTCGTGAGCGTTCTCGTTCCGTCAAGGGCGACATCAAGCTGGGTATTTGTGGTGAGCATGGTGGAGATCCCGACACCATCGACTTCTGCTACAGGGCCGGCTTGAACTACGTGTCCTGCTCACCATACCGAGTACCAGCTGCCCGGTTGGCTGCAGCTCAGGCTGTTATCAAGAATAAGTAAGGATGATTGAAAGAGGAGGGAAGTTGATTGCTTCCCTCCTTTTTTGTTTAAATTTCTTTAAAAAATCAAAAATTGATGCAAAATGAAAATCCCATGGGACTTATCGTTCCTGTATAATTCCTTGAAAAGGAAGGCTTTAGCCAAAATGAATTAATCCAGGGAACTAAAAATCCAATGACAGAGCCAAGTCCAGCTCCAGCCAAAACATCGGTGATAAAGTGATTGCCACTAGCAATTCTCAGTCCAGCAGTTGCTGCCGCCAAGCCAAGGTAAACGAAGTTGCTATGATTGGTATCTTCCAGGGAGAATCAGGAAAATACTGACAAAACACAAGGGTTGTGAAGGTTGCCGCAGCAAAGCTCAAAGTTGTATGGCCTGAAACAAAGGAGTCATCCCAATCACCTTCTTCAATTTTATTTTTTGGTGCGCCATCAAAATACATGTAGGGACGCTTCCGATCCACAAAATGCTTTGTCAATTCCTTTGCTCCATAAGCCAAAAGCATTGTTTCACCGTAACTCAAGCCAATTTTCCAGTAATCCTCCACTGGAATGGCTAGTAAAACTGCTGGCGAAAGAAAGCTTACAACAGCACTGATAGTACCAGCTGTGTCCAAAGACTTGCTGTAGGGCAGGGCAAACAATCGGTCAAGACTATTAACCTCTGCAAGATTGAAGGACTCCTGCCCAAAAACAAATCCAAGGCTTGTAACGAGCATTGCTAGAAGAATAATTCTTTTTAGTTGGTGTTTCATTCTATCTCCTTAGAACCTGATGATTAGAAAAAATGTCACAGAAGGAGAGAATAATCTATAAATAAGGCTTTACATCTATGATACTTTTCGTAACATATGTATTTTAATCACGATGAATGCCAAGATGATGAGGGCGGGGGTTTGCTGCAGCGTTAAAATGAACAGCACTTCGCAACACATGGAAAGAAAAATAGAAGCAAATAGACTTTTTTTTGACCAGATTTTATCCTGCACTGTCTGCAAGGCCAATTCTATCACACCGAAAAAGCTCACGAAGCAAATGAAGGCAACTAAAATCCATTTTACAGCTGGTGTAAAGAAATGAATCACCAAAAGCGAATCCAACACGATAGTATCCTTGATACCACGATTAACAAAAATTGGAAGAAACAGTAAAATACCTGTAAAAAGATCCAAACAACCAAAGAAAACATTGTACTGCTTGAAAGATCCTTTTGTAGCAGTTGTAGCTGAATCTTCAATAGATATACCACCATCATGAAGCAGCAAATCATCTATGGATACAGAAAAAATTTTTGCAATCAGCTTGATGGAATCAAGATTTGGATAGCCTCTGCCAGTCTCCCATTTTGAAACGGTAACTCGAGAAACAAATAATTTTTCCGCCAACTGCTCCTGGGTAAGATTTGCCTCCAACCGCAACCTATGGAGTATGTCCTTGAATTCCATAAGGAACATACTACCATAAATATCCAAACATTATAAGTGGTGTTTTTAGCCATTTAGAGTACAGTTCTTTTCAAAGTTTGTAATATACAAATAACTTCTTATAATGTGTATTCTGTCTACTAATACATAAACCCGAAACACTTTCATTTACTTTTTCCAGAAATCGAAGACTCTAGCTATAAATGAATTCACTTTCCTGATGAAAGTTGATGCTCATCAAGATACCGATACAAATCATGCCAGTCCACAAGGAGGAACCGCCGTAGGAAAGAAACACCAAGGGAATTCCCGTAATGGGCATGATTCCCATAACCATACCTACATTGACTATAAAGTGAAAGAAGAACATGGCAAGGATTCCTGATGCAATATAATAGCCAAATAGGTGCTTTGTGCCCTTGATAATAGAGATTATGCGAAACAGAATAATCAAGTATAATGCAAAGACCACACAGCCGCCAACAAATCCCCATTCCTCAGAGAGAATGCTGAAGATAAAGTCGGTGCTCTGCTGGGGCAAAAATCGCAGGTGACTCTGAATTCCTTGTAAGAACCCCTGCCCCAGCATGTTGCCGGAACCGATGGCAATCTTTGACTGTATGATGTTCCAGCCTGCTCCCAGGGGGTCGCTTTCCGGGTCAATGAAGATGATGAGCCGCTGCATTTGGTATGGCTCGAGAACCCTGCTTGCCGCAATGGACATAATCAAGGCAATAGTAATGATTCCAAAGCAATATGCTATCCAGTAGTAATACTTGTTCTTGAAAAGCATGTATCCGATGATACCAATCAGTGTGATGGTACCTGTGGCGGCTATGACGATGAATCTGAGCCGCTGGTCAGTGAGGATTTTCAGGATGGGAACGCTTCTTTGCAGAATTTCTGATTCCCACACGGGCAGAACAGTAAATACAATGGTCAGCATCCCCGTCAGAAACACCATAAACAGGTATCGCAACGGAATGCCGGCCATAAAGCACATGACCAGAAAAATGGGAATGTAGACGCTGGCCGTTCCCAGATCAGGCTGCAGGAGAATCAACATCAGCGGCACACCCATGATACACAGGGACGTGATGAACCGTTTTCTTGGTGACACCGTGTCTGTCCGCTCGAAATACCAGGCCAGAAAGAAAATATATATTATCTTGCAGAATTCCGAGGGCTGTACACCCAGGTTGCCGACTCCAAGCCAGCTTCTAGCTCCGTTCACTACCCTTCCAAATTTGGCAGTATATATCAGAATCAGAATCATTCCGATGAACAGCTTTGGAGCCTGCTTTGCCAGCTTCCTGTAGTCCAGGATGGCAATGGTGGCCATGAGAACCAATCCTGTGGATCCAAAGACTATCTGTCGAATATATTCCCTTGACACGGAGATTCCATCAGAATTTACACTTGAGGAATAGATGAAAACTATACCAATTGTAACTAGTAGCAGCATGGTAATCAAGAGAATCAGGTCAAACAACTCAAAAATACGTAACTTCATTCCCTGTCCTACTCCTGTCTTCCAACAGGTCGAGTTAAATAGCGGAATCCAAGGGCATCCACCGCCTGATCATAATCCTGGTCAGCAAAAATTCCCTGCATGATGATGTTGGTGGCGTAGGGAGCCCACCATTCCCAAACGTTTACAGCTTCTACCAACACCACCGTTACGATTGTATCTTCTGGAGGTCCATCATAGGGAGCATAAGCCACAAACCAAGAATGCCATTGACTCTTATACTGTGCCACTTCCGCTGTGCCTGACTTACCAGCAATCTGCACCACCTTGTTCTTCAGAGGAAATAGTACCGTTCCGTCAGTCACCGTATGACGCATTGCTTCCTTTACTGTTCTCCACACAGACTTATCGATGGAGGATTCATGCAAAACAGTAGGCTCGACAGTTGAAATCACCTCACCGCTGGCCGGATCACGAATTTCTTTCAAAATATGGGGCTTATAAATAACACCCTCGTTCACCACCATGGCAATGGCGTTTGCCATGTGCAGGGGAGTTACTGTGGTATATCCCTGGCCGATAGCGGCACTCAAGGTATCTCCACCAAGCCATTTTTCATGATAGCGTCTTTCCTTCCACTGGGCCGTGGGAATAAATCCAGAAGACTGGCTGGGAAGGTCTATTTCCAGAGAACGTCCAAGTCCAAATTCCTGAGCATAGGATGCAATCATGTCAATACCGATAAAGTCACGACCAAGAGTCCAGTAATAGACGTTGCAGGATTGGGCCAAGGCATTTTTCAAGTCCATGTAGCCGTGTCCAGGAGCACCAATATGACAACGAAAGGTTCTGTCACCATAGCGAATTGAGCCGGTGCATTCCACTTTTTTTTCTGCAGGCATGGATTGTTCTGCCAACATTGCTGCTGACATAATTACCTTTAAGGTAGAAGCTGGTGGATAGGCTGCATTGATGGCACGGTTCAACAAGGGATTGTTGGGAGCATTTACCATCCGAGCATATTCTTGGGAAGCAGTCTCAGAACTGAATATATTTGAATCAAAATACGGATAAGAAACCATGGCAAGAATCTCACCGGTGGAAGGCTTCAACACCACTGCGGCTCCTACCCGTTCTCCCAGAGCCTTTTCTGTCAGAGTCTGGATATCGGTGTCAATGGTAAGAACAAGATTCTTTCCCATTTCAGGATTAATCACCGTCAAGGCATCGGAAAGCAAACGTCCACGAACGTCAACTGTAGTGGATTCCCGTCCTGGAACTCCCTGCAAGATGGAGTCGTATTGCTTTTCAATACCGGTTTTTCCAATAATGCTGGTATTGGTGTATCCCTGGTTATACATCACCTTCAATTCTTCCCTGGTAATGTCACCAACGTATCCCAAGATATGGGACATGGAGCCTGTTTGCACATAGCTTCGCAGGGGCTTTGAACGCCAAGAAACCCCTGGCAAATCATTTTTGTTCTCGGCAATATCAGAAACCATGGAAAATGGTACGTTGGACTTAACCTCTATGGCAGAAAAGGAGCTTCGTTGGTTGGAAGGAACCTTGGCATCGATTTGCTTTTTGTCAATTTGCAGAATATCAGCCAGCTTTGCAGCTACAGTATCATACTTTCCAGAAGGAATCTCACCAGGAATCAAGTCCACCGCAAAGGAGTCCGTATTTACTACCATAGGGACGGTGACATTTCTGTCATATATTTCACCACGCTGGGCGGGAATGGTCTTTACACGGCTGGAAATATCCTCTGATTGCTGCCGGTACTGGGCTCCCTCCAAAACCTGCATGGAAAACAGCTTCATAGTATAGATGACAAAGGAACCCAGGATAATCAAAACCAGCACCACTAACTTGCTATCTCGTTTTAATGAAACTCCCGACTTTGACTTTAAATCATTTACTCTCATCCGCAAGAAATCTCCTTGTCACCAACCAACACTGAAGAAAAAAGGGATAGAAATGCAAATACCAAAGGAGCAAGAATCACATTGAACAATAATTCCATGCCAAAGGCAGCAGAAAATAAATCGTAGGTAATTACGCCATTAGGAAAGAAGAAAGAAATAAATCCTACTAATAGAGCCTTTGCAATAGTAGACATAAAGGCCAGCAAAGCGGGAATCAGAATTTTAGAAACGTTCAATACATCATGAAAAAGTCCTGCCAAAAAACCTATGAGAGTACGTAATAGACAATTTAAGCCCAAGGGAACGGTTGTCAAAAAATCCAACAGCAAGCCGGATACAAATCCAGTAGCCTCCCCTGTTAATGAACCATTGAAGACAGAAATATAGACCACCACCAACAGCAGCAAATCTGGTACAACAGGCAAGAATATCACATTAGACAATAAGGCTGTTTCTAATAGGGCACAAATCAGTAATATGATGAAAATAACCAGTGACTTACGAATCATTTGCTAGTTTCCTCCCCTGCAGTCCCCTCTTGATTCAATTCCTTCATGTCCACAACAATGACCGTCTCCAAACGACCAAAATCAAGGACTGGTATCAATTCAATATTCAAGGAGGAGTCATAATCTTGCACCGTTATGGTGGAAATATAACCGATAGGAATATCCTTCAAGAAATTCTCGTTTTCTCCAGATGTTACAACCAAATCACCGTACTGCAAGTCAGGAAGCACCCGTTTTTTGATATATTTCATGGAAAGAGGACTATCTTCCCATCCTAATCCACTTACAAGTCCCACGTCCCTCGTATTTTGAATACGGCCGGAAACATTACTATCATAATCGTAGATAGGCATAACCATGCTGGTGGTATAGCCTACCTGCAATACCTTTCCCACTAAGCCTATAGTACCATTTTGAACAGCAATGACAGGCATATTCTTTTTAATACCTTGGCGACTCCCCTTGTCAATGGTGATAAAAGAATATTGATTGTTGGGATCTCGCCCGATTATCTGGGCTGGGTGACTTTTATACTCAAACTGGGTGGTAAAATCCAGCTGCTCCCTCAATCGCTCGTTTTCCCGCCGAATTTCAGTGTTGCTTTGCTGCATATACTCATAATTTTCCAACCGCTGGGTAAGGCGCTGGTACTCTTCTCTCAGCACACGAATTTCCTGTACCGCAGATACAAGGCCAGTAACACTGGAATAAACCATCCTTGTTCCCTTTTGCAAGGCAGACAAGGCGGAAAATCCTACCGTCTTAAAATTGACTATAAACCCACCTGTGGACAAGGCCAGCATGATACCAGAAATCAGCAACAACAAAACCAAAACAAAAAGAGAAGGTTTGAGACGAAATTGAGGTTTCCGCAATGCCATGAAACCACCTAGTTATTCAGGTTATCGTAGATACTTCTGTCGGAGGAAATATCCCTGAACAATTCAAAGGCTTTTCCTGCACCGATGGCAACACATTCCTGGGGATTGTCCACCAACAAAACAGGTACACCAGTTTCCTTGGAAATGAGCTTTGGCAAGCCCTTCAGCAATGAACCTCCTCCAGTCATTACAATTCCGTTCTCGATAATGTCAGCGGAAAGCTCCGGTGGAGTCTGACCTAAAGTCCGCTTGATAACCTCTACAATCTGGGTAACAGGATCCTTCAAAGCCTCACGAACCTCCACTGAGTCAATCTCAAGGCGACGGGGAAGACCAGTAATGGCATCGGTTCCCTTTATCTCCATCTTTTCGATGCTCTTGTCAGCGGCAGCATTTCCAATCTCAATTTTAAGGCGTTCTGCAGTCTGCTGACCAATAATCAGGTTGTGTACACTACGAACATGCTTTACGATGGACTCGTCAAACTCGTCTCCACCAAGACGAATGGCATTGGTAACAACCATACCACCCAAGGAGATTACAGACACCTCTGTAGTTCCACCGCCAATATCACAAACCATGTGCCCTTCCGGCTCGTCAATGGGAATCTGGGCACCGATTGCAGAAGCCAAGGACTCGGCAATGCATTCAACTTCCTTAGCACCAGCCTTAACTGCAGCTTCCTCTACAGCGTGCTTTTCAACCTCTGTAATACAGGTTGGAATACCAATCTTCATTCTGGTGGATTTGAATACCTGATGGCGGGGAACAATTTTGGAGATGAAGTAACGGATCATCTTCTCTGTACTAGCCATGTCAGCAATAACTCCATCCTTCAAGGGACGGATAGCAGTGATAGTCTCTGGAGTTTTCCAAAGCATACGCTTTGCCTCGGCGCCTACAGCCACTACACGGTTTGTACCACGCTCTACGGCCACAACAGAAGGCTCATTTACAACAATACCCTTTCCACGTACATAAATCAAAGTATTACAAGTACCCAAGTCAATTCCAATATCTGTGGAAAACTTATCAAAAAACGCCATATCTTTCTCCTAATCTTAGTTACTTATTCAGCAAGCCGCAACAAAGCACCCTGATGATTTACATCCAATTTGAGAGCTTTTCTCCACTCTGAACGTGCCTTCACCAGTTCACCTCGCTTCTCATATATTACACCAATACCATACACTGCGTCAGCATAGTTTGGATTTATTTCCAACATTGAACGATATTCTTTTTCTGCCTCATCGTAATTCTCTTCATCAATATAAATTTGCCCCAACAAGGATTTACTTTTTAATCGTACAGTATCATCACCTGTGGTGGTTGAGATTCGATGAAGATATGCCTTTGCAGCAGATAATTGACTATTCTTATAATATTGCTCTGCAATGGAAAGCAGCAACACATCAGATTCCCGAACCAAAAGGGCTTCGGTAAATGCAGCGATACTTTTTTCTGTCATTCCTAAAGTGGCATAACTCAACCCAAGCAATTCTGGAATGTCGTCGGCCTTGTAGTTCTCATTCTTTGCCAAGGCAAGATATTTTACAGCCAAATCGCTGTAATAATGGTAATCTGAAAGGGTGTTTTTGTAGAAATAAGACTTTCCCAACATATAATGCACTTGGGCACGGGCATTTCCACGGGTGTTTAGGGCTGCCAATCGCAGCGCATTGATAGCGGTATCCAAGTAGGACTGGGCCATTGTTGTATCAGTTTCAGAAACTGCTAGATAAAATCCAGAATAACCATTAAAGGCCAATGCCATTGCATGAAAGGGTTTCTCTGCCAACAAATCTCTTGTTAAGTCATACACTTCCTGATAATTTCCTTCCTGCCACAGGGAAGAAACTTGATTCATGCTGACAGAAGCATCTTTTCGTATATTTATTAAATAAATAATTGGTATGGTGATGAGGGCTGAAATAACAAGAACAATAATGCATACAACCAAGCGATGCAAAAACCTACTCTTGCGTCGATAAACATTCTGCTGAGTTGTAGACTTCTGTTTACGTGCCACCCAAATCCCCAAAAAAAAGACAGAAAATATAATAAGCCGGGTTCTGTCACTTGATGGCAACCGAAAGTCACCATCAAGCATGGTCATCTATCTAGGATACAGATTTCCCTGTATCTCCAGCAACCTACCCGTAGCCGTGGAAGTAACTTACTTCCATATCGGAGTTGCAGCTACTGCTTGGTCTTGCTCCAGACGAGGCTTGCCATGCGACATCCGTTACCGTCTGCCCGGTGGGCTCTTACCCCACCATTTCACCCTTACCTTGTAACCAAGGCGGTTTCTTTTCTGTTGCGCTCTCTGTAGTAGCATCGTCACCAAAGCTACTCCCGGTTGTTAACCGGCGTCCTTTCCGAAGGAGCCCGGACTTTCCTCTCTTTCTACAACCCCATGGAATTGTAGAAACAGCGACCATATATTTTCTGCCCAATCAACAAAATTAATCTTCGTATTCGTCCAGTTCCTTTACTTCGTCCTGGTCCTCTTCTTCGTCCATATCCTCGTCAAAATCCTCATCATCCAAATCGACAAGGCTTCCAGCTGCATCCTCAAAATTAAAGAAGGATTCATCTCCCTCTTCTTGCTCCTGATAAAACAAGATACGGCTACAGTAAGGACAGAATACGATATCCTCACCTTTATGAACTTCATTAGCAAACTGAGCAGGAAGAATCATGTGACAACCATCACACACACTGCCCTTAACTGCAACAATTCCCCTATTCTGCTTGCTTCTAATAATTCGCTCAAACTTAAATACAATTTCAGGATCCAAGTCGGGAACAATTTCCCCTTCCCGTTTTTTGAGGGATTCTAGCTGAGACTGGTAGGCTTCAACATTCCGAGCCCAAGAAGCTTTCTTTTCTTCTAGCTCAGTCTTTCCCATCTCCAAATCCTGTTCCTTGCGACTCATCTTTGCAGAAAGATCTTCAAAATGACGCTCTTCTGTCTGCAATTCCTTTCGCAACTGACTTTCCCTTTCAGAAGCATCCTTGATTTCCTTGTCTAACGCCTCATACTCGCGGTGTGTGGTGATGTTGTCCATTCCCCGCTCTCCCCGCTCACGAGCCGCCACAGCTTCGTCCAGCTCGAACTTCAGCTTGGAAATCTTGGCTTTTACCTCTTCATAGGCAGTGTTTATATTGATGTATTCTTCCTTCATTCGAACCAACAACTCATCCTGCAAGCCCAAATCCTTAGGAGCATTCTCTATCTTCGACTCAATCTCATATTTTTCAGCAAGAATTTCCTGCAAAGCGATAAGTTTGTCAAATACATTGGTCATATCCATGAACAAAACCCCTCTTCTAAAGCTATACTGACCTTAATTTATATCCTATTATCGATGGAATGTCTAGCATATTAGCACTGCCCAACTATTACACCCCGCCGGCGCAACCACCATCAATCCATGTAATCTCGCAAGCCGCCCGAACGACGTGGATGCCGCAAACGCCGCAGAGCCTTGGCCTCAATCTGGCGGATGCGCTCCCTCGTTACATCAAAGTACAGGCCAACCTCCTCCAATGTGAGGGAGAAGCCGTCGTCAAGCCCGAAACGCATCTTGAGAACCTCCTGCTCCCTGGGAGGCAAGGTGGCCAAGATGGTGTGAAGATGATCCTGCAGCATGGTATAGGCTGTCTTGGATGCGGGATTTTCCACATCCTTGTCCTCGATAAAATCTCCCAATGAAGAATCCTCTTCCTCTCCGATAGGTGTTTCCAGGGAAATTGGCTCCCGGGCAACATTCTTCACCTGCTTTACACGCGAGACAGGCCAGCCCAGCTGCAGGGCGATTTCCTCATCAGTGGGCTCACGACCAAACTTTTGCATTAACTGGCGGGATTCCCGCACCACCTTGTTAATCTGCTCAATCATGTGGACAGGTACACGGATGGTACGAGCCTGATCAGAAATACTTCTGGTAATAGCCTGACGAATCCACCAGGTTGCATAGGTTGAGAATTTGTATCCCTTTCGGTACTCAAACTTCTCCACCGCCTTGATGAGGCCAATATTTCCCTCCTGCACCAAATCAAAGAACTGCAAGCCACGGTTGGTATATTTCTTCGCAATGGAAACAACAAGACGAAGGTTTGCATTGATGAGACGATTCTTGGCCTCCTTCATCATGCGGCGGCCACGGTTAATTTCCTTTGACATGGAAATGATTTCAGAAACATCGTTTTCAAACTCGTATTCAAGCCTTCTGAGCTTGCGACTGATTTTCTGAATTTGTGTATAGATTTCACGAATCTCGTCAGCGGAAATTCCCAAGTCAGCCTCGAGCTTAACCCTTTCAGACTTCATGGCGATACGCTTTCCCAAGCTTCTCAAATCACTAAAGTCTGTAATACGAAGTTCCTTTGCTTTCTTATCCTGACGATTACGATATTCACCAATACGACGAGTTGCATCCAGGAATCGTGAAGAAAAACGCTCTATTTCCTCAGACTGGATTTCAACACGCTGAAGAGAAACCATGATTTTTTCCCTCAAGGCCACCAACTGAGAATCGTTGAAAATCTGGTTTGTTTGATCAGTTTCATATAATTGCTTTTTCAGCTGCATATAAGCCTTCATATCAGCAAAGACAGGCTTGATATACTCACTGTAGCAGGTCTTGAGACGACGTTTTTCAGTCATTTCCTCATTGATTTCCTTCCTGTTACGACCAGGCTGAATATCAATGCGCGAGAATGCCTTTACACCAATGTTGTAGAATTCAGGAATCAGGATTCCGGATTTTTTTATCACATCTTTAATGATGTTCTCTCCATCTTCCATCTTCTTGGAAAGCTCAACCTCCTGTTCTGCAGTCAAAAGGTTTTCCTTACCAATTTCCCGCAAATACAAACGGACAGGATCATCACCACCAGAATCCTTGTCTCCAGAAATAAGACGCTTCTTTCCGCTATCTTCCTCAGCTATCTTCTGGGCATCCTCGTCATGGACTGCCTCCTCCTCATCATCTGCATCAAGGACAAAGTCATCATCCTCTTCAACCTTGTCCAGTTCATCAGTATCATCCTCCAACTGAATATTGTTTTTTGCCAGCTCGGATAAAACAGTCTCCATTTTGTCTGAGTTCAAAATCTCAGAAGGCAGCATTCCATTCAACTCGTCCCATGAAATGGAACGCTTTTCCTTGCTGTACGCAATCAGTTTTTCAATAGCCGAATCCAGTTCGTCCATCAGTGTGCATCCTTACTATCTAGTTCAAAATCAATATTCATTTTCTCTGAAATCAATTCCTCGAGAAGTCTCTGTTCCTCATAGGTTGTGGCGGAAGCACTTAACTGGCGGATTTTGTTCAGCAGGCGACTTCGTTTGCGCTCAAGGCTATTCCTTTTGATGTGACGAATACTATCTTCAATAACCTTCTGGTGGTTATCAGAATATTCGCCAGAGGTAATAACTCGGGCAACCAGACTTTTTAATTCCTCATTGCTGCATTTTGCCAGTACACTACCATGTAGGACTGATTCTTCCCTATAACATTCTTCCAGGATAATGAATAATTCCCTAGCCACCGGATCCTCGAAGTCTTCCGGCGATAGACTTGACCTCATCAACCCGTATGCATCAAGATTTGCCACCACAGCCAACACGGAACGCAACTCCGCATTCAACCGTATCCGAGGAGGCTTGGCGTCCCGCACCTCGTCCTTGTGACCGTGAACCCGAGACTCAGCCGTAACACGATTGGAAAAATCCTTCTTTACAGCCTCTATATTCAGGTTCAGCACCTGACACAAACGTGCCAACCATGATTCCCTTTGTATATCAGATTTAAGCGCATCAATGTATGGAAAGAATGCCAATGCAGCTTTTGTTTTCCCCTCTGGGGTATCTATTCGATGTTCTGTCGCCAAAAAAGATAACAAATAATCTCCATCGATTCTAGACCTATTTACAGATTCTGTCAATACTTCAACCCCAAAATTTACCATAATTTCTGCAGGATCCTTTCCTCCCTCCAAGGAAATGATACGCACCGGAATATCTGCTTGACGGCACATCAAAATAGCTTTCCAAGTAGCTTCTCTACCTGCCCTGTCAGAGTCAAAGGACAAGAAGATTTCCTCTACAAAGGGCTGTACCAACTTTATCTGCTCTTTAGTCAAGGCAGTTCCTAAGGGAGCCACTGCATGGGTTAAACCACATTGGTGATAGGCCAATACATCCATATACCCCTCGCAAAAGATAACAGCTTTTTCCCTGCGAATACTCTGACGGGCAAGATGAAATCCGTACAAGGTCTTTCCCTTCTGGTACTGCAATAAATCTCCGGAATTTATGTATTTTGGTCCCTCTCCCTCCAATAAACGTCCACCAAAGGCCAGGGTTTTTCCCTGGCGATCGGAAATTGGAAACATGAGCCTGTTGCTGAAAAAAGAGATTTCTGGATATTTTTTTGAAAAGAGTCCTGAATCGTTTAAAAATCCGTCGCTATAATTCTTGCTCCGTAAAAAATTTCTAAGCCAGTAACGATTTGCGGGGGAATAGCCCAGCTGAAATTTTTGAATCGTATCCATGGTTATTCCTCGATTCAAAATATATTCCAAGGCAAATTTCCCTTCTGCAGTGGAAGTAAGACAATAATGGTAAGAACCAGCAACACGGGTATATAAGTCTATGAATTGGTCCTTGAGGGAGGTATCCTCCTCCTGCACATGCTGGTTGCCGGAATAAACAACTTCTACTCCAGCATGCTTTGCAAGAAATACCACCGCCTCAGGAAAGGACATTCGCTCCACATTCTTCACAAAGTCAATGGCACTACCACCCTCATGACAACCAAAGCAATAGTACATTCCTTTGCTGGGAACCACACTGAAGGAAGGTGTTTTTTCCGTGTGAAAGGGACAACATCCCCACCACTCCTCTCCCCTCCGTTCTAGACGGGTGTATTCACCAATGAGAGCCGGCATGTCCACCCGCTCCATCACCTGCTGGATTGTTTGCTCAGAAATCCAGCCCTTCATCATTTACCTGCCGCTCGCTTGATAAACAACTCCCCCATCTCTACATGCTCTTGAAAGTCTTCTGAAAAATGGTGGCTACCATCACCTGCATTTGTTACCCGGAAGTAATAATAGGATGTTTTAGGTGGATTTGCAGCGGCATCCAGGGCAATAAGCCCTGGATTTGATATGGGGCCGGGTGGTAGTCCCGCCCACTTATAGGTATTGTAGGGACTGTCCAGCTTTAGATCCTTGTTGGTGACAATTTCTGGATGAGGCCGTCCCTCAATCTCCGTAATAATGTATACCACAGTGGCACATGAATACAAGCCGATATTTTCATTCAGCCTGTTTTTGAAAACGCTGGCAATGAGCGGCGCTTCCTCGGCAAGCTGATATTCTCGCTCAACAATGGAAGCAAGAGTTACCACATCAAATAATTCTTGAGGAGAAAGAGTAGCCAACCCTTCTATACCAGCAATTTTTTGGAAAAATGTATCTACCAGCATCCGCACAACAGCCTCAGCCTTCATTCCTGGAATAAAATAATAGGTGTCCGGGAAAAGATACCCTTCAAAACTAGGGGCAGGAACCTGATACTCAGCCAGCAACAGAGGACTCTTGGCTGCCTGTATGAAATCTTGGGCAGGAACAACCTCCTCAGCTTCCAACAGGGCTGCCATCTTTGAGAGAGTCAATCCTTCTGGAATACTCACCACCAGATGCTCTTGCCGCCCGGCCTGAAGCATACTAAAGATTTCTCTTAGCTGCATGGATGAGTCCAGCTCATATACTCCAGCCTTCAATTGCAAATTTTCTTTTCTAGCCAATAGATAAAAAACAAGCTTGGAACGGATTATATTCTCAGATTCCAGCTGGGCGGCCACGGTTTTAATTCCTGTACCGAAAGGTACTTCCAGCTTAAAGGAAATAGCAGACGCCTGATCTTGAGCCACAGGCTTTTGGGATAAAATCCACCAGCCAGCCCCAATTCCACCGAGGACTAAAATAATGACAACAAAAACAATAAGACAGGTAAGCAAGATCTTCCGTATCACAACAACTCCAATATAACGAAAAAATCAGCGGATGACAAATTTAATTATTGAAGAATTGCTCCACATCATCAATAGTCATGGCATTGTACACAGTATTAAAGATGGCTGCGTTGAAGCGCTCCAGGCCATCAGGCAATCCCTGCCAACGAATATACCGGGCAAGGATTGCAGTTTCCTGAGGAGTGAACGTATAAGTAAAAACCATGGGATCCTTTTCATCCTCGTTCATATGCTAAAGCTGAGTCCTTCCTGGGCAAGGTATAATTCCATATCAGTATTTGCCACATACTGGGCATACCATTGTGCGGACTGAAGAATTGAATTGAGCTTTTTATCGTCATAGGTGGGTTCATGGTGAAAGAGATACATCTTTTTGATGTTCCATTTTGTAGCAAAATCCACCGCCAAGGAAAAGGCCGAATGTCCCCAGTTCGCCTTGTACAGAGCCTCTTCCACAGTATACTGGGTATCCAGAATAATGGCGTTGGCATCGGTGAAATAAGAAATATTGGCTTGTGAATCATCAAAGTCAGCACTTGACAATTCCACATCCGTGGCATAAATCACCTTCTTGTCCCCTTCCACAAAGGAATAGGCATAGGAATTGCCAGGATGGGACATTTTCTTGGCCACAATGGTAAAGGCTCCAATCTGGAAGGGTACTCCAGGCTTAACCAGCTGGAAGGAAATGTTTGCGAAGAAACCGGTGTCAAACTGAACGGGAAAATAAGGCAAATCCATCTGACGGGAAAGCAATTGCCTTGCATAGGGAAAGACGGAATAAAAAATGATCTTGCAATTCTTCATGTATGCTTGATCAAGGAAGGGCAATCCCTGAATATGATCCCAGTGAAAATGAGACAAAAGGATATGATAGGTATTGTCTGAAGCAGGAATACCTCGCTTTCCAAATTCCCTCAAGCCGGTGCCAGCATCCAGGATGCAAACATTTCCCTGACTGTCACGAATCTCCATGCAGGAGGTGTTTCCACCGACGGTTCCAAAAATTGAAGGAGGAAGGGATGCAAGAAAGCGCTGGCGAGCATCAAGCGAGACGATATCTCGGGGAGAAATTCGTTGTACTACAGCCTCAATCTTCGCCTGAACCTGCTGACTTGTAAGGGGCGTGGGAACTGACCCTCGTACTCCCCAGAATCGAATATCCATAATTACTCCTCCTGTTTTCTAATTGGTTCATTTTCCTCATAACGTTCGACAGTACCGTCTATCTCAGCCCCTGAGTGTAGCTGCCCACAGTTTATTCCAGGACATTCCTGCGCCTCCTGATTCCAAGCTTCAGGACTTTTAACGATGTATGACCAAAATGGATATGTAGAACACTGAACAGGACGAGCTTCGTAGGCAGTACAACCAGCGTCCCAAAAGATACAATCGTTATTTTCTTTCTCCAAAAGGCAAAGAACTTCGTTACCATCATAATAAGGAACCCAACGGCAATACTGTGTAATAAATTGCTGTTCTTCTAGGTTAAAGTATAGACAAAGATTTGTCAAATCTTTTTGAGACAGATATACATAGCCTGGTTCATGACGGCAACAATGAGAACATTGGGCACAGGAAAACTGAAGTCCATCAGAAGAATACCAACGAGCCAAATACCACTCCAAAACATAGAATAAAAAAAGGCGTTGAACCATGAGTTCAACGCCCTAAAATGGGGAGAGAAGGATTCGAACCTTCGAAGGCGGAGCCAACAGATTTACAGTCTGCCCCCTTTGACCGCTCGGGAACCTCCCCATTTATTTAAGCCAACTCAGGGATTCGAACCCTGGACCCCGAGATTACAAATCACGTGCTCTGGCCAGCTGAGCTAAATTGGCAGTTACGAACTTGAATGAATATATACTAAACACAAAAAAGTGTCAAGACATAATTATTTTTTTTGTAAAAAAACAAAAAAAAATTATAGGTCACGATAAAAGGGCAAATACTTGTCACGAATAACCGAAGTCCAATCATATTTTTTCTGAACGTATTCTGCCCCATAGGTAATTATCTTTCCTAATTTTGAGAAATCGGAACGAGCTAAATCTGCCAATTCATTCAATACTCGGAATAAACTCTCCCCTGAGTTATTCTCATAAAGAAAGCCTGTTTTTCCGTCAACAATCTTTTTGAGTCCACCAGTGGCATGGGCTACAGGTATGGTTCCATACAGCTGGGCGATAAAATCCTCCAAGCCACAGGGCTCAAATTTGCTGGGCAACACAATAAAGTCCGCCGCTGCAGTAGATAGACGGGAAACAGCTCGGTCATAGCCTTGCAAATAAATACACTTACCAGGAAAATTTATAGCTAGCTGGGACAACCTGTTCTCCAGCTCAGACTCACCTTGCCCTACCAATAAAAACCGGACATCCTTGCGGGCATACAAAAGCATGGCGGCAGCATCGGCAAGCACGTCAATCCCCTTCTGGCTGGCTATTCTTCCGTGGTAGCAAAAATAAACCGCACGTTTCCCCCGCTTGCCTTCTATATCGCTATCTGTGATGCTGCCAGAGCGGATAAAGTCGCTGGACAGCATTTTGCTGGAAGTAGAAGCATAATTCTGGATGAAATACCGACGATTCTTGTATTTTCCTTCCAAAATACCTTTTTGAGGGGAAAAAGCAAAGGGTAACAGGGAGGAATGCTTGCAAGAAGGATCATAACGATAACAATCAATTCCGTTGGTGATTCCTGTGATGGAATAGCCTTTATCGATGAATAGCTGGGAAAGTCCTATTGTATCCCTATTGTCCGGATCCAACAATTCCTCCGCATACCAAGGAGACACGGTGGTTAGAGCGGCAAAGTGCCCAGCAGACAAGAACGGTTCTACTGCATCTCCATTCATACAATCTGTCAGATGGGAACCAGGAATACCTGTATAGGAAAGGGCTTCCTCCAGGCTATGAAATTCGTGGTGATAACCTGGCCCAGCATTATGTACCGTCACGGCAAATTTCACAAGACTATAGCTTTCCCTGAATTCCTCCAAACAACGAGCCATGGCAGGAATCATGGCAGTGGCTGCATCCTGACAGTGAATGATCTGGGGCAGGCACCTTGAAACCATTCCGTACACCAGCACTGCCTTTTGGAAAAGCACGTCCATCATGAGAGCATCATGAAAGCCAGTACCCCTTACGTGGCCACTGTTTCGCCGCTCATCTGCCATTGTATAAGTGTAGACACCTGTTTTTTCACTATAAATTTGGTGGATAATGAAGATGACTTCCACCTTGCCTACACAAGCCTTGTCGAAGGACACCACACAATCCCTGCCATCCACCAAAATGTGCTGGGGAGGAATTACATTTGGGGTATAGCCTGTGGTCAAGACAAAATCAGTGCAGCCATAGCGAGGAATCAGCAGGGTTACATCCACCCCCTTACTGGCCAGCCCCTCGCAGAGGGAACAGGCCACGTTCTTTACACCGCCAGCCTCAGCTATTCCAGCGTATTCTCGGCTAACTAGCCAGACCTTCTTTGGAGCTCGTGAACTCATGGTGAAACCTGATGAGCAGAAGCTCGTGGCTGGACAAAATCAGGGCGGAGAACCTCTGCTCCGCCAGTATAAACATGAACAGGCTTACTTCCTTCCTCCATGTAGGCAGTAACTAAAAGCCGAATGGTTCGAGGCAACCCTCCCTGCACAGGAGCCTCTGCACTACAAAAAAGTGCGGCAGTCTTAACCAGATCTTTACAGTCACTGCGACGAAGGGCTGCCGCTGGATTCAAGGCATCCAGGTCGCCGGTCATGGTAAAATGGAGGGATACAAAATCCTCCTCCTGCAATCCATTCTCGCAAAAAAGCCGGGAGCACATGTCATGCACTGCATGTTGAATTTCATTTGCAGTATTTCCGCAGCACACAGCGCCACGGATTCCGTACAATCGTTTAGCCATAACCTGCAAATGATAAATGGGGAGTGATTTTCTGTCAAGCCTATAAGCCAGATACGAGTCCAATCGTTGGTTGTGCTCCCTCCGGAATAGAAATACTATCTACATTCCAGCAGAAAGCACTGTTATAACGCCAGAAAAAACAAAGCCGATTATAGACACAAGGACTGCAAAAAAGATGTGAAGCAAATGCCATAAATAAGATAAATCTTTATAATATAATGAAAAAATAATTACCTGAATAAAAGAGAATACACACAAAATAAGAGTAAAAATAGAAGCAACCTGAAGAATATTCAAAATGAACAGAAGGCTAGGATCCAAAAACTGGTTGATATTACCAGTAATATAAAAGATTAAGGAGACAACAACAAATAAACTAAAAAAAACAAGCACTCTATTGGTAAGCTGAAACAAGGGATGCCTATAATGTGGCTCTATTTTTTTCTCTTTTTTTCTCATACGAAATCTTGCAGATAAAACCCCTTCCTAGATATAATATAGTATAAGCACAATGACTATGCTTCGTCAATTTGACGTGATTTTTTAGTGCTTGTTTCTTTGATCAACTTATCTTTTAGGCGGTTCTTGCAAGATGAAAAAAGCCCTTGTCTCATTAGTTATACTCATTCTTTTTGGCGGAGTAATCTTTTACCTTGGTTGGGTTCAGTTTGATGTTCCCCTGGGACAATACGGTATTCTACGCTCAAAAACAAGCGGCGTCTATCAGGAGCTCATTCAATCTGGAAAATTCTTATGGCGGTGGGAGAGACTTTTGCCCACAAACACCCAGCTGCGGCTCTTTTCACTTGATCCCATTTCTCAAACAGATACCTTCAGCTCATCCCTTCCCTCCGCCCAGCTTTATGCAACAAGGCTGGAAGGAAATCCTGACTTTACTTATTCCATCACTGTAGAAAGCAAGGCCAAAATCCACCAAGACAATTTAATCTCATTGGTGGAGCGGTATAACCTTCAGGACCAAGAGGCATTGGAGAAGCTGATTCGAGACGAGCTCCATCAATTTAACATTGCAATCACCTCCTACCTGCTCCAAGAAACGCAAAACGACACCACAGGACTACTGATTCAAACTATAACTGCAAAAGAGTTGGTGGAGGCTACGGAATTGACGGAAAAATCCCCCTGGCTGGAAATTGTTTCCACGGATATTCGTGATGTAAAAATACCTGATGCAAGTCTGTATCTAACAGCAAAAAACGCCTATCTCAATAGCATCATCGAGGGAACTGGAGCACAAGAAATTACTGAAAGCGACAATTTTTCTGCCTTGGTAAATCTTGGTGAAATCCTTACAAAATACCCAGTACTCACTGAATACATGATTGCAGGAGATGTAACAGCCACCTTGGAATTTTTAATTGGAGAGTCTTTAGCTGAAGAAAAGCAATCTACAGAAGAAGCCCCCTCTCCGCAGCAAAATGAGCGGTAGGGGGTTCCTGCAAAGATTAAATCTCCATGTTCATGACGGAACGAACCTCTTTCAGGGTGGCCTGAGCCATGGCCTGGGCTGCCTCCACGCCGTCCAGCAGCACCTTTCTGATGTATTCAGGCTCCTTTTCCAGCTCAGCACGACGGCTGCGGATAGGACGAAGGGTTTCGTTCAAGGATTCAGTCAAAAGCTTCTTCAAGGCTCCTCCTCCACCATCACCAAGCCGCTCTGCAATCAACTGGGGCTCATCCCCGGTACAGAGTGAAATCAGCATCAACAAGTTTGCCACTTCCGGCCGATTGTCCGGGTCATAGGTAATGTTTCTATCTGCGTCAGTCTTGGCCTTCTTGATGAGGGCTGCAGTCTCATCCTCGGTGGCAGAAAGCATGATGGCATTTCCACGGCTCTTGCTCATTTTCTGGCTGCCGTCTAGGCCAAGGATGCTGGGGGTCTTGCTCAACAAAGCCTGGGGCTCAGGGAACACGGGCTTCTTGGGAGAAAATTTTTCGTTGAAGCGGCGGGCGATGGTACGGGTCATCTCCAAATGAGGGAGCTGGTCCTTTCCCACCGGCACCACATTTGCCTTGCAGAAAAGGATATCGCAGGCCTGGTGCACGGGATAGGTGTACATTCCTGCATTGACACTTTTGATTCCCGCAGCCTGAATTTCTTCTTTTACGGTAGGATTCCTTCCCAACTCAGCATTGGAAATGAGGGTCAAAAAAGGCAGCATAAGCTGATTTGCTTCCGGCACATAGCTATGAGGATAGATAATTACATCCTTGCTTGGTTCAATGCCGCAGGCCAAGTAGTCAATAACCAACTGCTTCGTGTTCTGGGAAATCTCGTTAAAGGCATCGTGGTCTGTCAGCACCTGATAGTCCGCAATCAAAATGGTGGTGGGAACCCCCATCTTGGAAAGGCGGACACGGTTTTGCAAAGAGCCGAAATAGTGGCCAATGTGAAGCCGTCCTGTGGGACGGTCTCCAGTCAATACCCTGAACCTTTGAGGATTGGCAGCAATTTCTGCCTCCAGCCTCTTGCTCCGTTCCAGAGCCACCTCGTAGGTACCAGCAGTCAATGCTGTAGTATTTGCGGTGGACATAGCCCCCTCTTCATTTTTATCCTTATCTGTAAGGTCTCGGCTCATATTTCCTCCAAAAATTATACAAAATTATACATCATCAGACTAGATCTAACGACCAACCAGCAACTTTTTTACCCGCTTGTACCAAAAAGTCCGCAATCGCTCCCCGAAAACATAGAGCTTATACAGCGGGCTCAAGGGAATGTCCAAACTACCAGGCCGATGAACAACCTGCCCGCCAAAGCCAGTCTTAAACCGATACAAACCATGCATGGGATGGTTCTCATCATCGGTGGGGGGAATGCCATACATATCGTACACCCGGCATCCAGCGGCCCTTGCAGCCTCCATCGCCTTCCATTGCAAAAGGTAGGCCGGCATGAGATTACGGTGGCTGTTGGAAGAAGCTCCATACAAGTACACGGCCTCCGTACCAGCAAGCAGCGTAATAATCGCTGCCAAAGGCTCATCCCCATAAGATGCAATATACAAATCCACCTTTGCAACGGAATCCCCTTGCCCCCGTTCCAGCAAGTCCCTGTAATAATCCTTGTGGTGGATGGCAATTCCATCCCTTTGGGAGGTTGTTTTATACAAATCGTAAAAAACATCAATTTCTTCAAGGGAAGACCGCCGTACCTGCACACCCTTCTTTTCTGCAAGACGAATATTGTAACGCCACTTGCCCTTCATTCGAGCAAGGATTTCCTCCAAACTGGCAGTCAAATCCACCAATACCGTATCTGGCGGCTGAATATTATCCGGGGCAAAGCCACAGGGAATTGTCCTGCGATAAGAGTCCCGTTCCTCCAAAGAATAGAGATCAACAGGAATATCCAATCGAATACACAGGGTATTTTTACCAAGAAAACTCCTGAGGCTGTATGAAAAATCAGACAGAAAGTGGCCATACACAAGACTTTCACTCATAATTTCTGGCGTTTGGCTCAACTCAACTCCCATGGGAATGTAGGCCAAAGAAACTTGCCCCACTACAGGCAGAGAAAAGCTTCTGATGAGGATTGAACAGGTAAAAGCCACCCTCTGGGCTCCAGTCCAATGAGAAAGATATGTGACAGGATTATACGCTCCGTAAATGCGGAGCTGCTTCCAACCATGGGCCTCCTTAAAGGAAGCCCAAAAATCGGTTTGCAAAAAATGAGTTGGCTCAGGAATAGCGCCAGAAAATCCTTCCGCATTTCCTAGACCCAGCTCCTGTGCTGAAAGATACAGCTCCATGGGATTCAATGCACCTCACCGTTGACAGTCATCTGGGTGGTGATTGCCTTGCCACCGGCCATAAGGGGAACGCCGCCAATGGTCACTGTCTTGTTTACAACGGCAATGTCAACGGCAAAGAAGGTGTCTGCATCGATTTCTGCATCCTTCTGTGCAGCAGGATCTGATCCCTCCAATACAACGGGAGTTCCAGGACTAGTCCAGCCACAGTCAAGAACTTCCACACATTCCTTGCCATCCGCATCGGTGTAGTCTGCGGCAAGAAGCATACCACGACTTTCGATCCCGCGCATTTTGCGTGGCTTCAGGTTGTCGGCAATGACGACGGTCTTACCCAGCAGCTGGTCGGCAGTCAGATATGGCACCAATCCAGACAAGATGACACGCTCACTGCCTGAGCCATCATCCAGGGTCTCAATATACAGCTTGTCGGCTTCAGGGTGCTTTTCAACCTTTTGGATTCGGGCTGTTTTTAAGGCAATATGCTGATTAAAGTGGGCAACTGGATCAGCTGCCTTTACAGGCTCTTTGGGAGCAGCCTTTTGCTTTTTCTCCTTCTTCCCTTCCTGCTTTTTCCCACTTGCTTCTTTGCTTCCCTCTCCAGCTGCAGAACGCTCTGCCTGACTGCCAGCATAGCGCTGACGATAGGAATCCATGGTCTTGTCGTCCATAGTCTTGAAATAAATCTCAGGGGAACAAACTGTTTCCAAGCCAGTGCACTGGCCGAGGTCATTCCAAGTGAGACTGCCGGCCTCTGCGGGACGGTGGCTCAAAGGACTTGCAATCTTCTTGCCAAAGTATGACATCACCAATTCTGTATACTGGGGCATATAAGGATGAGCCAAAATCATCAAGTCCTTGATGATATAGCACAGGTTCATGATGAGGGATGCAGCCCTTTCAGGCTCTGCAGTGCGTGTCTTCCAAGGCTCTCCATCCTGGAATGCCTTGTTTGCAATGGATGACAGGGCAAAAATCTCCCGGAAGGCATCCTTCAGCTCTGCCCATTCCAAAAGGTTGGTGATTTTCTCCTCGCTGGCCCTTACCTGCTGCCACAATGCTTCGTCAACAATGCCCTCCGGAACCTTTCCGTCAAAGTAGCGGGATACAAAGGTAAGGGTTCTGTTCACCAGATTACCCAGATTTCCAATGAGCTCCCCGTTGTATTTTTCCTGAAAATCCTTCCACGTAAACTGGGTGTCAGACTTTTCGGGGCGATTGTAGAAGATGTAGAAACGCCAGGCATCGGCAGGAATACCAGATTCCTTTGCGTCGGTACCAAACACACCGATTCCCTTGGACTTGGAGAATTTACCAGACTCATAATTCAAGTATTCGCTGCTGGACATGTGATGGAGCTTTGCCCAATCTCGGCCAGAACCAATGAGGGTGGATGGGAAAATCACCGTATGAAAGGGGATGTTGTCCTTGCCGATGAACTGAAAAAGCTCTACAGGAGGCCTTCCCTCTGCTTCTGTTGATTCTGTAGGGAGCCACCATGATTTCCAGTCAAAGGAGGGCCTTCCTTCCGCTGCCAATTTGTCTGCCAAAGCCTTGGTAATGGAAATATAACCAATGGGGGCATCGAACCAGACGTAAAATACCTTGTCTTCAAAGCCCTCTTTGGGAACGGGGATGCCCCACTTCAAGTCACGGGTAATGGCCCGCTGGTGCAAACCATCACGAATCCAGGCCTGGGTCATTTGGACTGCATTCTTGGCCCAGCGTCCTTCTTGGCTGGCCTTTTCCATCCAAGGCCTATAAGCTTCTTGAATACCAGGCAAATCAATATATAAATGACGAGTTTCTTTAATGACAGGCTCTGTACCACAGGTCGAGCAGCGGGGAGATTCCAGCTCCACAGGCTCCAGCAACTTGCCACAGCTTTCGCACTGGTCTCCACGGGCATCCTCATAGCCACAATGGGGACAGGTTCCACGAACAAAGCGGTCTGCCAAAAAACGCTGGCAGTCTGGACAATAGGGCTGCTGGATGGAGTTCTCCTTGATAAAGCCCCGTCTGTCCAAGTCAAGAAAGAGCTGTTGCACAATTTCTGTCTGCTGGGGAGTGGAGGTTCGTCCAAAATAATCAAAGTCTATGCCAAACCACTTGTAAATCTCTGCATGGATGGCGTGGTAGTAGTCACAAAGCTCCCGAGGTGTCTTTTTTTCTTCCAGGGCACGGGTCTCGGTGGCAGTTCCGTACTCGTCGGTACCGCAGACATACATGGTATCATAGCCACGACTGCGACAAAAACGTGCAAATACATCTGCAGATAAGACCTGAATCAAATTGCCCAAGTGGGGAACATTGTTGACATAGGGCAAGGCGGAAGTTATTAATCGTCTGTTCATTGAAACACCATAAAACATAAAAAAATATATGGAAATTCCCTAGTAAAAAAGCTATTTCAGAGAATTCCACTGCAATTTTATAGAGTTACAGGAGTTTAGTCAACTAAAGACGTTTCGTGTTTTTTCGGGGAAGCACTACAAAGCTGATGTTCTTCTCAACCTCCCGCTGGGGTGGAATTTCTAGCTGCCAGCAAAGGGACACCAGAAGGTTTCCGTTTTCAGCCTTCATTTGGAGGCTTGCCTGCTCATTCAACACAAAGACAAAGGAAACCTCTTGGTCAGAAAAACGAAGCTGGGACACTTCCCGCCCCTTTCCTTCAGGAAGCTGGCTGTGGAATACTTGCAGCTCCTCCTCTTGTCCACAAATAAGCTCCGTATCAAGCCTTTCACTTCCAGCTACATCCAGCTGGATATGGGAATCAACAACAAAAATCTGTCGTAGTGGCTCTAAACCCTCATTCTTGATAATATACTGCACAAGAATACCATCAGGAGAAACCACATAATTCTTCTTTAGGCTTACACTCTGACCATTCTGGCCCAGAGCTCCACGTGCAGAAAGCTCTATGTTCTTTCGCTTTCCATCGAAGGAACGCTCCTTGTACAGCTGGCGGGAGAACAAATCATTACGGTCAGAGGAAAAATCTTCCAGGAAATAATCCAGGAAAAGCCCAAAGCCAGAATTTCCCCTTCCAGCATAATTTCTATAGGTTTGAAAAACATCAAACTCAAAGATGGAGCCACCGCGTCGTTGAATATAGGCATTATAGGGCTGGAATTGACAGATATACTCACGGATTCCGTCAGCATCATAATCATAAGAAGTAACAGAATCATAGAAACCAGTATATTCCCGGGCAATCCGTTCTGCTTGCAAAAGGCTACGATAGGCATACTTTTGGGAACTAACACTAGATCTTGTAGACCGTATTGAATAAGATTCACCAGCTTGGGCTTCCATCAGCAAGTCACGGACATGCTTTCTTCGGTTCTTGTCACCCCGGCTCTGACTTACCAAAATGCTTAGATACATCATCTTGGAATACAAAAGATAGGTTCCTGTATTTTGCAGCAGATAATCGTAGGGGGTCAGGGTTGAATCCCTACCATCCAGATGCACCTGAGCATGGGAATCAGGATCCGTCAAAAGCACTCCCGCTGGAATGTAGGTTCTTTGGTAATGCTGGGTCATCTTGATGTAGCGAGAAGGAAGATTCCATTGAAAAACCTGATGAATCTGCTCTTGGGTTATGATATTGTCCAGCTGCTGCAACCACTGGGATTCTAGGAGCTGAGTCATCTGTTCAAGGCTCAAGCTTAGGCACACCAAGGGATTTTCGGCCTCTGGGCAAGCAGAAAAAACCTCTTTTTCCAAGCTGGCAATATATTCCCTTGGGGGAATTGGAGTGGCTGCACCATGATAATCTACCGCTCCAGAATGACAAAAGGGACTTTGCTGTTGATTTTGTCCCAACACGTAGATAATCTTACCCTGCTCTTGAACAATATAGGGTAAAAAAGACTTCCTTTCTTGGGGAATGAGCCGATTATCCATCATGACGAAATCCATGGAACAGGTTCTAAGACAGGAAACAAGACTCGGATCCCAAGCATTATTGGGAATCACCATACCACGAGGACGCTTTCCAGTGTGACGACGTAGTGCGGTGGTGTACAGCTCAATCTGTCCCACTCTGTCTACAGGCAAAATCGTAGGTAAATGGGGATTGTAGTAAGCACCACCAAGAATTTCCACCTGCTTTCGACCAATCAATTCTGAAAGCACCACGAGAAACTCCCGATGATTTCGAGCAAACCAATCTAGATGGCGACCTGAAATGGAAATAGAAAGATGGCAGGAAGGATGGGCATACAAAAACTGAAGGAGCTTATAGTACTCAAAATACTGGGACTCAAACAACTCACCCAATGCTTGCTGGTATGCAAGATCTGGATTCAGCCGAGAATAGAGCTCCATGTAATTGCAGTTTACTTCAAGACAAAGATGTATTGTCCCCATTACCCTTTCCTGTTATTTCCTATAGAAAATATTATAACAGAGCTTCCACAATTTGAAAACGTGCCGTGGTGGAATTTCTGACTTTTTCTCCCGTTGGCAAGCAGTACAGGTGGTACCGCCATCAGCATTTCCACAAGGAATCTGGGAATCAGCAATATCCTTTGGAAAGAGCTTAATAATGTGCTTGGGACAGCTGGCAACACACCGTCCACAACCGATGCAACCGGATAAAACCACTGCTGTATTATTGACAATTTGTATTGCTCGCTGAGGACAATGACCGAGGCAGGTTCCAAAGCCAAGGCATTGCTGAAAACAATCATATTCAGTTTCATACATCTTGGTAAACAAAACACAATCCTTGGGCCCCTGATAATCAATGCGTTGCTGCTGAAATTCCTTGTCATGACTGCACAGAACAACAGCACGCATCCCACTATCTTCTAACGATTTTTTAGGGTGGCTAGAAATCTTCAGTTCATCAGGAGCAAAGATGAATTTTTGTACCCTGTCCTTGTCTTGACTGATAGAAGGAATCAGAACTGAGAAAATAAAGATTGCAATTAAGCTTATAACGATTGTAAAAAGTATAAGAAGCAATATGGTAACAATCATTGTCCTATCCCTCCGTTTAACCATGAGGCATCAAAAACCAAGACGAACAAAATCAAAATGGCAAGACTAAATAAAATCAACGAATTCTTAAAAACTGGCAATGGACTGGCATGCTCATTTCTTCTTCGCAATGCAGACAAAATGGGAATTAGAATGTAAAACGATGTCATACAACATATTACAAATAAAATGGCTTCCACAAGGGACAGACTTTCATTGATTGCCAGGAGTACACAAAGAAAGGAAACAGAAAATTCTGTTACCGTGGAATTGACTGTAAGACGAATCAAGACCTCAATGAAAACAGATACAACCAAGAAAATCAAAATACATACTAAAGGAAATAACTCCTGTAAAGACAGGGGTACCAAAAGATTTTGAATTACAAGATAGGACAATGCCACAGCTGAAACCGATGCAAACAGGGATTTCATAAAGGGGAACACAAATCCCTTGGGTGAGGAAGAAATAATGACAGCTCTATTAAGTCCAATTCCATATAAAAATACGGAGCACAAAACAAAGAAAAGACACTCAATTATCATTGGATCCCCCCGCCTGACGCAACTCGACGCTCCGTTCAAGAATTCCACAATATTTTCGTATAAAAGAAAGGGCTGCTAACAAAAGTCCTGATAATACCAATGCCCCCGGAATGGATGCCCAAAAGGTAAAGGGGCTAAAATAAGACAAGGTTGGTAGTTCTAGCTTGAATATTCCAGATGGAATGGGAAAGGAAATTGTCCCGTATCCCACAACATCCCGTAAAAAGAAGAATATAAAGGCATAAATTGAGAAAAAGCCTGATTCTTTCATATTTCCTGTTAAGGCCATTTTTAAGTGCATTCCCCGGTTATCGAAAAATCGACCAAGCATCAGCACTGCTACAGCTGGCAAATAAAAGATAAATCCCATGGTCAAGGCGGTCATGGGAGAATACAAAATCAAAAGTTGACGAGCAAAAATAGTGATTCCCACCAACATCAACAAGATGCAAATGGGTTTAAGTGAATATAATTTCATATAATCCATAAATTTACTGAACAAAGTGGTCAAAACCATCAGCAAATTCAATACTATGATTACAGGGACTCCATAATACAGTCTCCCTGGCACTGGAACCAGCATTACCAAAGACACTGCAATGTACATAAAGACAGTATTTCTATTCATACTTAATTACTCTCCATTCCAAGAAGCATTGGAATACGTTTTTTCCAGCGGGACACCTGCACAGAGTTTCGCAGGCTTTCCGTAATAGCAGCTTCCTTTCCGATGTGGGAATCAAACACAGCAAAACCAATGAATTCAGCGCCAGCTGTAGTTGAATAACGGTATACAGCTGGAAGGGGGCCGTATATAGTTGCAACCCGAACAATAACTCCATAAACAGGACCTGTTTTTGGGCTGGAAACTGGAACAAGCTCATAGGCTGCAGCAGAGGTAGCATAAGGGCCTTGGAGTACCAATTTATTTCCAGCAATATATTCTCCGGGGTACACGCTCTCGATGGTTTGGGCAACACGTCGCTGCAAGCCCTTGTCCCAAGCATCACGGGAAACTAAGGTCATGAGAACAAGAATACACAAAAGTACCAGCATAACTGCTAGAAAAAACGCAAGGTGAATGGCAAGTTTCTTAGGATCCATTAGTTATGCTCCTGTGTTTGAGGTTTAGGATGGACAGTATTTGCAAGCATCTTCTCCCCGTACCAATGCTCTATCATTTGAATTAGAAGAGAGAAGATATTTCCACAAAATACTGAGAACATGGCTCCAACAGATGACAAGCCATATCCAGATATGAAAAATGCAGCAATTCCTGTCAATATTCCATAAAAAATCTTTCCGGCCATGGTCATGGGAGTTGTTCCGAACCAAGATAATACAAAGAAGGCGCTAAACAATGTACCACCAGTAAACAAAGCCAACAAAACATCTCCATTGCCTAAGGCTCCACCAGCAAAAATAGGACAGAGCAACCAAACAAGGAAGCTGTAAGTTAAAATAAAGCTTACTGGAACTTCTATTCGCAAGGAGCTCATGGAATATAAAACCAAGGAACCCAACAAGGTAAAGAAGTTGAAGCGAAAAGCAGGAATCGCAGCACCTGTATCCCACAATAAAGAGATATACCCTTCTGGAATATTGGTTCCTAAAGGAGAAAATACCTTGTTATTCAAAAAACCAGTAATAATAGCGTCTAAGGAATAAATGGGAAATACTCCATCATTAATTAACATAAGGGAAACATTTGGGGATTGCAGGTACAAGGGAGAAATGATAAAAGTGGGAAACCAAATCGCACCTACAAAATAAGCCATAACGATAGAAATTGCCACTGGATTTACCCAAGAACCAGCTATGCCACCAAAGGGATACTTTGCAATGAAAAGTGTTACAAAGATGATGAAAAATACAGCAAACACTGGATACATGGGAGGTAAAAACATTCCAATAAGAATACCCTGCAACAAGGTGACAGGGATATTGACCGAACGCTTTCTAATAAGGATGGCGTCAAAACTTTCTGCACCGAAGGAAGCTAAAACCGAAGAAAGTATAATGAACAATGACTGAGGGCTTGAGGTTATGACCAGCATCACAATATGTGGAATAAGGACACAGAGCATTCCTATTGTCATAGTAGAGATTGACGGTGTCGCATAATGAAAGGGACGCAGAGTCAAGGCATTATTTTTTCTCATTGATTGCTCCTCTTAAAAGCTTGATACTTTGGCACAACGGCAACCGAGCGGGACAGACGGCATTACAAAGAACACAATCAGAACAATTTCGCAAGGTATTGAGATGATTTTGTGAAATTTCATGGTTAAAGGCATAATGTCCATATAAGATATCAGGAGACATTCCCATGGGACATACATGTCGACACATTCCACAACGGATACACTCCAAACTAACAGGACTCACAATATCCTTGGGTGGAATAATAATCACAGACTTCACTTCCTTGGTGATGGGAGTATCAAGATCTGTTACATTATGCCCCATTAAGATTCCATTAACGAGAATCTTGCCTCCATCCTTCACAAAACCGCCAAATTCCCCAATCAAGGAGCGGATGCAGGTACCAAGACGAACCTTTAGAATACCCTCACCGTATACCGCATGGCCAGCAATCTGAATAAACTTGTCGATTACCGGCTGGTTATACACCACCGCCTCGTACACATCATAGATTGTGGAACTATCTACATACAAATCCTTAAAAGAAACTCGACCTTCTTTCCTCCGCTTTTTCAGCTGAGCAATAATATCTCTTTTTCCACCAACAGGGTAATAGGAAGTGTCTGTTTCCACCTTTACATATTCCACACTACCCTCTGGCAAAAACAGCTCCTGTTTTGGGGCAAAATTTTGTGGCACCAATAGCACTGCCCGCTTTGTCTCCAAGGCAGCGGCAAGAATTTCTATACCCGTCATAATATCCTGCAGGAATTGCTCTGCAAGGAACTGGTCCACATAGCAGCTAGGATCAAGGTCATACAAACGGACTACAAGACTTGGCTTGCTTTTTTCCATGAGCCTGTCCATCTGATGTACCAGAGATACGGCCCGACCAAAGGTATTTACGACGCCTTTATCAGCAATAATTCTCCGTAAGGTGCTGGGAGGAAAGCTTTTCCAATCCACTGCCTTGCGAGGCTTACCGTAGAAGGAGAATTCTCCCTGAAGCCTTACTTTTACAGCATGAACTCTCCGTCCATCGGGGTCAGTAATATATTGCATCTGGGAAACAACCCCAGGCACAGAAGAATGAATGACAGAACCATGCAATTCCCTACTAGATGCTAGAACCTGTCCTTCCTCCACCACATCTCCTTTATTTACGGTACAAAAGGTAGTTGTATCCTTTTCTTGCAGCAAAGGAATGATAGCTTCCTTGGGCAAAAAGGCATTGGTGAATTCCTGATACCGGACTTGTTTGTATGGTAATAAATCAGAAACCTTCATCTTCATCTTTGGATTCTCCATATAAATATGCCTGCTATGAGGGAAATTACAATGGTCGTTAAAAGGGACAAAAAGACAAACATCTGTCCTTGAGAGGCACCTGCCAGAAAATCCCCCATCCTCCGATATACCACAGAGGTAAAGCAGTTTTGTTTTTTAAGCACACCCTCTATCTGAAAGTCTCCATCTTGGATTCCTTCCATAACAGAAGAAATAAAAGCATCGTCAAGGGAATACACAGGAGTATGCTCCTCTTCAATAGCACCCTCCTGATTCACCCGATAACTGGGGAACAACAGGGTCTCTCCTGCAGACACCAATTCAAAGACTTGTAGCTCATGGAGAGAACGATAAGAATAGGTCAATGTATCCCATACCCAGTCAACATAATGAACAAGAGAAGGCAACTCTTCTTCCAAATAAGCATGCTGTCCATTATCTTGAAAAGTTGCAGAATCAAAAGACATAGTATCAGTATACCTTGCAGGAGCAGGAAGAAACAAGCCATTTATTGAAGTATCTGAAGGAAAATAACCAAAAAAAAGCAAGGAAATAGAAAGAACGGCAGCTGCCACTGCGGGAATAAATAATGTAAAGGATGCCACAGAAGAAATGACAGATACAAACTGAGCACTACGAATGGGCACCGGCATAAATCCCTTCATTCTCTTGGGGCTGGCCTTAATCAAGATATAACACAGGGCAAAAGAACCTACAATGGTCACAAGAAATAGCACTCCCTCCTTCCAAGAACCAATAAAGGCTATGGGAATGCTGGCAAGGCCGAACAGGAGTATAAGGGAACTCTTTCTAATGGCTTTAAGCATTTCCCTTCGTTTCCAAAAGGTACTACACAGAAATAAACAATAAAGCAATAAGGTCACCGCTCCAGCACCGCTATAAGAAGGAATGCAGCAAGAAAAGAATAAGGGGAAAAAACCAGATATGAGCATAAACCCCTTTGATTGGGACAGTACTATAAAAATTGAAAATACTAATGAAACCACTAGAGGGACAATCCAAGGGTAACTGGTCTTACCTTCTAAACCAGCACCTTCTCCTCCTGGCAATGTCTGCAAATAAGATACTGCACCTTGGGCTTGTCCCCTTGCAATGGAGGGAACATAAAAAAGCTGCATTTTCCGGGAACGATCAAAAAAATAATTTTCTCGCTGCCTAAGATAAGAATGTTGTGTACTTACAATAGATTGAACAGGGGCAAAGGGAGAAAATACGGGTTGCCTTTGTCTTGAAAGACTTATAACATCTTCAATACCAACATCCTGCAAAGCTTGTAAGACAATCTGTTCTGCAAGATCCACCGGTACATATAAAATATTATATTCCTTCCACAAGGAAGACGCAGGGAGTCGAATAAATATAACTAGAACGATGGCAGCTACAAGGGCTAAAAGACTGGCAACAACAACAGACAAGGAGAGCTTCATGGTAGATTACAACACGGAGAAGGCAATACCTATGGCCACTCCCCAGAAACAACCTACAAAAACCTCTGCAGGCTTATGACCTTGGATCTCCTTGATTGGCTTGAACTTGAGGATATCCTTTTCCTCCAAACTTCTTCCAATCTCATTCAAAACTCGTGCCTGAATGCCACTGGCACGACGCACACCTACAGCGTCACGGATGGTAACAAGAGCAAAGCAAAAGGCTAGAATAAAAATATCTGAATTAATACCAGAACGAAAACCAATGGTAGTACTTAATGTACACACCAAAGATGAATGGCTAGAAGGCATTCCTCCTGTTCGCCAGAGCAACAATTCCAACAATTCCTTTACACTAGAGACATTGCCACCCAAAAGCTTAATCACAGTCTTGATAAACTGAGCTGAAAACCAGCTAAAAATACAGGAGAGAAAGACAGGATTATTAAAGAGTGACTGCAATTGTCTCAGCGTAGAAGAAATCATATCTCCTCTATTTTACTGCTAAGATGATTTTTGTCTAGTAGATTCACCACCAATTTTTTTATACAATACAAAAATGGATTTCCTGGATTTTACTGCCAACGAAAATGATGCTGGCCGCCGCATAGATAAAATTGTCCGAAGACTCATGCCAGATCATACCTTGGGAATGATTTACAAATATTTCCGCAAGGGGTTGGTACGGAAAAACACAGGAAAAACAAGCCCAGAAGTGAAGGTAATGGTGGGAGACACCATAAATATTGCTGCCTTTCTGCTGAAAAAGGACTCTACACCTTGTCCACAACAGCCACCGATTCAACAGCAGTCCCTGTCTTTAGCTCCAGATTTATTCCTTAATCAACATATCAGAATCATCAACAAGCCCTATGACATACCTGTTCAAGGAGGCAAGAACATTTCCCTGTCCTTGGACAAAATCATTTATCAAGAATATCTCCAGATGCAGCAAGAAAAAGGAATTCCTCCCTCCCTATCCTTTCGTCCAGGCCCCCTACACCGTCTTGACCGAAAAACCACGGGAGTCTTGGCCTTTTCCCAAAGCCTTTTAGGTGCCCAATGGTTTTCCCAGGCCATGCAAGAGCATCTTGTCAAAAAGGAATACCTTGCTTTGGTGGAGGGAAATCTACGAAAAGAACAGGTCTGGCAAGAAGAAATTGCACGACAAGGGTATACCAAGTCAAACGGCTTTGTTCTGTCAGAAATTAGAGGCGATGGAAGGAAAGCTCATACTATAGCCCACCCACTAGCCTGGGGAAGCTACAAAGGCAAGTCCATTACACTTCTGCATTTGAAGATTTCCACCGGGAGAACCCACCAAATCAGACTCCACTGTAGCCATCACGGCTTTCCATTGCTGGGAGACAGTGCCTATGGGGGAAGCTCGATGCAAGAAAAACTTCAGCAGGATTTCTTTCTCCATGCCTGGAAAATGAGACTTCCTTCTGACAACCCCCTCCAGCTTCCGTCCCTTGTAGAAGCTCCCCTTTCTGAAAAATTCAGAAATATGCTACTTACACACTTGCCAGAAATGGAATTAAAGGGATATATTATATAAACCCATGAAATTCTCTGATATTATTCTCGCATTCAAAGGTATAACAGTTTTCGCTTTGGTTGGTCCCAGTGGCACAGGAAAGAGTTTTCGTGCCAAGCTGGTTGCAGAAAAATACGGTATTGATGCAATCATTGATGATGGACTTTTAATCCAAAACGACAAGATTGTTGCGGGGCAGACAGCAAAACGTGAAAAAACCTACATGGGTGCAGTTCGTGTAGCCCTTTTTGATGACAAAAGTCATCGAGACCATGTGGCAAAGGCCCTACAAAAGAATCACATCAAAAAAATCCTCCTGCTTGGCACCTCAGAAAAGATGGTACAAAAGATTGCCATCAGACTGCAGCTTCCGGCCCCTTCAAGGATTATTGACATTACCGATGTAGCTAGCCAAGAGGATATTGAAATTGCCCAACGGTCACGATTAGTAGAAGGCAAGCACGTAATACCCGTGCCCTCCATCGAAATAAAGCGAGATTATCCAAAAATCTTCTACAATAAGGTTAAGATTTTTTTCAAAGGCTTGACCATAACCAACGAAAAGGACAAGAATTCTCAAGTATCAGAAAAATCTGTAGTACGTCCAGAATTCTCAAAAAAAGGCCGCATAGAGATTTCAGAGGCAGCCATTACCCAGATGGTCATGCACTGTGTTGCTGAGCACGATCCACAAATTCGAGTGAAGAAGCTCCAGATAAAGACAAATGCCCGCGGATACCGACTGGTAGTTACTATCGACATCCCCTTTGGAACCCAGCTTACTGGCACTATCCACAATCTTCAATCCTACATCATTACCAATATCGAAAAATACACTGGTATCCTGATTGAAGAGGTAAGCATCATCATCGATAAGATTACCCAAACAGATAAAATCAAGAAAAAATAATTATACTTTTGCTTTTAATTTCCTGTGGCAATGGCCGCAGATACCGCACCCTTGCTCCGCCGTCTACCTGAATGGCGTCTTCTGCTGACGGCAGCATCAAGCTTGTCACGATTATGATGATACTCGTGACCATGTTCATGAGGCTTCTTGTTGTGACTGGCAGCCATTTTAACAGCACCTACAATTCCCTGCTCCTGCCTTTCTCCAGTAACATTTGACTTACGGGAAGAAAAGGCTCGTTTTGGAATATGAACAGAAACTCCCAGCTGCCGCAATACAGTACGAATGGCAAACTCCAGCTCTGTTCGCTGAGGATTCATAGGAAGGACAAAATTCCTGCACTGAGCCCAAGTCCTGCTATACAATTCTGCAGTGGCAGATTTTTGATCCACCTCCGCCTGCCAATCCGTTAATCCTGCTGTAAAATCATAGATGAGATAGGAAAGCCGTAATCCAAGCCGTGCTGTAGGCTCACTGTCATGAAATGTATCCAGCTCTTGCAAATGCTTGAAGTAATTGGCCTTAAACTCACTACTAGCATACATCATGGCAGTAGCGGCAGGCTGAAGATGCATAAACAAGTCAACTTCCATGGCTGCCCTGATAATGTCATAGGCATGACCACTGTTAATTATCTTCATCAATTCTTCTGTCAGTCGAGAGGGAGACACAGGAGAAAGAAGATGAGCAGACTTGCAAATCTTACGCTTCAAGCTCCGAGGCATAGAACAACCTGTGGTAGCTGCATATTTTACCGCGCGAAGCATACGAACAGGATCTTCCTCAAAAATCCGATTCAAGGGGATAACCGGCCGAATAATCCGCTTTTGAATATCCTTCAATCCACCAACATAATCAATCACCTGCTCCTTCAAGGGGTCATAATACAAGGCATTGAGGGTAAAGTCTCGACGAAGGGCATCTTCATCCATAGTGCCAAAGTTATTACCTACAGATCCATCGGAAATGGAGCGGAAGGTGCTAACCTCAAAAATCTTTGGTCCAAAGAAAACGTGTACAAGACGGAATCTTCTACCAATAATTCTAGAATTCCGAAAAATTTTCTTTATCTTTGAAGGTGTTGCATCGGTAACAATGTCGAAATCCTTAGGCTCTTTTTGAACCAACAAATCTCTCACCGCTCCACCAACGATATATGCGTCATACCCATGATTATGAAGCTGCTTGACTATAAAAAGAGCGTCGGGATCAATCTTCTGGAGAGAAATGGAATGTTCATCTTTTGTATAAATAATGGCCTTTTTAACTGGACGGCCCTTTGCATCAGCAGAATATCGAAATAACACGGTTTGCATATAATAGAATTTTCATTACAGCTAGTCAAGCGGTGTGTAAAATAAAAGAAATATCAATAATTACCAATCAAAATCAATCTGTCGTTTAAAATAAAGATGCCGGAATCCAGGAAATCCCTTCATCCGGCATCTTCTTAGACTAGCATCAGAAACTACTCAGTCTTTACATCCTCACAGATATTCAACTCAGTTTCCTTGTCAAAGAACTTGCCCTTCTCCATATTGGGGATAAAGTTAGCTATATCTCCAATGCGGAAGGTATTGTCGGGCTCTGTGCGAGCGATAACCTGCTGGTTCTTTGTAGCCAAGTACAGGTGAGTCTCTGCTCCCAGAGGCTCGATGATAGAAACCTTCATCTGCATATTGTTGCTGGCAGCAGCTTCCTTGGTGTACTGCATGTCTTCAGGACGAATTCCGAAGAACACTTCCTTACCAACATAGGCCTTAAGTTTTTCTGCCTGCTCAGGAGTAGGAACAACCTCAAAGGTTCCTTCGTCAGCAAGAATCTTGCCACCCTTCTCTACAATCTTAACAGACAGGAAGTTCATTGGGGGTGATCCAATGAATCCAGCAACGAATTTATTGATGGGATGGTTGTACAGGTAGAGAGGTGAACCAATCTGCTGAACCTTACCATCCTTCATAACAACAATCTTGTCACCCATGGTCAAGGCTTCTACCTGATCGTGGGTTACGTAAATCATAGTAGCCTTCAGGCGGTGATGGAGATCGGAAATCTCAGCACGCATCTGAACACGGAGCTTTGCATCCAAGTTAGACAGAGGCTCATCGAAAAGGAATACCTTGGGGTTACGAACGATGGCACGACCAACAGCAACACGCTGGCGCTGTCCACCGGAAAGAGCCTTGGGCTTGCGGTCCAACAGCTTCTCGATGTCCAAGATACGAGCAGCTTCATTTACACGGCGCTCAATCTCGGCCTTGTCTGTCTTACGAATCTTCAGACCGAATGCCATGTTATCGTATACTGTCATGTGGGGATACAAGGCATAGTTCTGGAATACCATTGCGATGTTGCGGTCTTTTGGTGGAACATCATTCATCAGCTCCTGGTCGATGTACAACTCTCCCTCACTGATGTCTTCCAAACCTGCGACCATGCGTAAGGTGGTGGACTTACCACAACCAGATGGTCCTACGAAAATAACGAATTCCTGATCCTCGATGGTGATGTTGGCATTGTCAACAGCACGAACATTGCCATCGTAGACCTTTCCAATTCCCTTCAGTTCTACTTTAGCCATTTATGGCCTCCTTAGAATTATTTTATAAAACTAGTATACAACACATTAAGGCTGTTGTCAAATAAAAAATCAACTTCCTGCCTTTTCGTAGGGCTTGCCTGATGCTAGGGGAGCATAGTTCTTGCCACTGAACACCACCAAGGCCAGCAGGGTGATAACGTAGGGCAAGAGGCTGAAGAATTCCGATGGCAACAGGTTCTTCAGGAAGGGAATGTTTACCACGTAAATGGAAAAAGCCACAGCGGCACCAAACAAGAGGGAGGATGCAGTGATTCCCAAGGGACGCCAGCGACCAAAGGAAACAGCTGCAAGGGCAATGTATCCAGCACCGTTAATGGTATTGGAGGTAAACTGAATCGTCTGAGTAAACACAAGGCATCCTCCGGCCAAACCAGCCAAAAAGCCTGAAGCCAGGACAGCAATATAGCGTAATCCCTTTACGTTGATTCCCACAGAAGCGGCAGCACCGGGATTTTCACCACAGGCACGGAGCCTAAGTCCAAAGGGCAGGCGATACAACAGGAACCAGGTTACCAAAATCACCACTAGGGCAATAAGGGCCGTGGGATAAATACCAAAGATACCAGGCATCATTCCATTTTGAAAGGGAGCGGTTCTGTCCATGGAAAAAAGGATTTGAGCGGCGAAGATTGTCACACCACTAGCCAGAAGATTGATCCCAGTACCAGACACCGTTTGATCTGCATTCAGGGAAATAGCTGCAAAGGCATGGATTGCAGAAAAAAGCGTTCCCAAGATGGCACCTGCAAGCAAGCCAATCCAGATGGAGCCAGGCACTGTAGCTTCCAGCAACACATGGACGGAGGCAGCGGTGAAGGCACCAATCGCCATGAGTCCCTCCAAGGCAATGTTTACTACACCGGATCGCTCGCAAATCATTCCCCCAGCAGCGGTAATCAAAATAGGGGACACAATCATCAATACAGATGGAATCATTCCCAAAATACTACTCATCCTCACCCTCCTTTTCTGTCATTTGGTTTGACACCAGAGCCTTTTCTTGCAATTTTTTTTGTCTCCACAGCAGGAAGAGCCTGATTCCAGTTCTGATTGCAATGAAGACTACAATCAAGCCCTGGATAATGAAGGTAATTTCCTTGGGGATTTGCTTTGACTGCATCAAAGGTTGGGCAGCAGCCAACAGGCCGAACAACAAACCTGCCAGCATAGTGCCGACAGCAGTATTATTCCCTACCAGGGCAACAGCGATTCCAGTAAAGCCGTAATTGTCCATACCGGACAAAACTCGTCCATAGCGAAAGGAACCCAAGGCCACCACACCACCACCAAGACCGGCAAAGGCACCTGCCACAGCCATGGAAATCACCACGCTGGTAATTACAGGGATTCCACCGTAACGGGCAGCATCCTTGTTAAAGCCTGTGGCCCGCAAGCCAAATCCCAGGTTGGTTTTTTCCATCAAGAACCAGTACAAGACGACTGAAGCGATTGCCAAGAAAAGTCCCAGGTTCAAGGTGGAGCCGTTGGTGAGGCTTGACAAGAAATCTGCCCGCAAGGAAGCTGTTTCCGGGAAATTTATCGTTTTGTAGGTATTGGTTCCAGGAATGGCCATGATGATAATGCGAGACAGGTAGAGGGCCACATAGTTCAACATGATGGTGGCAACGACCTCTGAAACCTCGTAGCGGGCCTTCAAAAATCCGACAATTCCACCCCAGATGGCACCCAGCAACATGGCACCCAGCATGGCCAAAACCCAGTGCAGGACTGGCACCTGTGGCCCCAAAAGTGCGATGACCTGTGCCATAGTCAGTCCCATGATGTATTGCCCCTCACCACCGATATTGAACAAGCCTGTACGAGCAGCAAAGGCCATGGCAAGACCACAAAAAATATAGGGAACAGAAAGGTTGAGCCATTCTCCCACATAGCGGATATTCCAGACTCCCCGGTCAATGTTGTAGCCAGTGAGGGACTGGAGAATAGCCTTGTACATGTTCAAGGGATTTCGTCCCACCAGTGCCACCAAAATGGTACCACAGAGAAAGCCCAATAAAACAACAAGCACAGAAACGGCTCCGTCTGAGCGAAGCAAGAGATTTGACAGCTTGCCCTGCCTTACTTGTGATTTCATACCGTACCCTCCTTTTTTGATCCAGCCATCATCACACCGATTTCCCGCTCCGTTACCTCACCTGCATTGAACACGCCTACAATGGTTCCCTTGGAAATGGTGGCGATTCGGTCACACAGGTTCATGATTTCGTCCAGCTCAAAGGAAATGAGCAAGATGGCCCTGCCCTTGTCCCGCTCTGCTACAATGCGCTTGCGGATATACTCAATGGCACCCACGTCCAAGCCTCTGGTGGGCTGGGCAACAACCAGCAGCTGGGGAGAAAGCTCAATTTCTCTAGCGATAATCACCTTTTGCTGGTTTCCACCCGACATACTACCAGCCTTGGTGGCAGGGCCTTCTCCTGCCCGAATGTCAAAGTCTTGAATGAGGCTGGCAGCGGTGGCATTCATCTGCTGGGTGTCCAAAAGACAGACGTGCTTTGTATAAGGAGCCTTATAGTAATTTTTCAGGGCGACATTTTCTGCCACAGAGAATTCGGATACCAGACCATGCTTTCGTCTGTCTTCAGGGATGTGGCCAATTCCTGCCTCCACTCGCTGGCGAATGGAATAATTTGAAATATCCTGACCCTGCAAAAGGATTTTTCCTTCCACCAATGGACTCATGCCAGTGATGGCAAAGATAAGCTCTGACTGGCCGTTTCCGTCAACACCTGCAATTCCTACAATCTCTCCTGAACGAACATCTAAAGACAAATCCTTGACGGCAATCTGTCCACGGCTATTTTTTACAGAAATATTCTGTATTGAAAGAATCGTATCACCTGGCTTGCAGGGCTCCTTGTCAATCTCAAACTTTACGGCACGGCCCACCATCATCTCTGCCAGCTGCTGCTCGCTTACATCGGCGACCTGCACTGTACCAATATATTTTCCCCGGCGGAGAACAGTACACCGCTCAGCCACCGCCTTGATTTCCTTCAACTTGTGGGTGATAAGGATGATGGTCTTTCCCTCAGCCTTCAGACGACGAATGATTTCCATCAACTCATCTATCTCTTGGGGAGTAAGAACGGCGGTAGGCTCGTCAAAGATGATGATGTCCGCATCACGATACAAGGTCTTTAAAATCTCAACCCGTTGCTGCATTCCAACGGTAATGTCTTCTATCTTGTCCTTTGGATTTACCATCAACCCATATTTTTCAGACAATTCCTGCACCCGCTTCTCCGCCGTGGCCAAGTCCAGCAGCTTGCGCTTGGTGGGCTCAATACCGAGAACGATGTTTTCTGCAACGGTATAATTATGCACCAACTTGAAATGCTGGTGAACCATTCCGATTCCCAAGGCAGTGGCAGCATTTGGGTCCTTGATTTTAACTTCCTTTCCACGAATCTTAATGACACCGGAATCAGGGTCATAGGAACCAAAAAGAATGGACATAAGAGTTGACTTTCCCGCTCCATTCTCACCTAGAAGCGCCAAAACCTCATTTTCCTTTACTGACAAGGTAACATTGTCGTTGGCTACAACACCGGGGAAGGTTTTCGTTATCCCCAGCATTTCTATTGCATAATTATCCACACCATTCCTCCTGAAATCTTTAAAAAAAAGCTGTCCAAGATGAAATACCTTTGCAAAAAGGTATTTCACATGAACAGCCCTTTTCAGTTTACAAGATAAAATTAGTTATCCATAGCACCAAGACCAGCAGGTGCAACTCCTGCAGCCAAGGCTTCCTTGTAAGTTCCAAAAACCTTAATCTTTCCACTGATAATATCAGCCTTCAAAGATTCCAGTTTCTCTACAACAGCAGCAGAAAGCTCTGGGTTTGCAGCAGAATACCCAACACCGTCAGCAGCCATATCCAAAAGGACAACACCACTAGCGAAGGTATCCTGAGCAACGGCATTCAGAGCATACTTGGTGGAAGCCTCTACCCGCTTGATCATGGAGGTAAGAACAGCAGACTTGTCCCCAGAATAGATTCCGTCAGCATACTGGTCAGAGTCTACACCGATGGCCCAAACATTCTTGCCCTGCTGGCGATATTCCTTGGCCTGGGCAATGGTTCCACCACCAGTTCCACCTGCTGCAGAATATACTGCGTAAACGCCAGAATCAAACCAGTTCTTGGCCTGGGTCTTTGCCAACTCAGGCTTTCCCCAGTCATTGGCATAGAAATCAACAATCTGAGCATCAGGGAAAATGGACTTGATTCCCTGGATGTAACCAATCTCAAACTTGGTAATGGTAGCGCCAGGAACTCCACCAATAAATCCGAACTTGGGATTTGCAATTCCATCTTCTTTAGCCTGAAGTGCTACAGCCACACCAACGAGATATGAGCCCTGCTCTTCACTGAACATGAACTGCATCACATTAGGCTGATTAACATAATCAACGTCTACAATCATATACTTCTGGTCAGGATACAACTGAGCCACCTCGTTCAAGGCATCAGCAAAGGTAAAACCTGTGGTAACAATCAGGTCATATCCTTCATCAGAAGCCTGCTTCAATGTAGGAATATACATATCCTGAGTCTGACAGGTTACTACATCGTACAAGGTTCCTCTATTGGACTGCTTCTCCCAAGTATCACCATAATACTCGAGGATACCTCTCCATGCAGCGGCATTAAAGGACTTATCATCAATACCTGTTGCATCAGTAATCAGGCGAATGGTAGGACGACCATCTGTAGTAGCAGCCTTTTCCTTTCCTCCACCTGCGAATACAACACCTATGGCCAAAAACAAAACCATAGCAATCAGTACAATCTTTTTCACGTATTCCTCCGAAAAAAATAAAAATACACTACAGATATTCTATGCCTTAATGGGAAAAAAAACAAGCGTATGAAAACAAATTAAGCGGAGGATAAAACTGTTTTTGAGGAATAAAATTATTGGGCAATACCCTTCTTGCGGTCAAGCTCCATCTTTTCCTTGAGAACTCGCCCCTTCTTTTTCAATTCTTCGGCCTCGTCTTTTTCATCAAAGATGATGCAAAAACGCCGTTGGGCTGCAATATACAAAAGGGCCTTTTGCATATCGTCCATACGATGGGTAGAAAACTCATATCGCTGGTGATACTGATCCGCTGATTGGGCAATAAGTTTACGCACCAACTGAATATAATATATTGTAACATCATAGCTGGGAGAACTCGGATCAAAAAAGACCCTGGATGCTTCCTTAATTTCCAACATATTTTTTGCTACTACGGCAAAACGTCCATTCAATTCTACAAAAGCCCATTTCCACTTGGTATTTTCACCATAAGCGTCAATCAGCATCCTGATGGCAAGCCCCAATTTACGGACAATGAAAAATCTTTTTTCCATAGTGATATTCTCGATGGCAAGCAATTTCTCTTCATACTCAGAATAGGGAGCATCGATAATATTGGTAACGATTTCTTCAAGGTAAATGACAGCCTTATAAAGGGTTTTTCTACTTTCATTGAGAGCATCTGTATTTTTTACTGCCAACAATTCTTCTGACAGACTGTTGATGGTAAGATAGATCGTTGCAATATAAATCATCTCCTCTGCCAGAACAACACGACGATACCCTGCGTCAGGTGCATCTGGAGTGATTGCGGAAAGAATTTCCTTTTCCTTTTTGAGAACTTTTTCAATCTCCTGCTTGTATGGTTCACTCTTTGTAAAGAACTCGTCACGAGCTCCTGCTGCAATTTTTGCCATTTACCTTGTTCTCCCGTATAATAATGAGCGAGCATAACCAAGGGCATCTGCTCCAGCACTATCTCCCGACAACATGCGAGCAATTTCCTCTACTCTATCTTCACCTTCAATAACCCGAACCTGAGTTACTGTTGAGGTTGAGCTACTACTTTTAGCTATCTTTATCTGATTATCGGCACAAACTGCAATGCTGGCCACATGGGTAATACAGAAAATCTGACATTTTTCCGCCAATTTTTTAAGATGCGCTCCCACGGCCACAGAAATCTCACCACCGATACCGGTATCGATTTCATCAAAAACCAGGGTATCCACCGTATCAGTCTCTGCCAAAATAGTTTTGAGAGCCAGCATGACACGGGAAATTTCTCCACCAGAAGCAATCTTCGCCAAGGGCTTGGCAGGGGAACCAGTATTGGCGCTGATAAGGAATTCAATGTCATCCATACCATAGGGACCACAGCGTTGCATAACACCGCCAGCAGACTCAGGCTTTTCCTGCAGGGAAACCACAAATTTTGCTCCCTTCATTCCCAGATGGGCCAAGACTGCCTCCACCTCCTGAGACATAGAAGCTGTAGCAGCCTGTCTTTTTTCAGAAAGGGATTTTGCTGCCCTGTAAACCTCTCCTTCTAACTTGGAGACAGTTTCCTCCAAAGCAGCCTTGTTTTCCTGACTGGTGGACAGATTTTCCAGCTCCACACGAGCCTCTTCTGCATAGTCCAACACTTCTTTAATGGGAGATTGCACGGAGGCCGCATATTTCTTTTTCAGCTTGAACAACAGGGCTGAACGTTCCTGCACCTCTTCAAGATGACCTGGCTCAAAGGTAAGATTCTGCAAATAATTTTTAAGTTCATCAGCAACATCAGAAATTTCATAAAAGACACTTTCTATTCTGTTGGAAATGGGAGTCAAGCCACTATCAGCTGAGGCTGCTTGGGAAAGAGCACCTTGAACCTTTTTCAATGCAGCTACCACCGATGAGCCAGAAGATTCGTCATGGCCACCAGAAATAATGGTGGAAGCCCTGTCCAAAGCAGCATAAATTTCTTCAAATTGGGAAAGCCGACGCTCCTCCATTGCCAAATCCTCATCCTCACCTTCTTTTAAGCGGGCTGCATCAATTTCTTCCAAGGCGAAGGAAAGCAGCTCAATACGGCGGTCTCGATCTGCCTCGGAATGATTGATGTCATCAAGCTGTTGACGGCTTTCCACCAGCCGGGAATACAACGATGTAAAGGCTTCTGTTTCTGCAGTAAGCCCGGCATAGGAATCGAGAAAACGACGGTGATGACTTACCTTGAGCAAGGACTGATGCTCATGCTGGCCGTGAATGTCCACCAAAAAAGAGGAAAATGTCGCCAAATCAGAGCGAGTAACAGGTTGCCCTTGAATCCATGCCCCACTGCGACCAGACTCCTTTACATACCGTTTCAGCAAAACTCGGTTATCTTCCGGCTCTATTCCATGCTCCTCCAGCCAAAGCACGGCATCCTTGTGTCGAGAGGTAAGAAAAAAAGTGCCTGAAACACGGGCTTCCTGTGCTCCAGTACGAACCACCTCTGTTCCACCCTTTCCCCCCAAGAGAAAGGATAAGGCACCAATCAGAATGGATTTTCCTGCACCGGTTTCACCACTTAAAACAGTAAGGCCTTCCTCAAATTCAAGAGAAAGGGAATCAATAAGGGCAAAATCAGAAATATGTATGCTTTCAAGCATTATTTCCTCCTGACCAGTGAAGCTTAGAACGAAGGGCACTGTAAAAATGCTGGGAACTGCAGCCAGCCAACAAGACCTTATGCTTTGCTAGATGGAATTCTATTACATCACCAATCTGCAAGTCAACAGTAATTTGTCCGTCTGCCGTCAATACCACTGATTGTGCTCGAGACGGCTGGACCACAGCCTTGAGCTTTCCTTTGGGAGGCAACACCAAGGGACGATTGGACAGGGAAAAGGGACTAACAGGAATCAACAGCAGGGCTGGAAGCGCCGGATCGATAATAGGCCCACCAGCAGCGGCAGAATAGGCCGTTGATCCAGTGGATGTAGCCACAATTATCCCATCAGCATTAAACCTGCCAAAGGGATTGTCACAAAATGACATTTCCAAGGTAACCAGGCGAGCAGACTCCTTAGGAGAAATAACCATATCGTTAAGTCCGATTACTGAACGAATCAATTTGTTTTCACGATATAGGTTTGCTTGGACAAGGCTTCGAGAGCTACAGGGACTTTTTTCCTCAAGGAAAGAATCCAATTGCTTTGCCCATTCTCTCTTTTGAATACTTGCAATAAATCCAAAATGACCAAAATTAATAGGAAAAATGGGAATTCCCAAGGGAGCACAGCCTCTGGCAGCAAACAGAACTGTTCCGTCCCCACCTACTGTAATACAAAAATCATGTCCATCAAAGGAGCAGCCATGATTTGCGTCGGAAAATAAAAAGGTGGTACAGCGGATAGTTCGAGCTTCAAGATATTGCTTGATAATCTCTGCATAATCCATGCACTCGTTCTTGTAGGCATTAACGACAATCAAGCAGTTTCTCATACCACCCTCCCTTTACGGTAATGTTCCTAGTACCTTTGCAATAGTGGCAGCATGGGTAGCACCAAGCCGTGGATACAGAGGAAAATCTACTGTTCGCAGATATAAGGAACGAGCATTTATGCATCCTTCCAGCTCTTCATCCAAAAAAGCTGCAATACTACCGCTGAATGTAGGCTGAATTTCTATGCCCTTGCGGGTAGCATACTGGCGAACATCTTTAAGGCCACTGCTTAAAACCACAGAAAAGGAGCTAACAGAAGAATTGCCTTCTGGAGTTCGCATCAAGCACTTATGTCGGCTCGCCATCAAAGCCTTCTGAAAGGCAGAAAATAAATCCTGACGAATAGCTTCATTGCGAGAAAATTCCTTCAGCTGGACATAAGCCAAGGCACTGTTTAAGTCTGGAAGCAAATCCGTGGTAGGGGCCTCTTCTCCAAGCCGCTTCAGGATAATCCACTCCCGACGACCTGGGGCCATAAGCACTGCTCCCCCGCCACCAGTAATTGCGTCTCCCTCTTCCAGTCCCATGATGGAAAAGACACCGTAGGTCCCTGCCCGCTTGATTTGTTGCTCCTCTCCCTCTTTCACTGGAAGATTTCGGAAGGAACCCACACTACAGGAAACATCTTCTACAAAGGGAATGCCCAAGGCTTGAATTCCATCGAATTCAGGCAAGAATCCAGCCGTCTCTGAAAGAATGATGAGACGCCCCCCCTGCTTGATACCTTCCTCCAAGGCTTCTACGGTAACACAGGCAGTATCAGGGGACACATCAACAATAATGGGCTTATATCCCAGTTCTTCGATGGCTTGTAGCTGCCATACTGGTGCCAAGGCGGAAACGATGACACCAGTACCATACTCCAAGTCAAAGGCCTTGAATACATACTTCAATGCAATTGCGGGACTACGAAAGGCAAAGGCACCATCTACGGAAAAAAAATCCCGCACAGACTGAACGAGACGCCGCGCCATCTCTCCGGGACCGATTTTCTCGTCCACCATACAAGTAAGCACAGCGTCCATTTCCCTGCGACGGATTGTGGAGCTGTAGGTTCGGATCATATTAGTTTATATCCAGCAGCTTTCGCAGCTCCTTAGGATTGAACAAGCTACGGATATCGAGGATGATGAGATAACCATTATCCTGACGCACAACACCGTGAATATACTCTGTACCGATACCACTGAGCATCTGTGGTGGTGGCTTAATTTCGTCACGGTTCACAGAAATTACACGGGCAATCCGGTCGATGATGATACCGATTTTTAGACCGTCAATATTAAGGATAATAAATCCTCCCTCAAACTCATCAGCCATGTCATCATCCTTAAGCTCAATCTTCTTGAGACGGAAACGCTTGTGCAGGTTGATAATGGGAATGATTTCACTACGAAGATTAAAAATACCCTCAACATAATACGGAGCGTTGGGGATCGATCGGACGTTCTGAACCTTTACGATTTCCTTTACATCCATAATATCCACACCATACAGCTCTTCACCAAGCTGGAATGTTACAAGCTGGAATACAGAATCACCAATAGCCATATAGCCTCCGCAAAAACATAATATCTTAATTATACTAAAAAATTAGTCACGGTCAAGTATCTTCTTTGCCTTGGTCTTATTGGAACTGTTTTTTTCTGCATTCGCAATGGCTTCCACTTCCTGTCGCACAGAGGGAAAACGATTGCGCTCGTAAATGTCCAGTCCCGTTCCCACGGTGGCAACATCTGTGGAAGCAAGATACTCCCGACAAATATCTGCAAAGGCTGAATTTTCCATGGAAGCAAAAAGCTTTCCCAAGGCATATCGTAGATGAAGCTTTTTCTTGTCTGCAAGGCTTTCTCGAGCCAGCGCAATGACACTGTCGGTGGCAGAGGAGCTGCCGTAGGCTAAAAGTGCCTCGCAAGCCTTTACCTTGGCTGTGTCGCCAGCATACTTTTCCTTTACCAGCTCCTGTAGATAGGCAATCCCCTCCTTATCACCAAGAATTCCCAGGGCATCATAGCAGGCATATTTTACCGCTGACTCCGGGTCGTTCTTTGCTCTAAAAACAATGTGGGGAGCAGCATCTTTGATCACATGCTCCTTTACCGCAGCAATGGCCTCCAAGCGAACCTTGTAGTGAGAATCCTTGATTCCTTCGATAATGAGGGACAAAGCCGTTTCATCTGAAGGGAAATGAGACACACCTTTAATGACTGAAGCGCGAAGATTGGGATCGGTGCTTTCAAAGAGATAGGCCAAAATCTCCACGGACTCACTTTTACCCATAGCACCGATGGCTTCTGCGGCATACATTCTGACATAGGTGTTCTTGTCTTCATTTTGTGCAATTTCCACCAGAGCATCCCAGGTTTCCACCGCCTTCAGACGCCCCAGCGCCTTCATCACCGACTGCTGCTGTCCAGTAGAAAGGTCTTCCCGATTGATGAATTCCGCTAAAAATTGAGCATCCTCCGGGGTTCCTATCTCGGCAAGAGCCTCAAGAGCACCGTCAAAATACTCCATGTATTCTTCTTCCAGCAATTCCCGTGCGAATGGACCTGCTTCTTCAATTTTCAGCTTGGAAACATACTTGAACAGCAGTGTTACCGTTGAATTCCTTGTGTCGAAGGGATCCTCTATCACTTCCAGAGCATAGTCTGCAAGGCGACCATCCTCGGCAGCGATAAAGTACGTGATGATTTTTTCACGGAGGGTCACAGAACGGGTGCGCTCCAAAATACCTTCCAGCTCGTCCAGATAGTAAAAGGTCTTGTTGGCAGTAAACTCATCCAGCATGGCAATGATTTCCGTGTCCAAGCCATAGTTCAGGGTGTTTATTTCCTTTTCCCGCTCAGATTCCTCAGCTTTCTTATCTTCCGGGCTATTGGAGGTAAGAACTCCGCGAGGCTCAGGTACAAGAGAGGCTTCCTGGGCAAAGAGAGAAAGACCAATACAAGCGGTCAATACAAAGATAATGGCTGCTGACTTGCTACACTTCATTACAACTCCTTTGACTACCCACAAGAAGGTACCCTTCCAAATAAAAAAAAACTCCAAAATAAGTTACAAGATTATTTTCCTTGCCCACTCAATCAGTAAACCTACCAACCGCCATTGTATCGCTGAAGAAAATCCTTCTTGTATTGGGCAAATCTATCCTCTTCAATTGCCACTCGAACCTCTGCCATCATTTGATGGAGGAAGGCAAGATTGTGATAAGAGGCCAGCATGGAGCTTAAGATTTCCTGCTCCTTGAAAAGGTGGCGAAGATAGGCCCGTGAATATTGTCGGCAAATCCTGCAGGTGCATTCACTGTCTATGGGGCCAAAATCCCTGGCAAACCTGGCGTTCTTGATGGAAATAGCCCCATCACGGGTAAAATAAGAGCCATTGCGGGCATTTCTGGTGGGCAGCACACAGTCAAACATGTCGATGCCGTTTTCCACCGCCTCCAGAATATAATCCGGCGTTCCAATTCCCATAACATAGCGGGGCTTGTCCTGGGGAAGCAAAGCGGCTGTGTAGGACAGCATTTCCGTGTATTTTTCGTGGGGCTCCCCTACCGACAGGCCGCCGATGGCAATGCCTGGAGACTGGAGGCCAGCGACAAAATCCGCTGACTCCTGCCTCAAGTCCTCATAAAAATTCCCCTGGACAATGGGAAACAAAAGCCCCTTATAGCCAGTTTCCCGGGCCTCCTGCCAAGCAGCCATGGCTCGTTTTGACCAGTCGCTGGTGATACGCAGGGCCTCTGCCGCCTCCTTTTTGGAAATGCCATAGCCAGTGCAAACATCAAGCTGCATCTGGATGTCACTATTGTAGCGGCGCTGCAGGTCCACCACAGATTCAGGAGTGAGAAAGTGGCGGGAACCGTCAATATGACTCTGGAAGGCCACTCCTTGGTCAGTGATTTTTCGGAAGGGAGCCAGGGAAAAAACCTGAAATCCCCCAGAGTCTGTGAGAAAGTTCTTGTTCCACAGGGAAAAACCGTGAAGTCCGCCAGCTTCTTCTACAATCTCAACTCCCGGCCGCAAATACAGATGATAGGTGTTGGCCAAAAGAATCTCAAAGCCAATTTCCTCCAGGTCATCCTTTGTCATGGCCTTAACGGTGGCACTGGTTCCCACTGGCATGAATACCGGAGTACGTACCGGGCCATGGGGAAGCTCCATGATTCCAGTGCGGGCCTTGCTGGAGGCGTCAGCGTGGAGCTGGGTGAAAATAGACAAAATAGTAGACATAGATAACCTCACGTACGAGCAAATTTCAAAAGGACAATACTCAGGACAATAAATAAAATCACAGGAAACCAAGCTCCCACAAAGGGAGAAACATAGCCGAAGCGCGCTAACAGCATGGTGACCATCTGGCTTACATAAAAAAGCACTGCCGCCATAATACAAAGAACGAGACTTATAAGCAACACATTTTTTCTTGTCTTGCCGGAAAGCCCGATGGACAGGAACACCACGATAAAAACAATGAATGGAAAGGAAAATTTCTTGTAATACTGGGAGGTAGCCTCTGCCACAGGAAGACCGGCACGACGAAGCCGAGCAATATAGGACTTGGCCTCTGTCACCGACACTGTCTCCACATCGATGGTGTTGTTTCTAAAGGTTTCTGGAGGCTCCGTCAGTAAATGCATGGTCTCTTGGGTAACGGGGAAACTATTCATAAAATCCCCCTCCACCACATATTCCATGGCATTGGAGCATTCCCAATAGGTTTCTTGCCAGACAGCATTATTGCAGCGAAGGATTTTCCGAAGCTCCATATTTTCATCACGGAAAATCACAAATAGTCCTGACAACCGTTGCTGGGAATCATTGTAATAGTCAGCCTTGTACACAATTTCTCCCTGCTTTGTAATGATGACGATTCTGTCATTGTTGAGAGATTGTGTTTTATTCAGCAAGGAGTCCTGCAACTCGTTTTTTTTTGCGTAGGTGGGAACCACAATCCTGTCTTCGAAAACGAAAAGTCCAAGGCTTAAAAACAAGGACAGGAGCAACAGTGGCAAGGTAAAGTGAAACAGGGAAACACCTGAGGCAAAAATTGCGGTAAGCTCGTTTTTTGCGTAAAGGTCGCTGAGGGTGTAGGACACGGCAAAGAGGATGGAAAGCGGCAAGGAAAAGGACAGGGTTTTTGGAATGTACAAGACCATTACCCGCAGGATATCCATGGGAGCCACCTCTTGGGAAATAAAGCTCCATAGGTTCATGAGCAAGTCTACCAGCACCAGCACCAGTGCAAAGAAGAAGATGGAGCCAAAAAAAACTGGTAAAAAACGACGGTATAAATAAATGACAAATCTCATTTTTTCACCAGCATAAGATAGAAGACGATGCCTGCCGCTCCCACAAAAAAATCAGGAAGCCACATAGTCCAAAAGCCGCTGAGTCCCTGTCGAATACCAAAGGTTTGACCAAGAATCATGGCAGCCCAATAAGCTACACAGAGAAAGATTCCAATGATGAGACCCACCGTAAGTCCATTGTGCTTTCCAAACAAGATGGCAAGGGGCATGGCCAACAGGGCAAAGAAGATGGAGGCAAAGGGCAAGGAAAATTTCTTGTGGAATTCCAGCTTGTACATATTCATCTGCAAGGTGGAGGCCGTTCCTTCCTCCTTTACCTGACGAATAAACTTGAACAAGTCAAAGGAAGTCATTTCGCGTGGATTGGTGGAGGATGAGTCAGAGAAAAATGAATTGGCAAAAACATTCATACTTGTTTTTCCGGCCTGCAGCACATCATAACGACTCATCTCAGAGGCATCAAAGGCACAAACTGTAGCCGAATCCATGCTCAGGTTCATCAAAATCCCCGGCTCTGTAGCATTGTTGATTTCTGTAGCTCCGGAGACTATAACACGAATTTGCCCTTGGTCGTCAACGTCAAAGAAAACCAAGTCCGATACCAGGGTATCCGTTACCTCACCAATTACCAAGATAGTATCCTCTGTTCGTTTCACTGAATTGGACTCCAGCTCGATGGAGGGATCTGAAAACAAGATTTCCTTGTACAGCTTGTTGTAGGAGATGGTTCCCAAGGGCAGCAGGTAGTCATTTACAAAGAAGGACAGAAAGGAAATAATGCCACCAAGAATCAAAACTGGAAGCAGGATAACCATGAAAGACTTTCCACTGGCTCGAATCACCAGAATCTCGTTGTCCGTCATCATGCGTCCAAGACACATCAAAAACCCCACCAAGGTGGCAAAGGGAGCAGATTGAGCTATAATAAAGGGCAAGGAATAGCCCATAAGGCGTGCCACATCCATTACAGGAACCCGCTTCTTCAAAATATCCTCTGCCATCAGCAAAATTTGATTTACAAAGAACACCATGAAAAAAAACAGGAAGGCAATAAGGAAGTACAACAGCAATTCCTTTACCAGATAGACAATGAGAACATGACGATTTGACTGAAGTGAGAGTGATGGAAACTTCATGCCAAGGACTAGACTCCCGTGGAACCAAAGCCTCCCTGCCCCCGTTCCGTGGCAGACAAGGCATCCACCACCTGGAACTGAGCCTGTTCAACTGGAGCCACCACCATCTGGGCAATCCTGTCTCCAGGGAAAATGGTAAAGTCCTCTGTTCCAAGGTTTATCAAAATCACCTTTACCTCCCCACGATAATCACTGTCGATGGTGCCGGGACTATTCAGCACTGTAACCCCATGCTTTGCAGCAAGACCAGAACGGGGACGCAACTGGATTTCATAGCCAGAAGGAATGGCAAAGGAAAGGCCAGTGGGAACTATGGCCCGCTGACCAGGAGCGAGAACGAGGGGCTCTGTCAAGCAGGCACAAAGATCAGCACCGGCAGCACCGGCAGTTTGATAGGAAGGAAGAATGGCTCCCGAGGCCACGGTACAAGGAATAGATGTCATAAAATCTCCTTAATGGGATGAATCCCGGGCTGCATTCAATTCATTGGCAGCAGATTGCGCCTTCAATTCGTTGGAATATACTTGTATTGCTGTTTCTGGAAGCCATCCAGAGGAAAACTGATACCAAATCACCTGTTTTTTCTCTTCTGTTACAATACGTTGACCAACAATTTCCTGCACCGCGCCACGTCGGCCGTAGCCGGCCACTGGAGCAGAAAGATTCGGCTCCTTACGATAAATGGCGTAAGGATCGATTACAACTCCCCATTGGGAATCTACTGGCAGAAGGGGGGCTTGAGATAAATCTATAATCCCTGCTCTTTTAGAGCAGCCTGAAAGATTCAAGCTGCAGAAAAACAAGGTACAAGCAAGGAGAAAAAAACAGTCGGACCAAGGAGCTCTGGCAACAGAAAAACTCCATCCTGCTAATTTGGATATTTTTTTCATCAGCTCCATCCCTTTTTGGAAAAATATTCCACAACTTGAGGATAAATCAATAAGTCCGAGTCCACAAAATGAAGCTGCTTTATTTCATCAAAAGTGACCCAACGGATTTCCGTATGCTCCGTCAAGATCCACTGGGGAGCGTCTGTGGCAAGAAAGACTTCATAGCCTTCCAGCCGAATATCCTTCCCATTATACTGGAACACTGCCTGGGCAATCTTTTGTCCAACAGTTACAGGAACGGAAAATTCCTCGTCAAACTCACGACAAATGGCAACCTCAGCAGACTCCCCATTTTCCACCTTGCCACCGGGGAACTCCCACCGCTCCCCCATCTGGCCACCGGGAACACGGCGCCCCACCAAAACCTTTCCTTCCTGAAATAGAATGCAGGCAACAGAACGCTTCATGGTGCTTACAGAAACAAAACCTTTGGGAATACAAAGTGGAGGGTAGCCACCACTAAACAACAAATTCCAATGGTACGACGATTTTCTACAAAAATCCTCTGCAAAAGACCATTGGGAGCATAGTCAATGGAATTCGTTTCCATGTAGAACTGGAGGAGAACGCAGAAGCCGCCCATCAAACCAGCCACTGCGGGGAAAAGGTCGCCAATCACCGGTACATCGTTCTGGACAACAGAAAGCAGCTTTAACAAGCCGACCAAAACTCCCAGCACTCCCAGCACCAGCTTGAAATTCCTGCTTTCCAGAAAGCCTAAAATGGGATTGCCAGCAGCCCCACCTTCTGCACCATCCTCTGAAAAGGAAAATTCCCCATCAAGAAAATCATCCCGAACCTGATCCTTTTCACAAAAAAGCACCAGACCAGTAACAAGGTTCAACAAAATCGATAAAAAATAAAACTGCAACATACAACCGCTCCCTTTAGCTACGAGTGATATCCGATCGGAGAATCTGTGTCTCGTTCCCTACAGTAACCACTGCCTCTACATACAATATATCATAATCTCCAAATGTTGTCCGTAAGAAATCTTCCTTCCCAGTGTAAAAAGTTTCCACCGTCTCCTGATAAATTACCTGCTCGTCAGTAGTATACACGAGAAAATTACAGGAAACAAAGGAATGCTCAAAAAAATCTATTCTAGAATTCTCTTTAAGCTGTAAACTTATATAGACAGCATCCTCAAAGGAAAAAGCTGAAAGCTCCATAGGAACTAAAGCTACTGTAGAAGCCTTTGCTCCTCGGTCCATAATGCTGGACAAAACCACAATAGCCATCATGGCCAGCATAACAATGAGAATTAGACGGGAGGATGGTGTTTGCACCAAGGACTGGAAAATCCCCTTGGGGGCTTGGGGTCCCTCTCCCGCATAATACCGCTTTACCATTTCATCAGCATTTTTAAGTCGTTCTCCTGGCTTTCCGTAGTGATAGACAATTTTTTCCTCGTCCTCACCATATCCTTCTATATCGCCACCAAGCTTCATTCTTACCCCTTGAGAATTGCATCAATCAAGCTATCAGTCCGCCACCACAAAACCTTGGCCTCTTCCTCTTCTGCCAGCAGCATGGAAATAATTCCTTCTGGGGAAAGAGAAATCGAATGGTACAAGACAGATCGATGCTCCATATCCAAATGACGGCGGAGTACAGTATCTCCGTTTTCCTGCACCATCTGAATACTATAGCCACTATCATCTGCAATAATAAAGAAAAGCCAACCAGAATCAGTTACACCAAGAAAATCATAAGCAAGGTTGTAGACCAATCGAGTAAACCCATCGGTAACCTCCTGTTCGTAGGCAGGAATAGAAAATGGCTGTCCATAAACACCTGTATTGATGTCCAGCGGAAAAAGCATTGAAGTGGTATAATCGATACCAGACTCTACATTAGAAGCCTCATCAATGGAGCTGGTGTAATAATCTACCTTTACAAAGAGCTTTTCTTCTGTATAAGAGGGCACTATATTTTCCAAGGAAATATATACCTCGTTCGTGGTCTCCCCCTCCAAAACATTGGGCAGTTGATCCACAATGAAGGGAATGGTAGTCCGAAGGTAGCCTGTCTGGTCAAACCAATAGACCACCATACCATCATTTACCTGACAGACAACCACCAGCTCATTGTTGTAGGTGGTATAAATATTTTTGATATAAGGAAATGGCATGCCACCAGGCCCCCTCTGACCAATGTAGTCGATAAAGGTACCATCACTGGCAAACCGAAGAATAATTTGGCTTAAAAGAAGACGTTTTTCCACATCCTGCTCGTGACGCTCTGGTGGCAGTTGATCCACTACATAGATATATTTTCGAGAATCGGCGGCTATGGCTCCCAAGGAATTGAAGGGATACTCTACAGCCTTTCTTGTAGTGGAAACGATTTGGGAATCGGCAGCATCGGCAAAGCTGGGAGTGGGATTCCCTTCCCCATTGTAGTAGATGCTCAACAGGTCGCCATAGGAATTCAGTTCCAGAACCTTCTGGGCCTCTCCATTGGCAATATAAAAAAAACCATCCCGCATGGCCAAGGAGGTACGAACGGGAGCAGGACTTGCCAAGCTAAAAAGATTCAGCTGATCCTCAAAATTGCCGTATTTTAGGGAAAAAAGCTCATTTTCATCCAAGCTAATAATACCGCTAGATTCAGTACAGGAAAAAAAGATGATGGCAAGAATGCAGCTTGTTACAAGTCCCACAAGGCTTCGGATACTTACATGCTTATTCATTCCAATAGAATAAAGGGGCGGGGAAACAGTGTCAAGACGGGGAAACAGTGGCCGCAGCCAAGGTACCCCGCATCCTAGTCAATCACCCATCCGGCGGCAATCATCTCCTCCACATCGGCAAAGGTGGCGACAATCTCGTCGGAGGGAACGGTCAGAAATCCACTTGGCTGCACCCCAAGGATTTTTATTCCAGCATCAGAGGCACAAAAAAAGCCGTACTTTCCATTTCCGTTTTTAACCATTGCGCCGGGACCAATTTTCTCCCGTGTCTCATCCTTCTTTTCTTCACTCCAAGCCATAACCATCTCCTTCAAGCCCCACTTCATCTTGCATCAAAACTGCTGGTATTCATCCCAAAAAAAATCAACTAGATTCAAGGCGGGGCTTCCATACCCTCTAATTTACCCTTGAATTGATTTAGTGTCAATTCATTCAGTCCTTCCTGCGGGAGGCTCCCGTTGCAGTGGCTCCAGCTTCCACCCTCCCCGCCCTTGCCACACAAGCTAATAATATAGTAAATTATAGATATGCTTGATTCAGTATTGACCTTTTTCTTTGGTTCCAAGCGGGACCGAGATGTAAAACAGCTTCTGCCCATTGTTGAACAGATAAACAACAAGGAATCTTGGGCACAGGGACTGAGTGCCGAGGACTTTCCCCAGCAGACACAAAGATTCAAGGAGCGCTTGGCCAAGGGTGAAACCCTGGATGACATATTGCCGGAGGCCTTCGCCCTGGCACGGGAGGCAGCCAACCGTGTATTGGGAGAGCGGGCCTATGACGTGCAGCTGATGGGCTCCATCGTGCTGAATTCCGGCCGTATTGTTGAGATGAAGACTGGTGAGGGAAAGACCCTCATGTCCGTGGCGGCCGCCTACCTGAACAGCCTGACCGGCCGTGGTGTCCACGTGGTGACGGTGAACGACTACCTGGCCCAGCGTGACGCCGACTGGATGCGGCCTGTGTACACCTATCTCGGTGTCACCGTTGGTTCCATCGTCTCCGGCATGGACAATGCCGCCAGGAAGCTCTCCTACAGCTGCGACATCACCTACGGAACCAACAACGAGCTGGGCTTCGACTATCTCCGAGACAACATGCAGATCGACCCAAACCAGAAGGTGCAGCGTGGCTTCGCCTTCTGCATTGTGGACGAAATCGACTCCATCCTGATCGACGAGGCCCGAACCCCGCTGATCATCTCAGGTGCCGGCGAGGATGACACCTTCAAATTCCACGAGGTGGACAAGTACGTGCGGCAGCTGGTGGAGGTGGAAAAGGACCCTGAGACAGGGGACTATCCCGACGAGGCCCAGGGAGAGGCAATACAGGGTGACTACAAGCTGGACGAAAAGTCCCGCCGCGTCTCCTTCACCGACCAGGGGATGCTCAAAATTGAGAAGATTCTCCAGAAGCGAAACCTCATCACCGGCAGCCTCTTTGACGAGAGCAACTTCGAGTACATCCACTACTTCACCCAGGCGGTCCGTGCCCACACCCTCTACAAACCCGACGTGGACTACGTGGTGCGGGACGGCCAGGTTCAGATTGTGGACGAGTTTACCGGTCGTATCCTTGAGGGCCGCCGTTATGGTGACGGTCTTCATCAGGCCATCGAGGCCAAGGAGCACATCAAAATCGCCCAGCGGAACAGGACCCTGGCCACCATCACCTTCCAGAACTTCTTCCGCATGTACGACAAGCTCTCCGGCATGACCGGAACCGCCGAGACCGAGGCGGTGGAGTTCGACAAGATTTACGGCCTTGAGGTGGTGGTCATTCCCACCAACAAGCCGGTGGCACGAAAGGACGAGGACGACGAGGTCTACATGACCGAGGCCGACAAGTGGGAAGCCATCTGCAAGGAGATCATCGACTGCCACGGCAAGGGGCAGCCCATTCTGGTGGGTACGGTCTCCATCGAGAAGTCGGAGCACCTTTCAGCCCTGCTCACCCGCCGTGGTGTTCGCCATGAGGTCTTGAACGCAAAGAACCATGCCAGGGAGGCATTGATTATCGCAGAGGCTGGCGCCAAGGGTGCCGTCACCATCGCCACCAACATGGCCGGCCGCGGTACCGACATTAAGCTCGGTGGTAATCCTGAATTTAGGGCTCGCAAGCGGGCTGGAACAAGTGCCACCGAACAGCAGTTCGAGGCGGCCCTCAAGATTGAGCGGGAGAAATGGCTTGCAGACTACGAGGAGGTGAAGAATCTTGGTGGTCTCTACGTCATGGGCACGGAGCGACACGAAAGCCGCCGCATCGACAACCAGCTGCGGGGCCGTTCCGGCCGGCAGGGCGACCCCGGCCGCTCCAAGTTCTACATCTCCATGGACGATGACCTGATGCGTCTCTTTGGTGGAGAAAAGATGAAGGGCATCATGTCCCGCATCGGAATGGATCCGGGAGAGCCCATCTACCATCCCTGGCTGAACAAGGGAATCGAAAAGGCCCAAAAGAAGGTTGAGGAGCGAAACTTTGAAATCAGAAAGCACCTGCTGGAATACGACGACGTGCTCAACGAGCAGCGGAAATTCATCTACGAGCAGCGGGACCAGATTCTGGTGGACGAAAGCCTGAGGGACAGGGTCATGTCCACTGCCACCGACACCGTCTCCCAGCTGGTGGAAAGCTACGGCGGCAAGAAGGCTGCTGGAACGGAGGCCGACTTGCTGGCCCAGCTGAGGCAGACCTTTGGCCTTGCAATCCCTCCTGAGGACCTTGCAAGTCAGACCGACAGGGAGGCATACATCATTTCCTTATTGGAAAAAGACTTGCAGGAGAAGGAAACCTTAGCTGGTAAGGAAAACTTGAACATGTTTATCCGCTACCAGTATGTTCACTTTATCGACAAAAAATGGCTTGACCACCTGGAGCAGCTGGAGGGCCTGCGGGAGGCTGTATACCTGCGCTCCTACGGCTCCAAGAATCCCCTCACCGAGTACAAGATTGACGGATTCAACATCTTCTACGACATGATTGACTCCATTAAGGAGGAAATCGCCTCCCGCGTCTTCCGAGTAAAGGTGCAGCTGGCAGATGAAGCCCAGCGACGAGGCCCACAGGTACGTCAAATGAATGCCCAGCACAATGCAGTGGAAGCCTTTGACGGAAATGCTGCTCGTCAGGCTGCCAGTGCCTCTCCCATGGCACAGCGGCGACAAGCTGACCATGTTACTGTAGTACGTTCCGAACCAAAGGTTGGACGAAACGATCCTTGTCCTTGTGGTTCAGGTCGCAAGTACAAGCAGTGCTGCGGACGCTAAACTTATGAAAGCCAGTTGATGAAAAATCAGCTGGCTTACTTTTTTTTATGAGGACTCTATGAATCAACATCCATCATTAATTACTCTTCAAAAGTGGCTTGACACCTACTTAAATTTTGAAAAACTACCACAAAAAGACATATTTTGGCTTGATACCATGGAATATCTTTGCCAAACAACCAATCATCCACAAAAATCATTTCCTTCTGTTCACTTGGCAGGATCCAAGGGAAAGGGCTCCACCTCCGTCATGATTGCATCCATTTTGGAAGCAGCTGGCTATAAAAGTGGCCTCTACACATCCCCTCACATCTTGGATTTTTCCGAGCGGATTGCCTCAGCTCAAGGCCCCCTGCCGGAACAGATCTATGAGGCTGCTGCCCAAGAGCTGATGGCGGCCGTCGCATCCATCGACACACGGCAGCTTCCCGGACACAGAGCCATCACCTGGTTCGAGCTGGTGACAACCTTTGCCTTTTTGTGCTTTCGTCAGGCTCACGTCGATTGGGCCGTCTTTGAAACTGGACTTGGAGGCCGCCTTGATGCCACCAATGTGCTGAGGCCGCAGCTTTCTGTAATCACTCCCATCGAACTAGAGCACACCGAGTTTTTAGGGGACACCATAGGAAAGATTGCATCGGAAAAGGCTGGAATCATCAAGAGGGGTACACCAGTAGTTATGGCTCCACAAAAAGAGGAGGCACGGAGGGTTCTGGAAGCAAAGGCAAAAGAACTTCAGTGTCCTTTACTAAAAGTAGAGGAGCTGGTACAGGTGCAAGGAAAAATGGTTGCAGGCAAAATGGAGCTACGCCTTGAATCTAAGCTTTTTACCCATCCCATCATCACAAAGCTTTCTCTTTTGGGGGAATACCAGCTGTGGAATGCAGCTACAGCAGCTTTGGCGGTAAAAACCTTGTTCCCCCAGCTGCCAGAAGAGGCCATAGAAATTGGCCTGGCCCAAGCAAGGCTTCCCGGCAGGTTCGAGGTGCTTCAGTGGCAGGGAATTGATGTGGTGCTGGAGGGAGCCCACACCCCCACCAGCGTGGCATTAAGTTTACAAACCTTCCGCCAGTACCTTGAGGATACCCATGCCACCAGCACCGTGGAAAAATGCCTTGATCATGCCCCCACAAGAAAACCCCAGCTTCTCTTTGCCTGTGCCGCCGACAAGGATGTACACACCATGGCCAAACTTTTTTCTGGTTTTGGCTCCATGATTTTGACTCGACCAGGAGGGGAGAAGCAGTCAAACCCACAATTGCTCCAAGATGCCTTTAAGGAAGCGGGACATGAGTTTACCTATATCAGCGATTTTAAAGAAGCCATACAAAAAGCCCTCCAACAAGCCCTCAAAGATGGAGTGCCACTATTAGTTACTGGTTCTTTTTATCTTGTAGCAGAAGTGAAAAAAATACTCCAAGAATCTTCTGCTTGTTAAAATCCTGCCAAAATAGTGCCGCTCTTGTACCAGTCCTACCAAATGCAGCCTTAATCAAAGATTATACCTTTGATTAAGGCAATTTTTTCCCGTTAACTTTGCTTCTAGCTCCATTTATTACCTAAAAATTATGAAAAAATCCTGTCAAAAAACATTTTTATATATAATTGTTATTAAGTAGTATATTTTTATATACTTTGTATACTTTATTGTACTACTTAATAATTATTATAAATGCAATATCATG
>JAZNAS010000083.1:0-22401 GCA_045586625.1 Treponema sp.
AGCCGCCACCAACACTATGTTAATAGTAACAAAAAAATGAAATTTTCTTCATAGCCCTAAATTCGAGTTTTAATTCTAGGAAAAGATTTCAGTCTGCATTCCAGGATGTAGGCTGAAATGCAACAAACATAATGACGAAAAAGCCCTAGGATGGATCGTGCCTGATGGTATTCCAAAAAGTAATTCTGTTTCAATACGCCCCAGTCAGATTCAATTATGTTGCGTTTTCTTAGATATTCCCATTGTTCACCAGTCATAAGCCTGTTCATGTTCTGACGTGTGGCCGCATAAATGAATCTGCCGGAGTTGGCAAGCTCCACAAGTTCCTTGGAGTTTTTCAGGTTCTCCTGTTCTGCCGCTTTAACAAAATCCTCAACTATGCTATAAATATGGTTATACATCGGCGTAATCCTTTGGTTTTTTTGTTGTGGTGACAAAATTTTAATGGATTACGCCTTTTTTGTAAATTTATTTAAAACTCGAAATTTGAGCTAATAATGTATATGATCATTATTTTGTTTTGAGGGGAGCATTATACGGAGCATCTTGTTTTAATGTACATATAGAGAGAGCAATATGTCGACCAGATGGTTCTAAAATTACAGAAGTTACCATTCAAGGAAATGGAGCGAGCAGAAAAGAACTTTTAGAGTTGCCTATAAACAAATTGACGAGGGCGGAATATGGGATGTGGAAATATTCTGAATAGTGTATGGTGTAAATTTGGGAAATCAGCCTTCATGACAGCTTTGGCTGTCACGTATATGCACTGGTATGAGGTGCTACTGTGGTTTTTGAAAGAAGTCGGATATATTGGATATCGTGGGGATATAGCCCTTGGACTTTCCACCTTTCTCATTTCCAACTGCCTCTCTCTTTTTGCGGCTGTCCTCCCCCTGTTGAATCGTCATTTGATACGAGTAGTGGCATTGGTTGGCTACCTAGTGATTGCCAATTTCTTGATGCCTATTGAATATCACCCTAGGCGGTGGTTGTATCTCGTTCTTGGAGGTATGCTGTTTCTACAGTTTTCATATGATCTGTCCTGTTTCTTGTCAAAGCAAAAGAAAAAAATGTTGCTATATGGATTGATTGCTCTGTTTATGATATGGAGTGTTTACTTTATCATTCTCATTCTTGTGAACATTAATAATAAACTATATTTGACAATATATGGTGAGATCATACTCATTGAGTTTGGAAAACCTCTTGTAGTGCTACTGGTGGGATTTATATGGCAACTTTTATGCGAACAGACAATGAAATCACAGTGAGAAGAAGCGGGTGAATGAGATAGAGCGGGAGCGGCTTGTCTCAAGGCAGCCTTTGATGCCAGCAAGCACAAGATGCCGGATGATACCATCAAGATTCTGTCATACAACTTGGAGGTCTTCAAAACAGGTGGAGCCTATGACATAAACAGGCCAGTCCTGCTTGGCAAAATTTGGGAAGACTTGCAATCCTTCAGACCTACGGTCATTGCATTCAGTGTTTTTCGCGGCTGTAGCTACAGGTGCCCCTTCTGCCGGCACAGCGGTGGCATGAATACAATCCAAGCGGTGGGTACCGAACAAAGATTCAGAGAGGAGTTGGTGCTGTTCCGGGACAACAACATCAGCAAGATAAATGTACTGAATCCACTGTTCAACAATAAAGAAGATTACAAAGTCTTGCTTGATTTGGTCAAAGAACTGCACATAGAAATCCCCTTGTCCGTACAAATTCGCTGTGAGGCACTGACAGATGACTTCCTCCATACGATAAAGGAGGTTCCGAACATAATATGTGAAATTGGCGTGCAAAGCCTTTCTCCCTCAGTCTGTCAAGAAATCGGACGCAACCCTGAGCAAACGCTTCAGGGACTGCGAGAATTGCAGAGGAATTCCATCAACTGTGAGGTGAGTTTAATCTATGGTTTGCCCAGGCAGAATTTCCAAGACTTTGAGCAGGACATCCGACAACTGAAGGAGATGGGGATTTCCAAAATCAGTGCATTTCCCCTGCAAATCTATCCTGGCACGAAATTCTTCCAAGAACAAGAAAAGCTGCCCCTCCGATTCAAGCCGAACACTCTCGGAATACTGGAGGTAGACCAAACGCAGGATTTTCAGAGGATGAAAGCCCTTGCAGAAAAAATGACAAGCTGAGCAAAAAACACCCCTCCACTATGATAGTAGTCGGCAGGAACGAGGGCTGGACGCTCATTCCTGGTTCCCGGTTATCTCGTCCAGTGCGGCACCCATTACCACCAGTAGGAGCAGTTCCTCCAAGTCACTGGGGGAAACCCAGAACCCTGTAGTTGGTGCTTCTTCCCTCGACACCCCCTACCCCACCACCTCTTCAATCACCCGCAGGATGGAGGGGCCGAATCGCTCAGCCTTCACGGTACCGATGCCGTAGATTTCCAGCAGCTCCTGGTGGGAACGGGGCTTGTGGACGGCTAGGGCTGTGAGGGTAACGTCGCCAAAGATGATGTAAGGCGGAACGTCCTCATCCTCTGCCAACCGCCTCCGCAGCTCTTTGAGCTTTTGGTGCAATTCTTGTCCTACAGCATCATCCTCTGCCAGCCTCAGCTTCTTTGCCTCCGATTTTTTCTTGTCTACCGTGAGGGCAGCCACACCAAAGGCGGGACTCTTTTTTGCAGGCAAAGCAGAAGGTCCAGAAGCGGTTCCCCCGGAGCTGGAAATACCGGATGTCCCTTGGGAAGAACCTGCTCCTTCCACGGGCAACCTTACCACCTGCCGCTGGCTCAAGGCTTCTTTTCCCATGGTGGTAATGGAAAGCACATTGTAGTCCAGGGATTTTTTTAGGTAGCCGTATTCCACCAGACATTCCGCCAGCTCATACCAGCTGTCACGACTCAACTCCCGACCAATTCCCCAGGTGGAAAGCTTTTCGTGACCGTTGTCAAGAATCCGCCTTTGCTTGGAGCCCAGCAGCACGTCAATCAAGTAGGTGGTGCCGAACCGCTGGCCAGTGCGAATGATGCAGGACAAAAACTTTTGGAAGGGAATGGTCATATCCTGTTCCTCCGGTGGGTTGAAGGCACAGATGTCGCAGCACTGGTTGCTGTCGAACTCACCGTCAGCAGGCTTTGCTTCCCCAAAATAGGACAACAAAAGCTGACGACGACAGCGGTGAGTGGTGGCATAACGAATCATTTCCTGAAGCAACCGCTCTGCCGCAGCCTTTTCTTGGTCACTTTTATCTTCCATAAAGAAGCGAATCTTTCTGATGTCGGCGGCACTGTACAAAAGCAGGGCATGGGACAATTCCTCGTCACGCCCTGCTCGACCAATCTCCTGGTAATACTGCTCTAGGCTCCGTGGCAAATCATAGTGAATCACAAACCGCACGTTGGGCTTGTTGATTCCCATGCCAAAGGCCACGGTGGCCACCATAATCTGTACCTTGTCCCGGATAAAGAGATTTTGATGGTGAGTGCGCACCTCGTCCGCCAAGCCTGCGTGATAGGGCAACACATTGTAGCCTGACTCCTTGAGCTCTTGAGCCAGCTCCTCCACCTGCTTTCGGGACAGGCAATAGATGATGCCGCTCTCATCCTTGTGGGATTCCAGACATTTTTTCACCTGAACCAAGGGCATTTTTTTAGACACCACCTCCAGAAAGATATTGGGGCGGTCAAAGCTGGCCAAAAAGGAAGCTGGATTGGTCATATTCAGGCTGGAAACAATGTCCTTCCGTACCGCTTCCGTGGCTGTAGCTGTAAGGGCAAGGCAGGGACACTGGGGAAACAATTCCCGCACCTGGGCAATGGTCCGATAATCCGGGCGGAAATCGTGGCCCCACTGGGAAATACAATGGGCCTCATCAATGGTCAAAAGTGACAGCTGACGATGGCTAAAAAGCTGGGCAAGCCGCTCCGTTCGGGAAAGTCCTTCTGGGGACATATAAATCAGCTTCACTTCCCCACTGTGAATTCTGTTCAAGGCAGAAAAATATTCCTCCCGCTCCAGCACGCTGCTGAGAAACACCGCTGGCACTCCCGCCGCCTCCAAGCCCGCCACCTGATCCTGCATCAGTGCGATGAGGGGAGACACCACCAAGGTAATGCCCTCCAGCATCAAGGCGGGAATCTGGTAGCACAGGGATTTTCCTCCACCGGTGGGCATGATTGCCAAGGTATCCCGCCCAGAAAGCACGCTGGAAATAATGTCCAGCTGAAGGGAGCGAAACTGGTCGTAGCCAAAAACCTCCTTCAAAACCTGCTGAGGTGATGTGGCGGTGGAATAGGACTGGAACTGAAAAAGAGATGGCATGGCTTGAGTATACCACAAAGCAAGGCGGGAAACTACAGGAAGGAGCTGGGAGGAAAGCCTTGTAACCTGTAAAGAATAAATCCCCACTTTTCTGTCAGGAACCACAACAAGAAGCAAATATCATGGCGGGAGTTTTTCCACCATGAATCAGCCCCTATTCACCCAGTTGTACACGGTCGCCCATGGATTTTCTTCTTACCCCCCGATACTCATTATAGGTATTTTTTTTGTTGCCAATTAAAGTGGAGTGGGGTATAATGGTGATGATGAATGTGGAAGAATTTTGCTATGAAATTTATAAGCACACCTTTGCCCATGTTTTGCACAGTGGAATCTATGCGGCTCATGTTATTATTTGGATGAAAAAAAATCCTTTTGCTGAAAATGAGCTGGAGGAAGCATTCCATAAATTTGTTTGGGATACACCGCTTTCAAACTTGGACTTAAGTATTATTGAGGATCCGGGCATAGAGGATGGAATTGTATTCCTTGATGCAGTGGAGTCTTTTGGTGATGGAGAATCTTTGCCGGAACGAATCCCCTTTCATGCGGATATACAAAAGATTCGTTATAAGTAATTTTAATGAAAAAAGGGTGAGCTAAACTCACCCTTTTTTAGTCTTCCAGTGAAAATTATTCTGTTGTGGTAGCAGTTACCTTTGTGGTACTATTTGCACCTGTTTGGTTATCTACAGAAAGGTAGAGCTCAGCAGGATTCAACTCCAGGTCAGTGGAGAAGGTGAACTCAGAAAGCTCACTGCTATTTCCAAGCTTGTCGGTGGCAAAAACCTGCAACACGTGGGAGCCTGCTTCTGGAGCGATGATAGGAGTGTTTGCGTCGTAGCGAGCAAATTCCGCTCCATTCCAAGATATATAGATTGCATCAACTCCAGACAATGCGTCCTGAGCTGAAAGGGAAATCTTTGTAAAGGGACTGATGTATTGTACGCCACTTGCCTCTACTGGAGGTACATCAATATCGATGTGTACAGAAGGAGGTGTGTTGTCCAAATAAACATATGCGGCCAGGGTGTCAGAAATGTTTCCTACGTAGTCAACTGCATAGCCTTCTGCATATACGGCTCCATCTTCTCTATCAGTAAGGTAGATAAAGCCCTTGTCCAAAACATTTTCCATTTCTCCAGCTCCAACAGTGTCTAGATAAATGAATTCAGTTCCAGACAATTCATCTTCACCAAAGAGCTTGATGCCAGTTTGGTTAGTTACGTATACCACACCGTCTTCATCTGTATGAACAGGACCTTCAATCAAGAACTTGATAATAGGTGCAGTTCCATCAACAATACCAGTGTAGGACTTGGTGTTGCTTACTGTTCCCCATACGTCCATTGTTACCCAAGCCAAGGTAAACTGACCTTCTTCGTCCAATACTACAGGAGTAGTGTATTCGGTTGCTTCTCCTGAGTTATAGGTGTAGAGGATTGAGCCTGTGTTGGGATTCCAGCTTTCAGCTTCCAGGCGGAATTCTGTTCCTAAGGGAATATAATCAATGCGTCCGTTATTCCAAACCTTGCGAACAGGTGCAGAGTCTTGGGCTGCCACCGTAGCAAGAACCAGTAATGCCCCAGCAATACCGAGGATTCTTTTCATCTTCGACCTCCAGATTTGTCTGTTTTATCCAGTATATAGCGAAAATCTAATCTATGGAAGTAGAAGGAATCGGATATTTGCCTCACCTTTCCAATGGACTTGTTTTTCGTTATACTCATGCCATGGCTGGATTTTATGAAGATTATGACGTGGCCGTTGTTGGTGGTGGTCATGCTGGAATAGAAGCTGCTTTGGCCGCTGCAAAAATGGGATTGAAAACCATTCTCATCACACAAACCATTGATTCCATTGGACGAATGTCCTGCAATCCTTCTATCGGTGGTATCGCCAAGGGAAATATTGCTCGTGAGGTAGATGCCTTGGGTGGTGTAATGGGCCATTTGATTGACGCTTCCATGATTCAGTTTCGTTTGTTGAATAAAAGTCGGGGGCCTGCCGTTCAAGCTCCTCGGGCTCAGGCCGACAAATTGCTGTATTCCCAGCTGGCCCGGCAAATGATAGAAGCGCAACCTGGGCTGACCCTTTTGCAGGACACGGTGGTGGATTTGGAGGCGGTGGAAAGTAGCCAGCCTCTTCCTCCAAAGGCGGAAGTAAATCCAGACAAAGGGCAAGAGCCGCTTCCCGGCCAGCGATTAGGCTCTCCTGCTGTGGCAGATGGGAAATTCAGGCTCAAGCTGGTGGCTGTGGTAACAGAGCGGGGGAGGCGGATTCCCGTACGGTCTGCAATTTTGACCACCGGTACCTTCTTGGGCGGCAAGATATTTATCGGCAATTACGATGCCCCCTGCGGACGATTGGGAGAGCCAGGTACTCAAGGCATTACGGAGGCACTGAATCGGCTGGGCTTTACCACCGGCCGCCTGAAAACAGGTACTCCCCCACGGGTGCTGAAAAGCTCCATCGATTTTTCCCAGCTGGAGGAACAGCCGGGAGATACTGAGATCATTCCCTTTTCCTTTGACAACGAAAAGGTTGAACGTCCCATGGTTAGCTGCCATCTTGTGTACACCCATGAGGAAACCCATCAGCTGATTCGTGAGAATATTGGTCGTTCCCCTTTGTACAGCGGAAAAATCAGCGGAGTGGGGCCACGCTATTGTCCTTCCATCGAGGATAAGGTGATGCGGTTTGCAGAGCGGGAGCGTCACCAGCTCTTTGTGGAGCCAGAGGGCTTAACCACCGAGGAAATGTACATCAATGGGTTTTCCTCATCCTTGCCAGAGGAGGTTCAAGACAAGTTTATGAGAACCTTGCCAGGCTTTGCTGATGCGGTGATGAGTCGTCCCGGATATGCGGTGGAATACGATTTTATCGATCCGACCCAGCTCTTTCCCTCCTTGGAGACAAAGCTGGTGGCAGGGCTTTTTACTGCGGGGCAAATCAACGGAACCTCTGGCTACGAAGAGGCTGCGGGACAGGGCTTGGTGGCAGGCATTAACGGAGCTCTGTATGCCAAAAGCCACAAGGACTTGTGCGGGCCAGTGCAGGATTCTGAAAACAAAGGGCTTTTGAAGGAAGTTCCTTCCTACCAGCCCCTAGTTTTGGAGCGAAGTGAAGCCTATATCGGTGTGCTGATTGACGACCTGGTGACTCTGGGAACACGGGAGCCCTACCGCATGTTTACTGCTCGTGCAGAATACCGGCTGAAGCTCCGTCACGACACTGCTGACATTCGTCTCTGCGAAAAGGGCTATCAGGTGGGCTTGAATCCTGCCTGGCGATTCCAGCGGGTACAGGAAAAATTGGCCATGCAGCAGGAAATCGTTGCACTTTTGGCCAAAAATCCCAAGGCTCACAATCCTGGTTATCCAGAAGCAATTTGGGATGCAGCCCTCATCGACATAAAGTATCAGCATTATATAGACAAGCAGGACCGTCGTGTGGAAAAAATGCACCGCATGGAGCACGCTCGCATTCCCCAAGATTTTGACTATGGAGCAATTCCTTCCCTTTCTGCAGAATCTCGCCAGAAGCTGGAGCGGGTGCGGCCCACCACCTTGGGGCAAGCCAGCCGAATCTCTGGCATTAGAAACTCCGATATTATGCTGTTGATGGTGTATTTGAAATAAAAAAAAGCCGGTGCAAAGCTGTTCCTGCTTCAGCGAAGGAAACATGATTGCATCGGCTTTTATCTTTATATAAGCGCTTTTATTGATATTCGGCTACGTTGGAAGCAAAGATTGATTTGATTTGATCAACGGTAAGGACATTTGCCTTGACGAGGTCAAAGCATTGCTCAGAAACAGATTTGTTGAAGAAGAGCAGGTCATCAGTGCTGATGGAAACACGGATTCCGGCTTCCACAATCTTTTTGATGGGATGCTCCTCCAGGCTCTTCACCGCTCCCAGCATGACATTGCTTTCTGGAGTGATGTTCAAGCGGGTGTTTCTATCCTTGAGGAACTGGAGCACAGAATCATCCTGGACAGCCCCAATGCCGTGCTGAACCTCTTCCAAATCAAAGAATTCTACAAAGCGTCGTACTGATTTTGCGTCGGAGAACTCTCCCACGTGGGCTTTTCGCTTGATGCCCAATTTTCCAGCCAGCTTGAAGATATGGTCAAAATCTTCGATGCCATCCTCAACCTCTGGGCCGTACAAATCAATGCTATTGAACAGGCCGCTTTCCAAGCAGGCGGGAGCCCATTCCCGGATCTTTTCAATGCCGAAGGTTTTTCCCATTCCCAGCTCTGGACGAAAATTGATTTTACTGGCGAACTTATCCTTTACTTCCTGAACCATTTTCAAGAAATTGTCCACACCACCGCAATGAATAACGAATCCAATGTCAATGCTGCCTTCCAGTACGGAAACGCCGTCGGCTATAGCATCGGTGATGGAAAGAATCAGCAAATCGGTTACATCCTTCATGGTCTTTGCTCTCGGACGGGTATAATTACCGATAATCTCATGCATTTCACCAAGACCATTCATTTTACGAGGAAAATCTGGAATATAAAAACCTGCCCAGGGAGCGTAAGATGCATATCGCATACCCAAATTCAAATGATTATGGGCATCAAGTTTGGGAAGTGAGATAAAATCTGATACTGACATCATAAAAGTCTCCTAATACCACTTTATTTTCGGCAGAAAGAACAAAAATCAGTACCAAAACTCTTTTTCAAGGGAAAATCCTTGAAAAAGAGTTTTGGCGGGAAGCCCTTGTTATGACAATAAAACCTTTTCCAGCTGATTTACCAATTCTTCAAAGGTTTTGAGCGCTGCTCGCACTGGCTCTGGAGATTCCATGTCCACACCGGCAACCCGTAGGGCTTCGATGGGGTAGCGGGAGCCTCCCGATTTAAGGAAGGCAAAATAATCCTCCCGCTCCTTTTCTCCACCTTCTGTAACACGGCGAGCCAGAGCTAGGGAGGCGGAGATTCCCGTGGCATACTTGTACACGTAGAATGCTCGGTAGAAGTGGGGGATTCGCAAGCCCTCTAGGTCGCTTACATCCTCGAACTCCATGGTGGGACCAAAATAATCCACCAAAAGCTGACGGTAGGTGGTACGCAGGGTGTCCAAGGACAGGGGCGTACCGGATTCCACCAGCTGATGGGTCTTGCATTCGAATTCAGCAAACATGGTTTGGCGGTAGAGGGTGGCCAAAATGTCGGAGGCACGATTAGCCAGGAGATAGGCCTTCATTTCCTGGGTTTCCGCCTTGTCCAGCAGATACTGGAACACCAGCTGCTCGTTAAAGGTGGAGGCAACTTCTGCTTCAAAAATGGTGTAGTCGTACTGCATGAAGGGGTTTGAGCGGGAGGAATAGTAGGAATGCATGGAGTGGCCACCTTCATGGGCCATGGTGTACAAGTCCCGCAGCACGTCCTTCTTGTAGTTCAGCAGGATGTAGGGATAGCCCACGTAGCCGCCGGAGGAAAATGCCCCGGAGTCCTTGCCCTTGTTCTCGTAGCGGTCGCACCAGCCGCCGAGAAGACCGCCGCAAAGGGTGTCGGTGTATTCCTTGCCCAAAGGAGCCAGTGCCTGACGGAGGATTTCCACGGCTTGTTCGTAGGGGATGGAGGTTTTGACGCTGCTGACCAGGGGAACGTACACGTCATAGTGACGAAGCTTGTCTAGTCCCAGCACCCGGCGGCGTAGCTCGTAGTAGCGGTGAAGGGTAGGCAGGCTTTCTCTGACTGATGCAATCAGGTTGTCGTAGACTGATTCCGGCACCTTGTCCGGGAAGAGGGCCATGGCACGGGCTGAGGAATAGCCTCGGCTTCTGGCTTCAAAGATATCTTGATTTACGCTTCCCTCGTACAGGGCTGCGATGGTGTTCTTGTGGCCGTCAAATTCCTTGTAGAACTGGCGATAGGCTGTTTCCCGTACCTGTCGGTCTTGGTTTTCCAGCAGCATGGAGTAGCTGGAGTGGCTGAGGGGGATTTCGCCTTCGGCAGTTTTAACGGTGCCAAAGTCCAGGTCCACATCGGTGAGCATGGAAAAGGCCTTGTCGGCGGTGCGGCTTGACTCATTTTGGAGGGCGAGAATCCGCTCTTCCTTTTCACTCAAAATGTAGGGCTTGAGACGCAGCAGCTTTTTCAGCCAAATGCGGTAATCGTCAAAGCTTTTGTCTTCAATCCAAGCGGTAATTTTTTCTTCTGGAATGGCTTGAATTTCTGGTGTCAAAAAGCTCAGGCGGGCATCTGCTGCAGAAGCGGCCATAATGTAGCGGCTCTTTTTTTCTTGATAAGCGCTTTCGCCAGCATCACCAGCAGAAAGCAGGAAGGCATAGTGACCCACCAGCTCGGAAATCTGGCTCATTTCGCTGAGCTTGGTAATGGCGGCCAAAAGGTTTTCTGCGGAATCTCCAATCTTGCCTTTAAAGCCTTCTATTTCCAGTGAGAGTGGCTGAATTTTTTCCAGCTCAGCTTCCCATTCTGCATCCGACTTGAACAGCTGGCTCAAGTCCCATTTATCGTTCTGTGGGATTTCATTTCGTGTAGGAATTTTTATTTCGCTCATAATTAACATTATAGCACTTTTTGCATGGATCGCCAATGAGGACTTGCTCTGAGGGATGTTGAAAGAGATAAGTTTCAAGGTTTTTGCTCCTATTCCGATAATGATTCTATGGGTATCTCTCAAATTATGAGTACAATTTCAGCTGTCCTCCTTAATCCAGTGGTTATTTTTGCTACTGTAGTGGTGATTCTTTACTTGAAGTTTGTGAATTTTGTGGTGCGATACCAGAAAAAACCACCAGTGGTAAAGAAGAAGAAGCCCATTGTTGCTCCTACCCCTGCTGAGGAGGAGGTTGGAGAGGAGATCTAGGCTTTTTCTTTTTAGAAGGGGCGAGGCGTTTTGTGTGTATGCCCTTGAGAGTAAGAAGGCCTTGCTGTTTAAGCTGATGAATAAGGGAAATAAAATCCTGTGGCTCGTAGATGGCTACAGGATTTTTTTTATTTGCTTGCATTCGCAGTTGATGGGCAGCCTGTTCCACTGTAAACCTGTTTCTGTTTTTCTTGATAAATTGCAGGGTTTCTTCTATGTCTTGAGCCTTTGTGTCCAGCTTGCGACCTGCCTCCTGTGCATCACAAAAATCGCAGCCACTGCAGGAAGTCCTTTCTCCTCCCAGGGCATCCAACAGCACTTGGCGACGGCAGTTGGTTCCCGTGGCAAAATCGCCCAAAACTCTTTCTCGGCTTCCTTTTTTGTAAGACAGGGATTTTGCTTCATCCTCTGGGGACCACAGGAGGATGGCCTTGGTGGGGCTGCCGTCTCGGCCGCCACGTCCTGCCTCTTGGATATAGGCTTCTGCTGTGGGGGAAACCTCCAGATGGATGACGGTGCGGATATCGCTTTTGTCGATTCCCATGCCAAAGGCACAGGTACAGCAGAGGATGGCGGACTTGTGGGGAAAGAACCACTGCTCCGTGGCAGTTTTTTCTTCCTTGGTGAGGCCAGCGTGATAAAATTTCACCTCATCGGCTGAAAAGACTTCCCGGAAGAGGCGGGCAGTGGTTTCTGACTTGGCCCGTGTGCCGCAGAACACAATCATGGGCCGCTGTTCCTGGGTGGCCAGCTGGAGGGCAGTCTTTTCCTTGATGCCAGTATACACCACGGAATAGTGGATGTTCTGGCGGTCGGAGGTGCTTTTCATCAGGTAGGGTGGCTGGCCTGCAAAGAGGATTTCCGTGACTCGCTGGAGCACTGGTGGTGAGGCGGTGGCGGTAAAGGCGGTGATGATGGGGATTCTCAGCTTTTCCAGTACGGTACCAAGGCTCAGGTAGGAGGGGCGGAAGCTGTCTCCCCATTCGGAGACGCAGTGGGCCTCATCAATGGCGGCATGGACAATATTGTAGGTGGCCAGCCGTTCCAGAAGCTTTTCCGACTGCAGTACCTCCGGGTTTGCCAAAATGATTTTGGCTCCTGCATCCAGCCGCTGGAAATTTTCCTGCCGCTCCTCCTCCGTCTGCTGGCCACGAAAAAGCACTGCTTCAAGCCCCGCCTGCTGGATTCGCCGTAGCTGGTCTGACATGAGGGCCAGCAAGGGATAGACAATCAATGTTCTGCCATGGAGCAGCTGGGAGGGCACCATAAAGCACATGGATTTTCCCGCTCCCGTGGGAAGCAAAACCACCTGCTTGCCCTTGTTGATGGTATCGTCCTCCTGACCAAGGATGTTGTCATCTGTGTCATCGATGTTTTTATCCTGATTGCCAGGCTGGATGGCTGGAGTTGGTGGGGACGGGAGCTGGGCTGCCAGATGGCGTTCCTCGCACTCCATGATGTTGGCAATCACCAGCCGCTGCCAGGGATAGAGTGAGGGCACTCCAAACACATCCTGAGCCACTGCCACGGCAGGATCCCGCTCCATAGGAGTCAATTCCTCTTCATCAAAGAAATTTAAATCTTCCATACCCTTATTATAGGGGTGCAGGTGGGAAAATTTGACAGGTTTTAAATTTTTTGTGAAAATTTTCTTTGGGGGATTTAATCCACCAGCATTTCCTTGATAACAGCCTTTACTTGAATCATTTCTTTTTTTGTGATGCTTCCCAGTTTTTTTATCAAGCGAAGATTGTCCACTGCTCTGATTTGGTCAAGGACAATCCAACCAGTTTTTCCTTCAAACTGTACTGGAACCCTAGTGGGATATGCTCGGGATTTTGTTGTCATGGGAGCGATGATGACGGTGCGGATGGTGTGATTCATTTCGTTGGGAGAAATGACCAAGCAAGGGCGTGTTTTTTTGATTTCATGTCCTATTGTTGGATCAAGACTGATTAAAAAAACATCATATTGATTGATTACCACTCCCACTCAAAATCCTCCTCAGCAGGAATGTCCTCCAGCATATCCTCTCCCTGTAGGTGCATTTGCGTAAAGGCGGCTTGCCATCCTTGACGTGGGGCTTCTTGTAGGGGTTTTAGTACAATACTTGTTTCTGTAACTTCCATTTCTACCTTATCCTTTATGGCAAGTGATTCCAGAACCATTTTTGGCAGTCGAATTCCACGGGAATTACCAATGGGAACAACGGAAACAATCATGGGTACCTCCAGTTATTCGTGGCGAGGGGTTGCTGCCCCGCCGCTTACAGCGGGGTGATGATTACAATGTAATTATACGCTAGAGAGAATCGGTTCTCAAGTCCTATACCCTTATTATAGGGGTGCAGGTGGGGAAAATTGACAGGCTTTGGAAAAAATTGTGGGGAAAGGTTTAAACTTCTTCCTAATCCCAGCTGGCCCGTCCATCTCCTGTAATGGGAATGGTGTCTCCAAGATAGGTTGGCTGTGCGTTTCCTGCCACTAAAAAGAATGATTTTACTCTGGCAAGGGCTTCCCTCAGGTGCCAGCTTATGTGGGTTGCCTTGGAAAAGGGGGTAATTTCCTTTGCTTCGTAGCCGATGGCATCTGGTCCCAGCTTTCGGGCAATGTAAACAGCTCTTGGCAGATGAAATCCTTGGCTCACAATGATTGCATCCTTAACAAGAAAAACATCTCGTCCCCGATACATGCTCTCATAGGTGGAAAATCCTGCATGATCCATGAAGATGTCCTGGTCCTGAATGTGGTGCATCAGCTTGATGTAGTTTTTGATGGCATTCACCTCATCGTACTCCCTTTGTCCATGGTCTCCTGAAATAAGCACCTTGTCTGCCAGTCCGTGATGATATAACTCCATGGCACCTTCTACCCGGTCTCGAACAACATGGGATATGCTGCCGCTGTCATAGACTCGAGCTCCAAGAATCATGGCACATTGGCGGGAGGAAATATGGCCAGTCCCTTGAAAGATATATTCTTGGGTGAAATCAAGGATGTACCAGTTGATGATTGCAACTCCCCAAATGCAAGTTCCTCCACAAAGCAAGGCTCCCAGAAAAAATATTTTCAAGCATTTTTTGAGGAGGTTGCGTAAGCCTGTTTTCATGTCTTTCCTACCTGTCCATAATCGTGATTTCCACCCGGCGGTTTCGGGCCTTGCCTTCCTCCGTGGTATTGGGAGCAACAGGCTTTTCGGCACCAAAGCCTTGGGTAAAGATTTGGTGGGCATGACGTACTCCCAGCTGCACCAGGTATTCTGCCACAGATTTTGCCCGCTCCTGGGAAAGCTTGAGTCTGGCTCCGGCAGTACCGGCCAGGGCGGTGTGGCCGCTTACCATCAAGTCATTGTCGGGGAATTGCTGCAAAATATCGGCAATCTTCTTGAGCTTTGCCTTTTCGGTATCTAGGAGAATGGCGGAGTCGGGCTTGAACTGGATGTTCTCAATGCTGATGGTCAGGCCGTCCTCATCCTTGCGGAGGGAAACATCATCAAGTCCCAAATCCTGAAGATTCTGCTGGACCTCGGCAAGCTTGTCCACAGAAGGGGTGACAAAATCAGTAACCTCAGCCTGGGCAATTCCCTGAAACTCGTAGGTGTTGCCAAAGACTGTTTCAATCAAGATGCGGAAATCCTCGTTGTAGCGGGAAAGGGCGCCCTTCTCGTTGTCCCAATACAAGGTCTGGTGGGAATAGCCCATGGTGGTGGCAGGCAGGTCGGAGGTGAGGCTGGCCTTGTTTTGTACCTGGGGGCTGTCGTAGTAGATGTTGTACCGCACGTCAATGACATGGAGGGTGCGGCCTTCCTCCTCCACAGTGCCGGTATAGGTGTAGCGGGCGGAAAAGGGCACAATCCAAGGCTCCTGAATGTCAAAGCTCCGTCGCAGGTCGTGGGCTTCGTGTCCCTCGGCGGTCCAGGATTCTCCCACCTTGATATCCTTGTCAGGGAAGACTGGCACATCCCGGACGACTGGCATAAAATATTTTTTTTCGATGTCGTACTTTCCCAAGTCATCCCGCATGAAGACGCTGGGATATTCCTCTCCCCACACGGGAATTTCGTTCTGCCGTCCGCTGGTGCTTTCTGTCACCATGAACACGGCCTCGTGCTGGGCGGAATTCCCTTCCACCTTGGTGACCTTTGCAGAAATTCGGTTTACCACCTCTGCATAGTGGGAAAAGGCATTGTTAAAGAATACGTTTTCTTGAACAGATGAAAGAATGCGATAAGATTCTCCTTCGGTATATTTATAGCGGAATCGCTCCGCTGCAGCTGGTGCAAGGGTAAGAAAAAAGGCAAGGGCAATCAATAAAAGCTGCCGACTGCAGAAAAGATGATTTTTTTTCATGGTTCCTCCTATGGACTCAGATGATGGAGCTAGAATCAGGTGTCCTTCGATTTGAAATCGATTTTCAGTTGATTTTAATCCTCGATCTTGACCATTCTTTACATTATTAATATATCATTAAGGCTTGGAACGTTACAATGCTTGAATATATTCGCAATCTTGACATGAGTGGAATTGATGTGGGCCTAATTGCCCTGTTTTTCGCAGCCTGCCTGGTGTGTGGCCTGCTGGGAGTGGGAATTGGCCGTTTGATGGGAAGGCTGAAGGAGGGCAAAAGCCGAAAGGATGCGGTGCGTCGCTCCAAGGCGGTGATTTCCGGTCAGGTGGTGGAGCAGCTGGCACCACTGCTTCCCAACTTTCCTTGCAATCTGAAGGACGCAAAGTTTTTAGGCCAACCCATAGATTATGTGGCCTTTGTTTCAGACAAAAAAACGGGCCTTATTGATGAAGTTCTTTTTATAGAAGTGAAAACTGGTGGCAGCACCCTTTCTGCCAGAGAAAAATCCCTGAAAAAAGCCGTACGGCAGGGGCGTGTGCGTTACGTGGAATGGAGGGGGTAAATTAGGGGGAACAAACCTCTACTGGTTAGTGGTGGCCAGCAATCCTTGTACCACATCCATCGGAAGGTTAGTACCTTGTGTAACCTGTTCTGGGGATAAGCCCATGGACAGGAGTGTTCGAGCCGTCTCCAGCTTTGTTTGATAGGCTCCTCGTTCCAAGCCTTCCAGTCGGCCACGTTCCAGCCCGATGGAAATACCTTCTTCCCTGCCAGTATGTAAACCTTCTTCATAACCATCACGGCGACATTCCATCATGCGGGAAGTGTAGGTAAGATACATGTTTCTCTCCTCCTGTTTAGTTAGGAGGGGACACCCCCTCTACTCGGAAGCGGTGGGTTTCCCCTCCTAAAACCTCCCTTTCCCCCAGCACCGCTTAGGGACTCCCGCCCCTAAGAACCCCGGAAGAAAAGATATTTCTGCAAATAATGATAGAGTGCTTGAAGTTTCTGGTCAAGGTTACTGAGGTCTTTGGCGGAGGTGTTCAGGAAAATCTTTTCTGTGCCGTCCTCTAGGTAAATAGGTTCGTCATGCTCGATGCAAAGATTCTGGAAGGTGTAAAATGACTTCCCTTTGTGGAACGGGTCGAATGTACAGATAAAGATAACGTAGTTTTGTTTTAAGTCGCTATATTCAGAACCTTTTGGTGTGGTGTCAATGTCGGCTGCAGCTTGGTAATAGCGGGCTCTTCGTGGCAGGTCTCCGTGGTTAGAAGCCTGCATTTCCACATTGATTACCTTATTTTCATCTTTCAAATACACGTCCATGATGATACCTGTTGCATTTGGGTCAATCTGGATGGCGTGGTGGCTGGTGAGGAACTTTATTTTCCCCACTTTAACCTTGAGAATCATCTCCAGTAAGGTGCGGCAGAGCCTCTTATTCCGCATGACTCTGGTGAAGATAAAGTCGTCGGTAATGTCTAGGTCTTCCCAACGTTTGAATTTTGTGGTGGTTTGATTTTCCATGGAATCTCCGTGAAAAAGTGTTTCATAAATATTATAGACTTGAAGGTGAAAAAAACTGCGTTTTTTGCGAGATAGCTTCATTTTTTTGTAAAAGTTTCCCAAGAAGGAGGCTCTACGTTGGACCCTCTAGAACTAGCCCCAACGCAGTGGCTAAGACGTGGCATTACTGGTTGATAAGGGAAGTTATTGCTCCTGTTGCAAATTTGCTACCCATTAGGAGCGTTTTTCTCTGTTGCAAGTTTTTTTAGTGTCTCTACGGAAAGCCCTGTTGCTTTTGCTATATTATCCAAGGACAAGTGCATGGCAAGAAGATTTTGAGCTGTTTCGATTTTAGCCTGTTCCGCTCCTTTGGTAATTCCCTGTTCAATCCCCTGCATAATACCCTGTGAAATACCATCGGTGACACCAGCCTTGTAGCCACGTTTTTCTGCGTCTTGTTCTGCTAAGCCCCATGCCATATACTCACCTCTGAATGCTTGGTTTTCCTTTGTCCGTTCCACAATCTGGTGAATCTTTTGGGTAAAGTCAGATGTGGATTTCTTGTTTTTAATATACTCCAGAATGGACTTTCTTTCCACATCCTTTTCTTGGTGAAAGGCTGAGGCATTAAAGATAATCTTGTGGGTTTTGTCTCCCAGTTCCAGACTTAATTTTTCGTGACAAAGGTTTGAAAAGGTGTAGCAAGGCAAATTCTCTTCAAAAAAATCCTCTTGGCAAACAAAAATCACAAAACTTTCCTTAAGTTCAGAATATTGCTTGCCCTTCAGCAGCAAGTCAATGTCCATCATGGACTGGTAATATCGTGTTCTTGTGGGCAGGTCGTCATGAAGGCTGTTTTGAATTTCGATGTCAAAAACACGGGATGAATCTTGAACGTACACGTCTAGTCGTACGCCCTTACTTTCGTAGTGGGGAGCGATGGTTTTTTGCAAGGTTGGGAATTCTAACTTCTGGATTTTGATACCTAAAAGTCGTTCCAAAAGGCCTTTACAAATTTCCTCATTTCTCATGACGTAGCCGAACATGTAATCGTCGGTAAAAGTGAGTTCTTCAATTGGTTTCATGGGTTCTCCTGATTTTCTTTACATATATATTATTCGCTTTAAATTTGCAGAATTTGTCTTTTTTGCGGGAACCGAAAGAGTTTTTTTTGTAAAAGTTTTCCAAGATGGAGCCTTTTTGTACGGGTTGGAGAAGAAGAGCCACACGTATTTGCTTATGGCTAACGCCACTTACATTTGGTCAGGGGCGGTGACCTGTACCACTTAAGCTCTAGCCTTGTTCTTATTTTTTCATATTTTATTTATCTTCCCATTGGTCAAGATTGTTGTCCTAAATCAAGATAGTATAGTAGACTAAAAGGGAAAAATCATGTCGAAGTATCAATAAAGGAGTAAAATCATGAAGAAATCTAAGAATATTGTGGTGTTGCTGGCAGGCCTGCTCTTTATCTTGGGGAATGCCAGTGCCTTTGAGCAGGGCTGGGTGCTGAACATGAAGGGTACCGTGGGTGGCTCCCTTACTGTTCCTTCCATTTCTCAAGCTGATTTGTCCAAGATGGGGGCAAATAAGATGGAAGGTATGGTTGGTTTTATTGGTGGAGGCAAAGCAGAGGTTGGTTATATCTTTGATGCTCCCACATATTTTAATTTGTCGGATCACGCTTTTAGCGGTGTAGGCGCCTTTGGGTATGTTGGCGTAGGACAAGGTTATGCTGGACAGATTTCTGGTTCTCTTGTAGAAGGAAAGCAAATAGATGTTTTTGTCAATGTGTTCTACACTCCGGTTGTTAGCTTGGGCGCCACAGGAAAGGCTTACTTCTTTGACAACCGCTTGGCGGTAGGCCTTTCTCTTGGCATGAAGATGATTGCAGACACCTCTCCTGAGTATGAGATTTATTCCACAGCTCCAGACACTATTCCCCCTGAAGTTGGTACAATTATTGTTGATGAATGGATGATGAAAAACATGAATCCCTTTATGGCAAGCTTTGAGCTTTTGGCAGAGTATAGTGTACCAATTTTGCCCACAACAGAGTTGATTTTAGGTGGCTATGCTCAGTTTAATATTTTTAAGCCAAAATATTTGACCATGCCAGATTCTGTAATGAACATGGCTATTACAAATTTTGACTTTGACCCTAAAGCTCCGGTAAATTCATATTTCATCAATTCCTTTGACTTTGGCTTGACCTTCGCATTGGGATTCAAACTCTAGTTCATTTTACGTTGACTAAGGAGGCAAAATGAAAATCGGAAGACTTCTTTCAATAAGTGTTTTACTTTCTGTATTACTTTCCTGCAGCCATGGATTCCTGAAGGATCCTCGGTTGTACAATCCTAAAAGAAACCAGTCTGCAATAACTGTTGCACCAGATGTAGAGCTTGAGCTGACTGCTGGTGTTGATCCCTTCGACAAGCTGGAGGAATGGTTCAATAATCCTAACAGCAATGGTGATGGCAGCACGGAGGAAAGTAAGCAAAAGCTTGATTTTCCAGCTTCAGATTTTGATAAATTGGGAATTACAGGCTCTTTCAATATGCAGAATGTGCCATCATATAGTGTTCAAAGCACTGCTGTATCTTGGGAAGAATCGAATAGGGATTTGAGGGAATTTAAATGGAAAGGTCCTGATACTACTGGTCAAGGATATACGATTTCAAATGTTACCTATTATCAGTATCGGGGAATAAATAGACTCTATGGCAATGATAGCTCATATAATGTTCAGCTTCAAGAAACAGCAAATAGAAATCCAAAGCTTAGCCGTTTCTACTTTTATCGTTTTACTGGTAAAGGTGGTGGAATTGCGGATTTGGATAACTGCCTTTTCGCTGTTGATACTTATTCAAAATTTATTTTTGCGTATGCAGAGCCTGTAGCATTTACCAGTATGGGTGCACCTACACAGTGGAGTCCCACAGATTTGAATAAATATTCAGATCAAGATCCAACTAGGTATATGTTTTATGAGTATGATCCTGTGGGATATTTTGTAAAAAATGAAGGAGGTGATTATTCTGCTGTTTTGTACAGCTGGTTTACAGAAAACCTTGCAGTGGGTAATTACAAGGCACAAATGGGTACTGGCAGTGGAGATGCCACAAAGACTCCGGAAGGAGCGGGAAAATCCCCCTTCAATTCTCATGACAAAGACTATTTTGTTGACAATATAAAGGTTTGGGAAAAACTTGCATTTACCAGTCGGCCTTCCGAGACAGATACATATGGTATTTCTCATAAAAATGGTTCTTGGTTATATAATTATATCTTTGATGCAGAGCGCAATACTATCACAGAGAAGAAAACTCAGTATGGAACAGGTAAGGATGAGACCGGCCGAATCTTTACCTATGTTTCTGCTACATCAGCATCTGAGGCTTTATTTAAGGATGCACAAGCTAACGAGTGGACCTTCAGTATGGGAAATAATGGTAGTTCTTTCACTCTGGTTAAGGATAATGAAAGAATTGAAGCAAGTGCAGGTGGTGATCCTGGTCCATCATGGTTGATTCGTGTTCGTGGAAAAACTTATGAAGGAAGTGGTTATACCTATAATTTCTCTGAAGATGGAAAAACTATCAGCTTGAATAATGGAAAAACCTACACCTATGCACATCAAGATGCCAATGACAGGGCCGTTTATCAACAAGCAGCACTTGTCTTTTGGGGAGCAAAACTTACTGACGATGATAGCTGCCTTATGTGGACACCTACTAGCTGGGCTTCTGCTGGTACCACGCCATCTTCCCTTGCCAATGAATATCCAGCATGGATTAAGGTTGAAAAGGCTGGTAACTTTGCTGCTAATGTACAGGGAGCAATTTTCTCTTACCGAGAGGCGGATGGCTATACAGGTTCCGATGGAAAAGGATATGGTCTTAACAAGAAGAGCATAAAATTCTCTCCTGATGGTAAAACTGCACAGTTCATTACGACACCATGGCGGGGAAATGAGAAAACAGAAGTAACTTATAGCATGGATGAGGCAAAACTACCCTCTGACTTAGAAGCTGTTTTTGGCGAAAAGACATTCACCTTGGATGATTCTATCAATGTTTTAACTGTGGATGGAGTCAAGTACTACCGTAATTTTTCTGATCCGGGCCCTTCATTCAAGAATCGTGTAAAGGATAATCCGTCTTTTACCAGTTCTGATGGAAAAACCTCCTATAAATTCCTGGAAGGCGGAAATAAATTGACGGTATCATGGACAACTAAGGTTTTGTTCTTTGAAACGACGAGTACCAAAACATATAATTTTGAGCGAGATGACCAAAATAGATGCCGTGCTGTATATCATGTCTACACTGGTATATGGCAGTTCTATGGTATCGAGTTCAGGGAAAATGACAACACAATAACAATGACAAGCTCTAGTAGCAAAGAGGTTATTCAGTGGAATACATTGGGATATACCTCTGAAAGGGATAAGTAAGTCTTGGAATTGCAATGATATCCTGCCCCCCTCCACCTTGTGGGGTTGGAAGGGGCAGGGATTTCAGGCAGGGGTATGAGGGAGATGTTGTCTCAAACTATTGTCAATTATGGGGGTATATCTATGAGAAAAGTAAAAATAATTGTGGTGTTCAGTATTTTAATATGTACATTCCTTTCCTGCAACAACGGATTCCTGAAGGATCCTCGGTTGTACAATCCCAAAAGAGCATCCTCCCAAACTGTTGCCCCAGAGCCAGAGCTGCAGCTTACTGGTGGCGTAGACCCATTCGATGATACGGAAAAGTGGTATAACAATCCTGATTCAAATGGTGATGAGAATAACAAAGAGAAAGTGGGATTTTCTGCAGAGGAGTTTAATCAGATTCAAATCACTGGTTGGTTTAGTGATAAGAATGTTCCTACCTACACCATGACCAAGGGTGACGTATGGAAAGAAGGAGACGCTACAAAACGGGAGTATGTTCACTCCAATGCTCCTAGTACGGAAGGCCAAGGCTGGAGCATCACTGGTGTAACCTACTACCAGTACCGGGGTATAAATCCGAATTACGATGCTACAGGTAATTACAATGTGGCACTACAAACTACTGCTGATGGAAATCCCAAACTAAACAGATTCTATTTCTATCGTTTTACTGGCAAGGGTGGCGGTGTTCAATGGTTGGATAACTATCTCATCGCCGTGGACACCTATTCCAAGCTGATATTTGCTTTTAGTGAGCCAGTGGAATTCAGCACCATGGGCGCCCCCACCAAGTGGGACCCCACAGATAATGAGGCTTTTATTGTGCAGATGTACCAGTTCTATATGTATGACCCTGTAGGTTATGTAGAAAAAAAGGATGATAGCAGCTACAATGTGGTGCTGTACCAGTGGTTCAAGGACAACCTGGCCAAGGGAGTGTACGAGCCTACCTTGGGCGGAGTGGACAGGA
>JAZNAS010000084.1:0-77462 GCA_045586625.1 Treponema sp.
CAACTGCATCATGCCCACCCGCCCCAGCTACCACGACCGCATCTTCACCACCGAGGTTGTCTCCTATCCCGGTCTGGTGCATATCGGCCAGGACAAGGACTTCACCCCCGTCATCAACAAGGCGCTGGAGCTGGGCGGCTACAAGGAGGACACCACCTTCACCGGCATCAACGGCGGCACCAAGGTGACCACTGGATTCGGACATGGAACCGTTCTCTCCGTGGCCGACAAGGTGGTGGAGGGCGTGAAGGCTGGGGCCATCAAGCACTTCTTCCTGGTGGGCGGCTGCGACGGAGCCAAGCCCGGCCGCAACTACTTCACCGACTTCGTAAAGCAGGCTCCTGCCGACACCATGATTCTGACCCTGGCCTGCGGCAAGTTCCGCTTCAATGACCTGGACATCGGCTCCATAGCCGGCATTCCCCGCATCCTGGACATGGGACAGTGCAACGACGCCTACGGAGCCATCAAGGTGGCCCTGGCTCTCTCCGAGGTGTTCCAGTGCGGCGTGAACGAGTTGCCCCTGTCACTGGTGCTGTCCTGGTACGAGCAGAAGGCCGCCTGCATCCTGCTGACCCTGCTGCACCTGGGCATCAAGAACATCATCCTTGGCCCCAGCCTGCCAGCCTTCATCTCCCCCAACGTGCTGAATTTCCTGGTAGAGAACTTCAACATCGGCCCCACCACCACCGTTGAGGCTGACATGGCAAGGTTCCTGGGCAAGACCGCCTGATAAAGAAAAAGGGCTGTCCCGAAAGAGCGGGCAGCCCTTTTTAGTTTTGCAGCTATTCCTGTGTAACGGGAGTTATTTGTAGCGCTCCACGCTCAGGAAGTCCAAGCACCAAACTCTGCTGAAAAGATGCTGGCTGGTGCGGAGGTAGCCGTCATCTCCCCGGTACTCGTAGTTGGCCACCCATTCGTGGGAGCCCCTGTTGAGCTTTCCGGTTCGTCTGCTCTCGTAGAGCCGTGGTGTGTGGCTTGCCACCTTCTCCTCCGAGTCAAGGGTGGGAGATGAGGTGATGTAGAGTGCCGTCACCAGACCATCCCTGTCGAATTCCGCGCCGTAGATGTTCATGGCATGGTTTCCGCCGTCGAAGGTAAAGCCGCAGATGCCTCCCACGTCACCCCGGCTCAGATGCTTGTACAGGATGGCTGAAAGGGTCTCCAGGGTAAAGTACTGGGAACTGTTGCTGCCGTAACGGTGGAGGTCCTGCCGTCTGTCTGGCCGGAAGAAGTCATCGAAATACTTTTCCAAGGCCCAGGAAATGTGGCTTCCCTGCCCAAACTTCCAGTCGGCGAAGTAATTCCGCATCTCAAGCACCTTGTCTGTGGTTTCCATAGGACGCTCCGTCCCGTCAAAGCCGGAGATGGCCTCCACCTGCTGCTGATACCAGTAAATCATCTGGGCGGCGGAGGTAGCCCAGCAGTTGTTCTTGTACTGGGGATTGTTGAGCCAGCCACCCTCCTTGGAGACACCAGTGCTGAACAGGCGGTATCTTCCGTTTGCGTCCAGCTTTTCCGCTGGAATGGGAGTGGGCTGCAGTCCTAAGTCAAGCAAATTGCCCGAATAGTCGGGGACGGTGATGGAGGGAGCCGCCACGATTTCCGGCTTCGGGTCGGGAGTGTCCGATTCCTCAAAATAGGCATAGAGGCTGATGGCCTCGGTCAGGATGGTCTTCTCGAAATCCCAGAAGTCATCATCCGTGAAGGTGAGACCGGTGTAGGGATAGCTACGGACCCAGCCCCGGAATTTGTACCCTTCCCTGTAGGGAACTGCCTCGGGGCGGGACACGGTGTATCCTGTGGTCAGCTCCACGTTGATGGGGTTGGAGTTCACCCTGCCGTCGGAGTGGTAGAACAAACCAGTGTCCGGGTCAAACTGAACCCGAACCTGCGTCACTCCTAAGACTATATCAGGGGGAGGGGTATTCTGCGTCTCTGACGGCTTGTTGGATTCGGCAGCCTCACCCTTTTCTACCAGCGGCGGAGTCTGTGCTGCCGGTGTCTGGGACACAGGCTTCCCACTGCTGGCGGAATCCTTATCCTCCTTGGCTGCTGCCTCCTGCTGGAGCGATTCCCCAAGGAAAACATCTTCCTCCATCTGGCAGGAAACAAGACCCAGAACCAGTGAAGTCAAAATGACGAGTAATTTTAAATGCATATTTTTCATGGCGTGGGCCTCCTTGCACCCAAATCAAGTATATTCAACGAGCAAGCTCCTGTCAATATTTCGATAAAAATTTAATGAATTGACAAACAGAAAAACACTGTCACGGAGTGCTGTTCCTTAGTTCAGCAGCGGAAGCAGGTCTCCATAGCCCTCGGCCTCCATCTGGCTTTTGGGGACAAACCTCAAGGAGGCACTGTTGATGCAGTAGCGCAGTCCGCCTGCAGCGATGGGACCGTCGTCAAAGACATGGCCCAGATGGATGTCTCCGCTGCGGCTGCGAACCTCAGTGCGGACCATTCCGTAGCTCGTGTCCACCAGCTCGGTGATAAGCTCCTCGGCGATGGGCTTGGTAAAGCTGGGCCAGCCGCAGCCTGAGTCAAACTTGTCGGTGGAAAGGAACAGCGGCTCTCCGGTGGCGATGTCCACGTATAGCCCCTCCTCCTTGCTGTCCCAGAACTCGTTGAAGAAGGGACGCTCCGTGGCGGCATTCACCGCAACCTCATACTGCAGGTCCGTCAGGCTCTCCTTCAGCTCGGCGTTGCTCGGCCGTGCATACCGCCCCTTCTCCAAGGAAGGCAGGGAGCTCACCTCCGGTGTCTTGTCAGCCGCAGCCTTCAGGTCGGGAACCAGGCTTGTGTCCACCGAGGTGGCCGCCTTCCTGAATTTATCCCTGCCGATGTGGCAGTAGCCAAAGGGATTCTTCTCCAGATAGTCCTGGTGGTATTCCTCTGCAACCCAGAAATTCCTGGCTGGCTCCACCTCCACCACAATCTTCTTGCTGGTAGCAGCCTGTTTTTCCGCAATGAAGCTCCGGGCAATCTCGCCGTCAGCTTCCGTCGTGTAGTAGATGCCGGTGCGGTACTGGGTGCCACGGTCGTTGCCCTGCTTGTTCAGGCTGTATGGATCGATGATGTCGTAGTACAATTCCAGAAGATGCCCCAGGCTCACCCTGCTGTCGTCATAGGTGACCCGCACCGCCTCCGTGTGACCCGTTGTCCCGCTGCACACCTCCTCGTAGCTGGGATTCTCCACATGACCCTGTCCATAGCCGGACACTGCGTCCAGCACGCCGGGCACCAGAGCAAAATACTGCTCCACGCCCCAAAAGCATCCCCCGGCAAGATAGACCACAGCACCATCCTCCCTGCCAAGACTAGATTTTTCCTGTTGCGCATTTGCCACGCTCTTACCCTCCAAGCAACTCACCAGTCCCGGCAGGATGGCCAGAACCAGCACCCACATCCAGCGGGAAAAAATCGAAGACCTCATAAAACCTCCTTGTATGATATAGACGTTGCACTGTCCCATTCGCCGCCACTCATGGACCGGCACCGCTCAATTTTAAAGGATTTTTATCCCATTGTCAAAAAGAAAAACCTCGAATTCATGTAACCTCTCCAGATAACTCCATGTTTTACAAATATATAATTCTCACACCACTTTACAATTCGCTGGTTGTACTGTGGGTGAACAAGGAGTACCAATGGATTTATCTGTCCTCTCTGCCTCAAGGGGAACCTCCCTCTTCAAGAGCTTTGTCCTCAGATCGGCCAGCTTGATGCTTTTTATGGCCATCATCATGGTCATGATTGTTTTGATTCGGATGACACTGAACGACATTGTCGAGAACCAGGAGCGGGCTAATGTCTGTCAATTGCTGGCGAACGAGGTACGCCAAAGCTCAGATGACCTGACCAATGCCTGCCGCATGTACGTGGCAACTGGCGGAACCGCCACCAATCACTACACGAACTATTACGACATAGTAGATTGGCGCAGCGGGCAGTCACCCCGCCCCACGAATGTGATGTTTTCTGGAGAGACCCATTCCCTGATGGACCTGTTGAACCAGCTTGACTTCTCCCAGGAAGAATTTGCTGTCATAGAGCAGGCCCTCGTCCTCTCCGACGAGCTGGCAAAGACAGAGCAGCAGCTCATGGAATCACTGAGACAAGGACGCTATGTAGCGGGGCCACATCGAATGCTGCCCGACGAGACAGTACAGGACTTTGCGGTACGGGTCATCACCAGCGACAGCTACAACCACAGCACCCACAACATCCTCCAGCCCATAGACAGCCTTATCTCCGATATCACCCTGCAAACATTCGAGACCAGCACGGCCATGAACAGACGGATATTCCTGTACCAGACAGTCATGTTCATTATGGTGCTGCTGACTGTCGTATTTGCCCTGTATTTTGTCCTGTTCCTGCGAAAGACCATGGTCAGGCCAATCCTCAAGACATCCTCCGCACTTGAAAGTCTCAGCACGGGCAACCTGACCACCTCATTGGAGGTCTCCTCCCGGAACGAGGTGGGGCGAATGTTCGCCGACTTCAACAGCACGGTGGACAACCTGAAGGTCCTGATTATGGACATCAAGTCATCGGCAAAGAACCTTTCCGAGTCGGGCCAAGAATTGAGCCGGAGCATGACGGATACGGCCGTTGCCATGCACCAGATTGAAGGGAATGTCTCCAGTGTGCAGGAGGAGGTTCTCAGCCAGTCTGCCAGTGTCACCGAAATGACGGCCACGGTGCAGCAGATTATCGAGACCATCAGAAAGCTGGGAGAAAGCATCATCGCCCAGTCCGCCAGTGTCACCCAGTCCTCCGCCTCCATCGAGGAGATGCTTGCGAACATAGCCTCAATATCACGTACTCTGGAAAGGAGCGGGGAGATGATCGGAGAGCTGGCGAATGCAACCAACAGCGGCAAGGACACGGTTACAAACGCCACCGCCGTCACCCACAGGATAAACGAGGCTTCAGGCGGACTGATGGAGGCATCGGGCATCATCCAGCACATCGCAAGCCAGACCAACCTGCTGGCCATGAATGCCGCCATCGAGGCAGCCCACGCCGGGGAAGCAGGACAGGGATTTGCCGTTGTTGCCGATGAAATCCGAAAGCTGGCGGAAGAATCCAGCAGCCAGGGAAAGGCCATCACCTCCACCCTGAAGAGTCTGGGAGGAGACATCAACAGCCTGAACCAGGCGACCCGCACCGTCGAGGACAAATTCAACGCCATCCACAACCTTTCGGAAAGCATCATGCAGATGAGCACCGAAATGAATCTGGCCATGCAGGAGCAGAATTCCGGCAGTCAGGAGGTGATGGCGGCCATCCGGGACATCAATGCCGCAACACAGAAGGTTCGGGAGGGCTCGGAGGAAATGCTGGAGGGAAGCGAGGCCGTTGTGCAGGAGATGACCCATCTGAACCAGCTGACCAACAGCATCACCATCAGCATGAGGGAGATGACGGCAGGAATAAGCCAGATTAACGCCTCCGTTCAGAATGTGAATGGCTTGGCAGCAAACAACGACACAAACATTCAGAAGTTATCTGTGGCCGTCAGCACCTTCAAGGTGGAATGAACTGCCCTGTTCACCCATCCCGGTGATTGAATCACGGATTTAAATCTCATTATATTGTATACTTTATAGAAACCATATCAGCGAGGTTAGACAAACTATGGAATTCTTCATCGCCTTTTTGGAGGGCATCATCACCTTCATCTCTCCCTGCCTGCTGCCCATGCTGCCCATCTACCTGTCCTACTTCGCTGGGAACCAGAGCCAGGAGGACAGCCGCGCCGCCACCGCCAGAACCCTGCGGAACGCCTTGGGCTTTGTGCTGGGCTTCACCCTAGTCTTTGTACTGATGGGTGCCTTGGCGGGAACCCTGGGAGGACTGCTGCGCCGCCATCAGACCATAGTGAATCTGATTACCGGCGCCATCGTGGTGTTCTTCGGTCTGAATTTCCTCGGTGTGGTGAAGCTCCAGCTCTTTCGAGGCGGCTCCAATGCACTGGCGGGACGGGAGTTGGGCTTCTTTTCCGCTGTACTGTTCGGCATGGTATTCTCCATCGGCTGGACACCCTGCGTGGGAGCATTCCTAGGCTCGGCCCTGATGCTGGCATCCCAGCAGGGGCAGGCTAGCACCGGCATCCTGATGCTGCTGTGCTATTCGGCGGGACTGGGCATCCCATTTGTGGCCAGTGCCCTGCTGCTGGACAACCTGAAATCCACCTTCAACTTCATCAAGCGGCACTATTCCCTCATCAACAGGATTTGTGGTATCCTTTTGGTGCTCATAGGCATTCTGATGATGAGCGGTCTGATGAGCAGGTTCCTCACACTCTTGAGCTAAACCATGACAGGCCGAAAGACAGAACGAAACTGCGGCCATAAGGATTATTTTTATTCAAAGGAGTACCACAATGAAGAAACAGACACGGGTTGCCATCACTGCAGGAGTCATCCTGGTGGTGGTAGCCGCAGCGGCCATCCTCTACGAAAAGCTGGCCCCCGCCTTCGCCCCGGAGACCATGGTCGTCACCCAGGAGCCGGGCAGTGTCAGCAGTGCTGGCGCTGGCCAGACACCGACGGCCCAGCCCGTATCAAACAATGCCACCAACGGCCAGGAGGAGGCCCCAGACACCAAGGCCCCCAACTTCACGGTGCAGGACACGGCTGGCAAGCAGGTGGCCCTCCATGACCTGGTGGGAAAGCCCGTCATCGTAAACTTCTGGGCCAGCTGGTGCCCGCCCTGCAAGGCCGAGATGCCGGACTTCGAGGCGGCCTACAAGGAGCACGGCGACGACATCCAGTTTATGATGGTGAATATGACCGACGGCGGCCGTGAGACCATCGCCACGGCGGAAAAGTACATTGCAGACCAGGGCTACACCTTCCCCGTCTACTTTGACACGGAGCAGGAGGCCGCCATCACCTACGGTGTCAGCGCCATCCCCACCACCTACTTCATCGACGCCCAGGGCAACCTGGTGGCCTATGCCGCCGGAGCCATTACAGCGGCCCACCTGGAGCAGGGAATCGCCATGATTCAGGGACAGTAAACAAAAAGCCCCTGAAGGTGAACCAACAGTTTACCCCAGGGGTTTATTATAATCGCAGTTCGCTTTTATCCTTCAAGCTTTGGACAAAGCACATCATGTAAATTTCGATGGTAGCCAGACAAGGTTATCTTCTCAGAAGTAATTTCCCTTCGCAATCCTGTACAAACAACCGTAATATCTCCACGAATTGGATGGGACCAAGTGTATTCCAGCTGAACGGTGGCACCAGTCTCCACTATTTGCTCCACACAAGACTCCACGTACTGACGGCACTCCGGCTTTACCCTGCTGAACCAGAACTTGTAGGTCTCCTCCGGTGTAAGCACCATCTGAATTCCCATGATACGACGAAGGGTATCGTCAACCAGCATTTCACCCTGGCCAGTCCGTCTGTCAATATGAATTACCCATAAGCCAAGGTTGATGAGGCTCAGGATATTGCTGTACTCAAAGTCCAGCAAATTCTGCAGTCGGAACTCATTCTTTTCCTGACGGACACGGTTAATCAGGAAGGAGGATAGCACCCGAATCTGGGAATCATCCTGAATGCAGTGGCAGGGATTGTCCACCCCAACAAAGCACAGCAGTCGGCTGTTTTCAATCACCGGCACAAGAATAGTTCGAACAATTCCAGTATGTCCCATCAAGGCGTATTCTGAGGGATACTTGTCCTTTACGTCCTTGAAGTTCAGGATGATGACGGAGCGATCCTGCTGGAACAGCTCCAGCCAGTTGGCAATATGGTGGGCATCCAGGGACTGGTACATATTCTTCTGGGGAACAATGTTCACATCGCACCACTCGTAGGTATTGGTCCAGGTGGAATAAGCTTCCGTGTCAGGCTCAAACAAGAAAGCTCTATCCGCCTTGTAAAAATTACCGATGAGAGCCAGCATATTCAGGGTAACCTCTTCCACATTCAAGTTACTGGAAAGAATCTTGGAGCATGCAACAATATTTTCTGCAAAATCCAGCTTTTCTTCTACCATATCAGAAAGATCTGTTTGCTCGGTAATATTCACTGCAATTTCCATGCGGGCCTTTTTATTTTCCCAAGGAATAATCTTGTCCTTCAGCATGAAATGCATGTTGGTCATTTCATTGCGTCTCTCCCAAATATAAAACTCATCCTCAGACAAGCGGGAGTTGGTACAATAGGGACAAGGGCTGTTCCTACCCTGCAACACCTGATAGCACTTCTGCCCTCGATAGCTGGAGATGCCCAGCAGCTTCTGGCCTGCAGGATTCAGGTAATACAACTCATAGCTGCTCAGGTCACTGACATAGATGACATCTGTTTGGGCTTCCAATACCGCCTTGAATTTCTCTCCTTCGGTCCACTCATGGGCGGAATGTCCTGAATAGCACAATGCATTTGCCTTCAGGACCTTGTCCCGCTCCAAGCGCTCCTGATAGAACTGGGAATCCTCATCAATATAGAGATTGGCAAAATCCTCCACGGAGCAGGGCTTGGAGAACAGGAAGCCTTGCAGCACCTGAGGACGGAGCTGGGTAATCACAGCCAATTCCTCGCTGTTTTCCACACCCTCACAGCAAACACGAATCTTGCTCTTGGCAGCCCACTCCAGCATATTGCTTAAAAGGCGATAATTATAGGCACTATTTTGAATATCACTTACAAAGCAACGGTCAATCTTGATTTCGTCAATCTCCAACTCCTTGAGACGACTTAAGCTGGAATAGCCAGTACCAAAATCATCGACGGAAATTTCCACACCGATGGATTTGAGCCGGGAAAAAATCTTGTTGATCTCTGGATAATCGTGGAGCTCCATGCTCTCTGTCACCTCAAGGGTGAGTGCATCTCCTGGCAATCCGCTTCTCGCAATAGCATTCAAAAAGTACTGGGCAATGTTCTGATCCTGCAGCTGGGTATAGGACACATTGACACTGATGTGAAAATCAGGAATGGTCTTCCGCCAGATACTGCATTGATATAATGCCCGCTCAAGAATCCACAGACCCACGGGACAAATGAGGTTAGACTGCTCCAAAATAGGAATGAACTCCACAGGAGACACCAGCCCACGGGTTGGAGAATAAAACCGAAGCAAGGCCTCCGCGCCAAAGAGCGTAAAGTCCGAGGGGCTTATCTGGGGCTGGTAATGAACGGCAAAGCCTTTGAAGCCATCTTTAATGGCTTCCATCAGCTCCTCCTTCAGTTCCAAGGTTTCCAGCTCCTTCTCGTAATCAGCGGTGGAGAAGAATTTCAGCATATTCTTTCCCTGGGCCTTGCTCAATTCCAGGGTATTTTCTGCATATTGACACAGACTGCCGCTGTCGGGAATATGATACTCACGATAGGGAACACAACCGCCTGAAACAGTACAATGACCCTTGAGTCGATCCTGAATCTTCCTGAAAACCTCCTCAATCTCATCCCGCTTGTAGTCAGGAAGGTTTACCGCAAAGCAATCTCCATTGACACGGTAAATATTATGGGTTCCACAGGTTTCTGTTTCTATGGCAGTGGCGGCAAGACAAAGAATCTCATCTCCTGCATACCGCCCTTTCTTCATGTTTATCTTCTTTAAATCATCAATACCGATTATCAGAAAGTAACCGACCCGCTCTTCCTCCAGAATCTTGTCTGCCTCTGCTTTCAAACCATCAAAAAGCAATGCACCGGTAAGGGCATCCACCTTGGTTGACCAACTGGAATCGGACACCCTGCCTATCATCCAGGATAAACCACTATCAGCATCACCAAGAATCTTCCCAGTACAGGATATCCATACTACATCCCCACCCCTGTTTCTCAGACGATATTCCAAATTATGAAGGAGCTTCTCTCCCTCCTTAAGTTGACGGATATCCTCTGAAAAAAACTCCAGGTCACGAGGATACACGATAGCACACCAATCATCCACGGAACAACAATTATCTTCGTCTAAAGGAAGGTCATACTTTTCTGCAATGTCACCAAAAAATTTAACTTTTCCAGTCTCAAAATCGAGAATATAAAAATAATCGTTAAAGCTTTTATGAAGAAACGACAGAGTTTCGGAATAAACTGAAAAAATATGCCCCCGCTCCAACTTACTTTCCATGAGAAGCTCCCTGAGACTTATATTCAATTTTTAACACAACTACAATCCTTGTTATAGATAATTTTTAAACTCTCTCGTAATAATTATACACTATTCTATAAAGATGTAAAGGTTAAAATCTCAAAAAAAAAGAGATACACCAGCATGATGTATCTCTCAATCGGGCAACCGGAATTCGAATCCGGGACCTCAAGTCCCCCAGACTTGCACGCTAACCAACTGCGCTATTGCCCGTTATATCGAAAATCGATAGTTTGAGTATTCTATCAGAAAGTCGATTTTCTGTCAAGATTCAACACTACAAAAAGTGCTTGAACCGGCGCTCCAAATCCTTTATCAGCTTGTACTCAAAGGAATCCACTAGGGCAATCCAAGAGGCCTCCAGAATGTCGGTGGAGACTCCCACGGTGGACCAGGTGTCCGTACCGTCAGAGCTTTCGATGAGAACCCGAACCTTGGAGGCCGTGGTAGACTTGGAGTCCAGAACACGAACCTTGTAGTCGGTAAGACGGATATGGGAAACACCTGGATAGAACCGCTCCAAGGCCTTTCGCAGGGCTGTATCAAGGGCATGAACCGGACCGCCCCCCTCCCCTGCCGTAATCTCTATCTGGCCGTCCACCTCGATTTTCAGCTGGGCAAAGGAGCACAGGGATTCATCCAGAGGTGGCTTTTCCCCAATGCTCTTGTAATAATGGAGACGGAAGAAGGGCTGGTACTTGCCGATGCTCTTGCGCACCAAAAGCTCGAAGCTGCCCTCCGCCCCCTCGAACTGGTAGCCGGCGTGCTCAAGCTCCTTCATCCGCTGAACTATTTCTCCCACAACAGGATTATCCTTGCTGATGGATGGGTCAAAACGACGAATCTTTTCAAGAATGGTGGATCGACCTGCCACCTCGCTCATCAGGAAGACACGGTCGTTGCCAACACTCTCTGGCGGCACATGCTCATAGGCAAAGGGATTCTTTGTAACTGCATCGATATGCATTCCGGCCTTGTGGGCAAAGGCACTGCTTCCCACAAAGGGCAAGCCAGCGAACACATTGATGTTGGCAATATCTGCCACCCGCTTGGCGATGGGGGTAAGCTGGGAAAGGTTGCCCTCCGGCAAGCAATGATACCCCATCTTCAGCTCCAGATTCGCCATGATGGAGGCCAGGTTTGCGTTTCCTGTCCGCTCGCCGAATCCCAGCAGGGTTCCCTGCACGTGGACAGCACCACCTTCCACCGCCATAAGGGAAAGGGCCACGGCCAGCTCCCCGTCATTGTGGCAGTGGATTCCAATCTCGGCACGCTGTCCAAAGATGGAAACCACCTCCCGCACAATGTCCAACACCTCCAGTGGCAGGGAGCCACCCTTGGTGTCGCAGAGGGCCAGCACCGAAGCTCCACCAGCCACGGCGGCCTCCAGCGTCCTGACAGTGTAGTCCTTGTTGGCCTTCCATGCGTCAAAGAAATGCTCGGCATCATAGATGACGGCACGTCCCTGGGCCTTCAGGTAGGCAACCGTGTCCTGAATCATCTCAAGATTTTCTTCCAAGGTTGCCTTCAAGATGTCTGTTACCTGGAAATCCCAGGACTTGCCGAAAATCACCACCGTCTCGGTATTGGCTGCCAGAAGGCTTTGGAGCTGGGCATCCTCGGCACAGGAAAGCTCCTTGCGACGGGTAGCTCCAAAGGCCACCACCCTGGCAGTTTTCAGCTGAATCTTCTGGATTTCCTGAAAGAACTCCAAGTCCTTGGGATTGGAGCCGGGATTTCCTGCCTCGATGTAGGCAACACCAAGCTCGTCCAAGGCTCTTACAATGTGAATCTTGTCCTGCACGGAAAAGCTGATTCCCTCCCCCTGGGCACCGTCCCGCAGGGTGGAATCAAGAATGGTAATTTTTTTTTCTTTTGTAGTCATATTTATCTCCATGGAGATGCGGGAAGAATTACTTCCCCAGCACTCCTTAACTTTAATCAGACTTAAACGGATTAAATAATAAAGGAATGGAGGAATGGTGTCAACGAAGGGGATTTAGCAGAAGGAAGCAGCTATACTTTTATATTCTCAATCATTTCTATCAGGGGGCCTTGGATTCCTTCTGGTAGTGAACTTATCTTATTCAGGAGAGAACGATATTTATGAAATTGCTGCAATTCCTGTAGAAAGGACTTGGTGGATGTCCGCCACCAGTGCCTGGCCAAGCTGGATGCCAACGTCGTGGCAACGGCAAGTCCAGTAGCCTGTTTGCAAAAAATAGTATATCATTCCTTGTCAAGGAGGTGACTGCTATGAGAGCATGGAATGGAAGAAAGATGGCCCTGCTGGCCGTTCTGGGGATGACGCTGATGATTTCCTGCGGTGGCAAGGACGGGGCCATCGCAACGATGGAGACGCAGGCTGTGGCTCCCCGCATGAGTGCAAAGGCCACTGCATTTGCTGACACTGCGGCCTTTGAGGATGCGGTGGTGGAGGAGACCATGGAGGCTGAAATGGCCTATGGAGCCGTGAGGGGGTCTACAGAGGCAGGCAGCGGTTCTAGCGGCTCCAGTGCTGGCGGCCAAAATCCAGCCGGGCAGCAGGAGCGCAAGCTCATCAAGACTGGCTCCATCAGCCTTGAGGTGGAGCAGCTGGCTTCCGCAGAGGAGGCGGTGCTGGAGTGGTGCCAGTCCTTTGGCGGCTATGTGGCCTCCTCCTTTAACCACGAGACCAACGCCGCCTTTACCGTGCGGATTCCCGCCGTCCACTTTGACGCAGCCATGGCCGCCGCCGGAAATCTGGGCCGTGTCCGCTCCCGCAACGTCTCTACCCAAGACGTTTCCGAGCAGTTCTACGACCTGCAGACCCGGCTTGATACCAGAAAGATTTTGCGGGACCGACTGCAAGCCTACCTCACCCAGGCGGCGAACATGGAGGATTTGCTGGGCATTGAGCGGGAGCTGAATTCCACCCTCACGGAGATTGAGTCCATGGAGGGCAGGATGCGGCGGCTTTCCAACCAGATTGACTACTCTACCATTACCGTGGACCTGCAGCTGCCCTACCGCACCACAGACCAGGGCTTCCAATGGCCCAGCCTGGATCGCAACGTCCGCCGCTTTCTGTCCAATGTGGTGGACTTCTTTGTGGATTTTGTGGCGATTGTGCTGTATATTGTTATCTTCGGAGTGCCGATTCTTGCGCTGCTGGCCGCTCTGTACTGGCTGCTGCTGGGCAAGGTGGGACTGCTGAAAAGGATTTTCAAAAAGCTAAAATAATAAAGCCCGACAGCACCTGCAGCGATGCGTTGCCGTCGGCGGAATCAAGGAGGACAAACATGATTATCACCACCACACCATCAATTGAAGGAAAGACCATCACCGCCTACCACGGCATTGTATTCGGGGAGGTTGTGCTGGGAATGAACGTGTTCAAGGATATGTTCAGCGGATTGCGGGACTTCTTCGGCGGCCGCAGCGGAACCTACGAGAAGGGACTTACCGATGCCAGGAACCAGTGCCTGGCCGAGCTGGAGCAGCGGGCCGCCAAGCTGGGCGCCAACGCTGTGGTCGGAATCGACGTGGACTACGAGGTGCTGGGAGAAAGAAACGGAATGCTCATGGTCACCGCCAGCGGAACTGCCGTCACAATTAACTAAGGCAGTTCCGCTATTCTTGCCTCGCAAGAACTGGTACTGCGGTAACAATCAGTTAAAGCCGTACCGCCATTCCCTTGGATACCCAGTGTAACCCCCATCTGGAAAAAACCTTTATTATATTGTAGATTTCTATTGATCTTACATTGGAGGTTTTTATGAAGACAACAACCAAGAGATTATTTGCTCTTTCCCTTTCCCTGCTAGTATTGGCAGCTGGCAGTCTCGTAGCCCAAAGTAACGACAGTGCAGAAAAGACCATTGATTCAGGCTCCTTGGAGGACTTAAAGCAGTCACTCATCATTTTGGGACAAGATTTAAAGCTTACCGCTTCCGAGACGGGAGATTTTCTGGCTCAGTGGCTTAGTGAAAAAGGTGCCGACTTGGGAGAAAAGGCCACTGCCGCCACGATCCAGTCAAAGGTGGGAGTGGTGCTTGAGACAAACAAGGACAACCTGACCATTGTACTTTTGGGAACAGAGGGCAAGAGCCTTACCCTTGCAGTTACCGGAGAAACACAAATCTTGATTCAAGATGCAGTTACCGGCCTGCAAACTCCATTTACAGATGGCAAGGCAGCCAAGTTCAGGAACATCAAGAAGGGAGACTGGGTCAATGTAGCCTACTCTCTCAAGGACTTTGTGCAGGCTCGGCTTCCTAATGCCACCAACACCACCATCCCCCTTAAAAACGTAGACATTTTGCGGTAGAGTCCCTACCCACTAAAAAGAGGAAGGCAAAACCTTCCTCTTTTTATATTGCAGTTTTACCCTTGAGTTTGTAGCAGGGCTTTCCTTAGCCACCAAAGCCTACAGGCCGACTGGCTCCTGCCTTTCCCAGCTTTTCTACCTTGCAGTACTCCTCCAAGTCCTGAACGGAGGCGGGCTTACCCCTCAGAATCTCCTCCATGATGGCCTTCTTGGCAATGTTGTCAATCTCACCGCCACTGAGCTGGTAGGAATGGGCCAGCTTGTGGGCAGACTCCTCTGAAAGCCAGTCCAGCTTGTCCCGCCAAATCTTTTTTTGCACCTGCAGATCCGGCTTTTCCAGCTTTATCTTGAACAAGAAGCGACGGCTAAAGGCATCATCAAGATTGCCCTCCATGTTGGTGGTGGCAATCAAGATACCCTCCATACGCTCCATCTGCTCCAGCAGAATGTTTTGGGTGCGGTTCTCTGAAATTTCCACCGCTTGCCGTGGTGGATTCAAGCGGCGGCCAAAGATAACGTCAGCCTCATTGAACAGGCAAATGGGCATGGGCTCCTTTCGGGAACGACATTGCTCCACCATCTTCTGATACTGCACAAACAGCTCTCCCAGCTTTTTCTCCGTGGCATTATGCCATTCACTGAGAATGTCTCCAATGTTCACATGGAAGACAGGCCGCCCCGACTTACGGGCAATCTGGTAGACCGTCTCGGTTTTTCCAGTACCTGACTCACCGTAGAGGATGGCAGAGATTCCCACAGGCATTTTGTGCTCCATAAGCCGCTTTTGAATCCCCAAGAGATTTTCCTCCTGCAAGGATGAGGCCAGCTTGTCCACCTGCTCTGCCACCTGGGTACTGTAGAACAGCTCTCGCACCCGGATCTTGTCTGGAAATACCAGCTTGGAATTCTTGTCGTTTGACAAGGCTCCCAGGCGAGACTCCTTGCCATCGCTGCAAATAAAACGCTCCACGTCAGAAGGAATCTTGAAAAATTCTCCGTAGGAGCTGTTTTCATTGGAGGGCAGAGAAACCTCCTCTATAAAGCCCAACTCCTTGAGGGTGTTGTATTCCGGCAAGAACTGCAAGGTTACCAAGGGAGAGCAGCCGGAAAAGTTTGAGATTTGCGAAATGGTTATGGGCCGCTCATTGTTGTCGTAATACATATAGAAGAAAAAAGAAAAGACAATGGTGGTGGACTCATCAAGATGCAGCAGTTTTTGGAGATACTCCAAGGCCACATCAAACTCCATGCTGCGGGAAAGACGGAATCCCGTCTTCTTTACAGCAAGAACTACTGTCTCTATGTGCTTGAGGGCTCCCCTCAGCCCTCCCAAAAATGCTCCCATGGCTCCTCCTAAAAATCCTCTGGATGCTGGCGATAATATTCAGGATTATGCTCCGACTCGTCCTCCACATCAAGATGACGATACGTCTCCTGCTCCTTGAGCCAGTCATAGATGCTGGAATTCTCGTTTACGGCGGCATAGTGCAGCACCGTTCGTCCCATCAAATCCCGTACCTCCATTATGGCTCCCCCACAGATGAATTCCTCCATCACCTCCACATTTTCGTTGTACTTTGCCACCCACATAATTGGATAGCGGCCGTCCCCGGAGCGAGCGTTAAGGTCAATGCCACGAGCCTGCAGCACAGACACAATCTGGGGATTTTTATTCTGGCAGGCGGCATAGAGCAGCTCGTCCTGCTGGTTTTTTATCAAGGCATTAATAACCACAGGATTTTCTGACAATACCAAAGCCAAAGAAAGCGGTGTGTAGCCATCATCATTTTTGTCCGTGGTACGGAAGCGTCCCCGCAGGGCTTCAATCATGGCAAGGGAACAGTCTCGGTTCAAGGCTACAAGATGGAGGGCATTGTCCCCGTTGGGAGACTTGGCATAGACCTCTGCACCGGCATCCCGCAGGGCCAGGGCAACCTCCAAGGATGAGTTGTAGCGAATGGCTGAAAGGAAGGGAGTAAGGCCAGTGCTATCCCGTTCCTCCAAATCAAGTCCCTGATGCACCAAGAAATTAATGATTGCCTCGCTGTCATTATAGCGGGCAGCAATGCACAGGGCAGAAGCGCCGTCATTGTCCTTTTCCTGCACATTTGCTCCTGCTTCCACAAAAACCTGCAGCACCTTGGGATTATCGGTGTAGCATGAGCCAAAAAGAAAGGGTGTAGCACCAAGACTATTTTTTGCATGAACATCCAAGCCCTTTTTGATGAAATAGGCAGGAATCTCAGGGCAATCAGAACAGGCTGCCAAATGTAAGAGGGTATTTTGCTTTTCCTCTTCAATATAATCCAAAGAAATACCCAGGGTCATAAGATGCTCCAGCACCTTTATAGAAGGAGCCTCCGTAATGCCAGAAATAATCAGCTGGGCTTGCTCCTCCTTATCCTTGGAGGAAAAATCCTTAAAAAACAAGTCCAAGGCCGCAAGGTTCCCCCTCCGCACCGCTTGACGATAAAATCGAATCTCAGAATTAGTCATGGCTCCTCCACTTCAAAAGCTGTAGTACTAATATACCTATAAAAATGAAGCTAGGGAAGGGAAAGAAAACTTTTCCTCTTGAGAAAGCCCACTTTTGCCAATATACTTAAACTAAAGCTATGGAAATCGACAAAGAACAAGAGGTCTGCTTTTTGATGATAGACCTCTATTGCAAAAAAAATCATCAGGGCCCCGATTGCCCCAAATGCCGTCCACTGAAAAGCTATGTGGCAGAGCAGCTGGCTCACTGTCCCTACGGCAACCTAAAGGACTTCTGCTCCACCTGCACCACCCACTGCTACCGCCCCGACATGAAAGAGCAGATTTGCACCGTCATGCGGTTCTCCGGCCCACGAATGCTGCTGCACCATCCGGTCATCGCCTTACAGCACCTGTATCACACCTTGGCCAGCAGGCTGAGACGGCAGCCCTAGCCCACCACAGCAAGCCTTCCTCCCCTCGGGAAGCTCCCTATCCAGCCTCCCCGGCCTTTTCTCCCCCAGAAACAAAAAGTCCTGCAATGGTCAGCAGACTTCCCAGACCGCCCATGAGGGTGAGCTTTTCCTTCAGGAAGAGCGCGGCAAAGAGGATGGTCACCACGGGAATGAGATAGAGTCCAGAGGAAATCTTCACCGTACCCAGGATAATGCAGGCCTTGTTCCATGCCACAAAGCACATGCCACTGGCAAGGATGCCTAGAAAACAAAGCAAGAGCCAATTCAAGGGTGAGGCAAAACGGCTGGCATTGGCAGCAGGAGAAAGATCCACATAGGAAATGCCATCGGGATTGGAGGAGAAAATCCCCAGAACCAGCAAAGGAAGCATCCAGACAATGGCATAGAAGAAGATTTTTCTGGTGACAATGACTATGTTATAGCCCTTCCTGTTGATGAGGGTTACAAAAAGGGAATAAAAGCCCCAGCACATGGCAGAGGCAAGGGCTAGCAGGTCTCCCTTTAGGCTTACATTAAAATGGCTACTGCCGTTCAAGCTTACTAGCACCACTCCCAGCAAGGCCAGTGCGGTTCCCGCAAAGAACTGGAGGGTAAAGTGCTTTTCCTTTAGGAAAAGCTGGGCGGTAAGGGCGGTAAAAACGGGACAGATAGAAACGATGATGCTGACGTTGGAGGCAGAGGTGAGGTTCAAGGCCAGATTCTCCGTAAATTGGTACAGGGTTACCCCTGTAAGTCCAGCAAAGGCAACGAGAAGATTTTCCTTTTTAGAAAATGAAAGACGGTGGGGATACAAGCACCACAAAAACACATAGGCCAAGACAAAGCGAATAAAAAGAATCTCAAAGGCAGAAAAATAGAGTAGCAGATGCTTGGTGCAAACAAAGGTAATGCCCCAAAAGAATATGGAAAACACCACAAGAACATAGGCCACTACCCTGAGGGAAGAATTATTTTCATATATGGGATTTTTGTGCATGGGGGTAATAATAGCATTTACCACGGGAACAGTGCAAGACAGGAGGATACTGTTTGAACACAGCAGTTAGAACAAGTCCGAATGAGTTCCCGTGCGAGCAAGATAAAGATACAAGTCTGTGTGGTCATATTGATAAATTAAAAGCTAGTCTGGTTGAATATGACATTCACGGTATCCTTTATAATTTCCGGTTAAGGCATGATCCTTATATTTTGATTCTAAAATTCTTCCCTCTGCCAGAGTATTAACAACACTAATGAGCTTGCTAATATCAAGTCCTCGTTTTTGAGCTTGCTTTAATTCTTTCTTGAAGGTATGAGAAGGTTTAATTTCGTATTTCATGAAGGATATCCGCTACCATATCTTCTGCATTAGAATATGATTTATAAGCCTCTGGATTTTTTTTCATTTCTTCAATTTCTTCAAAGGCTCTCATTGTTTGCAAATTCCTCTGTCTCGTCAATCTAAAAGGCATTCCTTGTTCACGAACAGCTTGTTTGATAAAGGATGTGATGGCAGCTGTCATGGATAAGCCTAATTCATCAAACAATTCCTCTCCCTGTTTTTTTAATTCTGAATCAATTCGTATCGTGATATTTGAAACGGCCATTCTTCACTCCTGCATAACAATATACATACAATTTAATGCAATACCTGTGCTTGGTCAAGATTTTTATTAATCTGAGCCCCCTAGGGCTTGCAGATTCCACATGGCTGGTAGCTCAGCTCCAACACCTCTTGGCGGCTTCCGGAGAACTCTTTTTTATTGGCTTCCTTGATTCGGCTGGCGGAATGGCAGCTGGGAAGATGGTATTTCTTGGAGTTGGTGTTTAAAATATAGGTAGCAGTGACGGCTTCCTTTGGGGTGTTTTTGCTGCCGCCTTGTGCTAAAGTATTTTTCTGGGGGGAGACAGAGGCAGACACCTCTTTTCCAGAAACGGTACTACCTGAACCATTGCGGGAGACAGAGAACTCCACAGTCTTTCCATCGCTCCGGGCCAGAACATGACCGTGAACATCAGTGCGGAACACCTGAGCTCCTGCATCCTCCAAACGACTGAGTACCTTTGGAGATGGGTGGTCATAGCTATTGTTCTTGCCTACAGAAATAACAGCAAACTCAGGCAGGGCGGCACGAAGGAAGCGATAGGTGGAGGAGCTTTCGCTACCGTGGTGAGCCACCTTCAGCACCGTGCAGTCGGGCACAAGGTTTGCTTTCAGCAAGTCGTACTCGCTGTCCTCCTCCATATCACCAGTAAAAAGGAATGAAACCTGACCATACACCAAGTACAGCACCAAGGAACTGTTGTTTATCTCCCCATCATGCTCCAGCGGTCCCAGCACCTGGATTTGACTCCCGCCCAAAGAAAGACTGCTGCCCGCCTCCAACACCTCCAGCTCCACGTCCTGCATGGCAAGATACCGCTTGTAGTCCCTGAAGGCCTGGCTGTTATATTCCTGATGGGAGCTGAACCCCCGCCCCACCGAGGCATAGTTCAAGGCACCGGGCAAACCACCTACATGGTCCTCGTGGGGATGGCTGTTCACCATGTACTTGAGACTTCCAATGCCGTGGCCTTTCAGATAGGCATAGATGAGGGATGAGTCGCTTCCGTTGCCACCATCTATCAGCATGTTCTCGCCATCGCACTCCACCAGGATTGCATCCGCCTGCCCCACATCAATAAAATGCACCGCCAGCTGGCCATACAGCTGAGGGCACACTCCCATCCACAGGAAAAGCGCCAGGCAAAGCATCAGGCCACGCAGCTTCAGTCTTCTACACATAGGGTTTCCTCCCACAGACAGCATCAAGCACCTTCGTCATCCTCCATCCTGACAGTATACAACAAAATTTCCAAATTGGGGAGCATTTTTCCTGCCTGTGTCATTCCTTGGGACAGCACCTGTAGTACAATGGGGAAAAGCTGGTTGGGGACACCGCCGGCAGAGAAAAGGAGGACAACATGGTGCATATACTTCCACCCTACAGGACATACCAGGCTGCCTGCAGGGGCAAGAACTACAAGGCCAGCGTGATGGAGGGGCTTGACGGCTCGGAATGGGTGGCAGTCACGGACAAGAAGACCGGCGGAACAAGCCTGCTGCGGATTCCCAACAGCCTCTACCAAGACATGGCCAGCGTGCCGGAGGCACTGCGGATGCAATTCACTGGCGAGTGTGTGTCGGACATGATTGACAACTTCATATAGGAAGACAGCGGGAAAGGAGGCTGCAATGTACGACTCTTACAGCGAGTATTATGGATTCTATGATGTGCAGGAGCTCAAGGAGGTGCGGCTCATCGGGAACCCCAGCACCACAGGCCAAGCCAATGCCGTGAGGTCCCGTGGAGCCGTGAGGAGGGAGCGGATGACCACGGACGAGTATGCGGAGTTCGTCATCCAGAAGAGTGCCTTCATGGCAACCCTGAAAAAGGAGCTTGCACGGTACGACCAGGTTATAGGGACACTGGACAGCGACGAGGTCGTGCTCGTGGAGGCATACAGGCACAAAAGGCAGAAGGTGCAGGACCTCGCCGATGCCGACATAAGGGACTTCGACGACCTGGAGCTTTGCAAGTGGATGGGGGTAGGTGTGGAAAAGAAGCGTTGTTTTGTGGTAGGATTGCAACACCAAAGGAGCAATCATGTGGTGTAGACCATGTAATATAGAAACAAATCAAAATGAATGTCCACGATGTGGAAACAAAACGGAAGTAGAAGTTCCCGTACAGGTGAGCTGGTGCCCCCACTGCCGCATTCCCCTCATCCAGGAGGTGAATTCAAGGGAGCCTTGCCCCCTTTGTGGCGGAACAGCCAGCTACCTGGCTCAAGACCTGCGGCCCGTGTTTCCCCAGGAACGGCTTTTGGTGGAGCTGCTTTTGGGGATGGAGCCCCACCAACTCAAGGAACAATCAGTTTGGTGCGAGAACAGCCGCTATTATATAGAAGGAAAGACTCGTTCCATCAGCACAAAAACCTTTCAGGAGGCGGACTGCCAGAGCCTGATCACCCAGCTGCAACAGCATGAACAAGACAACAGTTATCAGTTCTTTGACCAATTCATTGAAAAATTTATTGCAGCAAATCAAAATAGATTGAACTATCTTAAAGATGAGGCCACGAATTTCATTCAAAAGGCAGCAGCTGATTTTCCAGAAGAAAATATCGTTATTTCCTTTTCTGGAGGAAAGGACTCCACCGTTACCGCAGACTTAGTGACACGAGCACTCAATAATCCAAGCTTAGTGCATATCTACGGAGATACCACCCTGGAGTTTCCCCACACAACAGAATATGCAAAACGATTCCGAGCAGACCATCCCTTTGCTATCTTTGAAATTGCAAAGAATCACGAGCAATCCTTCCTCAAGGTGTGTAAGGATATTGGACCTCCAGCACGAATGATGCGGTGGTGCTGTTCCATGTTTAAAACAGGCCCCATAACACGAGTGTTGAATGGACTCTACCGCAACCAGCAGATTCTCACCTTCTACGGAATACGAAAGTCAGAATCTGTCAGCAGAAGCAAGTACAACCGTATAGAAGATGATAAAGAAGCAGTAAAAATCCAGAAGCAGACAGTTGCTTCCCCCATCTTCTTTTGGAAGGACATTGACATTTGGCTCTACCTTTTGGCAGAGAAGGTAGATTTTAACGATGCTTATCGACTAGGCTATGACCGAGTGGGTTGCTGGTGTTGTCCCAACAACAACCAGAGAGCCCAGTTCCTGTCAAGAATCTATATGCCCAAGCAGTCTGTAGTGTGGCGAGACTTTCTCATTACCTTTGCAAAACAGGTAGGAAAACCTGACCCAGAAGTTTACGTGGATTCAGGCAAATGGAAGGCTCGTCAGGGAGGAAATGGCCTTGCAGCAGCAGAGGATGTAAAGATTCGTTTTACCAATTGCACGGCAGAGGAGCATGCAAAAAGTTACAGCTTGGTAGAACCTTTCAGCCAGCAACTGCTGAACCTCCTTGTTCCCTTTGGTCAGCTTGCCCCAGAGTTAGGTAACAAATTACTACAGGAGACCATCATTCTAGATATAAAAACAAAGGTACCCATTATCTCAGTGCAGCCCTTTGTGGTGGAAGGTTACCAGCACGCTGTTAAGGTAAAGACCATGAACGTACAAGACCACGACGCCCTGCAACGAAAGATTGCTTACCAGATACGTAAGTTCAACTGGTTAAAAAGGAGAACAAAAAGACAATGCTACAACTTTAAATTTTATAAAAACAACACCAATCACTTGAATAAAAAATATGAGATAATCTATAAAAGATTGAACATTTAGGAGTCTTAATATGCAAGATATGTTGATTCAAAATACCTTTAACGCAATATCAGAGGGAATACAGGAAGATTATCAGGCACTGATAAGTAATCGCAACCTAGCAACATCAAATTCAAAAGGTTCTTTACGATGGGATCTTATAAACACAAATCTCAAGGAAATGCATAAACCAACAGAAACTGAAATAGCATTTGTAAAAATGGGTTTTTGGGAAATTCCTCTATTATTGGATAAAAAAGAACAACAAATTTATTCAATAATGAACTATAAACGATATTTAGCCATACTATCTGACCCTGAAAAAAAAGCCCCTTTATACATGAAAGCATTAATAGAGTTAAATGAAGATCTTGGTATTCTTTCACCATCTTTATTTGAGTTTGATAACAACCTTCAACAACTCCGTATTGTACTAAATACAATTTGTAATTGTTTCTCGAAGAATTTCAATAATATACATTATAAAATTATTGTATTTGAGACTGATATTTTTAATAATGTCATTGATTTATCATTAAGAACACTTGATGTTAACTTCGAAGAGCTAGCTAAAGAAAGTTTATTGGATAAAGTTTCTCCAATTCATTCAAATATTGTGGTACAAGTATCTCCAGAAGAAATTTATACTCCACAGTTAAAACTAAAAAGAAAAAGTGAGGAAAGGAGAAATGAAAAAAAGAAGATTTCATTAAAGAATATTGGATTTCATGATGAGGAGAAGTCGGTATGAAGGATACTAAGCGGTACAATGGTGATAGACTAAGACTTGCCAGACTTTATAATGGTTATACAATTGATGAACTTGCAAAAAAAGTTGGTATTTCAGCACAGGCAGAATCACAATATGAAATAGGAAAAATTGAACCTCAATTTGATAAGATAATATCTTTGGCAAAAGTCTTAAATTTTCCAATTCAATTCTTTTTTCAAAAAGAAGGATTAGAAATTATCTCTGGTTCATCATATTTCCGTTCTCTAATGAAAACTCCTAAAAAATATCGTACAGAACAAAAGGTTAAAATTGAATTTTTAGCAAAGTTATATTCTATTTTAGATGAATATATTGAATTTCCAAAATTAAATCTTCCAGAAAATGTTGAAGGATATAGTTCTCCACAAGAGGCAGCTGTACAACTTAGAGAATATTGGAATTTAGGTGAACGCCCTATCAAAAATATGGTTCAACTTTTAGAGGCACAAGGTATTATTGTCACTTCTTTTAAAACTAATACAGATGATATAGATGCCTTTAGTCAATTCTTTAAATCTTACAACAAAGAATTCTTTATTATTGCTTATTCAAATAATAAAAATTCAGCAGCTCGAATTAATTTTGATTTAGCACATGAATTAGGACATATAATGTTACACACATGGAGTGATGATACAGAAAATTGCAGTCGTGAAGATTTTAAATTAAAAGAAAAAGAAGCGAATGAATTTGCTTCTGCCTTTTTACTACCTGAAGCAGCATTTTCTAAAGATATAAATTTTTATTCTACAAAATTATATCATTACGAAGAACTAAAAAAAAAATGGTATGTTTCGATAGCGGCTATGTTGCATAGAGCCTATTCCTTACAAATAATTACTCCAAATCAATATCAATATAGTTTGAGAACAATGAATGCAAAAAAAATCCGAATAATAGAACCATTAGATAATGTACTTGAAATTCCCTATCCACATCTTCTAAGAGATTCTATAGAATTACTTATTACAAGTAATGTATTTACAAAATCAGAATTATTGGATGAATTTTCCAACGCAGGCTTACCTATGGAATCAGATGAAATTGAAAAATTGTTAGCATTAGAAACAGGATATTTGAAAGTTAGCATGGAAGACAAGAAGGCTCCCCTCATTGTCTTAAAATTTCCAGAATCTAAAACTAAAAAAATATAAACTACAATCTAACATAACAAGTAAAACGGTGTTTACCTGTTATGTTAGATTACATATTATCTTGATTTTGCAAAATTATACACCTCATTTATAGCTTCAACAAAAACTACAAATGACGGATGGGTCATATCATTTCGTTGCAAATACATATTTTTCTTAACAAGATATGTTTCCCTAATTCGTGACCACCAGCCATTTTCTTTCAATAGCTCCATCTTCTTAAATACATCACTGGAATTAGGAATTTCTGTCCAAAAATATCTTTCATCGTGTTTATCATGAATCATTCTACACAAAGAGCCATTTACATTCTTAGCTAAAATTGCAATATCGAAACTGAATTTCAACTTATTCTTATCTATCCAACGAGATGTAATAACAGCAGTTGAGTCTTGGCTATCTGAAAATGGACAATTTTGATTTGACAGAATCTTATTAAGCATATTCATAACAATAGTTTTTAATTTTTTTGCATCTAAGTATTCTATACTATGACTCTGAATCTCAAGATTATAATCCAAATCAAAAGAAGCTGCTTCATTTTGAGTAACAAGGTTCTTTGCACCACTGCCAATCAGACTGAAAGAAGCAACTATATCATAATCATGATATAATAGCTGTTTAATTTGGTTCATTTTGTCTGAACAAAAACTACGATAAGGTTGCACTGTGGCATTGTTTACATACTGATACATAATAACTCCTCGTATTTCCCAAGCCACCATTCAGATTTGGATATCTGAATCATTACAGTATAACATTTTTTCTATATTTGTAAACACTCTTATTAGGAAAATCTGGAAAAAAAAGCCCCTTCCATGCTATACTATCCCCATGAGCACCTCCGGCTGGAACCTGCAGCAAGGCAACATCCCCTTCCGCCCCCTCTCCGAAAGCGAGGTCATCCGCATTGTGAACGTGGCCTTGTCCCCGGCAAAAATGCACACCACCACCTACAAGTATGCCTTCTTCAAGGCGGTGCTGGACAATCTTTTCAACTTGAACCTGGAAAGTCATTTTCTTGACTACGATGACATTGCCCTGCGGTTCACAGAAATCTACTGGAATCTGGTGCTGAACTTTCACCTCAAGCAGATGTCCGCCTCCCAGCGGACTGCCATGACAGCGGTGGAGCGAAAGCTTTTTGAGTTCTGCCGGAAACACGGCTTTGACCACTCCCAGAAGCAGCAGATTTTCCCCTTCGAGTCCCTGCGGAGCGACCTGCAGCTGGAGATTACCAAGGCAATCAGAAGGGAAATGCTCAAGTATGTGGTTGGAGCCTTCTACAAGGACACGGAGGGACAGCTGTACTCCTTCAGCAAGGAGGCAGGGGGTATCCATTTCAATCCCCATGCCTATGCCGCCTGTGTCAAGTTCAAGACGGACTTTGAGAAAATCAACTACTATGAGTGGATAAAGTATCTGGAGAAGGTGAACAAGGAGGAGGATGCCTACGCACTGGCAAACAAGCTGGATGCCTCCACAGAGCGGAGCAACCTGACTCCCTACCGCCAAGCACTGCAGCAGTTCGGCCAGCAGCACTGTTTCTACTGCCACAAGGGTCTCAGGCAGGAAGGAGCCGCCACGCCGGTGGACCACTGCATCCCTTGGTCCTTCGTCAAGGACGACAAGCTTTGGAACTTTGTCCTCTCCTGCCCCGCCTGCAACTCCGCCAAGAGCAACACCCTGCCGGCGGAAAGCTACCTTGCGGACATGAAGCGGCGGAACCTCTCACTACTAAACATGGATCTTCCCCTAGTGCGGGAAGACTTCAAGTCCTACACCCACAGCAAGCTGGAGGCAATGTACCGCTCAGCCCTGTTCAACGGCTTCCAGTCCGGCTGGAAGCCCCGCACCATCGCAGCACTGCCCGCCTACGGCTTTGGTGACGGTGGCTATACTTCCGTGGCGGATACTACAATTTCTCATAATATGTCCTAATTTTTGCAGCCATCAGCTTTCTTCTTTGCAATAAAAAAACTTCATAATTTTCATATGTCCAATTTCTAATTTCCAGTGGAATACAGTTATCATCAAGGTTCTTCTTTATCGCTTCTTCTGTCTTGAGATTTCCTATATTAAAACTGTTACCATTTAATTGATTCCAAATTCTTGTAAAATATTTACAGGGTTCTTCCTTTCCAATAGCAATATTCGTTGGAGTATCAAGATATGTAAAATTTGCAACTTGATTATACTTGCTTTTATCCTTTATTCCATTGTCAATTAAATATTGCTTTGGGAAAATATGATGTACATCTCCCATAGTTGTAATAAGATTTGAGAATTTTGAACCTTCATTGAACAAAGAATCCCATCCCTCTCGACATGAAGCCGCCCAGAAAATATTAATGTATGGACTGTTTACAGCAGGTGTTTCAAGTTTTTGTACAAGTTCAATATTCCAGAATGTATCCGAAAGGTTTTGTTCAACTTCTGAAAGATAGGTTAAAAATCCTCTTTCCTTGATACGTCTTAAATCTTGATCCATTGCTGTTTCTGGAGATGAAATATATCTACCAGTCAAGGTGCTCATTACATACCAGCGTTGCACATAATTTTTCACCTTTACTTTCTCAATAGCCGTATCATTTATAAGTAAAAGATACAGGGTATATGCAAAATCCAAAGTAATCCCAGAGCTGATAAGTTTTTTAGCTATAAAACCAGCGTCTTTTATCGCAAGAACAAACTGCTTAAAATTATATTCATTTATATAATCAAGCACACCTCTTGAAAGCCTCTGGAACGTATCTTCTGCAATTGATTCCTTAAAATCTTTCGCTTCGAAATCACGACCTTGCAAAAGACTTACCAAATCCTTGAGTTTTCCTCGGCAGAATTTATACATGAAAGAAACTCGAAGCATATCAGTGTAATCTGGATTATAAATATCCTCGTTATCATCTCTGAGCCATTTCAGTTTTGCCGCAAATTCGGTTTTAACAAATTCCTCATCTTTAATCATTTCTGAATACCATTTTGGATCGACTGCCAAATGACTAAAATAGTCTATAGCTTTTCTAAGTGCATTCCCTCCATAAGATTCATTGGCAGCAATACGACTCATAGCAAAATCTGCTTGGTTCAGTTTTGATCCTTGACTGTTTATCCTGATAAAGATTTCTGTAACTTCATCAATACTTAATTCTTTGTCGAATAATTCAATCACACCAAGTTTCCGATTCTTAATGTCAATAAGCTTTGTCACTTGTTTGTTAAAATCTGATGGAGCAATTTCGGGATTTTTAGTACAGAAGTCTTGAACAAAAGAAAATGAATCAAATGAAGTTTGAAAAATAACAGATATATCTTGAATCCATCTTTTATCTTTTCGAATAGCATTATCTTGAACTTTAAAACACTCTTCATCATCCTTTGCAAAAGGATTATAAGAAATTGGAACTTGTTTCTTCTCAAAATTAGAATTAAAAACCTCAAGACCAGCAAGAGCCGTCATCATCGCTGTCACCCGTTGCTGGCCATCAATCATTATTTTCTTTCCAACAGAAAGCGTCCCATCCTTTAGTTTTAAATCTGGGCTTTTAGAAATAATTAAATATCCAGTTGGATACCCTTGATACAATGAATCAATTAAATCTCGAACTTGACGCCCTTTCCAAACAAAAGGCCGTTGGATCTCTGGAATAGCAATTTCATTTGATTTAATAAAATTCAAAATTTGTTCTACGGTATAGTCGTGTACGGTATATTTTTCTGGCATGGAGGACAGACTCCCTTTATTCTCTTTCTTCTAAATTGAAAACCTCAAGAGGACAAAAAAATAAGCTGACCCCAGGGACAAAGGATTCTCGGTTTTCACCTACTCCCATTCGGGAACCCAGCCTATATCCTTCACGAGTTAGCTTACACAATCGATTATAACCGACAGCAGGAAAAAGTCAATAATTTTCTCGGCAAAGGTTATTCCTCGCCCCTCCTTGTATCAAGATTCTGTTAAGTTTTACTAGAGCCACCAGAATTTCCCTTTTCACGTTTAACAAAGCTATTTTACCTTGCTAGACTGCCAGCATACCATTTTAAGGAGATTTCTATATGACAACAAACAATCATAACCTATTTCAGTTGATGGAGACTGCCTCCCAGATTCATGAAGCTACAAAAGACAGATGGCTCTCAGAGGAGGAAATCAATTTCTTCTTTAATAAATCACGTGAGTATATCATCACCTTTAAAATATATAATGGTGGTGCATTACTCTCCTTTCTTAACTTTTATGTCAGGGCAGAAAACAGGCCTTTCCAGATAGATACCAGTACCAACAATGCTGATTCTTCCCATCCATTAGCCATCCATGCAAGGATAAGTAAAAAAACAAGGGCAGACAAGGAAATTTGGCAACCGTTCCGCACAGCCATGTATTCATTCATTGAAAATGACAGCACCCTCAATCCAATGCAGAAGGAACACATGAAAAGACTCACAGATATAGCCATAACAAAGGCAAAGAAATATGAGGACAGGTCTCTTCACATCCTTTTCCCCTAAAAACAAAAAAGGGGAACACACAGCCGGATCTGCTCAGGAGCTGCGGTTCCCCAGTTTTGGAATATATCATGGTGCCAGGCAATGCATCCTGCACCAGTGGGTTCCAAAGATTAGAATGTGTTTTTTAAATCTAGCTTGCCGTCTGCAAGGTGCATGACCCAAAATAACTAAACTGGCTCATCAACAGAAAGGAGGCCACTGGAGGTGTCATGCAAAAAGTATGCAGCACCGCTGTTAAGCCAGCTTCTGGAAGGACATGTCCGTGAGGACTGCCCGCTTCATCTCAGGTGCACCAATAAAGCCGATGCGAGTGCCGTCAATGTCTGCCGCCGTCACATCCTCCGCATTCTCGTGGCCATTGCCACCGAAAACCACCTTGAATGTACCGAAACGGTCCAGCTTAATCTTGGAACCACGCCGCAAATGCTTGGGCATCACATTCAGCAAACCCTCCAACACAGCCTTTACGTCTGAGGGAGTTATTGATGTGGCATAGGAAATCTCTTCCGCCAGTTCGTCAATACCAATCTCATCGCTATACACAGGAGCAGGATAATACTTTTCCTGGCTCCTGTCCTGTGGATTTTTTCTTTTGGTAATCTTAAATTTCATCATTATCTCCTATTTTATATATAATTTTTTTTACAGTAATTCCACAAATGAAAGTCCTTCCCTATACATGTAAAAGAGCAGATCCGAAGTCATCCCATCCGGGAACTCCTGGTGCAGGGCACCGCATACTGCAAGCCACCTGCACTACCTCCACTATACACCTATCCTTCCACAACGTCAAGTTTCCTAAGTGCGAATCTCCCTCAAAAAGCAAACCACCATCCCCCGCCAAATTTTCCACTGGAAATGCATCCAATTTCCAGTACAAATTGCACCAATTTCCAGTGGAAATTCACCCCCATTTCCAGTGCAAATTCAAGCAATTTCCAGTGCAAATTCTAGCGGAAAGGGCACAGGAAGGCGGCGCAATGCTACACTTCCGTGGCGGATGGGGAGCGGGTATCTTGCCCCACAGGATAGCAGCTTACAGCGTTTCCATGCTATACTGGCTGCATGAATCTTCCCCTGCTCCTACCAATCAGTGTTTCCACCGCCCTCTTGGTCCTCGTCGGCATAATCGTGACGAAAAGGAAGGCCAACAAAAAGAAATTGCAGGAGCAAATCGAGCAGTCCACTCCTCTTCTTGAGCAAATCAACCAGTTCTTTACCGCCTTTGCCCAAAGGAAAAATTCTTATATCAGCAATACAGAGAAAAATTACTACAAGTCAAGTTGGGAGCCCCTGTTTTTGACCATCAGGAAGAAGAAATTCAACAAGGCAATTCCAAATTTCCAGCAAATGCAATGCTTTATGGAATTTTTTGCGAATCTGGAGGCGGAGGTTGAAAATCATAATGCCCAGTTCGTCCAGTCTGAAATTGCAGCCCATGACAATTTCCTTTCCGACATCGACGGCAAGTCCCTTGACACCCAGCAAAGAACAGTTGTTGTCACTGACGAGGACAATGTCCTGGTCCTTGCAGGGGCCGGAAGCGGAAAGACGCTGACTATTGCCGCCAAGGTAAAGTATCTCTGCCAGATAAAAAATATAAATCCAAAGGACATACTCCTGATTTCCTTTACCAACAAGTCCGCAGAAGAAATGACCGAAAGGATTCAATCAAAACTAGGAATCCCGGTGGAAGCCTCCACATTCCATAAACTCGGACTTAATATCATAAAGGAATCCTTGCAATACCGCCCCAAGGTATTCGACGACCTCAATTCCTTTGTCCACGGGCTCTTCGAGGGAGACCTGCTGCAGCATCCTGACTTTGTACAATCACTCACAGAATACTTTGCATTTTATTTGGACATTCCAGAAGATATGTCCGCAAAACAATCTTTGGGAGAACTGTACGAAAAAGAAAAATCCTTGGATCTGGAAACATTGAAATCAAAGTATGACAAAGAAAAATACATCGATACAATAAAGGATGAAAGAAAGGAGGGGCTCAAAACACTGAGAGACGAGCGGGTCAAAAGTCTTGAGGAAATAAAGATTGCAAACTTCCTGTTTACCCAGGGAGTAGAATACGAATACGAGCGGGACTATCCTTTTGAGTCCGACGACCCGCAACGAAAAAACTACCAACCAGACTTTTATCTGCCAGAATACGACATCTATTTGGAGCACTTTGGCATCACGAGAGACAATACAGTGCCGTGGCTGTCTCCTGTTGAAGAAAAGAAGTACCTTGACGGAATTGAGTGGAAAAGACAATTCCACCAGCAAAACGGCACAAAGCTCATTGAAACCTATTCGTACTATGTTTCCGAAGGAATCCTTTTTGAGCAGCTGGAAAGAATCCTCAAAGAGAATGCAATTCCCCTGCAACCGAGAGATTTCAACGACATCTTTGAAATCATCTACTCAAAAAAAAGCAACAAATATTTCTCCGACTTCATTTCCCTGTGCTGCACCTTCATCTCACTTTTCAAGGCCCGCAGCTATGATATGGAGGAGCTGGACAGGATGATTCTGGCCTGCAGCCAGCAAGACAATAAATTTATTGCCGCAAGGAACAGGATTTTTCTTTCAATCGTAAAATATGTTTTGTCTCAATACCAGCAATACTTGGAAGAAACCAAGAGCATTGACTTCTCAGACATGATTAATCTTGCAACAAAACAAGTTGAAAACGGATGTGAAATATACAATTATAAGTACATTATTGTTGATGAGTATCAGGACATCTCCTTGGCCAGATTCAGGCTATTGAAATCCATATTGAATAGAACGAAGGCAAGATTCCTTTGTGTTGGCGATGACTGGCAATCCATCTATCGGTTTGCAGGAAGCGACATAGCACTTTTTACCAAATTCGAGGAGTACCTAGGATTCACAAAACTCCTCAAAATAGAAAAAACCTACAGGAACTCGCAGCAATTGATAGACGAGGCATCTTTCTTTGTAACAAAAAATCCAAATCAACTGCAAAAAAGCTTGACATCAGACAAAGCATTGCGGTATCCGCTGGTCTTCTGGGGAATAGACAGCAACTTTTCGGAAGTCTTAAACCTTGTGCTAAAAAAAATCATCATGGACTTTGGGGCGGACAAGTCAATCCTTCTTTTGGGAAGAACGAACTATGACAGAAAACTGCTGGAGGGCTCTGGCCTCTTCCTGTTCAGGCGGGAACAGAGAGCCGAGAAAATTGTGTATCGGGAGTCTCCACAAACGCCAATATCCTTTTTGTCGGTTCATAAGTCAAAAGGATTGGAAGCAGACAATGTAGTGTTGCTGAATTTCACAAACGACAGGCTCGGCTTCCCAAATCAAATTGCCGACGACAAGGTACTGGATTTTGTTCTAACAGATGGCTGCACCTTCCCCTTTGAAGAGGAGCGGCGCTTGTTCTATGTCGCAATCACCCGCACTAAAAACAGGACATTCATCCTTACAGAAAACAAAAATCCGTCCGTTTTCTTTAAGGAGTTCAAGCAGTCTGATGCCGTTTGCTTTGTCTCCATCAAAAGTGCAGAGGATAAGGGGCAAGCCAAATGTCCCCGATGCAAGACAGGAGACCTGCTTAAAGTCAGTAAAAACGGAAAAACTTTTGTCGGTTGCTCTAACTTTCCCCGCTGTGACTACACAATAAACGATTCCAGCGTATTGGCCAATCCCAAAAAATGCCCCTCCTGCGGCGGCTTCCTCATAAAACGGAAAGGAAAGAACAATCATTGGTTTGTCGGTTGCAGCAACTACCCATACTGCACCCACACGGAACAGTTGAATAAAATGTGACCACCACCTCCCCTACCGGGTCTTGGAGCCCGCACCCCTGCCCCGCAAGGCCATTCCACAATACCTAAAAACGTAGTATACTGTATCCAGAGGACAGGAGGAACTATGTCAACCATTGCATTCTCAGAGCTTGAAAACCAAATAGAGGCACTGCCACTGTTCCAGATAGCCATTCTCAAAAAAAAGATTGACAACATATTGGAACAAAACACGGGGCAGCAGGACTTTGAATTTGACGCCTTGGTTCGTCATACCGAACGGGCCGACTGTGCCGATGAATATGTGAGGACGCTGCGTGACAATGACAGATTTTAGAATATACGTCGATACCGCCCCCTTCATTTATTTCCTTGAAAAAAGCGCCCTCTACTTTGATGTGGCAAGAAGCTTCTTCATTGACTGCAAGAATCAAAGTATACAGCTGTTCACATCCACTGTAACGATTGAAGAATTCTGCGTTTATCCCCTTTCCCATAATGACAGACAGGCAATTGTAAATTTTGAAACCTTCTTGAATGGCATGAATATTGATGTAGTGCCAGTTGACAAAAGCATTGCATTGAAGGCCGCCAAAATCAGAGCAAAGTACACTGGATTCAAGGCACTAGATGCCATTCATCTTGCAACTGCCACACTCACAAATTGTGATGCATTCATCACAAACGACAAGCAACTGCTCCAAATGAAGGAAATCCCTGTTCATTCCATGGATATGCTTAAAAAGAAGTAAGTCACCACCTCCTCCCCTGCCGGGTCTTGGAGCCCGCACCCTGCCCCGCAAGGCCATTCCACAATACCTAAAAACGTAGTATACTGTATCCAGAGGACAGGAGGAACTATGTCAACCATTGTATTCTCAGAGCTTGAAAACCAGATAGAGGCACTGCCACTGTTCCAGATAGCCCTTCTGAGGAATAGTGCGAATAGTTTTATCTGAGGTAGAGGAATATGGACAACAAAGCGAATATGGATGACTGGACATGGGAGGAAAATAGTGTCCTAAACAATATTTCCGTGCATACTGCGCCAAAGGAAATCTTCCATGCAGTATGCAATGAGCTGGGAAGATATTTTACATTGCATGGTGTGAAATACACTAAATCCAGGCCAAGGTTGAAATGGAAGGGCAATAAACTACGATGTGAGATGGGATTTTGGTCATCACATAGTAATATACGAGGAAATTGGGTGAACCTCATGATTGTAACCAGCGTATTTGCCCTTGATGACAAGGCCATGGAACGAAAGGGAATCTTGAACTATGCTCCCAGAGCTAAGAATTTCAACGTATATAAAATAGATTTAAAGTTGTTCGCAGAAATAATTCAATATATTGAAGATACTTTTGAATTGGTAAGGTCTTTTGAGACCAAGGAAGGACTGGACAAGTATCTTGCACAGACTGATAACAGGAAGATGATTGACGAAAACCCTAACAATAAGATTTACTATGATTCTTTGAAAGGTGAATGATGAGAGGCAAGCGGCAGTGGTACCGCTTGTCCCCACAGCTCCACTGCCCGCCTCATGGCCTGCAAAGACCGCAGGGCTCGTAGTCCTGGTCCAGCAGGTGCTGGCGGCTGTAGTCCGCATCCTTTCTGTTGGCATCCTTGATGCGCTTTGCCAGTCCCGGTGAGTCAGGAAACAAGAAGGAAGCTTTATCATGATGTCATTGTAAATGAGAACAAGGTCATGTTCGCAAGTGAATTGCAAAAGTATTGGAACAACTTTGAGAGATACTTGCCTCTCTATACAAGACGCTGTTTTCGAGACCCTAGATGAGGATAATTTGTAAATATTGATAATTTGGGCTGAATGATTTATCATAATCCCACAGGAGGAAGATATATGAAGAAAAGATTTCATTTGGTGGGGCAGATCAAGCCGATTTCGTTTTGCGCTATCGCACTTGTTGTGTTGCTGTTCTCGTCTTGTGCAAGCACCAAACCGAACGAACAACAAAGCAAACAGCCAATGGCAGAGCAGTCCTAAAAATCGAGAACTGCTCTAAATACATTCTAATCAATTGTAATATTATGAGCGTTCTTTATCAACAAGCAAGTTGCAGATCATCATAACAGCGACAAACAACACGCCTGCAACTGGCCACACAATCCAACTGCGTTGCCAATCGTTTGTAATGAAGCTCCAACAAAGGAAGATTGCTGCAGCTACTACCCAATAGACTACTCCTACCGTTTCCTTCAATTTGTTCTTTTTCTTTTCTGCAGGGTCATATTCGCCCTCTTTGAGAAGCTTTTGCATACTTGCCCAACGAACACCGGACACAATAAAGAACATTGCGCCAATACCGGCGATCAACATTGTAACGGTCAGCATAATGACCGTGAGGAAATCGTTATCGACAAATGCAGCGCTCAGAAGTGGCACGGGAGAAAGAACACAAACACAAGAACCAATGTAGTTGTACTTTGTATAGGTGCTGCGGTATTTCTTTTGCGCATCCTTTACAAGCCCGATCACACCGTACTCTGTCTCAAACGGCTCTTTTTCAATAAACTCGTAAGGAGCACTTGCAAAACCAACTCTGATGAAGATTGCAACGGCAATGGCAACAATCGGAAACATAGCTACCAGACCAATCCCACAGGCAGATTCTTCCGATAAGAAGAAAGAGGGATTCTCGCTTGCAACGCCAAGCAGGAGCAATGGGATTATTGAAACAATACACAACATCGTTGCTATGGCGATGCGCTTGGCAGCACTCTTTCGTAGTTCCAGATATTCATTGGCTTCCGCCAAAGTTATCTTTCGTACACCGGGATCGGAAATTCCGTCAGTATAATCTTCATTTTCAATTTCGTCCTTGAGTAAGTAATCGGTTGTCACACCAAACAGTTCACCGAGCATAAGGATTTTTTCTAAATCGGGAATCGTCTGTGCGCCCTCCCATTTTGATACCGCCTGTCGGGACACGTTCATTTTTTCAGCCAGTTCTTCTTGAGACCAGCCATTCTTTTTCCTTAGTCTGATTAGTTTATCAGCTAAAATCATCTCTTTTACCTCCACTTGATGATTCGGTCAGCTTCTCGCCATCCGTTACACCAGGTATAGCTTTTTTGGCGGTTACACTCCACCAAACGACGGCTTGAAATTCGTCAACCGGCGGTTGCGAATACCTTATATCGAGTATAATAGGTATTATGCAGATGGACTGCATCCAAGAGATCATTTCGTAACGCTCACCAAAAATTGACTCATAGACAATAACAGTTGTAATCGGCAATATAAGCAACGGGATCGCAAGCAGGAGCATCCTGCCGACACAATCCCAGCAGGACACAAGGGGAGTGTCTACCAAATTACCATGTCTGGCATAGCTGTCAAAGGATGTTATCTGGTCAATACACTGACTGGAGCCACTTGGACTTTGTACAAGGATAGCGACACAGGAGAAATCTTCTGGGGTACTGTCTCCGGGCCAGAATAAACCACCGTGGAAGGAATTGGAGCGGAAACATAACCTGATCAAAGCCCCACAGCACCGTTGCAGTGGGGCTTTTTTTTCACAAGAAGCCAGCAAACTATCCCCCTTCATTAGCAATCAACCTCCACTCACCAATTCTCCGGATCATAGCCTGCTTCATCTGCGGCATTAAACCAGGCAGCTTCATCGGAGCCAGGCTTCATCAATCGGTCAAAGTCACTTTCATAGCCTCCAGCTCCGAATATCCTTGCCCCACCCTTCCTGGACGGAGCCTCATCACACATAAACTCTGGGTCTAAATCTGCATCAAAGTCAGCGTCACTCCACCCCTTCTCTGGAATGATGCCGCCCCTCTGTCCGTGGCCAGAGCCAGCAGAATCCACTCCCCTGGCCACACCAACGAACAAGCCTACCAGAGCACATACAATCAGCAACACAACAAATCCCATCTTCTCCCCTCCAATTTTTTACTTGCTCAGCCAACCGAATCCTTCAAAGCCGCAGGCCCAGTCCACCGCCAACAACTGCAAGGGATGAAAGAAGATACTAAAAACAATGCAAAAGGCCATGACTTTTACTGCCCCCAAATGCTGAGTCAAGCTTGCCAAGATGATTCCGGGAATGATAAATACCGCAAAACCAATCAATACAACGAATACAGTCTTTTTGTAACCCATGGAACACCTCCTTGTTACCGTTTATATTTTCAGTATACAAATAAAAGTGTCCCAATAAGTGATACACTAAGAAAAAAATTGTTTTTTTTAGTACAATTTTCCCATGGCAGCGACTTCCTGTTTGACAGCCTCCTTGAGCTCAGGAGGATTCAGCACCAGCACCTTGTGGCCAAAGGACATGACCCAGTGGAGAATCTCGTCAAACTGATTTGTTTCAAAGCTAAGCAAAACCCGGCCATCCGATTGCTGGCTACATTCTTGCCCCACATGCCATTGCCGCTCCAGAATATAGGTACAAACTTCTTGAGAAAAAAGCAACTCCACGGTAAACCGCTTTCCCTGGGTCCACACCCCAAAGTCCGGGTCCACGTGTTGGTGTATATCAAAGCTTTCGTCCCAAACAAAAGGCTCCGTTACACACATGCTTTGGATGCGAGCCATGTTATACACCCGGAATTCCTGATGACGATGGCAATACCCTAAAATATACCAATCTCCCCGCTGACACAAGATCTTATAGGGATCAAATTTACGCTGAATATATTCTTGCCGTTTAATAGACCGATAGGCAAAATCAAGGGTTTTTCTCTCCTGAATTCCCTCCAGCACCTTGAAGAACACCTCCTGGTCTATCTTTGGCTGGGGATTGGAGATAAAATGAACCTGCGATGCATTGAAGCTGGTGGAAACAGCCACATCTTTAGGCAGCATATCCAGCATCTGCTTCATAATCGACTCAAACACAGGCTCCAGTGGCGTTCCCTTGTACTGCTCCATCAGGGGAAGGATGATGTGTAGGGTAAAAAGCTCCCCCTCCGTCAGCAAAAAACTGGGGATGCTGAAGTTTGGGTCGCTGATAAAATAGCCGCCATGCTCCGAGGAGTATTTCATAGGCACACGATAGCGGTCCTTCAGAAAGTCGATGTCACGCATGATGGTGCTTCGGGACACCTCGAATTTTTTCCTGAAATCCGTGGTGTTGGGATAATTTCCCTGATTCACCATGCCCACAATATTCAGCAGTCTCAGCTGCCGAGCCTTATCCTCCCGGTTGCTCCTTCCTCCGCTCGTATTCACCGTTTCTTTCTCCCTCCTGTTTTCTGGATTTTGCATACACAATGGCATCCGATAAAGTCACCCTTCTCAATACAGTCAATTTATAGTATACTATCAAAAGCTTCAATTTAATAGGAGGACAAAGTGAAAAAATGCCTTTTAAGTGTATTCATCAGCATGATGCTGATTTCTACAGGTTGTGACTTGTCATTTTTACAAAAGGCAGGCGAACCACAGGAAAGCTCCTCCCAACAGGGACAAACCACGGACAATCCCCAGCAAGAGCAGGGCGGGAAGATTGCGGAGTCTCAGGATACCATCGATTTCTTCTACACCGTTGAAGGCAGGAATGTTACACTCACTCCAGTAGTGTCCAAGGAGGGAGTTGACGAAGATAAGCTCGTCTATTTTTGGTTGCACGCTGACGGCAGCTCCTCAGATAAAAATCCCACCATTACTGTAGGTGAAAGGGCTACCTCCACCTTGGTAACACTGTATGTTTTCAACGGAGAGCAGAAAGAGGAGAATGTGCTTGGAACAACAAGCAAGACCATCAGCCTGACCGGCACCTTCCCCACGGATGCAGCAACAGGCACGGGCCCAAAGAAACTCTTCCTTTTCGCAGACGATGCCAACCACCCTAACAAAAATCTGGACTACATGTACTTTGCATTGCGAATTGAGGGCGAGTCAAAAGCCGGTTCCTTCCGGACAGAAGCTACAAAAAATGGACAATCCACCTATGCGTATCCTCGATCCGTGCAATACGAGCATAACATAGCTGCAGATGACCGATATACCTCCATGTATGCCCAGGCCACACCCAACTTGGCAAGCTTGGGAGTAGGATACTCCGATACGACAGGTTTTTCCACCGATGCGGAAGGAAAAGAATTTTCCATGCCATTTTATTTGGGTGACAATAAATGCAGGGTACAGACTCAGGGAACATCCACACTGCGGTACTCATTTGCAAACTTTGTGGTTTGGGACACTACCGTAGACACCTTCCTGGGAAACATGGGCTGGCCAGTTCTGATACGGCTTGCTTCTTCAGAGCCATTGGTAGTGGAAATTCCTATGGATAGCTACGATCCTAGCAAATACAAGAACATTGCCTTGCTTACCGTCACCTTTAACGATAATGCAAACAAGAGCACCTTTGAGTATAAGGTAGAGTTTGATAGATTTGAACCCAAATAACTGGACTCTTACCTGGTTCCAGCCGTTTTCCTTGGCCTGATGCAGTCGCTTGTCGGCTGCATCCGCCTTCTTGCCATCAAGGAATTGTGGGACAGGAAAAAGCCCATAGGCCACATTGCATGAACCTTGCAATTCCTTGTATTTACCCAAAGACTCAGCAGCCAGTAAAATGACACCTTGTTCCATAGACTTTTCTAACTTTTCCTTATGACAACCCACACACTTTATTACCGGAGGGAAATCTCCATTACATGACAAAGGGTCATCCCCGGAAACCAGCAGTCCCCAGTGGATTTGAACCAACCAAGCACCACGGCTTCCCAAGATGACCCGTCATAATGTACCCCATTAAGGTAGATTATTTTTCTGCAATCAACAATGTCTTTGAATCGAGCTTAAGCCCTGCAGAGCGAGCAGACTCATCCCGTAGCTTCAGAATCATCAACTCAATCATGTCGGTCTTTGCCTCCAAGCGAACAACAGCCTGGAACAAGGCCTGCAAATCAGCGGTCAAAGTACCGTTCAAATCAGAGGCATCGGTAGAAGCACTGAACCAAACGACAACTCCAGCCTTCTTTGCATAGTCAACAATGGCCTGTACGTCCTCAACCTTCAGCTTTGTCAAGTCAACACCATCTACTACCAAGCAAGAAGCCTGGATTCCACCCTGAGCAAGAGCTTCCAAAGTGGTAACAATATGGGCCAATGCCATTGCATCCTGATGGAAATTCAAGATAATGCGCTTGCGAACAAGCTCTGTTACCAACTCATTGATATTTGTAATATTCTTTTTCTTGGCAATCTCAGTAAAGATGTCCTGATACCAAGTGATTACGTTGGCAGACTGCTGGTCAAAGGAAACATGAATCACCTGCTTGTCCTGCAGAAGTGTATCCACTCCAAACTGCACAAGAACAGATGTCTTTCCCAGACCCTTCTTGGATGTCAACAGTCCCAGCTCACCAGCCTTGAGTCCACCAGTTGCCTTGTCAAAGCAACGGATGGGACTCCGTTCAAACAGCTCATCCTTAATCATAGTTCCTCCTAAATAAGGTTGAAGGTCAAGACCCGTCTCCCATTATATCATAGATTTTCGATATTGGGGGACGAATCTTGCATCCATTCTTGTTTATTTCTGCTCTTTCTTGCGCTTTTCTTCGTATTCTTTTACCAAAGTATCAGAGATACTGTTAGGTACCTTTCCGTACTTCAAGAATTCCATGGAGAACTCTGCCTTACCCTGGGTAAGAGAACGAAGTACAGTGGAGAATCCGAACATTTCGCTCAGCGGAACCTCGGCCTCTACACGAGAGAAGGTTCCATCTTCTGTAGAAGAAACGATGATACCACGGCGCTGGTTAATTACAGCAAAGATATTTCCCTGGAACTCGGTGGGTCCCTCGATGGAAACCTTCATGATGGGCTCAAGGATAACAGGCTTTGCCTTGCTATAGGCCTCACGGAAAGCTCCCTGGGCTGCAACCTGGAAGGCGATGTCAGAGGAGTCTACAGGGTGGGACTGACCGTCGTTGATGGTACAGCGCACACCAACAATGGGGAATCCAATCAAGGAGCCCTTTGCCATAGAAGCACGGAATCCCTTGTCGCAGGAGGGGATGTACTCGTTGGGGATGACACCACCCTTGATGGAGTCCACAAACTCGTAGTCCTTGTCCTCCAGAGGCTCCATGAATCCGGCCACACGGCCATACTGACCGGAACCACCGGTCTGCTTCTTGTGGGTATAGTTGAACTCGGCACGCTGGGTGATGGACTCGCGGTAGGCAACCTGGGGCATACCGGTCTCAACCTCGCACTTGTACTCACGCTTCATGCGCTCAATGTACACGTCCAGGTGCAGCTCTCCCATTCCCTTGATGATGGTCTGATTTGACTCAGGGTCAACGTAGGTCTGGAAGGTGGGGTCTTCCTTTGTAAAGCGGTTCAAAGCCTTTGCCATCTGGTCGGCAGACTTCTTGTCCTTGGGCGTGATGGCCAAGGAGATAACAGGCTCAGGAACATACATACTGGTCATGGCATAGTTCAAGCCACCGCTGCAGAAGGTGTCGCCGGAAGCACAGTCAACACCGAAGAGGGCAACAATGTCACCAGGCACGCCCTCGTTAATGTCTTCCATGCTGGCGGAGTTCATGCGAACCAAGCGTCCAACCTTGAACTTCTTGCGGGAACGAGTGTTGTATAGCTCCTCTCCCTTCTTCAAGCATCCCTGATAAACACGAACATAGGTCAGCTGGCCATACTGTCCGTCCTCCAGCTTGAATCCCAAGGAGACGCAGGGCTTGTTCTCGTCGCAGGAAAGCTCCACCTGCTCTTCGTTCTTGTCCAGGTCAAGGGCAAAGTTCTTTACTTCAGAAGGATTGGGCAGGTAGCTCACCACACCGTCCAGCAAGGGCTGGATTCCCTTGTTCTTATAAGCAGAACCACAGAATACAGGCACAAACTGCTCTGCCAAGGTTCCCTTGCGAACGGCCTCTCGAATCATGTCTTCAGTTACAGTGTCTTCCAACATAGCTTCCATCAGCTCGTCGCTGAACATGGAGGCTGCGTCCAAAAGCTCCTCACGGTACTTGTTGGCATCGTCCACCAAGTGAGCAGGAATTTCTGCAATGCGGATCTCAGTTCCACTGTCACCCTCAAAGTACATGGCCTTCATGGTAATCAGGTCAACAACACCCTCCAGCTTGTCTTCCAAACCGATAGGAATCTGCATCATATAGGCGTTGAGGCCCAGCTTTTCCCGCAGCTGCATCCGTACCTTGAAGGGATTTGCACCAGTACGGTCACACTTGTTTACAAATGCAATGCGGGGAACGTGGTAGCGCTTCAGCTGGCGGTCTACAGTAATTGACTGAGACTGAACGCCACCAACAGAGCACAATACCAAGATGGCTCCGTCCAATACACGCAGGGAACGCTCTACCTCAACAGTAAAGTCAACGTGACCGGGAGTATCGATAACGTTTACCGTGTAATCCTTCCACTGAACCTGGGTTGATGCTGACTGGATGGTGATTCCCCGCTCCCGCTCCAACTCCATGTTGTCCATAACAGCACCGACACCGTCTTTTCCGCGAACTTCGTGAATGGCGTGAATCTTGTCGCAGTAAAAAAGGATACGCTCAGACAAGGTTGTCTTGCCGGAGTCAATGTGGGCACTGATACCGATATTCCTCATCTTGGAAATATCAAAGCTCATCTTGTATCTACCTCTCAATAAAAATTGATTTATAATAATAGAAAAAACTGAATTACCCTAGTTTACAGGAAACAGGAAATAGTATCAAGAGGGGGTATAAAACAGCAGAGATTGCAATCCTATTACAGGTTTGCAATCCCCACTGCGAAAGAAGTCATCCGACCACTTAATGATGGCTCACTGTTTTGAAATAGGATATGGCATCCGCCAAGGTTGAGGCTTGAGCCGCCAGTTCCTCCGCCTGGGAGGACAACTCTTCGGAGGCGGCGGAATTTTCCTGCACCACATTGTCCAGCTCCACAATGGCCTTGGCAATCTGCTGGGCACCGGCATCCTGCTCCCTGGAGGCCACGTTGATTTCCTCCACCAAGGAGGCGGTGTTCTCGATGGCGGGAACGACCTTGTTGATCAAGTCACCAGCCTCCTCGGCAATGGAAACGCTGGAGGTGGCCAGCTCATTTATCTCGTTGGCGGCCAGCTGGCTGCGCTCGGCAAGCTTACGAACCTCACTGGCAACAACAGCAAACCCCTTTCCTGCATCTCCCGCCCGGGCCGCCTCGATGGCGGCGTTCAGGGCCAGCAGATTGGTCTGGCTGGCAATTCCTTCTATCACACCAATCTTTTCTGCAATGGAGCGCATGGCCTCCACCGTCTTGTTCACCGCATCACCACCATTGCGGCTGTTTTTGGCAGCCTCCTCGGCAAAGGCCGCGGTCTTGGAGGCATTGGTGGCATTCTGCTTGATGTTGGCGGCCATCTCCTCGATGGTAGAGGACATCTCCTCAGTGGCAGAAGCCTGCTGAGCTGCACCAGTGGAAAGGCTCTGGCTTCCGGCACTAATCTGGTCGCTTCCTGCATCCACCATGTGGACACTGTTCTGAACCTTGTCCACCACCTCCGTCAGGTTAGTGAGCATTGAGTCCAGAGCCTGTCCCAGCTCTCCAATCTCGTCGTTCTTGGAGATAACCTTGTTGCGGACAGAACGATCTACGTCTATGGCCAAATTTCCGGAGGCTACCTCCTGCATGGCAGACTTCACGGTAATGAGGGGACTTACAATCCTTCTGGAGAAGAAGATACAGAAACCGACACAGACTGCCAACAAAATGAAGAATACCAATATGACGGCTCCCTCAAGCTTGAACATCATTTCATAGATGGAGTCAGAGGCTGCACTTGTGGTGGCAGTGATGGTGTCGATATAATTTCCCGTACCTACAACCCAGTTGTACTCCTTGAAGAGGTTAGTGTAGCCACGCTTTGGCAGGGCCTCCGTCTGGCCAGCCTTGGGAAACCAGAAGTCAGTGAAGCCACCACCATTCTTGGCGTTCTTGATGAAGTCCTGAATCATGTGATAACCATTGACATCGGTTGTATTGTAGCGGTTTGTTCCCTCGGTGGCATTTCCCAGCAGGACAATATTGTCGCCGTTCACAGTGTCCACCCAGAAATATCCTTCTGCACCGTAGCGCAGATTGCGAATCAGGTCGGAGGACAGCTCCCGAGCCTCAGCATCGGTCATCTGGCCAGCCTTGGCCTTCTCGTTGAAATACTTGAGGATACTGATGGCCGTGTCAACCTGTCCGGAGATAGTTTCATCATAGCTTATCATCATGTTGGTAGAAAGCTGCTCAATGGAATACTCCTCGATGTTCTTCATGCCCACAAGCATGAAGGTAAAGAGCACGACTCCCATGACAATGGAGCTGATCAGTGCAAGAACAGTAATCTGCACACTCAAAGACATCCGCATTTTCTTCATATTCTGCCCACCTTAGCTGTAAAAAAATTAGTGTTTCTCTCATTATAACACATAAAATCAGAATATGCTCAAAAACTTGCCTTCAGCTGTATTTTTTTGTAAATCATCACCCCCGCCGCAAGCAGTTGGGTATGGTGTTCCCATAATGTAATTGCACGCGGATTTAATTCCCTTCATACATATCGGACGGGATATTGAGCCCTCGGCACGAATAAAATAAATATCAAATATTTCTAGTCGCTCCATCTGGGACACTGCTTCAGGTAGCCTCGTGGGATGTCCCACCAACAGACTCCCGGTCCACCCCCAATCCGAAGAGGGCAAAATCTCCCTTGCAAGGGTCTTCTGGCCAGATTTGCGCCAAAACCTGGGTAAGCTTGCGGGCATTTGCTGCAGAACTTGCAACTGAGGGAGCATTCCCCTTGTTTGAAACGGCAGACAACAACCCCAGCTCCACCGATTGGCGGATAACGTGAGTGTCCAAAGGAATCAATAAATCCGAGGGACTATACCAGCTCCAAAGCCCCACATCCACCGGAGAATTTTGACGCACCATCCACCGCAAAAACATTTGCACCCGCTTGTTGGCAGAATTCCTGCCCTTGGGAACAATCCTGCAGTCGGGAAATGATTGGCTTACCAGCTGGGAAAGATGGACTTGTGGGTGCGATTTCTGGGATGCAATATATTTGCCATGAAAATACTCTCCCAAGGAAGCCGCTTCTTGGAGTAATTTTTCCAACTGGCAAAAAAGCAGGTGGAGGTCATGATAGGAATAAAAACGATAAAAGGAGTCTGTAGCAGCCACTCCTTCTGGGGGAAAGAGCTTTTTGTGCAGTCCTGAAGCCAGCCAATTGGCAGGCCCACCTCCCCTGTCCGCCAGCTCCAAAATAAAATCAATCTTGGGCAGGAACAAGTCCCTGCGGCCAAAGGCCAGCATGGCGGCAATGAAAGCGGCCACCTCTATATCCTGCACTTTTGAATAACGTTGCAATACTCGGCTAGGATCCTGCTCCATAAAGGCAGGACACTCATATTTATCTGCCAAGCATTGCAACTGCACAATTATATCTTGATTCAGCTTACTTTGTCTCCAAAACGGCGATTCCAGGCAGGGTCTTGCCTTCCAGGAACTCCAAGGAAGCTCCACCACCAGTGGAAACGTGGCTCATCTTGGATGCCAAATTGAACTTGTTTACAGCGGCAACGGAGTCACCACCACCAACAACGCTGACGGCACCCTTGGAGGTAGCCTCTGCTACCAGCTGGGCCACCTCACCGGTTCCCTTGGCAAATGCCTCGAACTCGAAGACACCCACCGGTCCGTTCCAGACGATGGACTTTGCATTCAAGATGGCATCCTTGTAGATAGCCAAGGTCTTGGGGCCAACATCCATTCCCATCAGATTGTCGGGAATGTCCGCACCATCAATGGCAACAGCGGCGGCATCGGGGCTGAATTCAGCTGCACCAAGGTGGTCTACAGGCAGGATAATCCTTGCACCCTTCTCTTCGGCAGCCTTCAGCAGGGATTTTGCGGTATCGATGAAATCATCTTCAACCAGGGACTTTCCGATGGTGTGTCCCTGGGCCTTCAAGAAGGTATAAGCCATACCACCACCGATAATCAGGGCGGAGGCATTCTTCAGGAGGCTTTCCAATACGGCGATTTTGGAGGAAACCTTGGCTCCACCAATGATGGCCACCATGGGCTTGGGAGGATTGGTAACCATGGGCTCCAAGTATTTTACTTCCTTTTCCATCAGGAAGCCGCCAACCTTTACGTCCATAAACTGAGCGATGGTGGCTGTGGAGGCGTGGGCACGGTGGGCGGTACCGAAGGCGTCGTTTACATACACATCACCATAGGTAGCCAGCTCCTGAGCCAGCTTCTTCTGCTCCTCCAAATCCTTGGAGGTTTCCTCTGGATTGAAGCGGGTATTTTCCAGCATCAAAACGCCGCCTTGGGGAAGGGCATCCACAACAGCCTTCTGTCCGAAGCATCCATCAGCAAAGGCAACATCCTTTCCCAGCACCTTGGCCAGATACTCGGAAACAGGCTTCATCCTGTTCTTGCCATTGATAAAGGCTTCCTCATCAGCAGCAGTAAAAGCCTTTCCAGCCTTCTCTGCCTTTTCCTTGGCCTTCTTTACGTCCTTCTTGGGATCTCCCAAGTGGCTCATAAGAACGAGGCTGCGGGGAGCCTGCTCCAGAATGTATTTAATAGTAGGAAGAGCGGCCTGAATACGGGTGTCGTCCTGAACAACACCATCCTTCATGGGCACATTGAAATCCACCCTCATGATGACACGCTTACCCTTTAAGTCAATGTCCTTTACAGTCTTAATCATAATCGACTCCTAACAATTAGATTGAGTTAAAACGGCACACCCGTTCTATAAAAATATATCAATTAATAAGAGGAAAGTAAAGGGCGACAACACCCCCGCACTACAAGCTCACGCCACAAGCAGCGGGGTATTAAGCCCTCGGCACTCGGCACGAATAAATGGTGGAACTTCCTTGTCTAGTCTTAATTTTCAGTTCCCCGCCTTTTTAAAATAACCGTGCCGCCAGCTTGTCCACCAGCTGCTTGAAGCTGTTGCCCTCGTCAATAGAAGTAACTGCAAGGAGAGGAACCTCCTCCAGTACAATGTCGCCCAAGGAATAGGTAACCTTTCCTACCACATCACCAACTTTAAGTGGGGCCTGAAGATAGGCAGGCAGGTTGATTTGGGTGGAAATGGCATTTGCAGCCATGGAAGGACTTTGCCCCTTTAATAGGGCGGGAACCGTCAAAGGCTTGGTGTGGAGGGGGGCTACCGCCACGCTGTTCTTTTCCCCCCCAAGGACAGGAACAGACACCGGCCTTATTTCCTCCTTGAAATGTGTTGCAAAACAGGAAAAGGCCCATTCCATCAAGGTGGTTCCATCTGCCACTCGATAGCGGTTTCCTTCTATAGAGCCTGTCCCAGGCCCTTTCATAGTGACAGAAATAAAACGAGTTCCTCCTCGCTGGGCGGTGAGAGAAAGATTGTAGCCGGATTCATAGATAAAGCCCGTCTTCAAGCCATCGCAGCCAGGCAGGACTCCCAGCAGCTTGTTGGTGCTTTGCTGAAAGATAGCCTGCTCTTTGTCCTCATGCCATTCTCCAAGATTATCCTCCTGAGGATAGGAAATGGAGGGCTGGGAATGAAAGGCTTCCAAGGATTCTGGATAGCGGGAAAGATAGATACGGGCAAAGGCAGCGAATTCCCGTGGCGTGGTAAGATTCAATTCGCTGTAACCAGAGGGCTCCACAAAGCGGGTTTTTTCCAAGCCCAAAAGCTCCATCTCACGATTCATCCGCTGGACAAAGGCATCTACCGAACCGCTCACATAGTGTGCCACTGCCACAGCCGCATCATTGCCGGAAGCCACCGCCAAACCAAGCAATAATTCTCGCAGGGTAACAATCTGCCCTTCTGCCAAAAACATGAGGGAAGACTGAGGGGGAGCATTTACCGCCCAAGACTCCGGAGGCAGGGGAACTACATCATCCAGGGAAATACGACCTGTGGCGATTTCTTGGAACACCACATACATCACCACCAGCTTTGTCATGGAGGCAGGAGGAATCACCTCATCGGCATTTTTTTCATACAAGATACTTCCTGTAGCCGCATCTATCAAGATTGCAGCACCTGCATGAACCGACAACTTGGCGGGAGTGACAGGATAGGGCAAGGAATCCACTATGGGCTGAGGATAGCGGCTGGCTTTTGCCTGCTGAAAGGAAAGCGCTTCTTCTTGAGAAGGCTCTACGTAAGCGGGATTTTTTAATCCATTCACATACAAGAAAAAGGAAGCCGCACAAAGGGCGACACAAGCGATGACAATTATAATGAGACGAAATTTCTTCATAGCAGGCATTCTACACAAAAGCAGCCTTTAAGGAAAGGGAAAAGCCAATCCCGTGGAGGATTGGAGAAGCAACCTTGAATCTTGTGGACTTGACACAACCACACTTTACAAAGGTATAGATATTGTTTGTAATTGATTGCCGGGACGCCTTAATTCAGGCTACAGTTTCGCAGGGGCAAGGAGTGCAAGGGCGCGCCGAGACTCACTTAAATTGCTGTCACCCACCACTGCCGAGTCATCGATGACACGTGAGCGGACCATGCGGGTCTGCGGGTTGTACTCATAAATGGAATGTTCCAAAGAACTGGTTTGTGACAATGATTTATTCTTCCTTCTCATCATAAAATACAAAATGGCATAAAATGACATAATAATAAAGAATCACCAAATTTACTATTGAAGCCCCGATAAGAAAACTTGTGAAAGGTAGAATATTATTCAGCAGCACTTTACCCGCTATCAAATCAATAATAATGGAAACACCCAGTATACAGAACAAAAGCAGAAATCTCTTTTTCTGCTTTGAAAAACTTTGACTTATGGTTAGCGTTCTGCGCGCATGTTTTTTCTTAAAGAAACATTTGATGACAAGAACAGAACAAATCATGAAAAAGAGAAGTAGAAAGTAATTGATGTAATCCAAAACAAGTTTTACGGTAGTATCAGTTATTCCATAAAACAAGCTGATATAGAAAAGATAATAATAAGCTAACAATCCCATTGAAATGGTTGATGCAATTTTTAGTTTCATTTTTCAACCCCCTTTGAACAATACCCGATTATTCCATCCAGGCCCATTTTCTTCGTTCCTTCATTTCAACAAATTCTTTCAAACTTATTTTTGAGGACTTGCACCTTTCGATGATTGTACAAACTGAACTAAAGTTTTTTTCCGTGGCACTGACCCAATAAAGGGTGTTATCAAGCATTAACTCAAAATATCCCTTGTCTGCCTTGCAGCTGCAAAGAAACATGGCCAGACAAAGCATGGCAAGGATTCCCCTGTACTTTGATGCTTTCATGTGTTCCTCCAATATTCTTCGTACCCCCTCTCAAGGAGCTTCACCCTTCAATATTTTCTTTATCTCTATGGTGTACTTTGCATTACTGGTAAAGTCTTCATCAAAATGATATATGTAAGAGCACTCGTATAGTTTTCCCTCTTCCTCAATTGTTTTGGTTAACCACAATTGAGTACCAACCGGGGTAATTTCTCTTCTTATTTCAAACCCATATTCATCTTCAAAAATCTCATAAACACCATTCAGCCAAAGACAAGGCACTCCATCATAATGATCTCGCAGCCTATCCTCTACATGATGGGCATCCCAAGCGGCACACCGTTCCAAGCCCCTACACTCTTCCTTTGTGCTGGGGGTCATCTCTCCCGTGTTGGGGTTATACAAATGCCACTGAAGCTTGTCAAATTCATGATAGATAAACTCCATGGGAAGTGGTGTCAAGTCATCCCGTATCGGCAATTTGCCAACCTTTAGCCAATGCCCTCTTGTAATGACATCATTGTATACCCCTAAACAAAATAAGATTTTGCAACCGAGAAGCACACTAAAATCCCTTAGAGGCGTTTCAGTACGATAATCAAAAAACGCATACACTCCATGTTCCAAAATTTGTGCGTAACAGTAATACAAGTCATGCACGTTTATCTCCAAAATTGAGCCAACTGTTATTCTTTGTCTTTTCATAATTATTCTCCAAATTCCTCCATGCTTGCGTTATAGAAAGGAAACTCTCGTAGCCTTACTCTTTACTACGCTAACAGTTTAGCTGGGCAGAAGGTGTCTTTCCGTCTCACGCCCCATCACGTCATACTTGTAGGCGACGCTCAGCCGCTGCCTGTTGTCCCTCACCTCCAGCAGCTCGCCGTTCCTGCCGTAGCGGTAGGCAGTCTCCCGGCCAGCCCCGGCCATGAGTATCCGCCTGCCCGCCCGGTCGTAGGCGTAGGTGACGGTCTCACCGGTGGCGGTGTCTGTCTGTGAGGAAAGCAGACCTGCTGCATCGTAGCTGTAGCGGAGTGTTCCCGTCGCTCCCATAGCCTCAATTATATTTCAGTTGTTACAGCTTTGCATAAAATACATCCATGTGCCCCAAAACTTGTAGATAATACCACTAATGATAACTCTCCTTTTTCTATGCTTGATATTTTCTCTTGAATCCAAGGCTCTCCTTGTTGATAGGATTCAATATTCAGCAAAAAAAAACAAGTCATTTTTGTCTCGTAAATCTAGTGACTCCGCAGTAATTATTTCAATATCAAGTATGATATTTCCCAAAGAAAAATCACAAAATCTACATTCAATCACATCAAAAAAGTAGAGAAAACGCTTATTGACAAAACCATCTTCACATACAATCAGTTTCAAGGTTTGCTCACCACAAATTTCAATACCCATCAAAAGATTATCATGGAAAGAGTCAGTTGAAAGAAATTTATCAAGACACATTACGGCAAAGGTTCTCCTTTTTGCTGATTTATTTGACTTGGCTCATCTCCATACTTACACCACAAGAAACTAAAAGAAGCGGAGAGCAACCGCAGATACTCCTATAATCGTGAAAAATACTAGAAGTCTTTTCCAGTATTTTGCAGGAACTAAACCATATACCTCATAAGGAAATCCTTCTCGTATATCGTGATCCTTCACAGTTCTGTTTCTCCAATATTGATACTTATTGAGTGTATTGTCATATTGTTCACGTCCAACTTTGAGTCCCTGTAATATTGTAATGAAACATGCTATCAGACCGAAAATAAAAATAATAATACAACATATTTCAATCATACTTCCCTGCCTTACCCATAATTTTATCAGCAAGATTCTTGCCAAAATCTTTCACTTTGTTGATAGAGCCTCCTAAGCCTATGCTTGCCATTGTTACAGGTTTTCCTCCTTCTAATGATTCAGCAAATTGTGTGAAACAGATACAGGAGTTATAGTCACAACCATACCGCCTGTGGTGAAACCACCGCTGGCATATACTGGCGATTCCTTCACCACATCCATTTTGCCTTCTCCATCATTGCAATGAAGTCCTCTATCCGTACCTCGGATTTTTTACACTTGCCGATGATTATGCAAACGGAATTGAAATTCTCTTCTGTTACACAGAGTTGGTAATTGGTATGATTGAACATAACATCAAAAGTACCCCAATGGACACTTCCAAAGTATTGAAATACGACCTCATCAAAGGTAAAAACCGAGTTTTTCAAGGCAGTCTTTATTTCAAAGCTGTTGGAATTAACTATGACTACATCAGCTATATGCAAAGTTCGAATGAATCCATATACAATTGACATCAATGCTATCGCCAGAAAGGGAAGAAAAGACAAAAGAAGTCCTCTTTCTGTTTTCATAAAGACAAATGCAACAAGAGTCCCCATAAATAAGGAACAGGCAACTAATGAACCTAGAGATTTCAGGGATGAAACTTTATTGAACTTTATCACTTTTCTCTCCCATTCCTAAATGAAATTATAGTTGTATGTCCAAATCGAATATGTCCCTCTGCTGGTACATTAGGTGGAGGTAGAGACACACCGACTGGTGGTTGCAATTCAATTCCATAACCAAATGGATTTCTCTTTCAGTTTTATCATATCTTCATATGTAACATTTGAAGATTTACACTTATTTATAAGGATACAGAGAATATTGTAGTTTTCCTCTGAGAAATTAATCTTATACATTTTACCGTTAAGGCTAACTTCAAGGACACCTCTTCCAGTACTAATAACATCTCCTATATTTAATTCAGAAATTTTGAAAGCCGTCTTTTTTTTGGAGTATTGTAACTCGCAAAACTCTTTGTCAATAATATATACATTTGCAATAGTGAAGTGGAGGTAAATTGTCAACGATAGAGCTCCAACAAATATCATTATACCCATTCCGCAATATGATGTACTGTCAAACGCAAATCCTAGAATAGCTGTGATTATTCCTAAAATAGAACATCCAATTCCTATAAGTTTATTCATAACAAACATTATTTCCTCCTATATCTTAATCCTTGAAAGACACTATAGTTGTATAACCACTTCTTATATGAGCTTCAAAAACACCTCCCACTCCAATTCCTCATGTACTTCCGAAAAAATAGATAAAGATTACAATTAACATTGGAATAAACTCTATAAGTACAAAAATACAAAAAAATGATGTGAAAATTATCCCAAGTTTATTGAATTTATAATCTTGATTTCTTCTTTTTTTTCTCACCGGATCAATTATGAAATTTACAACAAGTGATAATGCTAAAAGAAATTCGACAAAGACCAGGACAAAGAAAACATAATCTCTTGCTTCAATTATTTCTTTAAAAATGGAAATCATTGTTCTTGTCCTTTTGAAACATCATCATCAACTACAGCCCGGTGCAATTCATATATCTTCTTTGCTTTCATTTTATGTCTCCCTTTGCTTCATATTTTATATAAATGTATCACAGTAGTGTTATTATACCAAACACCCCCATCTACAATCCCAGCAGAAAAACTATTTGGCATTTTAGACTTCCTTTGGTTGCGTATGCAATGCTTCATATTGATTACGAATGAGCAAAAACAAATCATTTCTTTTGAATATTTCATATGCTTCTGTCTCTAGGATGTGATGATTCTCAGCATAACCTTGAATGGCTGTCACTACCATAAGATTTTTATCCAACTCTGTTTGATTCATAAAACAGCATCCTACTCACCAATGTAAATAGAGTATTTCAACCGCCTGTAATTTGTGATAAAATTTTATTACCCAGAAACTAGAGGAATATAAATAATTATACTGCATTAGTGGGACATTTGCTAGCACCAACCAGCTCCCATGTGGAATTAGTCCCTAAAACACATCCTTCTCTAGCGATGTTCCTCCATCTTGCCCGAAAAGCTGGTGCTTGGCTAGCAAAAGGGGGAGTTTGAGGACTTGCTTTTCAGGTTTTTAGGTTATAGCAGGATCATGCCAACAAGCAACCAACCCCTAGTCTTTTGGAGGATTGTAGAAGCGGCCTTGAATCTTGTGGGATTTGATGACATTTACAAAGGCGGTGGGATCCAGCTCCTTTAGCCGGGAGCGCACCTGGTGGGCCTCATCAGCAGATATAACGGAATACAGAATCGTTTTCTGACTCCGCTGATAGCAGCCGGTTCCTGTAATTTCTGTGGCATCGTGATTCGTCTCGTCCCGAATAACCTCATAGACCACCTGGGGATTGTCCGTAACAATCAACAGTGTCACCTGCTGGTACCGTAGATACATGCCCCGCAATGCCTGGGTGGAGGTAAACTGAAAGATAATCGAATACAGGGCCTTGTCCCAGCCAAACAAAATTCCTGCTACACAGAGAATCAACACATTAAAGGCCAGAATATAGTTCCAGACATCACGACCAAATTTTTGGGAAAAGTAGATGGCCACAAAATCAGTGCCGCCGCTGGTAGCTCCCGCCACAAGGCAAAGGGTAACGGCACAGGCGTTCAAAAGGCCACCGAAGACAGCGGCAAGAAGCACGTCCTGGGTCATGGGGCCCACAGGAATCAAGTCTGTGAGAAAGCCTGACAGCAAAATCATGAGACCGGAATAAATGGTAAAGCGATGGCCGATGAACCTAAAGCTGATGATGGCGGGGATGCTGTTCAAGAGGGTGTTCACCAAAACATAGGGAAGTTGAATTCCCAAGAAGCGGTGGAAAATTTCTAGAATCAGCAGGCTCAAGCCAGTGAAGCCACCGGGATACAAGCCACCAGCGTGAACAAAGGTGTTAAGGTTCACCGCCATTACAATGGAAGCTAAAATCACCAAAAGCAACCGAACGAAGGGACGACGAAACAATGAGCCATTTTTCGGGGTAAAATTTTCCATCAATCCTCCACAACAGCTTCCAGTATAATCTGATTCAAGGCTTTTTACCAGTAGTCAATGGGGCAGGCACCTTGACACCTTGTGGATTTGTAGAAAGCCCCCATCTGGCATAAAAAGTCCATTATCACTATAATCCTGACATGAATATCTTTGCCCAATTCCTTCCTGATTTTATGCAGTTTTCCACGGTGGAGGCTGCAAACCTGATTCTTTTGCTGGGTTTGATTATGTTTTTAGGAGCCCTTGGGGGACGGCTTTTCCAAAAGCTGCGGATTCCCCAAGTGGTGGGATACATCGTCATCGGTGTACTTATCGGTCAGTCTGGATTCCAGCTTTTGAGTGTCCCTGTGATTACCGCATTGGAGCCACTAAGCAGTGTGGCCCTCTCCCTCATCGGCTTTTTGATTGGAGCGGAGCTGAAAATCGGGGTGATAAAAAGGTATGGCAAGCAATTTATAGGCATCTTGCTCTTTGAAGCCATTGTCCCCTTCTTTGTGGTGGCCCTGGTAGTTACAGCAGTGGCCTTTGCCCTGACTAGAAACCTTGCCACCTCCCTGTCCATTGGCCTGCTGCTGGGCTCCATTTCCTCCGCAACAGCTCCTGCAGCCACCACCGATGTACTGAAGGAAAATAGGACTCGTGGCCCCCTTACCATGACGGTGCTGGGAATTGTGGCCATGGACGACGCCGTTGCCCTCATCCTGTACGCAGTGGCCTCCTCTATTGCAGCCATTCTCCTGGGCGGAGGAGAAGGCTTGACCCTGGGAGCCCAGCTTATTTCCCTGCTCTATGAGGTGGGAGGCTCCATTGTGGCAGGAGGCCTTATAGGGCTTGCCTTGGGCCAGACGCTCCGCAACCTGATGAGCGATGAGGGACGAATCCTGTCCTTTTCCTTAGGCGCCCTGTTCCTGTGTACGGGAATCTGCACCTTGCTGGCCCTAGACAATATTCTTGCAGCCATGAGCTTGGGCTTTGTGATGGTGAACTTTGCTCCGGCAAAGACACGGGGAACCTTTTCTCTGGTGGAAAAATTCACTCCCCCCATTTACGTCATGTTCTTTGTACTGGTAGGAGCCAAGCTGAACATCTGGAACGTAAACGCCTTTGTGGCAGTGCTGGCCATTCTCTACGTGCTGTGCCGAACCCTTGGAAAGTCCTTGGGAGCCAGACTGGGAGCCAGACTTACCAAGGCTCCAGAAACGGTGAGAAAATACCTGCCCTTCTGTCTTTTAAGCCAGGCTGGTGTTGCCATCGGCTTGTCCATTGCCGCAGGTCAGGACTTTTCTGCCACCATCGGCCCCACCATTATACTGATTATAACAGCAACTACCTTTGTGGTGCAGCTGGTGGGTCCCATCTGCGTAAAGCATGGCATTACAAAGGCTGGTGAATGTGGACTTGATATTACCGAAGAAGACTTGATGAAAAATAGCCTTGTCCAGGATATTACCTGGAGGAATTCACCCATCTGCCGCCCCGATTCCCCTGCCATAGTTCAAGAAACCACCACCTTGGATGAAATCATCTGCTCATTCAGCCATCACGAAAATCTCAGCTATGGGGTTCAAGATAAAGAGGGCAAGCTTTCCGGCATCATCACCTTGGAGCATTTGAAGGAAGCCCTCTTGGTAACAGAGCTTTCCGAAAGCCTTATGGCCTGCGATGTTATGGAGGCTCCAGAGGTTACCTGCACCGCCACAACTCCAGTGCCAGAGCTGTACAAGCTTTTCAGCAATTATGACACGGAAACCATTCCCATTGTAGACCAGCAGGGAGCATGTCTTGGGATGGCAGAAAAAAACACTTTAGACCACTACCTCCATACAAAGGTCATGGAGCTTCACAAGAAGGCGGCCGACTTGGAATGATTGCTGACAGCTGCCCCTTCAAGCAACAAGGCCTCCCTCAGTCCTGATGACTGAAGGAGGCTCTTCCTCATATCTGTTCAATGGCGAGTACAGGAAACCAACCTAGAACTTGTATTCCCAGAACACTCCGACGCTGAAGCCAAAGTTTGTGTCGGAGTCAGTGGTGATGAAGGTAAAGCCAGGATCAAGGCGCAGCTCACCCCAACTTTCAGTCTTGTAGTGAATACGGGGACTGATGACCACCTCGGAGGCTCGTACCGCACTCTCGCTGGCCAGGTTGTCTCCATAGGTGACACGGACGTGGGTGTAGAGCTTTTCGGTGATGTCCATACCCACCAGACCGCCCACCAGGATGGGCATCATAGTCACATCGGTTCCATTCTCAACGGTCTGCTTGCCGGCCACAATTCCCATGTCGGCAGCCAGGTACAAGGGGAACCAGGGAAGCATGTACTGGACACCAGCGTTCACCATGGGGATGAAGCCTTTTTCAGTCTTATTGAAGGAGCTGGTGGTGGAACCTGCAATGCTGCTGGGGTCAACTACGCTGCTGTTGGTGTACATGGTAAGACCCACGTTGGCCTTCATGTTTTCCACAGCCAGAAGCTCCCCATAGATACCGATGGTCTGGCTGGCATCGCTGGCAGTGTCAAACTGACCGCCAAAGCTCAAGTTGGCTACCCCCATGATGTTGTAGTTCACACCAACCGCCGTAGTCCAGGCTGACTTGCCCATGGACTTAATCGAATCAAGGGGCAGGGAGTTCCAACCGATGGTCAGTCCCTCCAAAAAACCGATTCCTGTGCCGGCTCCACGGAACAGCATGGTCATACCCTCGCCATTGGAATACTTCCGCAGTCCGTAGCTGGCATCGCTTCCGTATCCGTAGGCTCCGGGCAGCTCATAGCCACTCCAGGGTAGCTCCTTTCCGAAGCTGTTACCCACGGCGAATTCCAGGAAGGACAGGGGGCGGACGGCGGCATTGAATTCAAACCAAGTCTGATTTCCGGTGAGACTAATCTCGTCCTTCCACTGGTCGGTGCTTTGGAACGCCACCTGGGCCCGTCCCCAGAAAGAGAACATGTCATGTTCATAACCACCTACAAGGCGATTGTACAAATAACCAAATGAAGCATCCGAGCCGGAAGTCGCATCCTGTGTTACAAGGATTGCCCCCACTCGGTTAGAAAATTGCACTGTCTGGGCCGATGCAGCAGTTCCTAAAAACAGTGTGGCGAGAACCGCCATCACAATTGTTCTTTTCATCATGAAAATCCTCCTGTGTCGTCTTGTCAGCAGGTACTGGACGCTTGGATACCTGGTACCGAAGCACCCGCTACCCAGTATCTGAGCCAACATCTACACTAAACTGTAGGTCATGGCCACCAGAAGAACCACTTTTCCACAGGGATTTAAGCTAGATTTTAAGGGAAATTGAGAATTGAGAATTAAGAGGAGTTCTTAAACACGTTGGGTTTTATGGCTTCTCTTTGTATGAAAGTGTTAAATTGTCCAAGGATTCGTTAAGGGCGACTCGTACTTGGGAAATCACTTTTTGCGTTATAACCTCGTAGGCACTCTGCATATCTAAATTTTCTTTAGGAATGGGCACAAACAACTCGTGGGGATCAATAGCTAAGGCATTGCACAATTTAATGAGGGTGGCCTTAGTGAGCCAACGTCTTCTGCCTTCAATATCGTTCATCATTTGGCGTGAAATATCGGCCTTATCTGCAAGCTTTTCCTGAGATAGTCCCCGCTGTTTTCGTATGGTTCGTATATTTTCAATCACTCTCGTCTGTAATTCATCTTCTGTCATATCTATAAGTTTATGCAAGCATTTATCTAAATATAACTTGCAATATATTTACTATTCATGATAAAATGAAAACATATTGCAAGTATAATAAAAAAAATTACTTGCAATATTTTGAGGTATTTTAACAAATATGGAGAAGATTGGTGAAAAATGATGGTTTGCATGCTACATAAAAATGAGTTGTAAGGAGAAAACATGGATTTTTTAACAATCACGTGTAGGCAGAAATTGGTAACTAAGGAGCGACTCCACTGGTGGGAAGAAGAAAGAAAGAACTGGGTAGGTTATTTCGCAATTATTCACCAAGACGGAAGCAATGAGGAGATTTATGGGACAAATAGATCCATACCTGTAAATAAATACTTGAAAATGGGCTTTACCGCGCCTCAAAATGAAATTGCAAAGTTTCTTACTGAAAGAATTGATGAGTTAGTCATGTTCAGAAAATATAATAAAAGGAGATACAATCGTCATGGAAATCCTGACACTAGAAAATGAGAGAAGGTTTGGAAGCAACACCATTACCGCTTGCTTCCAAGATGGGAGAAAGGTACTGCACGAAAATGCATACCAACAAGTCACGCAGATACTGGGACTGTACCTAAACCAAGGATATTCCGCTCCACAGGAAGAAATCGGGAAGTTCATCAACAAAGTGACTGTCCGCCTGGTGGATTACGATGGAATGATGCGAGTGAAAAGTTCCCTAGTTTTGATGAAAAACTAGCGGTTCTCCACTGCAACAAACCCACTGACACACCATTGTCAGTGGGTTTCAGCCTCTTTTAACCCCCAATTTTTATACAAACACTGGGCGCTTCTTTTCCTTTGCACATTGTACCAAAAACAAGTTTATCAAGCTTTGGTATGCAATACCAGTCTCTAATGCCAACTGCTTAAAATAAGTCACAACATCACTATCAAGATTGATTGTAACAGGTCTTTTTTTTCTTGCTTCTTGAGTATTCTGTGCAGTTTTCATTAATAGTGCTCGTAATTCATTTTGGTTGTCACAAGGAACAAAACATTCTTCATTGTCTTCATTCCATTGTTCCTCCTTATCCAAAGGAGAAAGCCAAAATTCCTCTTCCTGTAATTTTCTCGTTGTTTCTTCATTCATTCTCACACCCTTCCTTTTAGTTTTCTGCAAGGATATGCAGTTTTCAAAAACCAATTCCCTGCATCATCAATTACACAGGGAACTGCATAAGGATACTCATTGATATACACAATTATTCGATATTGACCATCTCTTGCAGGATTAATTTCTGGACCGATAAAATCCCCATTACTCAATTTTTCCACAATCTGTTCAAAACAAATGTGACGGTTAGTTTTAAGCCATTCATTCTTTGCTTCATCCCAGTTGATATACATACTTTATATTATATGTATAAAATAAATATATGTCAAATTCTACCAACACACTCCCGTTACTCCCTCCCTACCCTTCACCTTGCCACTTTTCCCCCAGTGGGCTATACTAGGCATATATTTTTACAGAGCCTTTGGAGGAGAAGATGATAGATTACCGTCAGTCTGGTGTGGATGTGGAGGAAGGCTACCGTGCAGTGGACAAATACAAATCCCATGCCAAGCGAACAGCCATTCCCGGTGTTTTGAGCGGTTTGGGTAGCTTTGCGGGAATGTTCCAGGTACCAGCCGGCATGAAGGAACCAGTGATGGTAAGCGGTACCGACGGCGTTGGCACCAAGCTGGACGTGGCCTTTGCCATGAAAAAATACGACACCGTGGGAATAGACTGCGTTGCCATGAGCGTCAACGACATCCTCTGCACCGGTGCCCGCCCCCTCTACTTCCTTGACTACATCGCCTGCGGAAAACTGGATGCTTCGGTGGCGGCAGATCTAGTGAAGGGTGTGGCCGACGGCTGTGTGGAAAGCAGCTGTGCCCTGCTGGGCGGCGAGACCGCCGAGATGCCCGGCTTTTACGACGAGGGCAAGTACGACGTGGCGGGCTTTGCCGTGGGCATTGCAGAAAAGGCAGCCATTGTAACCGGTGAATCCATTGCAGAAGGTGATGTATTGATTGGACTTTCCTCCAGCGGCATCCACTCCAACGGCTTTTCCTTGGTACGCCGCCTCGTTACAGACTTCAACCAGCCAGCGGAATTCACCGACGGCAAAACTATCGGTGAGGTGCTCCTAGAGCCTACACGAATCTACGTGCGGCCTGTCCTTTCTGTTTTGGAGCAGTTCGGCTCGGCAGTTCACGGTATGGTGCATATCACTGGCGGCGGCTTCTACGAGGACATTCCCCGCATGTATCCTGCGGCCAACGAAAAGCGGCAGGCGGCAGGCTTGCCTCCACTGGTTTCATCCATTGCAAGGGGCAGCTGGGAAGTGCTTCCCATCTTTGAGGAGCTTGTTCGCCGTGGAGCAGCTCCAGACCGTATGTACCACACCTTCAACATGGGAATCGGTTTTATTTTGGCAGTGGCTCAGGACAAGGCTGATGCCATCTGCAAAGCCCTTGCCGACTTTGCCTCTAGCCCGGATGCTGGACGCTGCGCCCAGATGAAGGCATGGAAGATTGGCCGGGTGGCAGCCTCACAAAAGACTCCCGCCCCCGGAGAAAAGCTGAGTCAGGAAGAGCAGGTACTCTTCCACGGGTAAGTTGTTTTGGCCGGACCAGATATTGTAATCATCGGGGGAGCAGACGGTCCCACAAGGATTTTTGTCACGGACAACTTCTTCTTTTTCCCATTGATTATTCTGTTGGTGGCGACCTGCATCTTTCTGCTGGTCCGCCATATTACTTCAAAAAAGACATTGATTCGAAATCAAGGAAAAAATATGCATAAGAAAGACAGCCCCCTGAAAATTGCCGTGTTGGTGTCTGGCGGAGGCACCAACCTGCAGGCTCTCATGGATGCAGAAAGACAGTGGCGGCAGGAGGGAAAATCCCTTCCCTACACTGTGGCCCTTGTTGTTTCCAGCAGCAAAAATGCCTATGCCTTGGAGCGGGCTGCAGTGGCAGGAGTTCCCAGTACAGTGGTGAGCCCCTACACCAGCCTAGGGCCAGAAAAGGCAAAAACTGCCAGCCGGGACGAGAAGCGCCTTGCCGTGTCCAATGGGGTGCTGGCGCTCTGTCAGGAGCATCAGATAGAGGCCATCGTTCTCGCAGGCTTTCTCACGGTGCTGGCAGGAGACATCATTCAGGAGTATGGGGGACGCATCATCAACCTGCATCCCGCCCTCTTGCCCAAGTTTGGCGGAGAGGGTATGTGGGGGCACCATGTCCATGAGGCAGTCCTTGCGGCAGGAGAAACAGAGTCCGGCTGCACCATCCATCTGGTGGACTCAGGCTGCGACACCGGGGAGATCCTCCTGCAGAAGAAGGTTCCCGTGCTTCCCGGAGACACACCAGAAAGCCTTTATGCCCGCATTGCCCCCCAGGAGCACCGTGCCATGGTGGAGGGCGTGGAGCTTCTGGCAAAACGGCTGGGGAACAGGTCCCGGTAATTGACGGAGGAAAAGTATGGAGCAGGACATTTGATGGAAGCAGCGGCTTCACAATTACACCAAGGCCCTGTCCATCTTCCTTGAGGCGGTGCGTCTGGCCAAAACCAGGGAGCTGCCCCAGAGCTTTGAGTTCACCCAGGAATTGTCCTGGAAGGTGCTGAAGGATTACCTTGAGTACCAAGGAACCGCCAGCGGCATTGTGGGATCCAGGGATGCGGTTCGCCATGGCTTTTCTGCCGGCCTCATCCGTGACGGGGACCTGTGGATGGACATGATTGCCAGCCGAAACCTTGCCAACCACACCTACAATCAGGAGACGGCGGATGAAATCCTGCGAAAATGCGTGGAATCCTATGCCCTCCAATTCCAGCAGCTTCAAGAAAGGCTGGCGGCAGAGCTTACACCAGCACAGGGAATCTGAAGGACAATGGAATTCGGACTGACAGGAACCCACCGCAGCATCATCTCGGCCATCTTTGCCAAGTACCCCCAAATCAAGACCGTGCTGGTGTACGGCAGCAGGGCCAAGGGAAGCTACCGTCCCGGCTCCGACATCGACATGACCATTGCAGAGGGCGACCACCTTGACCTGAACCTGCTGCTGAAGCTCGCCGATGACTTTGACCAGTCCCCACTGCCATTTTTTGTGGACATCTGCATCCTCTCCCAGCTGACAGAGCCGACCCTCATTGACCACATCCAGCGGGTGGGGCAGGTGATTTATCAGCAGGAAGCCTAGAGGAAAAGCAAACACAGGAAAGCCCAGAGGAGCGGAATAAACCGTTCCTCCAGTGCAGAGCGGTACTGGCACAAGGCTAACAGCAGGGTTATTTTTTGAATACTACACCCAATTGCAGGTTGGCGTTGTTCAAGACAGTACCGATGGTGGTAATTTCTGTTCCACCACTGGCAAGAAACACCAATCCACCAGTAATAGACAAGTCATCTGTGGGCTTTAATTCCAGGCCGGTGCCAAACTTTGACAAGGTGGGATTATTCACAGTGTGAGTGGTTGTCTTAGAATCATTATTGGAAACAACTATACCTGGTTCTGCATACGACTGGGTGTAATTAAACGCATAGCTCAAGGGAGCAAAGGAAAATCCCGCATACCAGTGTAAAACATCTGTGACAGCAAAATCCACTGCAGCAGAAATAACAGGGCTGACTGTCACAGAGTCAGTCTGTTCTGTTCGAACAGGAGTTACCGTTCCCTTTGTTTCTTTTGTTCCACCAGCAATACTCCTGGCGTAGGCAAAGCCTAACTCAGCCTTACCCTTGATGGCAAAACGGGGGAGCAACTGAGAAGTGGCGGTAATACTCATGCCCAAAGAATGAGAATGTCCACTATCAGGCAGGTATTTGTGGTCACTCTCTGCAGTTCCTCCATCTTTTGTAGTACTTTCATACACCCTCTTTTCAGGCATTACTGTCACGCCAACACCGTAAGAAAAATTGCCACTCCACGTGGTGTTTTCAGACCGCTGGGGAAACCCAACCCCCACCTGTATAGTGGCAGCAGGAACATATGTTGCCATAACATTTTTTCGTACTATTTTGTCCCCGTTGGGAGCGGTCACCGTAAAATCCTGAGAAGAATAGACAACTTGCCCGGAACCAGTGCTATTGGTAATGGCAACAGAAAGATCAAGACTGGGAGTCAGGGTATAGTCCCCCACCATAAAGGAGGTAGCTCCTGCCAACTGAGGTTTAAAGGAAAGGCTATTGGATTGGTTGTAGTTTGAAACTGAGAGACCAGTCTTTTCGGCATAAACTCCGCCTATATCAATTCCTGCTCGAATACCTACAGGCATATTACCCGCCATAAATCCTGTTAAAACCCGTACATTGTGGAGCATGGGGATATTGTTATCTTTTTCTGTATACTGATTATCACCGAGATTCTCTTTTGAAGATATGGAGAGCGCGGCATCAGCACTACCTGCCAAGCTTCCCAAATAGGAAACCCCCATGGTGACTCCCCCGACCCTGAACATACCGGCCATATTGATAACATGGCTTTTTAAAACCATGGTGGCGGTGTTGGAAGCATTGAGTCCAAAATATCCATAGGATCCAGTCACCATGAATGTATCAAGGTCAACACCCTTCCATCCAGTAAGACTGATGGAGTTATCCGCATCAGTGGAGTACAAGCCAGCCGACGCATTTTTTACCGGTGACTCAATCTGGGCCATCGCGGTGCCACAAACCACGGCGACAAGTACTGCCGTTACAATCAATTTCTTTATCTTTACAACAAGTAATAATTTCATATTCCTTCTCCTTATTTTCCCTCAGTGTTGGGTAATGCTGATAACTTTGTTATAATTTCTGAGACATCAATTCGTGCAAATTTCATGCCGTGTTGATCAGTAGAACTATAGTTTTCATAAAGGACACCAAGGGTATCTTTGTCAATCATAACTAAGTCGGTATAACCAAAATAACTTTGTTTTTGGGTACGAAGCTTTAAAAAGTATGGTTCGTTCACATCCAAAGGATGTGTACTATTATGATTTTTTAGCCCTGTCATATCTCGAGCAAAACACACTGTAACATCACCTCTACCTGCATTCCCTTGTGCTTTCGAAGATGCATTAGTTCCTGTCATTACAGAATAGGTAAATGCTACTACGCCACATTTATCTACACCATTTCCCTCTGCTATTTTTAGAATACTAACCTGACCGCCATTACCCTTTATAAGTTTAGGGTCTTCAGTTACAGATTCCCAACCATTATCCACAAAACGTGAAAATTGTGCCTTACCTACAGCACACTTTGAATATAACAACAAGGAACCATCATCTAGCTGGCAAACAACCCCCTCCTCAATGTTGTAATTATTCCAACGTTGAGCTGGAGAAAAACCATTAGAATCCCAGTTTTCAGGTTCCCCAACTCCTGTTGCAAGATAAATTCCATAATTACCAGAATTGTTAGACCAGTTATTAAAGACCGGCATAACAGCCTGTCCTGCCTTAAATCCAGGTGTATTTGGCACATCGCGAGTAAGAATAATTCCGTGACCAGGAGTGGTCATTACATGTTTGAGGCCCCCTTTGAGTCCAACACTATGGTTACCCCACACATTTCTAAAAGAATCTTCACGAGTGTTATTAGCATCAGACTTTGGAGATTCATACCATGTTTCTCCATTGTCGGTACTCTTGAACACTCGGAAATTAGATGTGGAACCGTTTCCAAAGTTTCCTGTACCTCCAGCTGCACCTAAATAAATAGTTCCATCAGGATGTACCGTAAGCTGAGCATCGCAAACGTCTAAGGTTTTCTGTTGTGATTGAGTTTGACTTTTACCTATTTCATCATATCCATTATCCACATCCATGGCAGGTTTTACCTCTGCCGTAGACAGGGGCTTAACAGGCTCTGCATTTATCCATGTCTGTCCTCCGTCATCACTGTACATTACAGCAATATCAGAGCCAAAAGCAGCTTCCTGACCAACATCTCCATCACCGGTGAATCTACCCCGATATCGAACATCAAAAGCGGCTAGGAGGCGGGTCTTTCCATCAACGTTGATTTTGGTTACGGATGGTATTCTATAGCTACCTGTCCTATCCTGACTATCTCCACCAACAGATGCTCGTTTATCATTGATAGGATAAATTCCAATAGTTATAGCATTTTCCCGACCTATAATATCATCTTGGTTAGTATTATTTATGTCAGTCCATACGCTTATTTTATCTGGTAATTGTTCTTTTGTCTTATTCAGATTATCCAAAGTTACCCTTGGGATAGGGGTATCTGTTTTAATTTCTACAGTAGATTCATCAACTTTTAATGTATAGGTTTGCGGAACGGCACCACGATTGTACACCCCAGCAAGCCAACCTTCTGAGCTATTGTACACCTTGGGGCATCCCATCAACGTAACCAGAAGACCTCCAGTTACCAGCAGAAATATTAAAACTCTCTCATACCCCCCCCCTAACATGTATCTGTTTTGGGCAGCTCAACCTACAGCTAAAGAATTTAATGCTTCTTCTTTTCATGTATCCTCCAAAATAAAAGTTGTATACCAGAATATTATCTCACTTAAATTCGTATTTGTCAAATTAAATTTGAAATTATATAGACGAGTGTAACCTGGAATAAATCCCCACTTTTCTGTCAGGAACCACAACAAAAAGCATGTTGACTGGTCTGGGGGAGGCAGATTATAATTATGTCCACAGGCTTTGAAGACAAGCACCACAGGAGGAAATCATGAACAGTGCAAGAAGGCTTGGTACCATCCTCACCCTGCTGCTGGTGGCATCCACTGCCATCGCACAAGTGGATTTCTTCTGGGACATGGGCAGTGCCAGAATGGTCTACCGCAGCCCCGACAGGATGCTGATGGAGCTGGAGGTGGCTCCCCTCACCCTCATGGGAAGCAGTATTCCCCTTTATCTTCAATTCTCCCCACTCCAGGTGACGGGCAGTCCCAGCAACCAGTCAGAACAGCTCCAGATGGACATGGAAAGCCTCACCTTCCTGAACCTCACCGCAGGATATGCCCTTGTCTTTGGTGGTCCCCTGATGCTATCTCCCCAGCTCCAGCTGAACTACCTGGATCCTAAAGACGTCACCCTCTTCCACCTGAAGCCATTGCTCCAGTTCTCGCTAATTCACAACATGGAGGAGCTGAGCCAGAATCCCCGACTCCAGCAGCGGCTGATTTCCCTGTCCGTGGGTGTGGAGCTATCCAATCGGGATGCCTTCACTCCCCACGTCCACGTGACGGCAGGAGTGAACATCATTGCCCTGGCAAATTTCTTCTCGGAGACGGAACGGTAGGACACTGATTCCTGATTACCAGCACCACTTGCCACCTCGCAGCCTGAATTCCACTACATCATGGAAAGCTTTGCCTTCAACGCTTCCTGCTGGGTCTGGCTAAAATTGATGTTGCAGGACTCAGCCTGCCGCAAGATTCCATACAGGAGAATCCTGAGCAAATCCTTGTCCCTCTTTTCATATACATGAGGTGGAAAATGTGATACAGTACACCGATAATTCATGGAGGATTTATGAACTGCCCATTGTTGAAAAGAATTGTCCTGTGCATTGCCTGCGTCATGCTTCTAGCATCCTGCGAGATTGTTGAGTCCAACTACGACACGTGGGAAGACCTGATTCAGGCACCTGACAACCAGCTCACCTGGATTCCCGCCTTCATGCTGGAGGAAGAGGCTCTAATTAACAATATCCACAGTATAGTGGAATGCCATGATTTGGATTCAAATCATGGCTGGGGAAGGGCCCACTGCAACGATCAAGCCTTGGCTTGGCTCCAAAGCCTGAGCTTCCGGGAGCACCAATTGGACAAGGCAGCTTGGAAATACCTTTCCAAGCTGGGATTGCAGGACAAGCAGGTGCAGGTTGCCCAGCTGGAAAACTGGCAGATTGTGCTGGAGGGCGACACCTTCTACTGGTTCGGAGAATAAGGTTTAAATTTCATCTTCTCTGCACTCAAAAAAAAAGTTCCCACAATGAAACCACTGTGGGAACTTTTTTTAGTATCAACTGATTGTAAGGCTACTGGGGAAGCTTCCGTTTGTAGAGGCTGGCTGAACTGCCGCCCCGCACGGTACCTTTCTTACTCTTTCCCTCAAAAAATCTTCCGGGGGAGCCTCCCGCAAAGGATTTACCGGAGCCCTTCCCTCCCCTGAAATGGGAAGAGCGGGATTTGTCAAAGGAGGATTTTTCTCCAGACTTAAAGCTCCAGCTTCCCTCGCCATTGTCCCTGCCCTTCTTGCGTTTTGGCTTGCTGCGGGGCAAATCCATTTCCTCTGACTCACCACGCCTCCTTCTCTTGCCCCCGCCATTTCCCGCAGCCTTGTCGTCAAGGTGCATATGAGGAATTGAATTGTCCCTTTGGCTCATCTGCAGGGCCCGGTCCGCGGCCTCAATGGGAAGGCTCACCAAGGAAAAGCTGCCCTTCACCACAATGCCGTCCACCTGTCGCTGGGGAATATCCAGCAGGTCACTGAAGAATTCGGCAATTTCCCGTACGAAGAATTTATCCCGGCGGCCCAGCTGCACGTAGAGCCGCTTCTGGTCTTCGGCCACAGCATCACGGTCACGACGAGGAGCACCATCATCAAGATTTCGTCCCCTTCGTCCGCCTTCTTGCAGGGAATCTCGGCCGCCCTTGCCCTTTTTCAGGCTTTCTAGGGATTCAATGTGGCCATAACGACCAGCGTCAAGATGATGGCCGTAGAAGTTTTCCAAGACGGAAGCAAGAATTTCCTGGGGATCCCGATGACCGCACAGGTCGGCGGCCATCCGGGCAAAAATGGAATTCTCCTGGGAAGCAGCATCAGCTTCAGATGGAGCTATAGAGTCAAGCTCACCATCCACTGCATCAGCAGCAAGGCCATCCACCTGCTTCCAAACAGCCTCCTTCATGGAGTCAAAGAGGCGATTTTGCTTCAGCTCGAGAATCTTCTTTACAGAAGGCACCGTGTCCTCCTGCAGACTTCCCTTTACGGCCTTGCGGATGGCAGACTTGAGATGCTCCAGCTTCCGCTTCTCCTCCGGCCGCACCAAGGTGATGGCCTCGCCGTAGGAGCCAGCCCGCCCGGTGCGCCCGATACGATGGATGTAGGTTGAGCTGTCGAAGGGAATGGAATAGTTGATGACGTGGGTGAGACCACCGATGTCGATTCCACGGGCAGCCACATCGGTGGCAACCAAAATGCGGGTCTTCCTGCTTCTGAACCGCAGGAGAATCTTTTCCCGCTGCTGCTGGGAGATGTCGCCATGGAGGGCTGCCACCTGATAGCCCCGCTCGTCCAGCTGGCGGGTGAGGTTGTCTGCATCCACCTTTGTCTGGGTAAAAACCAAGCCGTAGAAGTCGGGGGAAATGTCGATGAGGCGAACCAACAGCTCCAGCTTGTCCCGCTCCCGCACCATGATGTACTTCTGCTCCGTCAGAATCGGTGCTTCTGGGCTGGCTTCCTCAGCTACGGTTTCATAGTCTCCCATGAACTTTGCCGCAATCTTCAAAATAGGCTGGGGCATGGTGGCAGAAAAGAGCAGGATGCGGCTGTCAGGATTGGCCTGGGCAAAGATATTTTCAATATCGTCGATAAAGCCCATGTCCAGCATCTCGTCGGCCTCGTCCAGAATGAAGTACTTTATCTTGGACAAGTCAAGGCTTCCCCGCTCCAGATGGTCCTGCACACGGCCGGGAGTTCCCACCACAATCTCCACACCCTTTTTCAGGGCCTTCAGCTGGGCTCCCATGGACTGACCGCCATAAACGGAAGCCATGCGGGGATAGGCTCCCGTGGCGAGAGAGCCGATTTCCTTGCACACCTGCAAGGCCAGCTCCCGTGTCGGAGTCAAAACAAGGGCCTGCACAGAGTCGGCAGGCTCACGAATAGTCTGAACAAGGGGGAGTCCAAAGGCAGCGGTCTTTCCGGTACCAGTGCGAGCCTTAGCGATGACGTTGGCATCACCTTCCAACAAACGGGGAATCGCTAGAACTTGAATGGGGGATGGAGCTACAAATCCCTTCTTGGCTACAGCGGCCAAGGTGGCCTCATCAAGGCCCAAATCTTCAAAAGATATATTCTCTTCCATAATGAATGCGATATGCTACATCATTTTCAAAATAATATCAATACAAAGGAAGAAACGAATGATTTTTCTGGATATTACCTGTCTCCTCCATCCCCCATACCTTCCCGCTACAAGCCGGAGTATTTCAGAGGCCTGTAACCGGCTGGGTCAAGAGCCACCGCAACACCGGCACAATCCAGTCCTCCTCGTTGCAGCCCTCCAAAACAAGCCGCTCGTACATATAGTGAATGTGATTGCGGATTGCCATGGCCTGCTGCGATGGAATATGGCTTGAGTCCACAAAGAGGCAGTCGATGAAATCGGCGGCATCTTGAATGGTAAACTGGTCTTTCAGCAGATGGGTCATCATGTACAAGGCTGCGGGAATGCAGTTGACACTGTGCTGCTTTACATACAGCACCGTCTCCGCAATCTCCACTGCTCCCTCCCACAACTCCTTGCTGTACTGCTCCTGCTCTTCTTGAGACAAGCCTTCCTGCCTAAAAACAGCAGAAAAAAAGGTGTGGGTCAGCACCACCACTCCCACGTGAAGGCTTGGAACACACAACAGGTGGGGATCCAGCCGATGAATGGTCTTCATGTTCTTGTGGTTTCCAGCAGGAGGTCGTGGAGTGGTGGACATCCTGATTTTATACACACGAGCGGCTTCATGGTAGGCAGTACCGATAGCTGTCATAAATCCAGCCAAATGAGGAAGGGCCTTCCTTCTCCCCAGACGCAAAACAGTGAAATTCAAGGAGCGGATCCAAAAGTTTATGAAATCGAGGTAAATGTCGCTTTTTTCTGGCAGATAGGGAATGCCTTCATCAATACTGTCGGTAACCTCTGCAATGGCAGCCTTCTTCCAGCCCCATTTTACCTTAAACTGAAGAAGAAAGAACTCTGTGATCACAGTTTTAAGATAAAAAAGCAGGGGCTTAAGGGTTGTAATATGGGTGGGAATCAAAATATAAGGCCAGAAGATGCCCACCTCCTTGATTGCCTTCCCCTGCAATTTTTTTTTCCGTAGATTTTCCTGTCTCTGAAATTCCTCAGAATCACTCATTTTCCTCATATTCTAAGTATACAGGAAATACGAGTTAAAGCAAATATTTCTATTTTCTATTGTTGCCCTGCCAGGTATTTTTTACTATTATGAAAGCATGAAAGACAAGCGTATTCCTGTAACCCTGCTGACCGGCTACCTTGGAGCAGGGAAAACAACCCTCATGAATTACATCCTGAACAACCAGACTGGCTACAAGGTGGCAGTCATCGTGAACGACATTGGTGAAGTGAACATCGATGCCTCACTGATAGCGAAGGGTGCCAGCATTGTAGAAGAGGATAAGGACAGCATTGTTCCCCTGCAAAACGGCTGCATTTGTTGCTCCCTGAAAACCGACCTTTTGGAGCAAATCATCAGTCTGACCAAGCAAAATAAATTCGACTATATCCTGATTGAAGCCAGCGGAGTCTGCGAGCCCCAGCCCATTGCCGAAACCATTCACCTCTTGTCAGGAGCTCAAGAGGAATATCCTGAAGAGGATGAAGAGCAGCTTCCCGAAATCCCTGCTGTGGCTCGGCTGGATACCATTGTGGCCGTTGTTGATGCTGCCCGCATGGTCCAAGAATTTGCAGGTGGGAATTCCTTGCTGAACAAGGGCTTGGAGGAACATGACCTGGAAGCCCTGCTGGTACAGCAAATTGAGTTCTGCAACATTGTCCTCATCAACAAGGTGGACTTGGTTACCCCAGAGCAGCTGGATCAAGTGCGTCACGTGGTACAGGTTTTGCAGCCACAAGCAAAGATTATTGAAACCTCCAAGGCTCAGGTTGATCTATCCCTTATCCTTGGCACCAACGCCTTTGACTTTGAGGAAGTCTTCTCTTCTGCTGGCTGGATCAAGGCCATGAACAAGTTTGAAGAGGAGCAACGCCATCATCACGAGCATCATCACGATGAACACTGCGACTGCGGACACCACCACGAGCATCATCATGATGAACACTGTGGTTGCGGACATCATCATGATGAAAGCTGTGGTTGCGGACATCATCACACTCCCGGACATAGCCACACCGATGAGTACGGCATCAGCACCTTCGTGTATTTCCGTCGCAAGCCCTTTGACAGGATCAAGCTGGACAAGTTTGCCGAAAACTGGCCTCACACCATCATCCGCTCCAAGGGGCTTATCTGGCTTAGTGACGACAACATGAGCGCCTTTATTCTGGAGCAGGCTGGACGGCAAATCTCCGTGGGCTTTACAGGGGACTGGATGGCCACTGGCACCAAGGCCCAGATCAAGGCCACCATGGAAGCAGACCCAGACTTTAAGGCCAACTGGGACGAAAAGGTGGGAGACCGCATGATTAAAATGGTATTCATTGGCAAGGACATGAACCAGGAAAAAATCATTGCAGATCTGGATGCCTGTTTGGTGGAGCCTCAGCTCTAGAAAGTTACTGGGTGGTGTGCCTCAATTCCAACGCCACCCAGACTCCCACCTTCACCATGGAAAGGTCCATGCTCCAGCTGGCCTTCGCCTCGGTAGCAGCAGAATCAAAGCCATTCATCCGAGAAAAGCTTATTTCTGTGGAGGCAGAAATTTCTGGAACAAGGGAAGATAAAAGCGCAATTCCTGTCATCTTGGGATTCAAGCTCAGGCCACCAGCCACCACAATCCTGTCCTTATCGATATTAGTACCTTTTTCATAATGACCAGTACCCTGTAGTCCTAACGCAAGGTGGGGAATCACCTTGTTCAGGGTGAGCTTTGCCGTACCGCCATATTTTTCCTGACTCCGTAAACGAGCCTTCACAGATTGATTACTGAGCCGAATTCCAAGCCACTCCCCCACCAGCTGCAGTCGCCACTGAGGAAAGAGCACTTCCACACCACCACGGAGCTTGCCGTCGGAAAAAAGCCGGGGTCTCATTTCATCGGTGTTCTTCAGGTTGCCTCCAAAGCCGAGTCCAAGTCTCAGCCTGAGTCCTGCAGCTTTTTCCCGTAAATCCCAAGTGAGCTGGGGGTTGATATATGCCTGAAAGCTTTCCCGCAGCCTGGAGCCAGTGGCGGTAATGGAATCGGGACGGCCACCAGAAATTCCACCAAGCACCTGCAAGGGGAAGGCTTTCACAGGGATCTCCACAGCAAGACGAATTCTTCCCCAGTAGCCAAATCCACCCCAAGGCTGCTCTGCCACCACAGCCCCACCGTAAAGCTTAAGCCAATTCCAGGTAAGCCTCCCCTCCAGAGCAAGTCCCCTAAGCCAAATTCCATGATAGGGAAGAAAATTCTCATACCAGCTATCATCCAAATCAGGAAGCTTTTCTTCCAAAAACCAAATTCCTAGAGCCGATGACAATTGCAGCTGTGCATCACCGACATTGAGGGGAATAGACACTCCACCGAAAAACCGCTTCTGCTGGGAGCCTGTAGCCCACAAGCCTATCCTGTCCTTGGCAAACCCCTTGCCCAGGCTGGCTACCACTGCTCCACCGTAGGCTGCGGAGCTTCCGCTGAATCCCGGCAACCCAACAGCAACTGTAGCAGCTGGAAAGGTAAAAGCCGCCAGGGGGTTTACCGTCAGAGAGGGAGCTGCAGTGGTAAACAGGGAGGTGGGACCACCAAAGCTCAGATTGCCACCGTAGACCTGTAGCCTATTGCTCCAATACAACCTTAGCCCCACAGCCACATCGTGAATTCCGGGATTTTGCCAAGGATGAATTTCCAAGGGGATGGAAAGCTTTGTCGTCACACCTGGAATAAAGGCTGCGTAGCCGTAGGGAAAACTGAATTCCAAGCCTCCACCCCCCTCACTAGTAATGCTCTGCTCCACCCTAGAGCCTCCAGAATGAGTAGACTGAGCAAAAAGCCCTTGGTTTCCAGGAACAAGCAAAAAGCTCCAGGCCAGCATCATTAGAAAAGAAAAAATCGTTTTTTCCATACATATTTATTAGCAGTATAATCTTCAAATTTTTGACGCTTTTTTAGAAAAAAATTAAAAAAAAGGGGCTACCCGGTGAAGGTAGCCCCAAAGAGGAGAAAATTATGAGCACAGGTCAATCTGCACTAGAATTGTAATTATTATTTCTTTGCAGCAGTATTGGTGATATAGCTGTCTGTATCAGCAAATTCATCAATCAAGGCAATGCGTCCCTTCCAATACTCCGCCTCAGTCTTTGTAGTGTAAGGACCAACTCTCAAGCGATAGTACAGCTTTCCATCATCAGCCTTGTGGGTGAAGATTTCACTTTCAATCTTATTGGCGGCCAAGGCAGCACGAGCATTCTCCGCATTGTTCTTGTTGGTAACAGAGGCTACCTGAACCCAGTACTGATCCACCAGCTTGTTGGAGGAGCTTGCTGCAGCCTTGGTTGTTGTAGTCTTTGGGGTAGAGACTTGTTCTGCAGGAGCAGGCTTTGTAGCCTCACTGGCGGGAGCCTTGGCAGCAGCAGTTGACTTGGAAGCCACTGCCGCAGCCCCAGCTTGATTGGTGGCAGTCACCGTAGCCTGCTGAACCGCTTCCTTGATGCTATTCAAATCGATGGTGGTTGTATCTGACAGACCATATACATTGGTGGTACCAGAATAAACCGTCATAGAATCTATAGTATTTTCCTGTACTGAGTTGGCAGATGTATCCTCATTTGCCAGAGCCCCTTCCACCAACTCTCCTTCAGTCTGGAAGGAACCAGTAGTCTGTGCTGGAGGTGTATTTACAGGTGGCATAATCCATGTATCATTGGTAGATTGAAGAGAAGACAAGGTAGGCTCCACTCCTTGGGCAGGTCGGTTGATAATGAGGGCAGCCCCCATGACCACCAGGAGGAAAACGCCTACACTTGCAATAATCCACAATATTTTCTTTTGTTCCATCTTGTCACAATCCTTTCTAGTTTACGTTCCAGAATGTACGGAGCTCTCAGGTTCCATACCCTGTAAATATCGGCATTTGAATTTTTATATTTAGCAAAGATACCGAATTGAGAGCGAAATCTTGAAAGAATTTGTTTTGCAAGCATTTTATCTCGTTTACGGGCCCGGAAAAATCGCAACATCAAGGGTGCGTCGATAAAAAGGATTGCGTCACATTTTTTAAGAAGATGAGTTTTATACAAAACCGTGGCATTAATCACCACAGGCTCCTCTGGATGCCCGCAGACAAAATCCTCCAGCAGCTGCTCCACCTTGGGATGCACCAAGGCTTCGTGACGCTGCAGGGCAAGCTCATCATCGAACACCAAGGCACCAATGCCCCGCCGATTCAAGCTGCCATCCTGATTCACCAGCTGGATTCCCAATTGCTGTGCCTTCTCACGATGCAAGGCCACAATCTCCTCCTTCAGCAAGTCTAGGGCTTGGTGGGCCACCTTGTCCGCATCAACACAGGCCCAGCCCTTGGCAGCAAGTATGTCCGAGGCAAGATTTTTTCCCGCCGCCATGGGGCCTGTCACACAGATGACAGGCAAAGCTCGCCCTTCCCACCGATTTTTATCCTGATTGCAAGCCTTGCTCATGCTTTTCTCCTTAAGCTTTAGTGAAAGTCACCCCATCGTGGCCCGATTTCCACAGACACCTTCAGGGGAACTCGAAGCTCCACCACAGCTTCCATAGCTTGCCGAACCAATGAGGCGGCAGTGTCAGCCTCTGCCTCGGGACATTCAAAAATCAACTCATCGTGAACCTGAAGCAAAAGCTGGGCGGAGCACCCCTCTTCTTTGAGCAAGGCAGAAACATCCAGCATGGCCTTTTTTACAATGTCTGCGGCAGAGCCTTGAATGGGAGTGTTTACTGCAATTCGCTCCGCCCCAGATTTTTCCAGTTTGTTGCGACTATTTATTGAAGGAATGTAACGACGACGGCCCATAATGGTTTCCACATAGCCTTTCTCTTCTCCTTGGGAAATCATGGCTTCCTTGAACTGGCTGATTCCGGCATAGGTGGCAAAGTATTTTTCGATAAAGCTTTGGGCCTGACCACGGGGAATCCCCAGCTCATTGGAAAGACGGAAGGCACTCATACCGTACATGACGCCAAAGTTGATGGTTTTGGCGGTACGACGCATTTCCGCCGTCACCTCCTCGGCAGGCACACCAAAAATCAAGGCAGCGGTGGCCCTGTGCACGTCAACTCCTTGGTTAAAGGCGGAGCACAAGCCCTCATCCTGGGACAGGTGGGCCAAAAGCACCAGCTCAATCTGGGAATAGTCGGCAGAAATCAGCACCTTGCCAGGGCTGGACGTAAAGGCAGATCGAATGCGACGGCCCTCCTCGTCCCGCACGGGAATGTTCTGGAGATTGGGATCCCGGCTGGAAAGACGGCCAGTGGCAGTTCCTGTCTGCATAAAGCTGGTGTGGATGCGCCCCTGGGCATCAGCCATTTTTGGCAAGGTTTCCACGTAGGTTGAAAGGAGCTTTGACTTTGCCCGAAACTCAAGGATTTTTCGTGGCACCACATCCAAGGCAGCCAAGGCTTCCAGAACGCTGGTGTCGGTGGAGTAGCCGTTCTTTGTCTTTTTTCCTGTGGGCAAGCCCCGCTCCTCAAAAAGCACCTGCTGAAGCTGCTTTGTAGAAGCAATATTGAACTCGTGTCCCACAATTTCGTAGATTTCAGATTGAATGAGAGCAATTTCCTGGGATAATTCTTGCCCATAAGCTTCCAATTCATGGCCTTCAAGATGAATGCCACAAAGCTCCATCTGGGCCAACACAGGAAGCACTGGCATTTCCAGCTGTAAAAAGAGCTTGAGCAGATTAGTCTGCTCCAAACGAGACTTGAAAAGCTGATACAGCTGCCAGGTAAGGTCTGCATCCTCTGCGGCATAGGGCACCGCCTGCTCCAAGGTTAAGTCCGCAAAGGTGGAGCCCTTGGGAACGATGGAGTCAAAGGAAATGGTTTCCAAGCCCAGCTTTCCTGCTGCCAGAGATTCCAAGGAATAGGAGGAACGCTCAGGCTCCAACAGCCAGGCTGCCACCATGGTATCCCAGATCAGGCACTGGGGCACAGGAAGACCATTGCAGCACAGCACCTGATAGTCGAACTTGCCGTTGTGCATGATGACGGTACAATCCCTGTTGCCAAAAAGCCGCTGCAGCTGGGCAAGGGCCTCATCCTTGCTGATTAAATTGCCGGCCAAAAGCCCGTCACCACACACCAGGGGAATGTACAAGCCCTGGCCAGAGCGACAGGAAAGGGAAAAGCCCACCAAGGCAGCCTCCCGACTATTGAGTCCGTCAGTCTCGCAGTCAAAGGCTACAATTTTTTCTGGACTGGCCAGCACCTGGTCAATAAATTCCTGCAGCTGGGCTACATCAGTCACCGCACTGTAGTTGCCAACATTTTTGCGGAAGCTGGAAAAATCCTGGCTAAAGTCCTGTGTTTCAGTGCCTTGAGCAGGAGCTTGAGCAGGAGCTTTGGCGGGAGCGGAGGCATCCTTCTTTTCCTCAGAAGCTTCTCCTGAAACAGTGGCATATTGCTTGGCCACGGCAGGAACACCATGCTTCATCAGCAAATCTGCTGCAGCCTGATAATTCAAGCTTTCAGTGGAAAAGGAATCAATGGAAGCATCCAGTGGCACATCGTAGCGGAGGGCAATCAAGTCCTTGGAAAAATAGGCCGAATCCTTGCCTGCCCGAATCTTGTTGCCAATGGCTCCCTTGATTTCCTCTGCATGGTGGTAAATGCCGTCCAAGCTTCCGTATTCTCCCAAAAGCTTGAGGGCAGTCTTAATGCCAACACCAGGCACCCCAGGCACGTTATCGGCGGTATCCCCAATCAATGCAAGCAAATCCAGCATTCCTTCCGGTGGAACGCCCCACTCTGCCTCCACACCAGCGGCTCCCACCACTTCCCAGCCACCAGCCTTATCTGGCTTGAGGATTTCTGTGGTGCAATCCACCAGCTGCATCAAGTCCTTGTCCGCAGAAAGGATTCTACAGGGCCGCCCCTGCTGACAGCACTGCCTTGCCAAGGTTGCAATCACATCGTCGGCCTCGAATCCATCCTGACGCAGCACAGGAATTCCCAAGGCCACAAGGATTTCCTCTATCACCGGCACCTGGGCATGGAGATCCTCTGGAGTTTTCTGGCGGGTGGCCTTGTACTGGTCGTAGATTTGATGGCGAAAGGTAGGCCCCTTGGGGTCAAAGGCTGCCACCAAGCCATGGGGCTTGTACTTGTCCAGCACCGCCTTCAGGTTGCGGAAAAAGCCAAAGACAGCGGAAACATTTTCCCCATCCTTGTTGGTAAGGGGACGACTGATAAATGCATAATAAGAGCGATAAATAAGCCCGTAAGAATCGATGATATACAAAGCCTTGTCAAACGGCTGTTGGGATGAAGAAATACTCATGGGGACAGTATAGCATGGGTAAATTGAAAGTGAAAGGGGCAACAGGGAAACCCTAATTAGCCTCGCACTTCGCTACGCTCACAGTTCGGCTGCTCAGGGAACCTCCCTGTTGCCCCAACGCTTTCGTTCATCGGGCTATACTGCAAGGTAGATGGGGCTGGTGAGTAAATATCAGGACATCCTATCACCATCCTTCAATAATTCGCCCCTTATACGTTGGATATACAAAGGTTTTTGCATCCTTGACTAAAGTTTGGCACATATGCTTTCCATCAACTTCAAAGGTTACAAAGTATTTGTCGTGCTGTTCTTCAAACACTT